>JAURER010000013.1 GCA_030827315.1 Gemmatimonadota bacterium | reverse complement strand
GAGAGCGGCGGTCCGGCATCTGGAGTCGGGTGGCGAGCTGGAGGACCTGATCCCCTCGGGGGGCGATGCCCTTCGAGCATCATGAACACGCGCGCGCTCCGGTCGCTGGCGCGGTCCGCGCTCAATCACGTCGAGCGCACCCTCCACCCTGGCCGGCGAAGGCGTGCGGCCGAGCGGCTCCGGCGCACCCAGCCGCGGCGAATCCTGTTCGTGTGTCTGGGAAACATCTGTCGGAGTCCGATCGCCGGGCACCTGCTGGACCGCGCCGACGTCGGTGTGGCAGTTGAATCTTCGGGCTTCATCGGTCCGGACCGCGCGCCTCCTCCGGAAGCCCTGCGCGCGGCGACGCACCTCGGGATCGACCACGCGTCCCACCGATCACGCCTGACGACCGTGGCGATGCTGGCGGACGCCGAGGCCATCTTCGTGTTCGACGCCGGCAATCAGCGCCGCGTGCTCGACCTCGAACCGGGCGCCGGTCCCAGGATGTTCTGGCTGGGAGACTTCGACCCGGACACGCCCGACAGACGGATGATCCGTGACCCCTGGGGGCGTACACCGGAGGACTTCGTCGACACGTTCGTACGCATCGACCGGTGCGTCACCCACGTGGCGCAGCTTCTCCGAGAAGCGTTCGACGCCGACGAAACGGGCCGGCTACCCCCGGCCCAGTGACCGAACCCACTCCACGGTCTCGACCAGGAAGGGGCGAAGATCGGAAGCCCGGAAGACTTCCTGTCGATCGTGCGGCTGCAAGGCCAGCCGCAGGCCTTCCAGCACGGTGCCGAAACCTCCGCGGAATCCCGCACGATGGCGATCGACCGCCGACATCCTGGCCAGCGCGATGAAGTGGTCGACCTCGCCCCAGAGCCACCGGGACCGGACCCCTGTCGCGTAAGCGGCAGGAGGACGCGAGCGGGCACCGTCGCTCCGCGGCGCGAACACGTCGAGCAGCATGGCGGGAAAGTCCACACCGGCGTCGATGGCCAGCTGCAGCGAGCCCCAGAACCGTCCGTTGATCTCCATCAGGTACGGCGTGCCCGTAGCCGAGTCCTCCTTGAACTCCACCATGGCCACGCCGCTCCAGCGTAGGTGCGCGAGCAGCGCCTCGGAGTACGACCGAACGTCGTCGCGCAGGGGCACGCTCTCGCGCAGCACACTCACACCGCCCGTGGGCGGCTTCTCCCGCAGTCTCCGATGCGCGAACGCCGCCACCGTTGCGCCATCAGCGCAAAGGAAGAAGCCTCCGAGCCCCTGTCCACGGATCCGTTCCTGGACGAGGACGGGGTAGGCGCAGGGAGGCAAGTCCTCGAGCGCCGCGCGGAGCTCATCGGCGTTGTCCGCCAACCGGACCCCGAACTTCTCCACACGCCTGGGAAGAACGACCGCGGACCGATGCGGCTTGACCACGACGGGATACCCCGTCCTCGAAGCGAAATCGCACGCGGCGTCGGATCCGAGCGTCTTCGACTCGAGACGCACCTGCCGGGGCACGGGGACGCCGAGCTCCTCGGCGACCTCCGCCAGCCGGGCCTTGTCGGACGCGTCGGCCCACACGCGTTCCTTCGGAAACGGTATGATCAGGTTCGGGCACCGGTCCCTCAGCCCGAGCCCTACGGACGCCGATACGTCCGTCATCGGCAGGAAGACGTCGATGTTCCTCGCCTCCACGAGCCTCTGGAAGTGATCGAGGAACTCCCGAGGCCCGTCGGACGCCGCCGGTGCGCGGTGGTCGGCCACGCAGTAGCCGGACGCCCCCGCGAGCGACCGTCCCGTGCGCGAGGCGACTTCGACCCGGTACCCCGCTGCACCCAGCGAGCGCGTCACCGCGAGCGTCGAGCGCTCCTCGCCGTCCGTGAGGAGGACGCGCTTCATCGTGGGTGCAGAATTCGTCGGGTCACGAGGTGAACTCTACCCCTGCAGACGCATTCCGTATACCTCGACGCGCAGGAGAGACCCAGAGGACGCTACCACACACCGTCCCGGCGCACCTATGTTTACGATTAATGCTTCCAGTTCGAAGCATCGCATCGTGATCAGTCGAGCTCTCACGGAAGGCGCAACGTGCACTCATCCAGACCCACCGATTTCCATCGCACATGGCGCGCCGCGGTTCTCGCGGGCATGACGCTTCTCGCGGCGGTGGCGAGCGTGGATGCGCAGTCCGGCACCTCCGGCACGGTCACGGGAACCGTCCGGGGCAGCGACCTCCGCCCCATCGGCCAGGCGCTGGTCGCACTCGTTCCCGTGGGATCGGGAACGGCCTACGAGGCGACCACGACGGCGAGTGGGTCGTTCGCCCTTCAGCGGGTCCAGCCGGGTGCGTACGAACTCCGGGCCGAGGCCATCGGGTACAGGCCCGTGATCGCCCGCCTGCTCACGATCGGCGCAGGCGAGGAGCGTTCCGTATCGCTGTCCCTTACGCCGTCTCCGCCGCCGGTGACCCAGGTGGACACCGTGGTGCTCGGTGGAGCGGCTTCAACCCGCTGGCGCGGTGGGGGGGTCCAGTTCGGTGGCCCCGAGGTGGACGCACTGCCCCACCGGTTCGATGACCTCGCTTCGGTCGCTGCACTCTCCTCCGCCTTCGACGAGGCACTCGGCGCCCAGGGACTCCCGGGTGACATGACGCTCATCCTCGCCGACGGAGTGCCCTTCTGGCGTGCGCCGCACCCGACAGCGCGCCGGGAGGTCGTTCCCGACGCGCTCTTCCCGCGCGGAGCGCTCGCGGGGGTCAACCCGACACACAACACGGACGACGCGGAGTGGGTCGGGTCGGCGGGCGGTTACGTCGGCCTCACCACGCGCACCTCCGCAGGAACCGACGGCGTCGAAGTGGATGGCGCATGGTCGGGCACACCGACATGGTCATCGTCTGAAATGGATATCGAGACGCCCTCCCTGCTGTCCTGGCAGGGCGGCGTTCGGGGCGTCGTCGTCGTGTCGCCCTCCGCTCGCCTCCTCGTGTCCGGAGAGGGGCTGTCGCATCAGACACCGCTGGCGCCCAGGGTCAGCGCGTCGCTGGCCGAGAGCCTCGGCGGCTTCGATGCGGAGCTTGTCGGGTCGCTCACGGATCCCGGTGTCGAGCAGTACGATCGCTACTCCGGCCTGCTCCGGCTCGACGTCCAGCAGAGTCGCACCAGCAGCCTCTTCTTCCGCGGGGCTGGTTCGTTCTCCAGGCGAGCGTTCGACGACGCCGGACCGGTCTCGATGGCCGGAGCCGCCGCCCTCGCGGAGGAGTCCACGGACTTCTCGACGGCGTTCGGCGTCACCACCCAGAACTCGCGCACCACGTCGCTGGAACTGCGGGCGGGCTTCTCCGGAAGTTACCGGGACTTTGGAGAGGCGATCACCGACCGGGTCCCCGCGTGGCTCTCCGGCCCAGCCGTATCCGTCGGGGGCGTTCCGTCCACGGCGGGCGAGTCATCGCGTACGGACTTCGTCGTCACACCATCACTCCACTGGACCCCCGGTCCCGCCACGCTCAAGTTCGGCGCCTCGATCCGGGCCTCGTCGCACGCCATGGATCATTCCCGCCTCGGCTACGGGGATTTTGTCTACTCCGATGCGGCCGCCCTGGTGGCGGGCAGGGGCTTCGGGGCCACGACGTCGACCCCCGAGACGTCCTTCGGAACGCAGGAGTACGGCGTCTTCGGGCAGTACGAATCCCTGCTCGCCCCGGGACTGCGCCTGAGGATGGGCGGGCGGTACGACTTCGAGATGATCGGCGGAGACGCCATCTCGCTGAACACCGAATGGCTTGAGACGACGGGAATTCAGAACAGCGACGTGCGCGACACCTTCCATCAGTTCGGCGTGGGCGGCTCCCTGACCTGGGACCCAGTCGTCGACGGTCCTTTTCGGGTGTTCGTGAACGCCTCCATGCGCGACGGGGACGTCGATCCACGAGCCCTCGCCGAGGCCCACGCCGACGCCACCGACGGTACGTCGAACCGCTACGCCGGCACCGGCCTGGACTGGCCCGCCACGGAACTCCCCTCGACGACGGCCCCGTCCCTCCCCTCGGTGACGATGCTCGGTCCCGACATGCGGGCGCCCCGGACCACGAACCTCTCCGTGGGCGTGCTGCAGCGCCTGGGCTCGACCGCGAATCTCTTCGTGCGAGCCTCGAGCCGGCGTACCGACTTCCTGATCCGCCGCAGGAACCTCAACGTTCCTCTCGTGCCACAGGCCGCGGACCCACAAGGCAGGAGCATCTACGGGACGCTCGCCCAGGACGGATCGACGGTGACGACCACGACCGATGATGCGCGCCGGTTCCCCGCGTTCGGCGAGACGTGGGCACTCGATCCCGACGGGTGGTCCGAATACCTCGGCGTCACGACGGGCATCGAGCACACGAGCACGACCCTCGATCTTTTCGCGTCCTACACGTGGTCCGAAACGACCGACAACTGGGTCGGCGCGTCCCGAGGCGCCGTCGACGCCACGCTCGATCCCGGACTGCCGCAGTCAGAAGGACCGGAGCCCTGGAGCGAGGGCACCTCGGACTTCGACATCCCGCACCGGGTGGCCGCAGGGGTCACGGCCCGCTTCGGCTCCGTCTCCCTGTCGGGCCTGTATCGATACCGGTCGGGGACCCCGTTCACGCCCGGGTACCGTGCGGGCGTGGACGCCAACGGCGACGGCTCGATGCGCAACGACGTCGCCTTCGTCCCGGCAGACGCCTCCCTCGCGGCGCTCCTCGACGCGTGGCCGTGCCTGGAGGATCAATCGGGCGGGTGGGCCGTGCGCAACGCCTGCCGCGGCCCCGCCGTGCACACGGTGAACGCACGAGTCCAGTTCACCTTCGCCAACCTCGCCGGGCGCGCCGCGTCGCTGGCCGTCGACGGTTTCAACCTCCTCGAATCCTCCGACGGCATGATCGACGACGCCTTGCTTCTCGTTGATCCGTCCGGCTCGATCACCACATCGCCCGACGGATCCACCGTCACGATCCCCACCCTCGTCAACGAGGGCTTCGGCAACGTGCTCTACCCGTCGACGAGAGGCCGCATGCTGCGCGTCGGCGTGAGGATCGGAGGATGACCGCCATGAACCCGACGCTAGCCGTCACCCCGCGCCCGACCTCCAGGCCCCGACGCGCCGTCTTCGGCATCGTCGCGCTCGTGGCCGCCACCATCGTACCGCTGGCCTGCAGCGACGCGACTGACGTCGAGCTCCTCGAGATCGATGGCACGGGCGCCATCCGGGGGCAGGCGTTTCTCGACCTCGACGGCAACGGCGTCGCCTCTGCGGGAGACACTCCGATCGCCGACGTCGACGTCTTCCTGGTGACGGGCACGAGTGAGACCGTCGTCGTGGAGACGACCACCGACGCGCAGGGAGTGTTCAGCCTCCCCGACGTTCCGCTCGGCACCTATCGCCTGACGCTGGATCCCGCCGAGATCGCGGACTCCCTCGAGGTTCTGGCGGCGGGCGCGTCGGTCACCATCGCACTGGGGGACACGACGCTTGTGACCCTCGGCGTGACGTACCCCGTGCGGACGATCGAGGAGATCCTCGGCGAACTCGTCGGCAACCGCTTCTTCACGAGCGGCATCGCGCTGAATTCTCGCTTGAACTTCGATCCCACGGGGCAGGTCCACTTCGCGGGTGACTCGCTGTACCTGCGCGCCGTGAACGTGGCTCGCTCGTCCATCGCCACCGGAGACTCGATCCGGCTGCTGGGCCGGCTCGTGCTCGACAACGGCCGGCGGGTGCTCGACGCGGTGACGCCGACAAGACTGGTGCCTGCCGCGGCGATCCCCGTCGCGAGAGACGCGACGGCCGCCGAAGCGGCGAGCGCCGGAGGAGGCGCACTGGACGCCGCGCTGGTGCGCATCCGTGCGCTCGAGATCACCGACACCTCCACGAACGTCGCGGGCGACTTCCGCTTCTGGGGTGTGAGCGGAGCCGATTCCGTGGAAATTCTGTTTCCCGCCTGGCTCGTTCCGACGGTCAACACCGCCCTGATCCGACCGGACTCCATTGAACGCGTGCAGCAGGTGCTCGGACTGCTGACACCGTTCGATGACGGGTCGGGCACGCTGCGCTGGCGTGTCCTCCCGCGGTCGCCGTCGGACGTGACGCTCGAGACCAAGTTCGCCGACGTGGCGGTCGCCGTGGCGCTCACGCCGACGGGTGTCAGCCTCGGCGACACGGTCGAGGTCACCGTGGTCGCCCGCAACAACGGCCCTGCGACGGCCACGGCTCTCGAGGTCCGCGACACGATCCCGGCGGCGCTCTCCTACGTGAGCGCGTCGTCCACGGCGGGATCGTACGACCCGGGCACCGGGACCTGGTCCATCGGAAGCATAACGGCCGGCTCTGCGGATACGTTGCGCGTGCGGCTGGAGGTGATCGACGGGACGCCGGCATCGATCCCGATCATCGGGGAGTCTCTCGGGCTGACGTTCGAGGTCGATCGAGTTCCCGCCAACAACGGACAGCTTCGAACGCTGGTCATTTCCTGACGAAGGGCGGCGGCGGCGAAGTTCTCGCGGCTACGTAGTCTCGATCGAAGCGACCACCTCGACGAGCGCGCGCACGTGCGCCTCCCTCACCCAGCGATGGGTGGGGAGCGTCACCAGCCGTTCCGCCAGCCGCTCCGCACCCGGCAACTCGGGCACCGGCCCGACCTGCGGAGCCCTCGCCTGCGGCAGCAGGTGCAGAGCCGCGGGATAGCTCGGAGCGATTCCGAGATCGCGACCTCGCTCGCAGAGCGCCCTTGCCTCCACCGACGACCGAGTCACGACGGGCAGCCGGAGGAAGCCGGCCCGGTCCGAACCGCCCAGGGGCTCGCACACCTGGACGCGCGCCGCGGCGGCGGGAGATCTGGCCAGGGCGTTCGCCAGCGTCATTGCCGTGCGGCGCCGGTCGGCGACGCCATGGAGGGCGTCGGCCGCGGTGCGCAGCGCCAGCCCGGCGGAGAAGGCCGGGATCTCTGCCGGCGGCACGGGATCACACCAGCGTGTCTCGCCCAGGCCGAGCGCCGGAATCGACGCGGGGAGCCGGTACAGCGAAGGCCGCCCCAGCATCCAGGCCGCAAGAGAGGTGATCGCGCGACCCGCACCCCTCCCGCCGGGAGCGAGCTCGACGCGACCCGCCGGGGTGCCCGGTCGAACCCCGGACCATGCTTCTGCGAGTCGCCCGCGTAGAAGCAGTGCCCCACCGCCCCCGCCTGTCCATCCCTTCCCGCGTCCGAAGCTCAGGACCGTGACATCTCCCAGGCTTCCCGCCGAGCGTCCCTCGGACGTCGACGACCCTATGGCCTGTGCGGCGTCTTCGATGAACACCGCCTCCGCGTCGTCACAGATCGACCGCACCGCCGCCGTGTCGACCGGGTATCCGTACAGGTTACCCGCGACGACGGCCGCCACGCCCTCGGCCGCCACCGCCCGGAGACTCTCGAGATCGGGCGAGAGCCTGACCGGGTCGACGTCGTAGAAGCGTAAGCCCACGTCGGCACCGACGGCCGCCGTGACGAGATCGAAGCACGAGTAGGCGGGAAGAGCAATGGGCCTGCCGCGCGCTTCCGCCCGCGCCGAAGCCAGCGCCAGGGCCAGCTGCAGCGCCTGGGTCCCGCCACCCGTCAGGACGACGTCCTCGGCTCCGAATCGATGAGCGATCAGATTCCTCAGCGCCCCTCTGGCACGATCTCCACCGGCGAGGGACCCGGTAGCCGCCACGATGGACCTCACCCTCAGGGGCGACCAGACGGGCGGCTGGCGGATGAACATCACTCAGGGGATCACCCGCGCGAGCCGCGGGCCGATCACATTCGTGATACCCACGGGCAGTCGACTCCACACGGACGTCGCCAGCCGGAACTTCGCGCTCTCGGGATTCGGGGTGGAGGGTACGCCCGACGGAGACCACTGAAGCCAGGGTAGCGGCTCGTCCTCGGACCCCCACTGCCGCTTGAAGCGATGGGTTCCGGAGTCCGGCGAACAGCGGCCGAAGTTGAAGCGGGTCATGCCACTCCGCACGCTCTCCTCCATGAGTCCCCAGTAGAGAAGCATGTTCGGGGCGAGACGTGCGTGTTCCCGTGAAGCCCCTGCCCACGTCACCTCGAACTCCCCGCCCCACGCGAGCCCGCAACCGGCCGCAACGGGGTCCGGCCCCAGATAGACCGTCGCGAACACGGAGTCGGCGAGGTTGGCCCGGATCGACTCGAAGAAGCGCTTCGGAAGCACCGGCGTGCCGAGATCGCGCATGGTGCGGGAAAAGACCTCGTAGAAGGCATCCAGCTGATCCGGTCCGAATCGAAGCTCCATCCCCTCCTTCATCGGACGGCGGATCTGGCTGCGCACCTTCGCCTTGATCCCCTTCTCCCACAGCTCCTCGGTCGAGTCGGGAAGATCCTTGACCACGGTGAGCTTTCGCGCGTTGACCACGAGGTCGGTGCCGGAAAGTCCGTCGCGATCCCGCAGCTCCAGCAGATCCACGCCCGCGGCCCCGGCAAGGTCGCGGGCCCGTCCGGCGAGCGCGCGCCGGGCATCGAGGCTTCCGACGGGACCCCCGTAGTTCAGAAAGGGCATGGAGACGAGGTAGTCACCGAAGATGCGACTCCGGACGCGCACCAGGGGCAGGAGACCTTGCACCTCGCCTCCTTCCCCCCGGGCTACCAGCCAGTGGCTCTCGAGCCCGAGCGCGTCCTCCATGACCGGGCGCCAGCCGTACCGATGACAGAACGACCCGCCGCCGAGACGGTGGAGCTCGTCGTCCCAAGCCGTTGCGGTCCCCTCGAACGGTTCGACGATGAGAGACATCCCGGCTCCGATTTCTCCGACGACGATGGAGTGCGAATAGGTTAATGTAGCGAGCGTGACCCCCGTCGGGGGCCGGAACCGTCGTCCCGAGGCATGCGTGCATCCCCTGCCCGACATCATCCGAGCATGGTGGCGCCCCGCGCTCGGCGTCGCATGGCTGCTGGCCGTCGCCTTCCTCACGCTGCAGCCCGCGGGGATGCGTCTCGAGGAGTTCGGCAGGATCCCGGAGCTGTGTCTTTTTTGCGGCACGCGCGGAGCGGGGGACGCGATTCTCAACGTGGTGATGTTCGTGCCGCTCGGACTCGTCCTCGGCGGTCGATCTCGATCCCTGGGGGCGATCATGCTCGTCGGAGCCGCCCTCTCGACGGGGATCGAGCTGGGACAGGTGTTCGTGCCAGGACGGAGTTCGAGTCCGGCGGACGTGCTCTGGAACGGGCTGGGTGCGGGCCTCGGGGGGCTGGTGCACGCCCGGATCGCGGCGCGGGTTTCAGGCCGCGCACGGGCGGGCGCGCTTCCCTGGCTCGCTGCACTCCTGCTGACTCTGCCCGTCCTCGGAATCCTGGCCACGCCTGCGCCGACCGAAGACGACTACTGGGGCCAGTGGGCCCCGGACCTCGGCCACATGCCCCAGTACAGCGGCGCCGTACTGGAAGCGGACCTCGATGGCGCACCCCTTCTCTCGGGCCGGATTCCTGAGCCCGGGCCCCATCGAGCCCTTCTCGAAAAAGACTGGACCCTCTCCGGGCGAATCGAGGTCGGACCTGCACCCCGCAGCGTCTCCCCCATCGTGAGCATCTACGACGGGCAGCAGCGGGAGATCCTGCTCGTCGGCGCCCATCGAGAGGACATGGTCTACCGCGAGCGACGCCTCGCTCACGACCTCCTGCTGGAAGCCCCGGACGTGCGGGTCACGGACGCCTTCGACGACCGAGCCGACGGGGACACCGTGACGATCGGTGCCCGCCGGGCCAACGGAATCCTCTGCCTGAGTCTCGATGCGACCGAATGGTGTGGCCTCGGGATCACCCCCGGACGCACGTGGGGGTATCTGCTCTATCTGGAAGGTCCACCCGAGTGGTTCCGCCGCCTTCTCGACGCGGTCTGGCTCGCGATGCTCTTCTTTCCGATCGGCCTCTTCGCCGGCACACGACGCGAGGCCGTCATCGGAGGTGCGGTGGGTGTCGTCGCCCTTCTCGCGACCGTCGCCTTCACACCGCTGGTGGCCGGAGCTCCGCTCGTGTTCGCACTCGAGTGCCTCGCCGGAGCGACCGGAGCAGCAGCAGGCTGGGCGGTCCTCGCCTTCCTGCGCCGGGCCGCGGACCCACGTCAATCCGGTGTGCCGGCCTCCATTGCCACCAACCACTGATCCACCCGTCCGAACCGCCCCAGCTCGAGCATCCGTTCCATCCGCCCCCACGTCCGCCGACGTCCGTGAAACGTCCGGATCATCTGAAGCTTCGGGGCCTCGACACGTGGCACCCAGTCGTCGAGCTCCCAGGGGTGGATGTAGAACATTCCCGGCCCGCCGCGGGCCGCAGCCTGCCGAAGTCCGGCGTGCACGAGCATCGGTGGAAGCAGCCGGAAGTACGCCCCGCCGGATGCGGGTACCCTGCGCCCGAGCACCGTGGCCGTCGTCGACGGAAACTCGGCCAATCGCCCCGCGGGGCGCTCGATCCAGTACGGATCCGGTCCGACGCCGGGGTAGCCGTACGTGGGATGCCCCATGATGGGAAACAGGCTCGCGTCGTAGCGATACCCTTCCTCGAGCAGGACATCGAACGCCCACTCGAGGCCGGGGACGATGGAGAAGCTGGGGGCCCGGTACCCGACGACCTCCGCCCCCGACACGTCTCGCAGCACCTCACGGCTTCGCCCCACCGAGGTCCGGAAACCTTCCGGACCGAGGCGTCCGACGAGCTCGTGCTCGTATCCGTGCGAAGCGATCTCGTGGCCACGGCTCGCGATCGCGCGCACCATCGCCGGCTCCTTCTCCGCGAGCCAACCGAGGACGAAGAACGTCCCGTGCACTTCCCGCTCTTCGAGGAAGTCGAGCAGTCGTGCGATCACCTCCGGCGAACGCCGCTCCAGCGTGTCCCACCCGTCCGCGGGGTAGTGCGGCGCCATGGCGGTGGGGTGAAAATACTCTTCCACGTCGACGGTGAAGTGGTGACGGATCATACGGTAATCTGACCGGAACGCGGCGCGGAGCGAAACCTCGAGCGCGCGACCGCGAGTGCAAGGGGTAGCACACCCGACCCTCTCACCCACACTTTAGCAGGTGGGCGTCCACGCCCCGGATCCGCATACCCCCGAAACGACACCGAACGACCGTGACCACCGAAAACGACCCCCTCGAGTCCCTCCTGACGGACTACGAGCGTCGCAAGCAGGACGAGACGAGACGCATGGTCCGCCGCGCCTTCAAGCTCGAGAACGCGCGCAGGAAGGGGGCGGAGCTCCTCCGAGAGTTCACGCTGCAGCACACGCGTGAGGTCGCAGAGCGGCTTCAGCAGGCGGGCCACAGGGTCGTCTACCAGGAGTTCCTCGACGCGTATCCGCCAAACGTCCGCATGCACGTCTACCCGAAGCTCGGGCCCATGGAGCTGGGAGAGGCGAGGCGCTGGACGATGGAGCTGGTATGGGGCGAGCCGGAGCCCGACCGACTCTTCGCGCGCCGCTGGACCTCGGACGGTCTGGGCGAGATGCGGGAGATGGGCTCGGTGCCCGACATCGATCTGGACGAGCTCTGGGTGCGCGAGCAACTCACGAAGTTCGTCCGCGACGCCCTCGACCTCGCCTGAGGCGGCGGACGATGCAGGATCCGCTCTTCGATCCGTGGGGGCCCGAGCCCGTCGAGCCCTCGCGTCCGACAGACCCGCCGAAGCCGGACCATGCCTCGCGGGCCGCAGAGGCTTCGTCCGGCGCCGACGACACCCCGCGCGCCGAGGGGAAAGCCACACCCGCCGACCCGACGACGGAGGCGCGTGCGCCGAGGTGGAGAGCCCCCGCCGGAAGCATCCCGCTGACCCGGCCCGCTCCCCAGCCTGCCGCTCCGGCCGCTCCGGTCCCGATGCGAGCGGACCACGCACCGGCAGCCGACGGCATCGACGAGCGGATGCCCCTCGTCTTCTCGAGCCCCGTGCCGGGCCGTCATGCGCACGACCCGGCGAAGTCGGCCCTTCGCGACACGGTCTCGCCCAGGGTCCTTCAGTTCGCCGAACGCCTGAGGGCAGCAGGTCACACCGTGGTCGTCGACGACCGGACCCACGAGGGCACGCCCTCCGTCCGCTTTCGGGTGCGTCCCCGACCTGGCCCCTTCGACGGACCGAGCGGACTCGGGCCGGTGCTGGAGCTCGTCCCCGATGCTGACTGCGTGGGCGAGCCTGCGCTGCTGGCGCGGTTCTGGCCCGACGCGACGGCGGAACGCCCCGCCACGTGGATCAGCACACCACTGGGCGAGGTGACCGGAGCCCGTGTCGACGATCTGCTCCTCGAGTTCGTGCGACGGGCCCTCGGTAGGCACTGACCCAGAGGAGCGCAGCGAAGGCCAGCGCCAGCTCGTCGCCACCCTCGCCCGCCCGTTCACCGAAGGAAGCCGGGGCCCTGGCACGCCTCCGAGCCGCGATCGAGGAAAACGAGGTCGAAGTCCTGGTCGGTGAAGTCGCGTACGAGATGCAGCTGCGGGACCTCCCCGAAGCCGTGCTCGTCTTCACCGGCCCCGATGGAGCGCCGGTGCTCTCCCTCGGCGACCTCGAAGCGGTGGCGGACATGGGAGGGTTCGAGGCGTGCCTGGCGTGGAGCGGGCGTTGCATCGTCGAGTCCGCAGGCGTCGACGCGGGAATCCGTGACGCCATGGTCGCGTCGCGGGCGACTCCTGCAGGGTGACGCCTCTCGGCGGGCTGGATCTGAAGGGCTTCTCCGAAGTCGCGGAGGTCTTCGCCCTGGATGGGGCCGTAGCCACAGCCTGAGGCGCCAGCCTGGCCCACTTCTTGCTTTTCAACGCACCACGCGGTGGAGCCGCACCCACAATGCGCACCGCAGGCCGTCCTGCCCCCATGAAAAAAATGCTACGGGGCGGACGACTAAAGCTTTATCTTTCTTCGTCTGATACCGAGGAACACAGGCCCTTGATCACATTCGCTTCCCCAGTTTCCGGGCGAAATACCATGCCTCAGTGCTCTGTCAGGGCGTGTCGGTGAGCGCCGCCCCCGAGACCGTCCGCTCGGGCATCGCCCCACTCGACGAGCGCCTGGGCGGGCTGGAGCGCGGTGGCACCTACCTCGTCGTCGGCGCCCCCGGGCCGGAAAAAATGGTCGCCGCTATGCAATTCGTGCACGAAGGCGTGACCAACGGCGAGCGCTCCCTCCTCGTCACCAACCAGGACCTCGACGGGGTCCTCGGCGTGGCACGCGCGTGGGGGTTCGACCTCCGGGAAGCGTGGGAACGCGGCACGCTCCAGGTCGTCGGCTTCCGTGACGACTTCGAGCTGCGCGCCATCCGCTCCATCGCCCCCGAGGAGGTCCTCGAGGAACTCGACTTCCTCGCCGGGCCCGGGTTGTCCCGAATCGCCGTCGACCCGGGGACCATGTTCCTCACGGGCGGAGCCAAGACGCTGCTGGGTTCGGCGTTCCTCACATGGACACGCCGGCAGGATGCGACGGTCCTGGCCACCTTCTCGGTCGACGGCGGGGCGACTTCGCTGCCGTCCTCGGCCGACTGGCTCATCCACGCCACGACCGGCCGGCTCCTTCTGGAGAAGCGCAACGACGGCCTCTGCCAGGTGACCCTCTCCCGTGCCCTCCCCGAGGTGGGCAAGAGGGATGAGACGATCTCCCTCGAGCTCAAGCCGGGAACCGGGCTCATCCAGCCCGAAAGCATTCCGTCGCGCCGCGGGGTGGATCGAGGAGGCATCGACGAGGGGAAGCTTCTTCTCGTGTCGCTGGAGGGTGAGCACGCCACCGACCTGGAGGCGTGGGCGACGCGCTCCTTCGACACGGACGTGGTCTCCGAGCCGTTCGAGGCGGTCGCGAAGGTGCAGACCGGAAGCCGGTACGGGGGGGTCCTCATCCACGCGCCCCGGCGCAAGGTCCGCGAGGCGGTGCAGGCCTGCAGGGCGCTTCGGCCCCTCACGAGAGCGGCCATCGTCTTCGCGTCGGACGACGCGGTGCGCTCCACCGATCGGATCCACATCCTCGAAGCGGGTGCGGACGACTGCCTGAGCGGTGGACTCGACTTCCGGGAGCTCGGCCTGCGGATCAAGCAGTCCATCACCACGGGAGCCAAGCCGGCGCTCGAGCCCGCCGATGGGGAAGACGCGGCGCCGCAGAGCCTGATTCCGCTCGACTCCGAGGGCGGCCGGGTGTCTCGCGCGGTGTTCACGGAGCAGGTCCGTCGACGCGCCGCCGTGCCTGACCTCGCCTTCTTCTGTGTCCTCGACGTGGCGTGGAGCGCGCTGGCCATCGGCGACCTCGAGACCGCCCTGGCCGAACAGGTCCGGACCGACGAAGGAGACATCGTCACGCATGCGGGCGACCATTGCGCGGTCCTCCTCCAGGGCGCGCGCGAGAACCACCTCGGCCCGTTCCTGCAGCGCCTTCGAGGAAGGCTCGCGGAACGCGCGGGCGGCATCGCCACAGACGGCCTCAAGATCGAGGTGCTGAGCCACCCCGTCGACGTGGAGCGTATTCTGGCGCTCCTGGGATCGAACGGTGTCGACGCCCCGTAGGCGGCAGAAGAGCGACAGCCGTTACTTCCTCCGGTTCGCAGGCACCGCAACTCTGCTGGTCTCGGGGACGCTCGTGCTGGTGCTGTACGTGCTTCCCCAGCGCTACGTGCTCAGCTCCGGCTTCCGCGAGGGGTCGCTGATCCTGCCCGACCCCTCGACGCCCTTCCAACCCGTCGACCCCGTCCGCATCTCCGCGCTCCCCACCCCGCCACCGCCCGACGAGGGCGTGCAGGGGCCCGCGGAAATCTTCTGGGCCGCGGTGCTTCCCCTGGTCCAGGCCGAGCGCTGGGATGAGGCGATTCCTCTGTTCGCTGCGTACCTCGGTGGCTACCCCGAAGACCTGGAGGTGCGGCGCGAGTACGCCCTGACGCTGGTCGCCGGGGGCTACCTGGACCGGGCGATCCCCGTTTTTGATCAGGTCCTGGCGCGCATCGACGACGCCGAGCTTCGCCTCGTCCTCGCCCGGGCGCTCCGCGACGCGGGTCGGGTCGACGAAGCCTCCGTCCACTACGCCCGTCTGCTGGAGTCGAGCCCCGAAGACGAAGTCCTCTCGCTGGAGTGGGCTCGCGCTCTGTCGTGGATCGAACAGTACGACGACGCCGAGCGCGTGCTTCTGGTGGGGCTCGAGCGCAACCCGGGCTCCGCGCCCCTGCGGGTCGCCCTGGCGGAGATCTACTACTACACGAACCGTCTCTCGGAGGCCGACGCGATCCTCGCGGGCCTCTCCGAGGAGGAACTCGAGCGCCTCGACGCCGTGACGCTCCGGGACGGCGTGCGCGTCGCCCTCACCCTCCCTCCCGAGCCGGAGGAGGAGCCCGGACCGCCCCCGACGAAGCTCGAGCAGGCATTGGCTGCGCGGGAGGCTGGCGACTTCGAGCTCGCCCAGTCCCTCTTCGCCGAGGCCGTGGCCGAGGACCCGGAGTACGCCGCCGCCTGGGAGGCCTGGGCCAACTTCCTCCAGTACGAGCGCGAGGACTTCGAGGGAGCCCTCTCGGCACTGCGTGAGGTCGAGAGTCTCACCGGCGGCGGAGACCCCGCGCTTCAGTACCGGATGGCGCAGCTGGAGGTGTGGACCGATCAGACGGATGCAGCGCGGGTCCGCCTGGAGTCACTACTGGCCCTTCTCGAGGGTGTGGATGCGGCACCCTTGACCGAGCCCGACAGCGCGGTGGCGGTGACCCGCCCCGACGTCCTCGCCCTTCTCGGCGACCTGGACCGCTGGAGCGGTCGGCGCCTCGCGGCGGTGGACCGATACGAAGCGGCGCTGGCCGAGGACCCCGACCACGTCCCCGCGCGCGACGGCCTCGCAGCGGTGCGTGCGGAGGTGGACCGGATGTACGTCGAGGTGGAGGAGCCTCGCCTCGGCGGGATCGGACGGTCGCTGGCCGACACCGAAGAGTTCATGCGGATCGATCTCGGTGGCGAGTGGCGCGGCATTCACGACGACTGGGTCTGGGGCACGGCCTCCGGAGCGCGGTGGGTCGAGGGATTCGGACTCGCGGGCGCTCTAAGCCGGCAGCAGGGTCTCTTCGCCGATCTCGAGGGTGCGCGGTGGTGGCGGTGGGGCACGATCCGCACGGCGCTGCATCTCGGTGTCCAGACGATCCGCGACGGGAAGGTCGACCTGGCGGCCGGTGCATCCGCCCGCTTCCTCGGTGCGTCCGGACACCGTCTGGACGTGCGGTTCGACCATGAACCGGCCTACGGGATCTCGAACACGCTGCAGTCCGTCCTCGGCCAGGTGCAGCAGGACAAGGTCTACGTCGCGCTGAGTCAGCCCCTGGGCGAGCGATGGGTCGCCGCCGCCACAGCGGAGGGTGCGTCGCTCGCGCACCTGGGCATCGCGGGGGCAGGCCGGAACACCCGTCTGCAGGGTGGCGTGAGCCTGGGCCGAGTACTCTCGAGGAGCCTGACCCTCGGAATCTCGGGTCGGGCGCTCACGTACGCCGACGCAGCGCCCCCGGCCGGAGGGTTGCCGCTCTACTGGGACCCCGAGGTCAGCCTCTCCACGGGACCGTACGCGCAGTACACGCGACCGCTGTCCACGTGGTGGGAATTCACCGCACGTGTGAACCCCGGCGTCGCGTGGATCGACGAGCGCTCCGCTCCGGGCGGCGCGTGGGTGCCGGATCTCTCCGCCTCCCTCGGCTTCGCGCGTGAAGGCGCGCGGTACTCCACGGGTATCGACTTCTTCTACGGGCAGGGACGCTTCACCGGGTACAGGTCCTACGGGGTGAACGTCTCCGTCGCGGGTCGCGGCTGGCTCGGGCGGGCCGGAGGAGGATCATGAGCCGCCCACGCGAGTCCATCTGGCAGTCCCTCGCGGTCGTCTTCGTGACGCTGGGGCTGATCGTCGCGTTCATCGTCTGGGCGATCCTCGCAGGCCCCGCGACTCAGATCGTCATCGTGCGGTTCGTGGTGATCACGCTCGTCATCTTCCTCACGATCCTCTTCCTCCGATACTTCGCGCTGCTCTGGTTCGCGTACCTCGGCCACGCCGAGCGCAACATGCTGGGGATGCGAGAACTGCGTGAGCTTCCGCCCGTCTCCATTCTCGTTCCGGCCTACAACGAAGGTCTGGTACTCGAGCGGGCGCTGACGAGTCTCATGCAGGTGGAATACCCGGAGTACGAGGTTCTCGTGGTCGACGACGGGTCCTCCGACGACACGCTGGAGATCGCCGCACGTTGGGAGGGCCAGCGCGGCTCCGGTACGTTCCGGGTCATCACCAAGCCCAACGGCGGGAAGGCCTCGGCGCTCAACGCGGGCATCGCGCACTCCCGGCACCCGCTCATCATGTGCATGGATGCGGACTCGTACCTCGAGCCGCGCACGCTCCTCCACGCCGCCCGGCACTTCAGTGACCCGGCTGTCGGAGGGGTCGCGGGCAACGTCAAGGTGGAGAACCGGGACAGGCTCATCACGCGACTCCAGGCGCTCGAGTACATCGAGGGGCTCAACATGCCTCGCCGGGCCCAGGGCTTCGTGGCGGCGGTGAACATCGTTCCGGGCCCGGTCGGCCTCTTCCGCAGAGAGGCGCTGGAGGAGATCGGCGGGTACGACATGGACACCTTCGCCGAGGACGCGGACCTCACGCTGAAGATCATGGCCGCCGGATGGCGCGTAGAGTACGAAGACCAGGCGATCGCGTGGAGCGAGGCGCCCGTGACGTGGCGCGATCTCACGCAGCAGCGCTACCGCTGGACCCGTGGTATCCTGCAGGCGCTCCGTAAGAGGAAAGGCATCTTCCTTCGGCCGTTCCCGGATTTCCCCCTCTGGATCTCGACGGTGCAGCTGGGCTTCGAGGCACTCGTATGGCCCGCGATGAACGTGCTGGCGCACCTCTTCTTCGCCATCGTGGCGATCCTCTTCGGAGCCGGCGAGTTCATCCTGTACTGGATAATCCTCCTCACGCTGCTGGATCTGGTCGCGGCCCTGGTGACCGTCTCCATGGAGGAGGAGTCCCTGGGCCTCGTGCCGCTGGCGCTGATCTACCGCTTCGTCTTCATCCTCTTCCTCGACGTCGTGAAGATGTTCGCGACCATGGAGGAGCTGTTCGGACTGAGCATGGGGTGGGGCAAGCTCCAGCGCCTCAACGAAGCTGCCACATGATGCATCTCACATCCCCGACGGAGGGGACATGGACGTAGTCGGTATTCTCATTACGGTGGTCGTGGTGACGATCCTCGTGACCATCATCCTGGCGATCGTGACGTACATCGCCTACAAGCTGCGTCTCGCGCGCGAGCCCGCGCGCGCCGAGGATGATCCGGACACGCTGCGCTACTTCGTGCGCTACGACGCGCCATCGGCCGGTGGATCGACGCTTCGTCAGCTGGATGGCGATATCGCCGCGATGGAGGGCAATGCGTCCCAGGCGTGATCCCGTACCCCGCGCCAAGGAGGCCTGGTGGTGGCTCGGAGGCCTCCTCAGCCTGGGGATCGTGGCCGCCGGGGTCGCCGTCGCGGGCTTCTCCCTGTGGGAGAACCTCGACCTTCGGCAACTGACGCCCGGGCTCGTGGAAGCCCCCGGCCCCACGCCCACGCCGGAGCCTCCGCTCCCGCCCGCCGTGGCGCGGATCCCGTTCTCCGCGGTCCTGCTCCGCAGCGAGGCCAACGCCGCATACTTTCCGGACGCGAGCTACTACGACACCGAGATCGGGATCTGGCGCGGGCTCGTCGAGAGCATCGGGGGAAGGGTCCGGGAAGCGCGGACCGTCGAGGATCTCTCGACTGCGACGCCCGACGAGCTCCTGGTGCTCCCGGAGGCGCCTTGCCTCTCGCCGGACGAGCTCGCCGCGGTCTCGGCGCACCTGAGGGCAGGCGGAAGCTTGGCCACGAACTGGGCGATGGGGGTCCGCGACGGCGCGTGCGAGTGGCGGGGGTGGTCCACGCTCCTCGACGTAACCCAGGCCGAAGACATCCGCGAGATCCCCTCCCGCGCCGGACTCTTCCTGACCGTGCCGGCGGGGCTTCCCGTCTCGCCCGGGATCGACCCGGGCACGAAGATCGAACTCCGTCCCGACCCCTCGCTGGCAGTACGCAGGGAGGGTGCCCGAGCCTACTGGTCGGACTGGGCCCTCAACCCCGCCCCCGATCCCGAGGGCGCGCTGGCGGACGTCGCCGTCGTGACGTCACGCACCGAGGAAGGCGGCAGGGTGACGTGGTTCGGGTTCCGCGCGAGCCAGGCGGCGACGCCCGCGGACAGCGTCAAGGTCGCGCGCGTGCTCGAGAACGGCCTGATCTGGGCCGCCGGCACGCCCCTGGCATCGGCGAGTGCGTGGCCCGGCGCCGCCCAGGCCGCCCTGGTGTTCGTCCTCGACGTCGAAGGACTGGAGAGCTTCGTCAACGCCCGCGACGCAGCCGCCGCCTTCCGGACCGCGAACATGCCCATCTCCTTCTTCGCGGTCTCGCAGCTCGTGGAAGGAGACGACGAGCTGGCGCGGGACCTCATCGCTGCCGGTGAGGTCGGCACGCAGACCGTCGACCACACGCCCCTGGCCGGGCTGACGCCACAGGAACAGGGTCTGCGCCTCCGGCGCAGCTGGCGGGACATCCAGGCGTGGACCGGCGTGGCACCCGAAGGACTCCGCCCGCCCGAGGAGTCGTACGACGCGTCGACGCTCCAGGCCTGGAAGAACGCGGGTGGGACCTACGTGCTCGCCGGGAACGACGCCCGCTCGGCCTCCCCGGAGGTCCACGGGACGGACGGGGGTGGCATGATCGTGCTCCCCCGGCTCCTGAAGGACGACTACTCCGTCGTGGTGCGCGACGCGACGCTGCGGTCCAGCAGCCTTGGAGAAGCGTTCCTGGCGGGCATGAGCAAGATGTACGCCATCGGCGGCCTGGCGGTGATCGCGGGCCACACCCAGATCATCACGGCAGGACCCAGGCTCGACGCGTTCCGCATGGTTGCGGACTCCGCGCGGGCTCGGGGAGACTGGTGGATCGCGCGGGCCGACGAGGTGGCGCAGTGGTGGATGGCGCGGTCGGGCGTGGTGCTGCGGTGGGACGCGGAAGCCGCCACCCCGGGGGCCGTACCGGAGCTCCAGGTGTCGGTCGACTCCGGTCGCTCCGTGCGCGAGCTCTGGCTGGACGTGGTGATGCCGCGACTTCCGGCCGGGGCCATCCCCTTCGTGGACGGGATCTCGGTCGAATACGCCGTCGAGCCCTGGGGGATGCGCGTACGCGTCGGCTCGCTGGATGCGGGGGAAGTGCGGCGGGTGTCGTTCGAGGTGCCCGCGGTCGAGGACGACCCGACGACCGAGACGCGCTGACCGTGCGCGCCGGGTCCCGCAGGGCGGGCTCGATTCCGGCCGGCCCGTCGAGGGGACTGCTGCTCGCCGCCTGCGCGGCCCTGTCGTCCGCATGCGCCGCCGGCGGCGGGCCACCGTCGCCCATCACGCCGGCATCGGCGGGTGATTTCTTCGTCACCGGATACCATCCCTACTGGGCAGGGACGAGCTGGACCGGGTACCCGCTCGACATCCTCGACGAACTCTTCTTTTTCGAAGCCGAGGCCGGCGCGGACGGGACCCTGGCCGACCTGAACGGGTGGCCGATGGCGTGGGAACCCATGGTCGACCGGGCGCTCGAGGAGGGCGTGCGGGTGATCCCTACCGTCTCCATGCACGACCCCGACGCGTTCGAGGCCGTCTTCACGGACGCGGGACGCATCGACCGGCTCGTCGAGTCGTCGCTCGGCCTCCTGTCGGCCCGCCCCCAGCTGGCCGGCATCCACCTCGACTTCGAGGTCTTCCAGCCCGTGTCGATGGACGCGCGCGATGGGTTCACGGCCTTCGTGGCCCTGCTCGCCGAGCGCCTTCGGGCGCGGTACCCCGGCAAATCCCTCTCCGTGTTCGCGCTCGCGTTCGACGACGACGACGCCTACAACGAGCGGACCCTCGGTGTCCTCGCTGACTACCTGGTCGTGCAGGGCTACGACTACTTCAGCATGGGCAGCGAGACCGCGGGACCGCTCGGCGCGACCGAGGGGTGGGGCCGCCTCAACTGGGACTACGTCGTGGACCGCTTCGAGTCGTTCGGCGTCCCCCGGAAGAAGATCGTCATGGGGGTGCCCCTCTACGGATACGAGTGGCCGGTCGAGTCCTCGGAGATGGGCGCGGCGGTGCGCGGGATGGGCCGCACGATTCCCTACACGGCAGCCGACGACGTACTTCCGGACGAACCCCGCGCCCGGGCCCGGGCCGCCCAGGCCGGGGCGCGGCGTGACCCCGAGAGCGGCGTCCCCTGGTACGCGCTCGAAACGCGGGAAGGCTGGGTCCAGGGGTGGTACGACGACCCGGAAAGCCTGCGGCGCAAGTACGACTTCGTGCGCAGCCGGGGGCTCGGCGGAATCGCGCTCTTTCCGCTCGCGTACGGGGACGAGGCGGTGTGGGCGGGGGTGAGGGAGGCGTTTCCGGGGCGGTAGTGTCCGCCCGCTGGCTGCACCAAAGCGGCTCCCATTAGCTTCCAGAGAGAGCCGCAACGAACGTAGCCCGGAGCCCGACGCGTCGTGTACTGGATCGTCAAGCTCGTTCAGAGCCTCGCGAAAGCCCTGAACTCGGAAGGCACGCCCGGACAGGTGGCCGCCGGCATCGCGTTCGGGGCATGTCTCGGCCTCACGCCCCTCATGAGCCTGCACAACCTGCTGATCGCGGGCGTGATCCTCTTCTTCCGGGTCTCGGTGCCCGGGTCGATGCTGGGCATGCTGATCTTCACGCCTGTCGGTTTCGCGCTCGATCCCCTCTTCGACGCCGTCGGCACCGGACTGCGCGCCGACACGTCCGCCCTGCTGCCGCTCTGGGTCTGGCTCTACAACACGCCGATCCTCGCCCTCGGGAATCCGACGAACACGATCGTCGTCGGGAGCGTCGCGTCCTGGCTCGTCGGCGCGATTCCGATCTTCTTCCTCGCCCGCCTCGGCGTCGACCGGTACCGCCGAACCCTCTACGCGAAGTACAGGGACGCGAGGGTGTTCAAGGCGCTCCGCGCGTCGAAGCTCTACAGTGTGTACCGCCTCTTCCGGCCGAGGGTCTGATGACCGACCCAGCGGTTGGACCGAAGCCGAAGAGCAGGATCCTGCGCCCTCCGGGCCTCGCCGTCTTCGCGGGGCTCCTCGTGCTGGTGGCGATCGGGTGGTGGCTGTACGCCGACACGCTCGTGGAGCGTGGCTTCGAGAAGACGGGCACGGCGCTGGTGGGCGCACTCGTCGAGATCGAGTCGGCGCACGTGCGCCCTTCGGAGGGGAGCATCCGCCTGAACGGGCTTCAGGTCACCAACCCGAACGCGCCGATGAAGAATCTGTTCGAGGCGGAAGAGATCTTCGGGGACCTCATGCTCGAACCCCTCCTCGAGAAGAAGGTCGTGGTGGAACGGCTGGTGGTGACGGGCGTGCGCTTCAACACCGACCGCGAGACCTCCGGCGCCGTCGAGAACCTGGACCCCGAAGCCCGCACGCTCTTCCAGGACATCGACGCGTGGGCGAACTCCTTGCAGATTCCGGAGTTGAGCCTCCAGGGCCTCGGGGACGTCGTGCGTACCGAGGCCATCCATGCCGACAGCCTGGCGACGGTTCGATACGCCCGCGGCCTCGTGCACCGCGCCGACTCCCTCCGCACCGACTGGGAGTCGCAGGTCCGGGCCCTCGATCCCCGTCCCCGGATCGACTCGATCGAGGCGGTGGTGCAGCGGCTCGAGAACTTCCGCCTCACGCCGCTCAACGCTCTGCAGGTACCGCAGCTGATCCAGGACGGTCGACGCTCGCTTGGGGGCGTGACCCGCCTCCAGTCGGACATCGCGGCGCTCAACGACGCGGTCCACGCCGGCCTATCCAGCCTGTCGGTGGACGGCGAGCTGATCGCGGATCTGCGGGCGCAGGACGTGGCGTACGCGCGTGGCCTTCTGGAGATCCCGTCGATCGATGCTCCCACCATCTCTCCCGCACTCTTCGGCGGGACCGCACTCTCGTGGCTCAAGCCCGTGCTCTACTGGGCGCACTCCGCGGAGCGCTTCCTGCCCCCCGGCCTCGATCCCCGCAATCGGCCGGGACCGTCGCGCGCGCGCGCTTCGGGCACCACCTACGACTTCCGCCAGGGGGCGGAGTACCCGGCCTTCTGGCTCCAGGAGGCCGATCTGGGCATGGCGCTCGCGGGCGACGGCGCGTTCGCCGGCTCGTACACGGCCCGGCTCGTGAACCTCACGTCGGCTCCGGCGCTCCTCGGGCGCCCCGTGGAGATCACGCTCCGACGGGCAGACGGCGCCCGGGGGCTGTCGGGCCTCTCCCTCGCCGCCGTGCTCGACCACACCGGCGCCGTTCTCCGTGACTCCGTCTCCCTCCACGTGTCCGGCTTCGACCTTCCCAGAGTGGAGATCGATGCCTTCGGGGGCGTGCTCGACCTCGGCGTCGGAGAAAACACCTTCATGTTGCGGCGCGAGGGCGAGCGGATCGAGGCCAGAATGCGCTGGGTATCGGAGAGCGTTCTCTGGGAGGACGCGCGTCCGGGTGTTCAGAGCGGTGAGCCGGCAATCACGGCCGACGCGCCGGCAGCACCCGCCCAGCCGGGCGACCTCGGCCAGAGCCTCCGGGACCTCGCGGACGCCGGTCGTGCCCAGGCCGCCCTGGGTCGCATTCAGGGGGAAGTCGGCTCGGAGGCGTGGGTGCGCGATCTGGTGCGACGGACCATCGCCGGGATGGAGCGCATCGAACTCGACATGGGCCTCACGGGAACCCTCGCGGATCCCTCGCTGGACATCTCCTCGAACCTCGGGGATGCCGTCGCTGCATCACTGCGGCGCGAGGTGGGCGCCGAGATCGAAGCCGCCGAGTCCAGAGTGCGGGCCGAGGTGAACGGGTACATCCAGCCCGTGGTCCAGGATGCCCGCGCCCGGGTGGACGCGCTCACGTCCGAGGTGGGCGAGCGGGTCGCGGCGCAGCTGGCGGAAGTCGAAGAGCTGAGGGGCAGGCTCGAGGCCGAAGTCGAGCGCCTGGTGGGGCGGGACGGGAACTGACCGCCTGCCCACTCGGGCTTCAGGCTTTCACCACCTCACGACGCGTCGGCTCCCAGAGCGCGTCGCGCGCACCCGTCACGGCACGAACGAACGCATGCGCGGCCGCGAGGTTCCCGGCCACGAGGTAGGCCGGCACCGAAAAGAGCTTCGGCACGGACTCCGCCTCGGCCCGCATCCACCCCACGGCCGCGAGGACGAGACCGATCAGGCCGACGGCCACCACCGCAGCCGCCACCGCGGACCCGGTGGCCAGCGCGACCATGGCGAGCCCCGCCGCCACGACCGCCCACGGCAGGGCCCAGCGGCAAACCTTGTGGCTCACCAGCATCCAGGCGAACCACCCAAAACGGAAGGGATTCATCATGTGGCGCTTGTACCAGAGGGTCTGCATGCCACGGGTGATCGTCCGGACCTTCCGCCGGTACTCCTTGCGAAGCGACGTCGTCCGCGGGACATAGCAGACCGCCTCCGCTACGGAGACCGGGCGGTACCCCTGCTCGCGGGTGTTGAGCGCCGCCGCAAAGTCCCGGGAGAGCGACTCGGGAAGCGGCAGGCGGTGAAGCTCCGCGCGGATGGCGTAGAAGCACCCCGAGGCGCCCACGATGCCCGCGACCTGCGTCTCGAGGTCGCGCACCGCCATCTCGTAGCCGACGTACCCGGATTCGCCGGCGTTCGCCGTGTCCGCCTCCGAGCTCACGCTCACGTCCCGACCCGACGCGCACCCGATCTCCGGATCTCGAAAGACCGCGAGCAGCGGTTTGAGGGCGTCCGGCGCGATGCGGATGGAGGCGTCGGTGTTCACGATGATGTCACCGGTGAGATGCCGCGCCGCGAAGTTCTCGGCCCTGGTCTTGCCACCCCGTTCCGGCGTTCGCAACAGTTCGACGCCCTGACCCGCGTAGCGTTCGACGATCCCTTCCGTGCCGTCCGAGGAGCCGTCCGACGTGACGACGATCTGAAGCCGGTCCCTCGGATAGTCGAGGGCGAGAAGGCTCTTGATGAGATCCTCGATCTGGGCCTCCTCGTTGTACGCCGGCACCGAGATGGAGACCGTGGGCCAGAGACCGTCTTCATCACCCCCCGTCGGGATCGGCTTCGCGGCGATCCGGCCGATGAGCCACAGCAGGCCCGGGTAGCCGAAGTACGTGTAGCCGAACAGGCCGAGGCTCGCGGCCAGCGTCCAGACGGAGATGAAATCGATCATCGATCGGTGCGGAGGGAGAGGTAGAGGTCCCTGTACCGCCGAGCCCACGGCTCGACGGCGAACTCGGCCTCGAGGCGACGCCGCGCCGCGGCCGCCCGCACCCGGGCCGCGGCCGGGTCGGCGAGAATTGCGTCGATGCCCTCAGCAAGGCAGGGCACGTCGCCGGCCTCGCACAGAATCGCCTCTGCCGGAGACACGACGTCCGGGATCCCGCCCACGGCGGTCGTCACCACGGGCACGCCCGCCGCCATCGCCTCGAGCAGGACCATGGGCGTGCCTTCGGTCCAGGAGCTGATCACCAGCGCGTCGAAGGCCGAGAGCCATCGTCCGGCTTCCGGCACCGGGCCATGCCACGTGAATTGCTCGCCCACCGAGAGACGCTCGGCCAGCTCCCGACAGTCCGAAAGCATGGGCCCGGTCCCGAGGACGTGGTATTCGGCCTCCCCTGTCACTGCCCGGGCAGCCCGCACGAAGAGGTCGGGGGCTTTTTCCGAGGAGAGGCGACCCACCCATGCCACGGCGGGGCTCTGCGCACCGACGCCGAGGCGAGCCCGGGCCTCGGCACGGTCCGGGAGCGCATCCGCGCCCGCGTCCCACGCATTCCGGAGGACATGAAGGCGATCCTCACGGACCCCTTCACCCGCGAGCTCCCCGCGAAGCCGCTCGGACACCACCACGACGGCATCGAACCTCCGGAAGCTCCGGATCTGGAGCCACTCGTAAAACCGTCCCTTCCAGCCGCGGCCACCGAAGCCACCTCGGGTAAAGCCGTGAACGGTCGTCACCGTAGGGATGCCGAGCCCACGAGCGACGGGTGCGTCGATGACATCGGGACGGTAGCCGTGCGTGTGCACGACGTCCGGCCTTCGATCGACCAGAAGACGACGAAGGGCGGCACGCTCACCGCGGTAGTCCCGGCCCGTGACGACGACCGGCATGACGTCGATGCCCTCCGAGGACAGCTTCTCGACCAGAGGATGCCCGCGCGCATCGTCCGGCTCCAGTACCGGCACCACGAGAACGGAATCGCCTGCGCTCCGCTGCGCGCTGCACAGCGTCGCGATCACGCTCTCGAGGCCCCCGAAACGCGCGGGCGCGAGCACATGGATAACGGAAACCGAAGGCGGTCGCGGCTCCATCGAATTAGACTATCAGGGCAGGCGCGGAATTCATCTCTGGAAGATATGTCGGGTATGCCGAGAGGCCGAATCCTCCATTTGATCGACACCGGGGGACCCGGTGGGGCCGAGACGGTCTTTCTCGAGCTCGCCGTGGGGATGGCCCAGCGAGGGTGGACGCCAACCCCCGTGATCCCGGAAGTCGACTGGCTGGATGGCGCGCTGAAGAAGACCGGCCTGAACCCCATTTTGCTTGCAAATCAGGGTTCCTTCGATTGGCCCTACATTCGCTCGCTTCGCCGCCTGCTGCGCTCGCAGCACGTCGACATCGTGCATGCGCACCTTCTCGGGTCGGGCCTTTATGGCACCCTGGCGTGCCTGGGGACGCAGACCCCGCTCGTGTGCACGCTGCACGGTCGTCCGGACATCCCTCCAACTGCCAGATTTCGCGCCCTGAAAACACGCGTCCTGCGACGGGCCTCTAACCGCGTCGTGTGCGTGTCTGCTTCGTTACGAGATCACTTCGTGTCTACAGGGGACGTAGACGCCAGGGCACGGGTCATCGAGAACGGCATTCGAGCGGACCGTTTCCATGGCACCGAGACGGCCGGTCTTCGCGACGAGCTCCGTCTCGGTTCCGAAACGCTGTTGTTCGGCGCGGTGGGCAACGTGCGGCCCTCGAAGGACTACGCGAACATGCTTCGTGCGTTCGCCCGGGTCGACGCCGGCAACTCGGCTCCCCATCTGGTCATCGCCGGGCATTATGGTCCGGACTGGGAGGCCTTCCGTGCGCTCGAGCGCCTGGCCGCCACGCTGCAGGTCGATGAGCGGGTTCACTTCCTCGGGTTCCGTGAAGACATACCGCGCTTTCTGAACGATCTCGACGTATTCGTCCTGTCGTCCAGCGACGAGGGATTCTCTCTCGTGACGGTGCAGGCCATGGCGGCCGGCCGGGCATGCGCGCTGACGCTCAGCGGAGGTCCCGAGAACATCGTGGGTCCCTCCGGCGCCGCGCTTCTCGTACCACCGGGCAAACCCCAGGCACTCGCCGCCGCCATGAACCGCCTGGGCACTGACCCTGAGCTCAGGAAGGTGCTAGGAGAGAAAGCGCGCGACCATGCCCGCCGGCATTACTCCATCGACCGGATGCTCGATCGCTACGAAGCGCTCTACGAGGAGCTCCTCTTCTGATGGCCACGGGCTGGAAGCGAGCGGCGGAGATCCTCCTCACGCGTGGGGGAGCCGCTGCCGTCGCAGGGCACCGCACCGCACCTCGAGCCGCCGTGCTGGCCTATCACAACATCGTGCCGGCGGGGGAGCCCGCCGCGGGAGACGTGAGCCTCCACGTCGACCAGACCGTGTTCGCGCGGCACCTCGACTGGATCCAGGCCCACGCGACCGTCGTGCCCCTCGACGCGCTCCTGGATGCGTCGCGAAGCTCGCGCGGCCGAGGTCTGTACGTCGCCATCACCTTCGACGACGCGTACCGGGGAACCATGACGGCGGGACTGCACGAGCTGGTCGCCCGTGGCCTGGCGGCAACCGTCTTCGTGCCACCCGGCCTTCTCGGGACCGAGGGATTCTGGTGGGATCGCCTGGCGCCAACCGGGGATGCCCCGCTGGATCCGCGACTGCGCAGCCATGCCCTGGATAAGCTCCATGGGCTCGATGCCAGGATCATTCCCTGGGCGTTGGACCAGGGTATCGCGCTCCAGGAGCTGCCCGACCATGCACGACCCGTCACCCGCCAGGAACTCACAGGCGGGTCGCTTCCCGAAGGCATCACGCTGGGCGCCCACACGTGGCATCACGCCAACCTCACTTCGCTGGCCGGCGGCGACGCGGAGAGCGAGATGCGTCGTTCTAAGGAATGGCTGGTGTCGGAAACGGACGCCTACATCGACTGGCTGGCCTACCCGTACGGACTCTGGAGTACGGCGGTAGCCGACGGCGCATCCCGGATCTTCGAGGGAGCACTGCGCGTGGATGGCGGACTCGCCGTACGCCGTGGCGAGCGTGCTTCGGGCAACTACCTCGTACCCAGAATCAACGTCCCCCGGGGGATGAGTCTGGAGGGGCTGGCGCTTCGGCTGAGTGGCCTGCTGACCTGAGACGACTTGCGCGACGGACGGTGCCCGCGCCCTGCCGAGCGCCCCTACGCAGACAGGGGAGTCCACGGACTCCCCGTTCCGCCAGCCTACCGCTCAACACGGCTCTCCACCACAATTAAAGCATAAAGCATACTGTCGGCTCTACTCTCTCACTCGGAGTCCAACCCCATGACCCCGACCACGCTGCGCCGCTCCGCCCGGACGGCCATTCTGCTGCTCCTCGCCTTCACCCTCCAGGCCTGCTCCTCCAACCTCCGCACCGGCGCCCTCGCGGGCGCCGGCGCCGGCGCCATCATCGGCGGCATCGCTTCGGGGAGCGCCAAGGGCGCCATCATCGGGGCGGCCATCGGGGGTGCGGCGGGTGCGGCCATCGGCGGGGTCATGGACGCACAGGCCGAGGACCTGCAGGACAAGCTGCCGAACGCCAGGGTCGAGCGCGTGGGCGAGGGGATCCAGGTCACCTTCGACTCGGGGATCCTCTTCGACGTGAACCAGTCCACGCTCAAGCCGGCGGCGCAGCAGAACCTGCGTGACCTGGTGGCCTCGCTCGAGGACTACGAGGGGACGGACGTCCTCGTGGTCGGCCACACGGACTCCACGGGCGAGGCCTCCTACAACCAGGGGCTTTCCGAGCGGCGCGCGGACGCGGCGCGCAACTTCCTGGTCGGGGCCGGCCTCTCGGCCGATCGGATCACCGCCATGGGCGTGGGTGAAGACGAGCCGATCGACACGAACGACACCGACGCGGGACGCCAGGCGAACCGCCGTGTCGAGGTCGCGATCTTCGCCAGCGAGGAGATGCAGCGCGAGATGCTCCGCCGCCACGGGGGCTGAGCGGCGGCAGTCCGGGCGGGGCGGTGAGCCTCCGCGAGCCTACCCGCCCACCGCCGGCCCCACCGAGTCCACCGTCACCTCGAACACCAGAATCGACCCGGCGGGGATCACGACGTTGCCGAAGCCGTCCCGGATCTCCCGGCCGCCGTATCCGCGGTTCGGGGGCACGATCATGAAGCGCGTCCCTCCGACCCTGGCGTTGAGGAGGCCATCCTCGAAGCCGCCGACGACCTGGTTGTTTCCCATGAGGAAATTGAAGGACCCGGTGTCGAACCGCGAGCCGTCCGCGAGCCAGCCGGTGTAGCTCACGAAGGGTCTCGTGCCGAAGGTCGCGGCGTCTCCGGTTCCGACCGTGATGTCCTTCCAGTACACGCCCGTGCTGGTGAGCGTCATCGACGCGAGGTCGATGCCGAGGCTGGGTGCGAAGTCGGTCTCCTCGATGACCTGGAACTGGACCTCGGTGGGGCCGTCCTCTCCGCACGCTGCCGCCGCAACCAGCGTCACCATGGCGAGCGTCGCCCCGAGGGCGTTGCGGCGCGCCGGCCGCCGCGTCACGGACTGATCCATGTCGGTTCTCATGGGTGGTTGATCACTCGGTGCTGTCGTCGTAGACCTCGTCCACCGTGACCCGGAACACGAGCACCGAGCCAGCGGGGATCGTCTTCTGCTGCGCATCGCCGTACGCGAGGGCCGGCGGGACCACCATCTTCCGCGTCCCCAACTCGAGTGCACCGATGAGCCCGAGCTCGAAGCCGGCAATGACGGACCGGGTTCCGAGCACGAAGCGGAGCGGCCCCTCCCCGAACTTGGTGCCGTTCACGAGGAAGCCCTCGTACGTGACGCGCACGTCGGAAACGGAGGTCACCGGCGCGCCGGCGCCGACGACCTCGTCCTCGATGTACACGCCGCTGGGCAGGCGCTCCATCTGAGCCAGGTCGATCTCGAGGCTCGACGCGAACTCAACGTCCTCGATGACCTGGAAGGGCGTGCCGTTGCACGCCGCGAGGCCGAGCGACACGGCCAGGGTCAGGCCGGCCGCGATCCTGCGCGGCCGATCGGCTCGAGCGGCCCGCGACGGGTCCGCCGGGTTCAGGCGCTGCTTCATGGCTCCCCCGATGTATGACAAACGCCGAGGCCCCTCCGCCTTCTCAGCGGAAGGGCCTCGTGTAATGGTACGCTCGAGGCCGCCTCGGGTTTCCGCCTCCGACCCCCTCGGCCGGCCCACGACGACGCTCGCGCTTCGGCCCGACTCAGTCTCCGGCGGCCCCAATCGATACCGGAAGCTCCGCCTCGAACGATTCGGGATCCACCATCGGCTGCCAGACCTGGACCACCGGGAAGGTCGACAGGAACCAGCGTACGGCGCCCAGATAAAGGCCGAGGAACATGAGGCCGATGAGCGGCTGCCAGATCGTGAAGATCGGATCACCCTCGTGGTGCAGCGAAGGCGCGACCATCCCGTAGCGCTCGAGCCAGAGGCCGAGCAGGATGATCGAAGCGAAGATGCCGTAGATCTGCGGCCGCATCTTCGGCTTGCGCCCGATGAGTCCGATGAAGGGCGCCAGGAAGCAGAGAACGATCGTGAGCGTCGAGTACCCGCCCCACGTCTCGCCGGAGCGGCGGATGATCCACGCCTGCTCCCAGGGCAGCTTGCCGTACCAGATGACGATGTACTGGGAGAAGAAGAGGTAGCCCCAGAACACGGTGAAGGCGAAGGTGAGCTTGCCCAGATCGTGGCGCTGCTGCAGCCCGATCATGTTGGCCACGTCCTTGTCCTTGCGACGCAGGTAGATGCTCCAGAGTCCCGTGGCGGTCACACCGCCCCAGAAGGCGCCCATGAAGTACCAGGGGCCGAACATGGTGCTGAACCAGTGCGGCTCGAGCGACATCGCCCAGTCGTAGGCGACGATGGTCATGACGAAGGCATACACGAGCACCATGCCCGGGCCCATCGTCGTCATGCGCCGGTAGCTCGCGACCTCCTCGGCCTCCTGCCCCATCCACCCCTGCGTGAGCTTCTCACGCCAGGAGCGGCGGCCCTCGTCGTCGGCGGCGCCCGCGGTGAGTCCCATGTCGGGCCGCACGGCGAGGTAGACGAAGTAGCATCCGAGCCCGAACAGCACCGCGAGCCCGACCACGTTGCGCGTGATCAGGAAGGGCATGTTCAGGTAGGCCTGCTTCTTCTGGACGATGGCGTCGGTCGCCATCATCTCGATCCACGGGAAGTAGCTCTCGCCGAGGAAGAGCATCGGCAGCATCAGCACGAAGGCGACGGGCAGGTACGCCGCCGCCGCCTGACTGACGCGGCGGACCGACCAGTTCCACTTCGCCTTCACGATCCACGTCGCCACGGCGAACATGACGCTGCCCATGGCGATGCTGGAGAAGAACATCCAGTTCGTGATGTAGCTGATCCACGCGGATTGGCTGTCCTGCGTCAGGCGCAGCACGAACGACAGGAGGCCGATCACGAAGAAGGCCCCGGCGACCATGTTCATGTTCCGGTCGCGTGGCAGGTACCGGACCGGCACCTCGGAGGGGATGTGGTGATGCATTACTCGTCACCTCCGTCGGCGTCGGGGGCTGGCGCCGGCGCGTCGGCCTGCGCCTGCAGCGTGCCCGCCTGACGCTGGAGCTGTCGGACGTAGTTCACGACGTGCCAGCGGTCGTAGTGGGTGATGCGGCTTCCGTACTCCGGCATGAGGCCGCGGCCGACTCGGATCATCGCGTAGATGTACGCGTCCGAGTAGGCGGCCACGTTGGCGCCGGAGACGTTGTATGCCGGGAGCAGCGGGTGCTTGGCGGCGACGTAGGCGTTGGCGCCCACGCCGTCGGGTCCGTGACAGACGACGCAGAAGCGCAGGTACAGCTCCTCGCCGCGGGCCAGAGACTGGGCGGAGGTCGGGTCCGTGGGGTTCACGAGTCCCTGAATGGTCGGCCCGCCGACCCCGGGCACGCCGAGGTCGAACTGCGTGAACGGCGGGATGGCGACGCCCTCGGGCTGTCCGAGGTTCACCACCCCGTCGGCCGTCGGGAAGTTGCCGGCCGCAAAGGCGACCGAGTGCTCCGGTGCAGGCCTCGTGTTCTCGTACGGATCGAACGAGCGCTGGTCGCGCATCGAACGCCCGAAGATCGCCACCATGCCGTCGTCGAGTGGCTTGCACCCGGCGAGCGTGGTGAGGGCGAGCGCGGCCACCAGCGGACGCATCCATCGTCCTCGGCTCGTCACGGGGTTCGTGGGGGTGTTACGCATCGACGGCCCCCTCCCGCATCTCCACGGGCTCTTCGGCATTCATGATCTTGCGTGCTTCCTCGAGACGGGCGCCTTCCGCTTCCACGTAGACGCCGTAGCGTCCCGCCGTGAACTCCGGGTCGTAGACGACCGCGGGCTTCACGTTCGGGATCTTGCTCAGAATGAAGAGACCAATCACGGTCGCGAGCGCCCCGAACAGGACGGTCATCTCGAACGCGATCGGTACGAAAGCCGGAATCGAGATGATCGGCTTGCCCCCGACGACCAGCGGCCAGTCGACCGAAGTCCAGCTGGTGAAGCCGAAACCGGCCGCCGTACCCGTGAGTGCGCCGACCAGGGTGAAGACCCGGACCGGGCTCTGGTCGTAGCCGAGCGCGTGCTCGATGTGGTGCTCCGGGTACGGAGCGTACGCCTTCACGTTCTTGAACCCCGCCTTCCTCAGATTCTCGATCGCGTCGACCGTGGAATCGAGGTACTCGTACGAGGCGAGTATGCCGGTCATGGTGCTCATGCGTGCGCCTCCGCGTCGGACTTCTTCTTCCGCATCGGCGGCGGCAGGACCTCCTTGAGCTCCTGGATCGCGATGGGCGGCAGGAGGCGCGTGAAGAGCAGGAACCAGAAGCCGAACCAGAAGAAGCTGCCGACCATGATCGACATCTCTACGATCGACGGGCGGTAGATGCCCCAGGCGAACGGCTCGTACTCGTGGTGCAGCGAGGTGACGACGATGACGTACCGCTCGAACCACATTCCGATGTTGACGAAGATCGAGATGACGAAGAGCGCCGGAATCGAGTGCCGCACCCGCTTGAACCAGAGCATGACCGGCACGAAGCCGTTACACACGAGCATGGTCCAGGTCGCCCACCAGTAGGTACCGAACAGGCGGTTCCAGAAGGCGCTGCGCTCGATCTCCTCGCCGCTGTACCAGGCGAGGAAGAACTCGGAGAGGTAGGCGTAGAAGACGATCAGCGAGGTGAAGAGACAGAGCTTCGCCATCGCGTCGAAGTGCTTGATCGTCAGGTAGGCCTCGAGGCCGAACACCTTCCGGAGCGGGACGGTCAGCGTGATGACCATCGCGACGCCCGAGAAGATGGCGCCGGCCACGAAGTACGGTGCGAAGATCGTCGCGTGCCAGCCGGGCACGATCGACATCGCGAAGTCCCACGAAACGACGGAGTGCACCGAGAGAACCAGCGGCGTCGCCAGCGCGGCGAGGAAGATGTACGCCTTGCCGAAGTGGTGCCACTGTTGGTCCGTGCCCTGCCACCCCAGCGAGATGATGCTGTAGAGCTTCCGACGGAGCCCCGTCGCCCGGTCACGGGCGGCGGCGACGTCAGGGATGGTGCCGAGGTAGAAAAAGACCGCGGACACGGTGAAGTAGGTCGTGACCGCGAAGACGTCCCAGACCAGCGGCGACTTGAAGTTCGGCCAGAGGAAGCGGGAATTCGGATACGGAATCAGCCAGTACGCGTGCCAGACGCGACCGACGTGGATGAGCGGGAAGAGGCCCGCGGTCATGACCGCGAAGACCGTCATCGCCTCCGCGGCGCGGTAGATCGACTGACGCCACGGCGCCCGGAAAAGGAAGAGGATCGCCGAGATGAGCGTTCCGGAGTGGGCGATACCGACCCAGAAGACGAAGGTCGTGATGTACACGCCCCACCCGACCGGCGACATGAGCCCCGAGACGCCGATTCCCCGGTAGATCTGGTAGAACCAGGCCCCGAGGAAGAGCCCGACACCCGCCAGGCACATGCCGAAGAGCGCCCACCACCCCTTGCCGGGAGTGGACAGCATCTTGAGGACGTCGCGGTTGACGTCGTCCAGACGGTGGACGTCGGGATGGGTCAGGGCGCCGCGTTCTGTCGTTCCGACGGCCATGCTCAGTGCCCTCCCGAGACTTCGTGGAAGGTGACCTTCTTGAGGTAGTTCACGGCAGGCTGTGTGTTGATGAGTTCGTCGAGCACCCGGTAGGTACGCTCGTTCGCAACCACCTGCGACACCCTCGACTCCGGATCACGCAGATTCCCGAAGACGATCGCCTCGGCGGGGCAGCTCTGCTGACACGCCGGCACGATCTCGCCGTCGCGTACCTCGCGGCCCTCCTCGAGCGCGGCGCGGTTCTCCGCGTCGCGGATGCGCTGCATGCAGAACGAGCACTTCTCCATGATTCCGTTCGTCCGAACGGTCACGTCGGGGTTCCACTGCCACGTCATCGGCTCGGGTACGTTCTCGTCCGCGTAGCGGTACCAGTTGTAGACCCGGACCTTGTAAGGGCAGTTGTTCGCGCAGTAGCGCGTGCCGACGCAGCGGTTGTAGACCTGCGCGTTCACGCCCTCGGGCGTGTGGTACGTCGCGTACACCGGGCAGACCGGCTCGCACGGCGCGTTGCCGCAGTGCTGGCAGATCATGGGGAGGAAGCGCACGTCGAGGTGGCTGGCGTGCGTCGCGTCGATGTGCTCGTAGTAGCGCTCGATGCGCACCCAGCTCATGTCGCGGCCCATGACGACCTGCTGCTCACCGACCCACGGGACGTTGTTCTCGGCGTGGCACGCCGTGACGCAGGCGCTGCACCCCGTGCACTTGTCCAGGTCGATCGCCATGCCCCACCGGGGCTTCTCGTGTGCGTCGGCATAGAGGCCGTGGTCCGCTCCCGCGAGCGGGTACGCGGTGGGCGCGCCCTCCTCGGCCGGCACCGGCTGGACGCCTCCGTACCCCTGGAGCTCCTGAAGCGGTTCGTGGTGCGCGCCCTCCTCGTGCTCCTCGCCCGCGTGGCCGAGCGCGGCGAGCGCGACGGCCGGCGCGATGGGGCGGTCGTACTGCTGGTTCGAACCCTCGATCGTCGCGATCCGACGACGCTGTCCCGTCGGCGCGACCGACACCGTCGTCGCGAGCGTGACGAAGGCGCCCGAGGGCTGCTCGGCCGCCGCCGGAAGGAGCTGCATGGCGTTGACGCCGGAGCCGGTGGCCCAGCGACCCATCTCGGTGTGGCCGCCGCCCATGGCGAGCGCGACCGCGTCTTCACGGATCCCGGGGTAGATCCACACGGGCACCTCGACGGAGCCGTGCGGCGACGTGACGGTGACGATGTCACCCTCGCGGATGCCGCGGGCCTCCGCAGTGGCCGGATTCATCTCCAGCCACGAGTGCCAGGTGATCTTCGAGACCGGATCCGGGAGCTCCTGCATCCAGGGGCTGTTCGAGAACTCGCCCCCGCCGAAGCGGGGCGACGGGTGGACGATCAGCGTGAGATCCCCGCTGCCGTCGAAAGCCGGCACGTCGAACGTGAGCGCCACGTCGGGCGCTCGCAGCTGCACCGCATCGCCCGCCGGGCCCATGCCCGCGCCGGCAGCCATCCCCATCCCCATGCCGCCCATCGCCATGCCACCCATCCCGAACATTCCGGTCCGGAGATGCTCGTGCCACATCCGCTCGAAGGCGGCGGGGTCGTCGGCGTGCATCGCCTGGTGCGGCGCGCGGAAGTACTCGTAGAAGGTCGCAGCGCCCATGTCGGTGCCCAGATGACGAGCCACCGCGATGAGCGCGTCGCCGGACTGCTTCGAGTCGAAGTGCGGCACCGCCTGCATGACCGGCTGCTGAACCGAGTGCACGCCCCGACGCGGGTGCGCGTCGCCCCAGGCCTCAAGGAAGTGCCGGTCCGGCATGATCAGGTCGGCCATCGCGGCGGTCTCGTCCATGGCCGAAGCGAAGGACACCTTGAACGGCACCTGGTCGAAGGCGGCCGCGAAGCCCGAGCCGACCGGGAGCGAGTACGCCGGATTCGTCCCGTGCACGAGCGCGACGCCCACGCCGCCGCCCGCCATCATGGCGATGGCGTCGGCCATCGACGAGAACGGCGAAGAGGCGGCGTTCTGTCCGTCACCGACCATGACGGTACGGCCGACGTTGCCTGCCACCTCGTTCAGGATCAGAACCGCCAGGTTCGCGGCCGTGGCGTTGCGGTGGTGTGCACCGGCGCCCGGCCCCATCGCGAGGCTCGGGCCGGCGTCACGGAAACGCTCGGCGAGCTCGCGCAGCGTGTCCTCTCCGATGCCGGAAGCCGCGGCGGCCCGCGCCAGGTCGTATCCCTGGAGCAGGTTCGCGTACGCCGGCGGCGCGTCGGCGCCGGCCAGGTACGACGCCATGCCGAGCGCGACCGTCGCCTCCGAGCCCGGCCGGATCGGCAGCCACTCGTCGGCATTCAGGCCTGTGGTGGAGAGCCGCGGCCCGAGATAGACGAACGTCCCCTTCTCGTGCCCGGCTGCGTCCACGGAGCTCATCTGCGCGAGACCCTTGTTGTGGGCCACCGGCGAGGAGCCGTCCTCGATGAAGTCGTTCCCGAAGGAGAGGAGCAGGTGCGCAGCCGCGATGTCGTACGTCGGCAGCTGGTCCACGCCGTAGGCGAGGCGGGTCGCCTCGCGCAGCGGGGCATCGGAAACCGCGTCGTACTCGACGCGCGTCCCGGAGCCCACGGCACTCAGGAAGGCGTCGACGAGGCGGCTCATGGTCGGGCCCGTGTGCCCGCCGACGAACATCACCTGCTGGCCGGCCGTGCGGGCTCCCTGAATGCGAGCCGCGAGCAGCCGCTCGGCCTCGTCCCAGGTACCCTGCCGGAAGCGGTCGCCCTCGCGGATCATCGGGCCCGCGAAGCGATCGGGGTTGTAGAGGTGCTGCAGGGTGGCGTGCCCCCTGGCGCACAGGCCGCCCTTCGAGATGGGGTGGTTCGGGTTGCCCTCCACCTTCACCGCGCGCCCCTCGCGGGTGCGCACCCACATGCCGCATCCCGCGGAGCAGCCGCCGCACGTCGTGGCGTACCACGTCGCGACCCCGGGGGTGATCTCCTCGGGCGCGACCACGTAGGGAAGGAGCTTCTCGACCTCGCCGGTGCCGCACCCCGTCATGGTCGCACCCGCGCCGGTGACGCCGAGGACCTTCAGGAAGTCGCGGCGCTTGATGCCGTCAGTCACAGTCATGGATTCGATGGCCCCTTAGTAGTGACAGACGGCGCAGTCGATCGAGGCTTCCTCGATCGGGGTGCCGTCAGCCTTCTGGAGGCCTTCTGGAGGATTGCGGTGGCATTCGATGCACCAGCCCATGTTGCTTCCGCCCCAGACCGGATCGGGCGCCTCGAACGTGCCCATGGTCTGGACCTCGCCATGACACTGCTGGCACTGGAGGCCCGCGTTGACATGGCGCATGTGGGGGAAGTGGGCGTGGTCGGAAATCTTGTGGATCCGGACCCACGGGATCGGCTCGCCGCTCTCGACGTAGCCGCGGATCTTGGCGATCTCGGCCTGCTGCTGCGGCGTCGTCCCCTGAACCACCTGGTGACAGCCCCAGCAGCTGGAGACCGCGGGAATCCCCGCGTCCACCGAGCGCTCCGCCGAGAAGTGGCAGAACTGGCAGTCCATGCGGTTCTGCCCGGGCTCGCTGCCGGCGTGCTGGTTGTGGGGGAAGGCGATCGGCTGAATGGTCGCGGCCACAGCGGCCTCGCCTTCGGCACCACCACCCTGGACGAACGCGAGGCCCGCCAGCGCGAAGACGCCGGCGAGTCCGCCGATCAACCAGTTCTTTTTCATCTCGAAGCCACGGCTCCTGAGTGCAGCGTCGCGCCCCTTGCGAACCGGGCGCCAAGGCAGGGTTTTACCGCGTCAGACAACGCTTGTGACAAACGGAACATGACCCTGGAAACGGCCCTGAACCTACCTTTGTCCCGGCAGTCGGGTCAAGGCGGCGGAAGCCCCCGCATCAGCACTTTCCCGGATGGGCCGGTGTTATACTTTCTCGCCTTCGACCCTTCCGGATGAGGCATTCCGGTGTCCGACACGACCGCGCCCGCTCCACCCCGGGAATCCCGCCCGTCGCTGGAGCTTCTCGACCACCTCGTCCAGGAGGTGCAGACGGTCTTTCATGGCAAGAAGGAAGTGGTACGGCTCGCCGTCGCGGCACTGCTCGCGCGCGGGCACATCCTCTTCGAGGACGTGCCGGGGGTCGGCAAGACGACGCTGTCCCACGCGCTGGCGAAGGCGCTGGGTCTTGGCTTCCGCAGAATCCAGTTCACCTCGGACCTGCTCCCGTCGGACGTGCTCGGCGTGTCCGTCTACAATCCGCGCACGGCGGAATTCGAGATCCGGCAGGGTCCGATCTTCACCAACGTCGTCGTCGCCGACGAGATCAACCGCGCTCCGCCCCGCACGCAGAGCGGCCTGCTGGAAGCGATGCAGGACGGCAGCGTCACCATCGACGACCGGACCTTTACGCTCCCGGGGCCGTTCCTGGTGATGGCGACGCAGAACCCGCTCGAGCACCACGGCACCTATCCGCTGCCCGAAAGCCAGCTCGACCGCTTCCTGATGCGGGTCAAGATCGGTTACCCGGACGAAGAAGCCGAGCGCCGCATCCTCACCGAGTCGAAGTCGCTCGAACCCGTCATCGACCGCGTCCGGACGGTGCTCTCGCCAACTCAGGTCGTCCTGCTGCAGGAGCGCGTCGACGAGGTCGAGGTCGACCCCGCCATCCTGGACTACCTGATGGCCGTCGTGCATCGCACCCGCACGACGCCGAAGCTGCGCATGGGGGTGAGCCCGCGGGGCAACATTGCGGTCTTTCGGGCGGCGCGGGCCTACGCGATGACGCACGGGCGCACCTACCTGGTTCCGGACGACGTGCGTGATCTCATCGTGCCCTGCCTGGCGCACCGGATTCTCCCGGCGGGGGCATCGGCCGCCACGTTCGACATGCACGACGAGGCCGCCGCGATCCTCGAGGGGATCCTCGAAGAGGTGGAGTCGCCGCTCTGATGAGCGCTACGGGGCGCCGCGTGACCGGGCTGCCCCGACGCGTGTTCGGTGCGCTCCGTTCGACCTGGGCGCGCATCCGCGCGTGGCGTCGCATCCGGTTCACCTCCGGCGGGGCCGTCTTCACCCTCGGCACGATGCTCGTCGGCTTCGCCGCCATGAATACCGGCAACAATCTCCTCTACCTCCTTCTCGGCGCGATGCTCGGCTTCATCGCGGTGAGTGGCTGGCTCTCGGAACAGGCGATCCGGGCGCTGCGCGTCGAGCGGCGCGCCCCGCACGCGGTGACCGTCGGCCACGACCTCCGGATCGTGTACGAGGTGGCGAATCACAAGAGGCACCTCCCCTCCCTGGCCGTCGAGATCTCCGAGGCCGGACTCCCCAACCGGGCCTTCCTCTCACATGTCGGCCCCGGCGGGCACGCCTCGACCCGGTCCGTCAACTCGTTCGTGCGACGCGGGATCTATCCGCTCGGGACGGTCACGCTGTCCACGGGCTTCCCATTCGGCTTCTTCCGGAAGGAGCGGGACCTCGAGATTCCCGGCGAGGTCGTGGTCTGGCCGCGAACCGACCGCCCCGTGCGTGACCCTTCCTCCGGCGCCGGGCGCATCCCACGGGCCGGTGTTTCCACGAGGGGGTTACCGGGCATTCGCGGCGAGTACCGCAGCCTTCGCGCCTACCGCACGGGAGACGATTCGCGCGACATCCACTGGAAGTCGTCCGCGCGACTCCGCGACCCGGTCATCCGGGAGTACGAGCGCCCCGGCGCCGAGACCCGCTGGATCTGCCTCGACCTGCGGGGCGAACCCGGCGACGCGGCGGAAGTGGCCGTCGAGATCGCCGCCGCACTGGCCTCGAGAGCCGTTGCGGACCACCGACCCTTCGCGCTGATGGCGGGCGGCGAGATGCTCGAACCCGGAGACGGCGGGGGCCAGCTCGAACGCGCGCTCGATATCCTGGCGCGCGTGGACTTCACGCCGGACGCGCCCGTACCGAACCCGCCCGTGCCGGCCGAAGCGTGCGTGCTGGTGGCGATCGACGGGCGTCGGGGCTTCGGCGACGTCATCGCGGTGGGCCGCTCCGCGCGGCTCGCGCCCCTCGCGGGAGAGGTTCCCGCATGAACCTCTCTCTCCTGCACCGTCGCCTGACGGTGCTCATGGGTGTCGCCGGGCTCGTGGCCTTCGCCGGGGGCGCCGGCTTCGAACCCGTTTCCGCGCTCCTGGCGACCCTCGCCCTCGGAGTGGCGTTCTTCTGGCAACCCGACGAAGAACTCTCCGACCGCCTCGAGCGGGTCTGGCTGCCCCTCGCGGCCCTGCTCGTCGCCCGGGCGCTGTGGCACCTGACGGTCGTGGAAGACGACATCGTCATCCCGGTCGTGGACCTGCTGCTGCTTCTCCTCGCGGCCGAGGCGCTCCGCGCCCTCGAGGCCCCGAACGACCTGCGTCTCTACGCGCTCTCCTTCGCGCTTCTCCTCGCCTCGACCGCCTACCGCCCCGGCATCCTCTTCCTCGGCGCGTTCGTCGCGTACGTGGGGCTGACCACCGTGGCGCTCATGGTCGGTCACCTGCGGAGGCAGGCCCGGCGGCACACTGTCGCGGCGGTCCCGGTCGGCAGACGTATGCTCACCACCACCGCTGCCCTGTCCGGAGGCATTCTCGCGGTGGCGCTCGTGGTCTTCGTGACGTTCCCACGAGTGTCGCAGGGCTGGGCCGGACGCGGCGAGACGCCGGCGGCGCCGATCGCGGGATTCAGCGATCAGGTTTCCATCGGACAGCACGGCGCGACCATTCTCGGGAATCCGCAGATCGTGCTGCGCGTCGAATTTCCGTCGGGTGCCCCGGCCGGAATCGGCGGACTGCACTGGCGCGGTCGCTCCTACGATCGCTTCGACGGGGTGCGCTGGACCCGCTCCGAGGGCCTCCCGCCCTCGTCCGCTCCCTCGTCCTGGTACCGTGATCGATGGACCGGTCCGTTCATCGAGCAGCGGATCTTCGGCTCCGTGCTGGACGCTCGGGTCCTGTTCGCCCTGCACCCGGCGGTAGACATCGACTCGAACAACGGCGTGCAGCCGCTCTTCGACAGCGCCGGCGACTTCGTGTACTGGGGACGTGGCGCTCCGGTGTACACGGCCTGGTCGCCCGCCGCCCCCCCGCCTGCGGACCAGCTTCGCGCACCGGCCCGCGGCTTCCGCCCGTCCGACGACCACTATCTCCAGCTCCCCCGGAGGCTCGACGACCGCATCGCGCAGGTCGCGGACTCGCTCACCTCGGGCATCGACAACCGCTACGACCAGGCCGTCGCCATCCGCGACTGGCTCCAGACGTTCGGCTACACGCGACAACTCCCCGCAACTGCCGGGGAGGCGACCCTCGCGCACTTCCTCTTCGAACGTCGTGCCGGGCACTGCGAGTACTTCAGCACGGCCATGGTGGTCATGCTCCGCTCGCTCGGCATCGAGGCGCGCAACGTGAACGGATTCCTCGGCGGGCAGTGGAACAACTTCGGCAACTATCTCGTGGTCACCCAGAACGAGGCTCACTCGTGGGTCGAGGCGTGGTTCCCGGGCTACGGATGGGTGACGTTCGATCCGACCCCCGCCGGTTCGGGCGCGGACGTCGCGGCGACCACCTGGTTCTGGCCCGGGCGCATCGTCTTCGACGGAATCCAGCACCGGTGGAACAAGTGGGTGCTCGACTACAGCGTCGACGACCAGAACGGACTTCTCTCCGGTCTGCTCCGGACGCGGGACGCGGAGACATCGACGTCTCCCGACGCCGTGCCCTTCGAGCGGAGGTCTTTCCCCCTCGGGGCCGCGGCGCTGCTCGTGGTGCTCGCCGCCGGCCTCCTCTGGTTCGGGCGCAAACGCCGCATGCAGGACCCATGGACGCGGACATACCTCGGGCTGCGCAACGCCACGGCCCGGGCCGGGCTGGCCGTCGGGCCGGGAGTCACGCCGCTGGCGCTCCTGGATCGGATCAGGTCGGAGCGCGAGCCGGCCGGCGGGCCCGCGGGCCGGGTGGTCGACCTCTATCTCCGCGCTCGCTACGGCCGGGAGACGCTGGGCGAGGCGGAGATGCGCGAAATGCGCCAGGCGCTCGCCGCCGCGAGGAGGCTTCTTCGCGGGTGACGGTGTACGACGGGCTCCCGAGCGCGTATCGTGAATCCATGAGCCACCGCTCCTCCCGATCCGGCCAGGACTCGTCGCCGAGCATGCATCTGGCGACGATCGCGCACGGGGGCGTCATCTGGGACGCGTACCTCGAATTCGAGGAAGACCCGCGCGACCCCTACTCGTGCCGGGCACGTCTCCGCTTCGAGCCGCCTACCGGGGCGGAAGGCCTGCACGCGACGCAGACGACCGTGCTCATCATCGAGGACAGCTACGAGGAGGCCGCAGCCCGGGCGCGCGCCTTCGACGACCGCCAGCTCCAAGGGCTGCTCCGCTCGACGCTGCCCGACGCCGAGTCGGACGAGTAGGACACCCCCGGCGCACGGGCTCAGCCCGTGCGAACCGCAGCGCCGCGGGGTCGGGGTTACCACCACCTAGCTCTGGCGGACCCACCTCCACAGCTCGGGAAGCGTCGGACGCTTGCCGGCCATCAGGATCCCGACCCGGTAGATGCGTCCCGCGACCCAGGCGATCGCGAAGACCGCCCCGATCATGAGGACGAAGGACAGCGCGATCTGCCACCCCGGCACGCCACCGCCTGCGATCCGGCCCCACATGAGAATGGGACTGAAGAGCGGGAAGAGAGACAGGCCGGTGGCCATGGACGAGGTCGGATCCTCGATGACGTTGGTCACCATGATGATCGGCACGACGAGCAGCATGATCACGGGCCACTGGGCCTGCTGCGCCTCCTCGTCCGAGTTGCACATCGCCCCCACGGCCGCGTACAGGCCGGAGTACATGAAGAATCCGAAGACGAAGTAGGCCAGGAAGAGCGGAAGGAGACCGATGCCGGGCAGCGCCTCCCGGATCTCCGCCAGGTTCGCGAGCTCCGGGCGGGCCGCGATCAGCATCGGCACGCCCGCGGCGAAGAGGAGGACGCCGGCGAGGGCCCAGATGGCCATCTGCGTCATCGAGACGGCGCCGACGCCTAGGATCTTGCCGAGCATCAGGTGCCACGGCTTCATCGACGAGATGATCACCTCGACGATCCGGTTCGTCTTCTCCTCGAGCGTGGCGCGCATGACCGCGACGGCGTAGATGAGGATGACCATGTAGAGGAAGAAGGCGCCGATGTAGGCGACGACGAACTGAGGGTCCTCCATGTCGGCGCCCGCGTTCGCGAGCATCTCCACGCGGAGCTCCCCACCGCGCAGCATCGACTCCACGTCGACGTTCCGCTGCTCCAGCTGGTACTCCAGGGCCGAGCGCGCGATGGAGCCGCGCAGGGTGACCTGCCGGAGCGCGCTCGGCCGGTCGGTCGTGTACAGCACGGCCTCACCGTTCTCGAGCGTGATCTCGTCGAGCATGATGAAGCCGCCGATGGCACCCTCGTTCGCCGCTTCTCTCAGCTCGGTGACGACGTCCGCGTGCCACCGCTCCTCGTGCACCGTCCACCCGGCCTCGACGAGCTTCGGCGCCAGACGGTCGTAAAGGACGTTCGTCCCGTCCACGATGGCCAGGTCACGGGCCCCCTGCTCCCCCTTCGAAGCGAAGTACGCGGGCACCACGATGAGGCCACCCATGAAGAGCGGCCCGAGGATCGTCGCCGCGATGAACCACTTCGACCGGACGCGCTGCAGGTACTCGCGGCGGATCACCGCCCACACGTTGTGCCACATCAGGCACCTCCCGTCGAGGAGCCGGTGAACGATCGGCCGGCCGGAACCCCCGCGTCCCCCACGGCGCCCGCCCCGGCGTGCCGCACGAAGATCTCGTGCAGACGGGGTTCCAGAAGGTCGAAGCGCAGGATGCGCGCACCGGAAGCGACGGCTCGCTCGAGAACCGGCTGATGATCGGCGGCCTCCCGGAGCATGAGATGAAGCGCGCCGTTGACCGGCACGACCCGTTCGATCTCCGGCCCCTGGATCCAGGAGTCGGAGCCCTCGAACTCCACCGCGACGACCCCCTTCCGCTCCGCGGCCTTCAGCGCCCGCAGATCCGCGTCGAGCACCTTCCGGGCACGCGAGATGAGGCACACCCGTTCACAGAGGCGCTCGGCCTGGTCCATGAGGTGCGTGGAGAAGAGGATCGTGGTGCCTCGGGCGTGAAAGTCGCGGACGATCTCCTCCAGGACGTCCTGGTTGATGGGATCCAGCCCGGAGAACGGCTCGTCGAGAATGAGGAGCTCGGGCTCGTGGATGACGGTCCCGATGAACTGGATCTTCTGCTGCATACCCTTGGAGAGATCCTCGACCTTCTTGTCCATCCAGTCCGGGAGACCCAGCCGCTCCATCCACTCCGCGCCGCGCCGTCTGCCTTCCGGCCGCCGGACACCGCGAATCTCGGCGAGGAAGGTGAGCAGCTCCAGGCACTTCATCTTCCGATAGACGCCGCGCTCCTCCGGGAGGTAACCGACCTTCGTGCGGCGCGTCGCGTCCGGGTCGCCCCCGAAGAGCGAGACGCTCCCTTCATCCGGCAGGAGGATGCCCATGATCATGCGGATGCTCGTGGTCTTCCCGGATCCGTTGGGGCCCAGGAGGCCGCAGATCGTGCCCCGCGGAACGTCGAAGTCGAATCCGTCGACCGCCGTGTGCTTCCCGAAGCGTTTCGTAACGCCTCGAAGACGGATGGCGTACCCGTCGTCTCTCATCGATGCCTGCACTGCCTGAGGAGTCTCCGCGGCCCGCACCCCGCGCCGCGGCCGCCGAACGCATTCGAGTTCATGCGCCCGGCCCCGCATCTTCACCGGACTGACGTCCCGCGAAAAGGGGGTGCCGATCGGCCAAACTGGCCGAAGGCTTGCCCGATTCCGATCGACCCCCGGCGAATCTCCGTCCGTGCGTACCCTAAATGCACCGCACGCCTTACATTTGTCGGCTGGACGGGACCATGCGAGGAGCACAGATGGCCATCTATCGTACCCTCTACTACACGGATGTCAGCGTCGGCGTGGGTGGGCGCGTGACGATTCCGCAGGACATGCGCGAGGATCTGGGCATCGACGAGGGCGACTCCCTCACCGTCCGGGTGGAGGAAAACCCCCGCGGGGGTCGTCAGATGGTGATCTGGCGGTCCGAGCAGCCCGCCGAGGACGAAGCGTAGAAGTCAGCGCTCCGCCTCGACCTCGACCCATCGGACGAGCTCGAGCAGCGGGCCTCGACCGTCGTGGAGCCACCACGGCGGTGGGAAGGACATCGCGCGCAGCGGAACCACACGTGAAGCCCCCGAGCGCCCGGCGATTTCCATGAGCCGGTCGAGCCGCGCACCGAATCCGGCGTAGCCCACAGTCTGGAGGTGCTCGCCGAGGGGCGCGAGCGCCTCGCCAGCTACCTCGAGGTCCTGGAGAGCGTGTACGCGCACGCCGCGCGCCAGCGTCGTCGGGCCCGGCACCGGATCCGGCTCGAAGATGACGGTCCACGGAGCCGCCGCCCCTCCGTGCCAGACCCGCCCGCCGCTCGCACCGGCCCGAAGCTCCGCCGTGCCGCGCAGCTGCTGCAGCGCCGAAGCCTCCTCGGGCGAAAGAGGCGCCGCAGGCAGGGACGACTCGAGATGGGCCATCGCTTGGGCTACCCGCGCCGCGAAGTCCATCGCGTCCAGGGGGCCGCCCGTCTCGACCCAGGTACGGTGCGGGCACACGCACCCCCTCTGGTCGAAGAAGGCGACGGAACGGGCCAGGTCGCTCGCCGCCCGGTCCGGTTCGCTGTCGCGGCCCACCAGCGCGACGCCTGTCCGATGGTGGTAGCCGACGACGCGCGTGGTCGCCGGCGCCATCGCGCGCAGGGCTCCGACCGTCGCGTCCGATCCGTACACGATCGCCACGTCCGCCGCGGTCATGGCCTCGCGCTCGATGGCCTCGGACCCGCCCCGCCAGCGGAGGACGGCGAGCGCGCCGGCCAGTCCGGAGTCGACCTCTCCGAGCCCCTGCGCGAACAGTTCCGTGAGGAGCTCGTCCCCTCGCCCGGGCTTGATGAGGGTGGGCGCCTTGACGAGCAGGCTCCGCAGGAGCGCGTGAACGCCGACCCCCGGCACGCTGCCCGAGACGATCTGCACGCACAGGCCGGGTCCGTGAGCCATGAGGCGCCGGCCGTTCAGCTCCGTCGGGCGGTCGAGGCAGCGCGGATCGCCAAACTCGGCCCGGAGCATCCGCCGCAGACGCTCCGCGGACCAGTCACTCGCCATCCCCTCCAGCACCTCGCTCGCCATGCGGGGGCTCAGCCCCGACTCGTGCGGCAGCCGCTCCAGCGCCTCCCGGCGGAGTGGGTCGTCGGAGTCGAGGAAACGGACGCCCACGACGCCCAGAACGCCGGCGATGTCGTCGGTGGAGCGGCGAATCAGCTCCGGGCCCGCGGCCCGCAGGCGCGCGCACGCTTCGCGCACGTCCCCGGCACTCGCCTCGCGCGCGCCCACCCCCTGGCCACCCGGACCTAGGCGCCTCATGGCTGCCCCGCGGCGGACATCAGTTCGTCCATCGCGCGCGAGCAGCCACGCGGTTCCGCACCCGGCGCGCGGCCGCGAAGCCGCACGCGGCCGTCGACGACCGAGCCGACATCCTCGGTCAGCACGTGCGCGACGGACCCCAGGTTGGCCAGATCGAAGAAGCAGAGGATTCCGTCCCGTCCCTCCGGCACGGGGTGGAGGGTCACCGGATCCAGCGCGCGCACCCGAAGCCACGGCGCCGGCCGATGCACGCCTCGCCCGGCGAGACCCTCCACGAGAACCGGCTCCCACAGTTGTGAGAGGAGTTCCGTCATTCCGTATTCGTTGACGATGCGCTCGGCCGGAATCCCCGTCAGGCCGGTGATGCCGCCATGGAGTTCGTCCCGCGAGACGTGGCGGGTGGCACCCTTAAATCCCCCCGTCTCCATGACCCTGCTTCCGTCAGGAAGCCGACCCAGGGACGGTTCGCCCCGCGCCGCACGCTCGATCGCGTGCTGGAACGCCAGCGCGGTGCCCAGGAGCACCACGGGCTCGCCGGTCGCGGCAGCGCGGCGGCACACCGCTTCCGTCTCACTGCTCCAGGCCCCGGCGGCGTCCACCAGCCAGTCGATCCCGCCCGCGAGCGTGTCGGCGGCGGCCCCCACCATGTAGGAGAGCGAGGAGTCCGGCACTTCGACGGGATTCGGAATGAGCGAGATGAAGCGCGCCCTCCCGCGGTCTGGCATGAGCGCGGCACGCAACGGGGCGAGGAGCGCCGCCCGGTACAGCGACAGGCGCGGGACGAGGTGACGCCCGCGGGCCTCGTCTCCCCGCGTGGTGCCGCTGGTCCGGAACGTCGCCTCGGGTGCGCCGGCCCCGTCATCGATGAAGTCGAAGTACTTGAACGCCGTCGCGGGCACCGCGGGGATGTCGGTCCACGCCGCGAGGTTCGCGGGGGTGATGCCCCGGGCGTCGCAGAGCGACCGGTATACGGAGCAAGACTCGTACTGGACCACGAATACGGCGAACGCATGAGACCCGAAGGCGTCGTCGGTCCAGGGCACGGCGGAGCCTTCGGCGAATCGGGCCTCAAGGATGGCCGCGGTCTCTTCGAATCGGGGATGCATCGTCGGAATCTAAGCGACCCGCCCGCTCGAGGCCGCGCTGGCACCAACATCCGAGCACTTTCCCGTGTCTCGTTCGGTGTCACACCACTGCAGGCCCCTGATGACCCGGAGCACTGTCTTGAATCGTCGGACGGCACGGACCGCCGCCTGGAAATACTGCCTCCTCGTGCTCGCGTGCGTGACGCCTCTGTCCGCTCAACAGACCGAGCGCCAGGTCGCACGGCCGGCAGCCGAGGTCGCGCTGGTCGCCCACAGGCCCGGCGACGGGCTCAGCATCGACCTCGACGGTCGGCTCGACGAGGCGGTGTGGCTCCAGGCGACGCCGATCACCGACTTCACCCAGCAGGAGCCCGTGGAGGGTGGGCAGCCCTCCGAGGAGACGGAGATCCGCGTCCTCTACGACGAGGACAACCTCTACATCGGCGTGATGATCTACGACGATCCCGCCGGGGTCCTGGCGTATCAGCGCGAGCGAGACGCGCCGTTGAGCACCGACGACCGCTTCATGTGGATCCTCGACACCTTCCGCGATGGCCGTACCGGATACTTCTTCGAGATCAACGCCGCGGGCCTCATGGGTGACGGCGTGATCACGGCCGGTGGCGGCGGCCGCGGTGGTGGCGGCGGACCGGGAGGCTTCGGTGGCGGCGGGACGAACAAGGCGTGGGACGGCATCTGGGAAGCCCAGACCACCATGCTGCCCAACGGCTGGTCCGCCGAAATCCAGATCCCCTTCCGCACGCTCAACTTCAATCCGACCCAGACCGAGTGGGGCATCAACTTTCAGCGCACCATCCGGCGCCGAAACGAGGAGATCCTGTGGCGCGGCTGGCGGCGAACGGAGGGGCTGCGCAGTCCGGTCTTCGCGGGGCGCCTGACCGGGCTCGCGGGCATGTCGCAAGGCGTCGGCCTCGAGGCGGTTCCGTCCGGAATCGCCAACTGGCGCAACATTCCGAGCGCTTCCGACCCGAACACGTTTCCGACCGACCTGAGCCTGGACGTGAACTACAGCGTCACGTCGAGCCTGCGCGCCTCGGTGAGCGTGAACACCGACTTTGCAGAAGTCGAGAGCGACGAGCGCCGGGTCAACCTGACGCGTTTCCCCCTCCGGTTCTCCGAACGGCGCGATTTCTTCCTGGAAGGCTCCGGCGTCTTCTCCTTCGCCCCGAGCAGCGGCCCGTCGCCATTCTACTCCCGGAACATCGGCCTGAGTTCGGGGCAGCAGATCCCCATCCAGTACGGAACGCGTCTCACCGGTCAGGCGGGTGCCTACGAGCTGGGTTTCTATCAGATCGGCACCGCGGACTACGACTTCAGTGAGAGCGCGCTCGGCGACCTGACCATCCCGGGCGAAAGCTTCACCGTGGGCCGCGTGAAGCGGCGACTCTTCGAGCAGTCGGCCATCGGCGCGATCTACACGCGCCGGGGAACGTCGCCGGATTCCATCGGCTTCGCACCGCCCGAGCAGCACACGGCCGGAGTGGACCTCGACTTCAAGACGCGGAACTTCCTTGGCAACAAGAACCTCGAGGCCGAGGCGTTCGTCGTCTGGAACTCGAACCCGCTCGCGGCCTCGGACCCGGAGTACGAGGAGCTCACCTTCCGTGACCTCTCCGCGCACGGTCTCCGGGTCGAGTACCCCAACGACATCTGGACCGGACACGTCTCGTACCGGCAGTTCGGTGGTGCATACGACCCGGCCCTCGGCTTCGTGCAGCGGAACGAATTCCGCCGGATCGAACCGCGGATCGGCTGGTCACCGCGCACGCCGGGCATCTCCTGGCTCCGCCGACTCGACTTCTCGGCGCAGTTCCGGGAGCTGGTGAGCCTGGACGAGACCTTTCCGGGTCGCGACGGGTGGCTCCTGCGCGGCGTGGGCGGGGTGGCGGAGCAGGTGTGGGACTTCAACCTCCTGGGGCTCAACTTCGAGTCCGGCGACAACATCGGATTCCAGGCGACGCAGACCTACGAGTACCTGGATCGGGAGTACCGGCCGAGCGACGGGTTCGTGGTGGCGCCCGGTGACTACACGATCTGGGAGTACCGGATCAACGGGCGCACGGCGGGGCAGCGCCGCGTTTCCGTGTTCGGCGGATTCTCGTGGGGCGGCTTCTGGGACGGCACCACCCAGCAGTACGGCGGGCGCGTGACCGTGCGCCCCGGGCCCGGCGTGTCACTGTCGACGAACATCCAGCGCAACGACGTGCAGCTTCCGGCCGGGGAGTTCACCGTCTCTCTCTACGAGCTGGAGTCGGACTGGACGCCGACGCCGTGGGTCGCGGTCACCGGGCAGCTGCAGTACGACGACCAGTCGGACATCATCGGCCTGTTCACCCGGCTCCGCTGGATCGTGAGGCCCGGCAACGACGTCTACCTCGTCTACACGCACAATTGGCGCAACGAGCTCCTCGACAGCCTGGACCCGAGGAGCCCGAAGAGCTTCAACACGCTTTCACGCGGCGGATCCATCAAGGCGAGCTACACGTACCGTTTCTAGGCCGCGTCGCCGGCGGCGGGGCTCGCCGCGTCCGCCTGCCTGGCTCAGCCGCGGTGCGGTGGCCCTCCGGCTCCGCGGACGCCTCGACCCCCGAGGTCGCCGGTGTGTTCGTGGTCCCGGAGCGTGAGGACGCCGTTGACCACCACGTGCTCGATCCCCACCGGGTACTGGTGGGGGTCGTCGAAGGTGGCCCGGTCGGAGACCGTCGCGGGGTCGAACGCGACCAGATCCGCGAACGCACCCGGCTCGACGACGCCCCGACGGTCGAGTCGCAGCTTGCGCGCCGGCATCTGCGTGACCTTGTGGATCGCGGATTCGAGTGTGAGCGCCCCCGTGTCACGGACGTAGTGACCCAGGAGGCGGGGGAACGAGCCATAGCCACGTGGATGCGGTGCGCCCTCGGACAGCGGCCCGTACGGCGCGTAGGCGCCGCCGTCCGAACAGAGCATACCGAGGGGGTGCGCCAGGATGCGCGCGGTGTTCTCCTCGCCCATCCCGTGGCCGATCATGCCCACGCCTCCCCCGTTCGCCTCGAGAAGCTGCACGGTGAGCGCGTAGGGCTCGACGCCGCGCTCACGCGCGAGGTCCCCCATGCGCCGTCCACGCGCCCATGCGGTCTCGTCGTTGGTGCTGGAGATCTGCACGGAGTTCCAGTCGCCGAGGAGAGCGACCTTGTCGCGGCACGCGCGCTCCAGGGACGCCGCGGTATCCGCATCGCGCAGACGGCGAAGGAAGGCCGCGTTCCCGCCGGAACGCGAAGCGCTCGGAAAGAGGTTCGACAGGCCCGTCGCGTACGCGGTGTACGGGTAGCGGTCGAAGTGGACGTCGACCCCGTCCGCTCGCGCCCGCTCGATGAGGTCGAGGGCAGCGCCCGCCTTCCAGTAGTTCCTCTGCCCCTGGGCCTTGAGGTGCGCGATCTGGACCGGCACCCCGGCGAGGCGGCCCACGTGCAGCGCCTCCTCGACCGCCCCGAGCAGACGGTCGTCCTCGTTGCGCATGTGCGAAGAATACGGATACCCCGTGCCCCGCAGCACGCCGGCGAGCTGCGCGAGCTCCGCGGCGTCCGCGAAGCCGCTCGGCGCGTACTCGAGGCCCGACGACAGGCCCACGCATCCGCGTCCGATCTGGTCGGCGAGGAGCTCCTTCATGCGCGCGATCTCGGCTTCGGTCGCGGGCCGGTCCTCGTTCCCGACGACGTGACCCCGCAGCGCGCCGTTGCCCACCATCGTCGCGACGCTCACGGCCGGGCGCTCGCGGCTGATTCGCTCGACGAAGCCCGCGGGGTCCCGGAAGTCGATGTCGATCCCACGCTGGCGGTAACGATCGCGCGTGTCTTCGAACTCCCCGTCCGACCAGGGACCGATGGAGCTCCCATCCTGGCCCACCACTTCCAGCGTCACGCCCTGACGGATGCGACTCTCCGCCCGGTTGTTCACGAGGAGGTTCATGTCCGCGTGCGAGTGGATGTCGATGAAGCCGGGCGCCACCGCGAGGCCGCGGATGTCGATCTCGCTCGAACCCGGGGGCAGGTTCCGGCCGATCTCCGTGATTCGGTCGCCGGTGACCGCCACGTCCAGCTCACGACCCGGCGCGCCGGTGCCGTCGAACACCGTACCGCCGCGCAGCACGAGATCCGCGCGCCGGCGATCGCGGAGGATTCCGTGGGCGCGACCCGGGGAGATCACGGCCCCCGCGCCCGCCACCGCGGCCGCGCGCACGAACGAACGTCTCTTCATCTTGCTTCCCTCGCCTTGCCTTGGCGGCGGTGACCCCGTGGGTCAGGAATTCCTTCGGACACGACCCGGCTCGAGCCCGCCCGCATGCAGAATCTTCTCCCGAAGGCGCTCCCCCTCGTCGTCCGTGAATTCCAGGACTCGGCGAACGGCGGCCGTGATTTCGTCATACCTTTCGGCCGGGAAATCGTCCCCTTCGGCATGGACCAGGGCCCCGTGGAGCGCATCCATTTCGCGCTCGGCCTTCTCCATGGCGCGACGGAGCCGGTTCAGCGCCTTGCGTGCTTCGGATTCTGCGGATGTCATTGCGTCATCATGCGGCGGGAATGCTCGGCGGGGAAGGCGGCCGGCACAGGAACAGATCGAGCGAAAAGGGTAACGCACTGGACATGACCGATCGATTCGACCTCATCGTGGTGGGCGCCGGACCATGCGGGATCGCCGTCGGTGCGGCAGCCCGCCAGGCAGGGCTGTCCTGTGCGCTCTTCGACAAGGGGTGCGTCACGAGCTCCATCGTGGCGTACCCCTACTACATGACCTTCTTCAGCACGGCGGTCATGCTGGAGGTCGGCGACGTCCCGTTCACCATTCCCGACCAGAAGCCCACGCGCCGGGACGCGCTCGCCTATTACCGGCGGGTGGTGAGCCACTGGGAACTCGACGTGCGTCAGTACGAAAAGGTCGTCGCCATCGAGGGAGCGGAAGGCAGCTTCACGGTGCGCACCGAGAAGGCCGAAGGCTCACAGCGCGAATATGGTGCGGCCGCCGTCGTCGTCGCCACCGGAGGCTTCCAGGCACCGAACTTCCTCGGCGTTCCGGGGGAAGAGATGCCCAAGGTCCGGCACTACTACCGGGAACCGTACCCGTATTTCGACCAGGACGTGCTCGTGGTCGGAGCCGGCAACTCGGCCGTCGAGTCGGCCCTGGAGATGTTCCGCAACGGCGCGCGTGTGACCCTGGTGCACTTCCTCGACACGATCGACCGTGGAGTGAAGCCGTGGGTGGTGCCCGACATCACGAACCGGCTGGAGCGCGGAGAGATCCCCGTGTACTGGAAGCACCGGGTGGCGGAGATCCGTCCGGGCTCCGTGGTGCTGCGGTCCGAGGAAGACGGCGCCACGACCGAAATCGCGAACGACTTCGTGGTGGCGATGACCGGCTGGCGCTCCGATCACGCCCAGCTCGCGGCGCTGGGTGTGGCCATCGACGACGAGACGGGGATTCCCGCCCACGAGCCCTCGACGATGGAAACGGACGTGCCGGGTCTCTACATCGCGGGCGTCATCGCCGCGGGGCACAATGCGAACAGGATCTTCATCGAGAACGGCCGCGAGCACGGCGCACGGATCGTGGCGGACCGGCTCTCCCGGGGCCGGACGGGAGTTGGCGGATGATCCGAGGACGCGCGGCATGCTTGCTGGTACTGACGGCGCTGGCCGCATGCGGCACCGGAGCGGAGCCGGCCGGCGACACCGGCACACGGCGGCCCGACGTCGTCGTTCTCGGCCCGGTCGATGGTGCGGACCTTCCCGGCGTCGATCTGGACCGCGTTCGGGTCGGGGAGCCGGCGCCCGACTTCGCGCTGGCCTCACTGGCCGGTCCCACATGGACGCTCTCCGACTTTCGTGGCGCGAAGAACGTGATCCTCGTCTTCTACCGCGGGCACTGGTGACCCTACTGTGCGCAGCAGCTCGGGGAGCTGCAGGGAATGCTGAGCGAGAAGCAGGCGGCGTCCACGAAGCTCGCGGCCATCTCCTCCGATGATCCGTCGGATCTCCAGCGGATGGTCGATCGGGTCGCGGAGGAGAACGACGGCCTCGTGCTCGACTACACGCTCCTCTCCGACCCGGGTGCCGCCGTCATCAACCGGTATGGGCTGTTCAACCAGGACGACCCCCGCGGCCGCGCGATCCCGCATCCCACCACCTACGTGATCGATACGAACGGCGTGGTCCGCTGGAAGATGACGGAGGTGAACTACCGCATTCGCCCGGAGAACGCGGACATCCTCGCGGCACTCGACGCGCTCGGAGGCTGACGGCACAGCATCGCGGAGAGCTCGAGAAGGGACGGGCTGGGGTCCGTCTACGGAGCCTCGGGCCCCGGGAAGTCGTCGGGCACCTCGACCTCGAGCTCCCCGAGCCGGACGCGCCGGACGCCACGGCGGACGAAAGCGAGCGCGGCCACGCCTCCGAACCGAGGCGACTGGACCGACGAAGTCACCTTCCCGACCACCTTCCCCTCGCCGTCACAGGCATGCAGCTCCGTGCCGGGCGCGGGTGCCGGGACGTCACCGAGCAGAAGCCGCCGCAGGTGCCGGTTCACGTGTCCCCGGTCGCGGATGCGCACGATGACCTCCTGACCGGTGTAGCACCCCTTCGTCTGGTCGATGGCGCGCTCCACGATGCCCGCCTCAGGCGGCAGCGTGTCCTCGTCCATGTCGGTGCCGAACACCGGCCGGCCGGCCTCCACCCCGAGGGTCTGCCAGACGCCCAGACCCGCGGGCGCGGCACCTTCGCGCACGAGCGCACGCCAGAGCGCCGCCACCGACTCGACCGGCCCGTAGACGGTCCACGCCGGAGGCCAGACGTCTCGGCTGCGGACCACGATCAGGCTCTCGCGGGCCGGATGCCGGGCCCACCAGAGGCCCTCCTCGACGTCTTCCATCCGCGCCGGGTCGACCGAAAGGCCGAGCGCGAGCTTCGCGAGGGCCACGGCTCCTCCGGGGCCGGCCACCGAGATCGACGCCAGTGCGGCGGACACGTCTTTCACCGCCGCGAATCGCGGAGGCAGGAAGCGCGCGAAGTGTGCGAGGAGCCCTTCCCGTCCCGCCGCCGGCACGTCGAGCAGAAACCCTGCCGTCTGCTCGTCACCCGGCAGCAGCACGACGCAGTCGCTGATCATCTTGCCCTTCGGGGTGAGCACGGCCTGGTACCTCGCGACGCCCGTCTCGACCCCGGGTTCCGCCTCGTGCGGCGGGGAGGGCATTACGCCGGTCAGGACCCCGCTGAGCATCTGGCCCGGGGCACGACCCGACACGACGAGCCGCGTGCGGTGACCGCGGTCGAAGACGGCCACACCTTCGACCGCGGCCCGGTACTCGGCTCCCGGGTCTCCGAAGTGGCGCACGAGCCGGGTACCGTGATACTCCGCCGCTATGCCACCGGCTTCGAGGAGCAGGGGCAGCAGAGGGCTTGCCTGCACCGGAGCGCCCACACTCACTCGGCCTCTCCCGCGTCGTCCGCGAAGCGTCCCGAACGCAGCGCCTGGACGACCTCGAGCACCTGGTCACGATCCTTCGCGGTCGGCGACACGCGCAGGTACGCCTCGAGCTGACGGACGGCCTCCTCGTGCCGTCCGAGGCGGGCGAGCAGCATCCCTCTGGACCGGCTCTCGGGCGGTGCGGTCGGGCGGATCATGAGGAGACGGTCCACGACGGCGAGCGCACGGCGGTCGTCGCCGACGCGCGCGTAGATCCCCTTCAGGTTCGTGAGCAGTCGGACCAGCATCTCCCGCCGGGAAGCGTGTCGGAGGAACGAACTGCGCATGGCGACCACGCCGCCGTACCCCTGGTCGAGCAGCTGCTGCGCCTCGTCCTCGAATCGGATCCTGCCGCCGTCGAACGGATCGATCAGCAGGCGTACCTCACTCCCCGCGTAGCGCACGAGGAAGTGGCCTGGAAAGTTCACGCCCTCCAGAGGGAGGTCGAGTCGCCAGCCAACCTCGAGAAGTACGATGGCGAGGGTCAGGGGAATTCCAACCCCGCGATCGAGCACGTCGTTGAGAAAGGAGTTGCGCGGATCGTAATACGCGTCGCGGTTACCGGAGAGCTTTCGGCGCACGTACAGCGTTCGGATGACCTCGTCGAGCACGACGAGCGGCGCCGTCTCGTTCGCGAGGCGGTCCTTCACCTCCTCGGCGACCTGATCGAGCCTGGCGAGATAGAGGTCGACGCAGAGCTGCGGGTACTCCTCGGACGCCACCAGGAGCGCAGCCCGGGCGAGGTTCATCTCGGACTCCGAGCGGGAGAGCTCTTCCGCGAGAAGCTGTCTCGGAGATCGCTGAAGGGGGCTCACGGGTCCGTGCGGTACGAGGGTGGCGCGCGTCCGAGGCATCGGACGTTAGCTTCGGTGCTTCAGGTGGGGCTTACCCGACTCGGGGAAATGGTTTCCGCACGAACGCGAGGAGACGATGGCAAGCGAGCCCAGGGATCAACGGCCGGAGATCCGGCTGTCCCAGCTCAGCCACGGCGCCGGCTGAGCGTGTAAACTCGGCATGTCCGAGCTGACGCAGGTTCTGCGTCACATCGTTCCGGTAGACGATCCGAACGTCCTCGTCGGCCACCTGACGGGAGACGACGCGGCCGTCTATCGCATCGCCGACGACCGCGCGCTGGTCGTGACGGCAGACTTCTTCACGCCCATCGTCGACGACCCTTACGACTTCGGGCGCATCGCCGCCACCAACGCGCTGTCCGACGTCTACGCGATGGGCGCGCGACCCCTCTTCGCGCTCAACCTCGTGGGCTTTCCCCGGAAGCTGCTCGCACACGGCATACTCGACGAGGTCCTGCGCGGCGGGAACGACGTCGCCCGTTCCGTCGGCATGCCGGTACTGGGCGGACATTCCATCGACGACGCCGAGCCCAAGTACGGACTCGTGGTGGTCGGCGAGGTGCACCCCGCGCACATGGTCACCAACGCCGGGGCGCGCCCGGGCGACCGCCTGGTGCTCACCAAGCCGCTGGGATCCGGGGTGATCGCGACGGCGCTCAAGCGCGGGGACGCCACGGATACGGAGATCGAGCGCGCCGTCGCCGTCATGACCGCACTCAACGCGGCACCCGCATCGGCCATGGCCGAGATCGGTGTCTCTGCCGCGACGGACGTCACGGGCTTCGGCCTCCTCGGACACCTCCGGAGCATGCTCCGCGCGTCGAGCGCCTCGGCGACCCTGCGTGCGGCCGACGTACCGCTCCTCGAGGGCGCGGTGGAGCTGGCGAAGGGCGGGCACGTGCCCGGTGGCAGCACACGGAACCTCGAGGACGTGCGCGGCGCAGTGACGTTCGCGGATTCCGTCGACCCGATTCTGCACGTCCTGCTCGCGGACGCGCAGACCTCCGGTGGGATGCTCATGGCCGTGCCGCCGGACAGGCTCGACGCGCTCCTGCGGCGACTCGAGGGCCGGACCCCCGCCCTCGCCGTGATCGGCGAAGTGGGCGAAGGCCCGGCCGGAACCATCCGCGTGGAGTAGACCGGCAGGCTACCGCTTGTTTGCGGGCCGCTTCTTCCCGACGGGCTTCTTCCCGGCAGGCTTCTTCGAGGCAGACTTCTTCGAGGCAGACTTCTTCGAAGCCGGCTGCTTCGCCTGCCGCTTCTTCGGACCACCCTTGCCGGAGGTGTCCTTCTTCGAGGCGTCCTTCCTCGAGACCCCCGTCTTCGCGGTGGGTTTTTTCGCGGGAGCCCTCGTTTTGGCTGTCTTTCCGCCGGAGCGCTTCCTGGCCGGAGCCTTCGCTTCGGCCGCCGGCGGCACCGTCTTCGCCCCCGCGCGCTCCCGCTTGGAGCCTCCCACCAGCGCGACGTCGATCACGTCGTCGAGGGTTTCCGCCAGGTGGAACGTCATGTGGTCGCGCACGTCCTGGGGGATGTCGTCGATGTCGGCCTCGTTGTCGATCGGCAGGATGATCTCGCGGATGCCGGCCCGAACGGCGCCGAGCACCTTCTCCTTCACGCCGCCGATCGGCAGCACTCGGCCGGTCAGTGTAAGCTCCCCGGTCATCGACACGTCGCGCCGCACCTTCCGTCCTGATACGGCCGAAACCAGCGCGGTCGCCATCGTGATCCCCGCCGACGGACCGTCCTTCGGGATGGCGCCGGCCGGAACGTGGATGTGCACCTCCCGGTTCCGCAGGGAGTCCTCGGGAATGCGGAGACGTTCCGCGTTCGCCTTCGCGAACGAGAGCGCCGCCCGCCCTGACTCCTTCATCACGTCGCCCAGTTGACCCGTCAGGACGAAGCCACCCTCCCCCGGCATGACGCTCGCTTCGACGAACATGATGTCGCCCCCCATGGGGGTGTAGAACATGCCGGTCGCCACACCGAGCGTGTCTTCGTCCGCCATCCGCTCCGGATGCACCCGGGGGCGACCCAGCAGCTCGCGCACTTCGTCGGGTCCGGCCCGTACCTTCTTCAGCTTCCCGCCGGCGATTCGCCTCGCGACCTTGCGCGCCAGCTTGCCCACCTCGCGTTCGAGCTGACGCACCCCCGCTTCTCGGGTGTAGTTCTGGATGAGTGCCAGGATCGCTCGGTCGGTCACGCCGAACTCGGCTTCCTTCAGGCTGTTCTCCTTTCGCTGCCGGCGCAGGAGGTAGCGCTTCACGATCTCGAGCTTCTCCGCCTCCGTGTAGCCGGCGAAGTCCACGCGCTCCATGCGGTCCAGGAGCGGTCCTGGAATGCGGTCGAGGTAGTTCGCCGTCGCGACGAAGAGGACCTCGGAGAGGTCGAAGGGAATGCCCAGATAGTGGTCGACGAATGTCGAATTCTGGGCCGGATCGAGCACCTCGAGCAGGGCCGAGCTCGGATCGCCCTGGTACGAGACGCCAAGCTTGTCGACCTCGTCCAGGAGGAAGACCGGGTTCTTGCTCTTCGCCTGGCGCATCCCCTGGATGATCCGCCCCGGCATCGCGCCCACGTACGTGCGGCGATGTCCCCGGATGTCGGCCTCGTCGCGCGCGCCTCCCAGCGAGATCCTCACGTATTCGCGACCCAGCGAGCGAGCGATCGACTGCGCGATCGACGTCTTGCCCACGCCGGGCGGTCCGACGAACAGGAGGATCGGGCCACGCCCGGCGGTAACGGCCTCGTCGGCGGTATCGACCTCGGCCTTTCCTTTCGCTTCCGCCTCCGCGCGGTCCAGGGCGAGCTTCCGGACGGCGAGAAACTCGAGAACCCGGTCCTTCACGTCCTCGAGCCCGTAGTGATCCTCGTGGAGGATCTCCTCGGCCCGGGCCAGGTCGATCTTCTCCTCGCTCCGCTCGCTCCAGGGCAGTTCCGTGACCCATTCGAGGAAGGTCCGGATGACCTGGTACTCCGCGGACTGCGGGCTCGTCCGCTCGAGACGGCGGAGTTCGCGGTCGACTTCCGACCGCTGCTCGTCGTTGAGCTCGAGCGCCTCGATCCGCTTGCGGATCTCCTCGATGTCGTCGCGCTCCTCCTCCTCGCCGAGCTCCTTCTGGATGGCCTTGAGCTGTTCCCGAAGCAGCATCTCGCGCTGACGCTCGCCGAGCTCCGACTGCACCTTCGCCTGGATGTCCTCCTGGGCGTCGATGCGCGCGAGCTCGCGCTCGACCGACAGCAGGCACGCGCGCATGCGCTCCTCGTCGTCGAGCAGCTCGAGCAGCCTCTGCTTGTCGGCGGTTTCCAGCTCGAGGTAGAACGCCACCAGATCGGCGAAGGCGCCGGGCTCGTCGACGCCCTGAATCAGCTGGTTCAACGCCTCCGCCGGAACGCCGCGCCGCGTTCCGAGTTCGGCCGCCCGGTCACGAAGCTCGCTGTCGAGCGCCTGGAAGGCGGGATCGTTCGCGTCACGGGGCTCGAGCGTCTTCATCTCGAGCAACACGGCGTTGAACATCGCCTGCCCTTCCTGATGATAGGAGAGAGCCTGAGCACGGCTCTCGCCCTGGACCAGCAGTTGCACCCCGCCGCGCACGCGGTGCGTCTGGATGATTCGGACGACGGTCCCTACCGAGTACAGGTACTCGGGGGCGGGATCGTCCACATTCTCCCGTTGCGCCACGGCGAAGAGGCGCCTGTCACCTTCGAGGGCCTCTTGTACCGCTTCGACGGTTCCGGGTCGCCCGGCAGAAATGGGTACTGCGACGCCGGGGTACACGACGGTGTCCCGGAGTGGCAGGACCGGCAGCGTGAATCGCTCGGCCATCGGTTCTTCATTCTCCTGGCCCACCGCCTCGTCGAGGTCGGGGGCGTGATCGAGTTCTGACAGAGTGATCGCTCCGGCGTTCTTCCGTTGTCACTGCACTTCCACCGGTCCGGCCTGACCCGGCCGACGTTACACGCCGGTCGGTTACGATCGTTGCACGTTCCTTGCCAGAGTTGCGGGGCCCGATTCACGCCGGAACCGCAGGAACCACTGCCACATTGGCGCCGGTGCATACGACCGTCCACGCCACTTTTACGCCCCGGCGGGGGCGGTTAGGTTGGCACCTTGACCCTCCTCGCGCCACCGGCGGCCGATCTCCATGGGCGTTTCCCTCGACGGCATCACGTGGTTTCGCGGCACATCCGTCCGCATCCGTCGTGACGGCGTGGAAATCAACGTCGATCCACACGGGGTCGACGAGGATTCCGAGGCGGACGTCGTACTCCTGACCCACCCGCACTACGACAACTTCTCGGAGGCGGACATCGAAAGGGTCCGGGGCCCGAACACCGTGATCGTAGCACCGGCGTCGATGAAGAAGCAGCTCGCCGATGCCGACCACTTCATGCGCCCCGGAGACATGCTGCAGCTGGACGGCTTCGACGTGCTCGCGGTCCCCGCCCACAACGTCGACAAGAAGTTCCACACGCCCCAGCAGGGCTGGCTCGGGTACGTCTTCACCATCGGCGACACGACCTTCTACCACGCCGGTGACACCGACCTGCTCCCTTCCATGGGTGGAATCCGCTGCGACGTGGCCTTTCTGCCCGTCGGCGGACACTACACCATGGACGTCGAAGATGCGGCCCGGGCCGGGGAGGCGTGCGGTGCAGAGGTGATCATTCCCGTCCACTGGGGAGAGCCCCACGGAAGGGGCGAGGATATCGAGCGGCTGAAGACGCTCTTCCCTCGGACGGTCCACGTTCTCCCCCGTCAGGGCTGAGGCGCCCGGCGGTCGGGCGCGGCACCCCGGTGCACACACCTCACGACTTCGGACAGACAGACTCATGCGCGCTCCCCTCCCCCTCCTCCTCGCGATCCTGATGATCCTCGGCGCCGACGAACCGCGTACCCTGGCGGCCCAGCAGGCGTCCCGCATGACGGGACCCGTCACCAGCCCCGCCACCTACTCCGGGCGCTCGACGGTCTACGCGCCCAACGGGGTCGCGGCGACGAGTCAGCCGCTTGCCACGGCCGCGGCACTCGAGATCCTCCAGGACGGCGGGAACGCCATCGACGCCGCGGTCGCCGCCGCGGCGGTGCTGAACGTCACCGAGCCTCACATGACGGGCATGGGCGGGGACATGTTCGCGATCCTCTGGTCCGCCCAGGAGGGACGTCTCGTCGGACTCGACGCGAGCGGGAAGTCCGGATCGAAGATCGACGTCGACGCGCTGCTGGCCGCCGGCGTGGAGCGGGTGCCCAACCGGGGTGCTCGCGCGGTCACGGTGCCCGGTGCGCTCTCCGGATGGAGCGCCCTCGTCGAGACGTACGGCACGATGACGCTCGCCGAGGTGCTCGCGCCCGCCATCCGCGTCGCCGAGGAGGGATTCCCGGTGACGCCCATCATCGCGCAGGACTGGGCCGGCTCCGTGGAAACGCTCCGCCGGAACCCCGGAGCGGCCGCGACCTTCCTCCTGGACGGCGAGGCTCCCCGGGCAGGCCAGTGGTTCCGGAACCCGGACCTCGCCCAGACCTTCCGGCGCGTGGCGGAGGAGGGAACGGCGGTCTTCTACGGGGGCGAGCTCGGCAGGGAGATCGTCGCCGGGCTCGACGAGCTGGGTGGGTTCCTCACCGTCGAGGACCTCGCAAACCATGCCATTCGCTGGGTCGAGCCGCTGAGCGTCGACTACAAGGGATACACGCTGCACGAGCTTCCGCCCGCCGGGCAGGGAATCGCCGCCCTGCAGATGCTGAAGATGCTCGAGGGTGTCGACTTCTCCTCGATGCGGCACAATTCCGCCGAGTACCTGCACACGCTCATCGAAGCCAAGAAGCTCGCGCACGCGGATCTCGCTCGGTACGTGGCGGACCCGGACCACATGGACGTGCGGCCCGAGGCACTTCTCGAGCCCGCGTACCTGAGAGAACGCGCGACCCTGATCGACCCGGCCCGCGCGGCCGAGCGCCCCGAGCCGGGCGAACCGACCATGGCTTCGGAGACCATCTACCTGACCGTCGCCGACCGGCACGGCAACATGATCTCCTTCATCAACTCCGTGTACGACTACTTCGGATCCGGTGTCGTCGTGCCGGGCACAGGCCTCATTCTGCAGAACCGCGGCGCCGGCTTCACCATCGAGGAAGGGCACCCCAACCGCCTCGGCCCGAACAAGCGCCCGCTGCACACGATCATCCCGGCGTTCGTGACGCGGGACGGACAGCCCTGGATGTCCTACGGGGTCATGGGTGGATCGATGCAGCCGCAGGGTCACGTCCAGGTCCTGCTGAACATCATCGAGTACGGGATGGACCCGCAGGAGGCGATCGACGCGGCACGTTTTCGCCACCTCAACGGTACGACGGTCGCCATCGAGAACCTCGATCCCGAGGTCGCGGCCCGGCTCGAGGCACTCGGCCACGAGCTGCGTGACCCGATCGGGGTCGCCTTCGGCGGCGGGCAGGCCATCCTTCGACTCGCGCGAGGCTGGGCGGCGGCCTCGGACCCTCGAAAGGACGGCATGGCCGCGGGAAACTGAGAGCGAGGAGCAGGCACGTGACCGATCCGGAGTTCGTCATCCCCTTCGAGAATCTTCCGGAGAGGTTCGCGGAGAGCATCCGCAATCCACCGCCGGTGCCCTCCGACCCGACGCCGGCCGCCACGATCGTGCTCCTGCGTGACGCGGCGCCGGGCATGGAGGTGCTGCTGATGCGCCGGAGCAGACGGGCGGGCTTCGTGCCCGGCGCGTACGTGTTTCCGGGTGGACGCGTCGACGGCACGGACGCGATGCCGGACGTGATCGACCACCTCGACCGGCTCACCTCGGATCTGGCGGCGGAGCGCCTCGGGCTCCCGGACGCCCAGCCGCCCGCCATCGCGTACTACCTGGCTGCGCTGCGCGAGGCGTTCGAGGAGACCGGCATTCTCGTGGGACTCAGGTCCGACGGCTCCGCTCCGCCCACCGCCGCGGAAGACGCGCGCATCGACTCCGTGCGCGACGATCTCATGCAGGATCGCATTTCGTTCGCGGAGGCGATCGCCCTGATGCAGTGCCGTATCGCGGGGGACGCCGTCGAATACATCGCCCACTGGATCACCCCGGAGCCGGAGCCGCGTCGCTACGACACCCGCTTCTTCGCCGCGAAGGTGCGGCCCGGCGCCAGGCCCATCGTCGATCCGCGCGAGATGACGGACGCTCTCTGGCTCACCCCGGCCGAGGCACTGCTCCGCTGCGACCGCGGGGACGTCCCGATGGTCTTCCCGACCATCAAGACGCTCGAGCAGCTCGCGCGGTATCGAACCGCGGACGACGCGCTCGCGGGCTTCGCCGGGTCAGCGGTGCGGACCATCATGCCGACCCTCGTCATCACGCCCACCGGCGTGGGGATGGAGCTCGAGCGGTAGCGCCGTCGCGGCGACGGGCTGCGCGCCGGTCCGACCTTTTTCCTTGCCCGCGTGGTACCACCGACGAGAATTGGCACGAGCCCGCCCGGTCGCACGCACGGGCCCCGACACGCTGCGGGCACCCACACAGCCCACGCTGCGATGATGCGGTCTCCCATTCCACTCGCGCTCATCCTCGCCGTGACGCACACGGCGCCGGTGCCCCTGTCTGCCCAGGCCCCGGGAACGGCGCCGCTCGAGATCCTGTACGGCTTCACGCTCATCGACGGACGGGGCGGACCGCCGATCCCCGATGCGGCCATGGCCGTTCGCGGAAACCAGATCCTCACGATCTCCAGCCGACGCGAGCTGCTGTCCGGCCCGAACGCGCCTCGCGACGCCCTCGCGACGAACCTCGGCGGTGGCTACGTGGTGCCGGGGCTGATCGACGCCCACGTGCATCTCGCCACCGTCCCGAACCGGCCGCGGGCCGAGGCCGAGCTCCAGCGGCTGCTCTACGGCGGCGTCACGGCGGTCCGCGACATGGCCGGAGACGCCCGCGCCCTCGCCTCCCTGGCGAGAGACACCCGCCTCGGTCAGATCGCCGGCCCGGACGTCTACTTCTCCGCGCTCATGGCGGGTCCGTCGTTCCTGGCGGACCCGAGACCACAGTCCTCCGCAGCCGGGGAGATCGCGGGCGAGGTTCCCTGGATGCAGGCGATCACCCCCGAGACGGAGCTCGTCACGACCGTCGCGCAGGCGAAGGGCACCTACGCGTCCGGCATCAAGATCTACGCGAATCTCGCCGCCGCGGAGGTCACGCACATCACGGAGGAGGCGCACCGGCAGGGCATGAAGGTCTGGGCCCACTCCATGGTCTTCCCGTCCCGCCCGATCGAGGTCGTCCGTGCCGGGGTCGACGTCGTCTCACACGTGTGCCGCCTGGCATGGGAGGGCATGGCGGACGCCCCCACCGAGTACCATCACGACCAGGTTCCGCAGTACGGCAGCTTCTCGGCGGCCTCCCCGGTCTTCACCGAGCTCTTCGAAGCCATGAAGGCCCGGGGGACGATCCTCGACGCCACGCTCGCCATGTACGCCCGCGCGGACGCGGACCCCGACAATCCGCTTTCCGACAGGTGCGACGTGGGCTTCGCCCGCGCGCTGGTAGCGCGTGCGCACGCCCAGGGCGTGCCCGTCGCCGCCGGCACCGATTTCACCCTGCCCCCGGACTCGCCATTCCCGGCCCTGCACGTGGAGCTGGAGGAGCTCGTGGCCAACGGTGGCCTCACGCCGATGAACGCCATCGAAAGCGCCACGCGCGTCGCGGCCGAGGCCATCGGCATCGAGGATACGCACGGGGTCCTGGAGCACGGCCGCCCCGTGACCTTCGTGCTCCTCGCGGACGACCCGCTCGAAGACATCACGAACCTCCGCTCCGTGAAGGCTGTCTGGAAGAATGCAGAGCGCTTCGACCGGCGTGGCTATCGCGTTCCCTCGGCCGCCCAGCCGGACCAGTCCACGCCGCAGAGCGGTCCCGCCTCGGCGCACGAGGCGCTCGAGCACTGGCTCGGACTGTGGCGCCGCTACGACCTCTCGCACTTCGACGAGGTCTTCCTCGACGACCCCGCGCTGACGTACTTCCCCAACGACTCCGCCGGGCTGATCGAGGGGTTCGATGCCGTGCGCGCGTACCACGCAGGACTGGGCTTCGTGGAGGGCGGCTTCCGCCCCGACGCCGAACTCTGGATCGAGGACGTGGTCGTGTCGGACTTCGACCAGAGCTCTAGCGTGAGCGCCGTCTGGCGCTACGGGAGCCGCGTGCTGGCCGACGAGGCCCCGGGCGGCCCACTCACCATCGTCATCGTGCGCACGCGTGCCGGGTACCGGATCGTGCACGTCAACATGGGGAACTACCCCCGTGGCGGCTGACACGGGCCGCCGGGCTGGCCGCGTGCTTCGGCTGCTCGTTACCGGACTCGCCGTCGCTCTTCCGTGGACGGCGTGCAGTCCCGAGCCCTCCCCGGATTCGGCCGCGCGAGCGGCGGAGCTCGCCGTTCGATCGCTGATGGCCGCGTGGGAGAGCGGGGACCAGGCCCTCATCGAAGACCTCTTCTGGCCACAGGCGACGTACGACGACTTCGCCAGCCAGCAGACGTACGAGGGCATCGAGGAGATCGTCGGCTACGTGACCGCGGTGCACGCATGGGCGGACGATGTCTACTGGAACGTCGGCGCCGTCCACGTCACGGAGCACGGGGCCGTGGCCGAGTGGGTCTTCTCCGCCATTCAGGCGCGACCCATCGGCAGCCAGATCCCCGTCGGCAGCGGTCGCGAAGTGGTCACGAACGGGGTGACCCTCATCGAGCTGGACGGAGGACGCATCATCCGCGCGGCCGACTACATGGACACGGCGCCGCTGCTCCTCCAGATGGGGGCGCGCATCGAGATGCCGGGCGGCGGCGTGGTCGAGCTGCCCGACGGGCGCTAGGCCACAGCACGCGTTCGGTGCGGCGACCGCCGGCCGCTCCAGCCGGGGTTGGCTGATCAGACGAGCCGGGTGAGCTCGGCCAGCGTGCTCCACGCCTGCGGAAGCCGCCCCTCCTCGACGTCGTGGATCAGCTCGACGAGCCGCATCGTGAGCGGCGTGCCGACGCCGGCCTCGGCGCCGAGCCGCGCGATGGGCGCGATCTGAGCGTCGACCTCGGTCCGGCGCTTCCGTACGGCCAGATCACGCCAGACCCCGCTGTGGCTCTTCGCCGAGCCACGGTTGAACGCGACCAGGCGGTCGAGGCTCGCGTGCGCGGCCGCGTCGCCGCTCCGTGTCGAGAACGCCGACGGGTCGAATCCGTCGAAGGATTCCGGCTCGATGCCCAGCGCCTCCGCGACGGCCATAGCCTCCCGCGCGAGACCGATGACCGCGGGACGGTGTTCCGGGGCGTCGAGGACGTCCGCGATGGAAGCCTCCGCGAGCGCGGTCGCGAAGAGCATCGAGCCGTACGCGAGCTTCCCCCACAGGAATCCGAGGATGTTGGCGGTCAGGAGAGCGTCGGGCTCGAAGTCCAGGAAGAGGCGGTGCACCCAACCGATGCGCGGCGTACGCGCACCGTCGAGCTCGCCGACCACCACCGCCCCGCGGTTGCCGCGCATGATCACCCCGGGCTCGATCACGTCCGCGCCGTAATTCACGAAGCATCCGACAGTTCGCCCGACGCCGACCGACTCCGCGATGACGTGCTCGTTCAGCCCGTTCTGAACGGAAACCACGAAGCCCTCCGGCGCCAGCAGCGGGTTGATGGCGTCCATGGCGCCGCGCGTGTGATGCGCCTTCACCGCGAGCAGGACGACGCTCAGCGGAGCGGTGACGGTGTCCGGCGTCACGCATGACGCCGGCACGGTGAAGTCGTCGACCGGACCGGTGATCCTGAGGCCGCGGTCTCGAATGGCTCGGGCGTGGGCCGGGTCGGCGTCCACGAACAGCACGTCGCGCCCCGCTCGGATCAACCGCGCTCCGATCGTCCCTCCCATGGCCCCTGCCCCCCACACCACGACCGGACCCGCCGCAGGGACGTTGCGAGCGCTCGACCCGGGCTCATGGACGGGCGCGCCAGGGCCCGGTAGCGGCTCCCTCGTCACATCTGGCGGTACGCCGGCCCGCTTCCACCTTCGCGCGGCGTCCAGCGTGGTCCGAGTACGTCCGTCGCCTTGCAGTCGACGCAGTTCGGCGCGTTGACGACGAGTCTGTCGCCATCGCGCTCGTACACGCCCGCCGGGCACAGGTGCACATAGAGCTCCGCGGCTTCCGGGCTCACGTCCTCGCCGACGATGAGGTGCGAAGGGATGTCGTCTCGCGTCTGGTTTCCGGACTTGTAGACGGCATCGACCTTGGAGAAGGTCAGCTTTCCGTCGGGCACGACCTTGTCGACCTCGGGGCCGAGGCGCTTCGGATGGGCCGCGTCCTCCTCGACGGAGATCTTCCTTCCGGGAAACGCGCCCTTCGTGAGCGTCATCAGGCCGGCCTTCGCTCCGCCGACGAGGAAGCCGCTCTTGAAGGCGAGTCGCATGTTCCGCCGACCCTGGAGATCCTTCATGATGAGGCTCTCGTCCACCGCCTTCGTGTACCCGGCGAGTCCTGCCTCGCTCACGTCGTCGGCCTTGAGCGCCGCGAAAATCTGGCGGGCGGCCATGATGCCCGAGTGCATCGCGTAGTGGATCCCCTTGAGGGACGACACCTCGACGTAGCCCGCGGCGTCACCCACGACGATCAGACCGTCACCATGCCGACGCTTCGGCACCGCGTAGTAGCCCCCCTCGGGAATCGTCTTCGCGCCCCACTCCACCATCTCGCCACCCTCGAGCATCTCCCGGAAGAGCGGGTGCAGCTTCAGGCGCTGCAGGGCGTCGTGCACGTCGAAGCGGGCGTCGCCGTAGTCGAGTCCGACCACGAGCCCCAGCGCGACGAGGCTGTCCGACATCGGATACGCGAAACTCCCCCCGAATGCGTCGCCGGGAAGTGGCCACGCCATCGTATGCACGATCCGGTCCAGGGGCTTCTTCACCTCCCAGAGCTCCTTCACGCCGAGGGCGTAGATCTGGGGGTTCTCCGACGTCACTCCCTGCCAGTCGTACCAGGCCTGCGAGAGGGGTCCGCGCGACCCTTCGGCGAGCACGGTCACCCGGGCGGTGAGGTCCACCGGGGGCATCGCGTCAGCGCTGGACGGCTGGCCGTCGCGACCGAGTCCCGACGGCGTAGTCCGCACGCCGATGACGTTCCGGCCTTCGACCAGCAGGGAGTCGACCGGAAAGCCGGGAAAGACGTTCACCCCCATGCCTTCGGCCTGTTCGCCGAGCCAGCGCACGATCTCGCAGATCGACGCGATCCAGTTGCCGTGGTTCCTCATGGTCGGAGGCGTCGGAATGCGGTGCGCCTTCGACGCGGTCATGACGTAAACCGACTCCTTCTCGACCGGCCGGCGCAGCGGTAGCTCCTCGAAGGGCACGTCGGGAAAGAGCTCCCGGAAGGCGCTCGGATTCACGACCGCCCCGGAGAGCGTGTGCTCACCGAGCTGTCCGGCCTTTTCCAGCACGCCGATCTCGATCTCGCCGATCCCCCCGCCCGCCTCGTTGTCGGCCTTCACCAGACGCGCGAGCTCGATCGCGCCCGCGAGTCCGGCGGGCCCCCCGCCCACGAAGACCACGTCCATCGGGATCGCCTCGTCGTCGGGCTGGTCGGCCACGATGAAGCGCTCGCGCGGGAGTGGCGGCTGATCATCGAGGGAACGGATCGACGGGCGCAGCACGCGCGTGCGCTCGGCCATGGTGACTCCGGTGCTGTACGGGGTTGGATCCGCGTCGACGGACGCGTGTATCGAATCGCTCTCAAAAGATCGCGAAGACGGACGGGCGCCTGTACCCTCGACCCGTGATCGCGATCCGAGCCAAAGCCTCGAATCGACGGAAGATCCAAGTCATGGCCGAGACCCGCCCCCGCACCCTCGGTGAGCTCCGCGCGAGCGGCTACCGAAGCCGCTCGGTCAAGGACGAGATGCGCGCCAACCTCGTCCGGAAGCTCCAGTCCGGGGAGGAGCTCTTTCCGGGTGTCCGCGGCTACGAGGACTCCGTGGTGCCCCAGATCGTCAACGCGATCCTCGCGAGGCACGACTTCATCCTGCTCGGGCTGCGCGGCCAGGCGAAGAGCCGGATCCTGCGTCAGCTGGCGCTCCTGCTCGACGACCAGATCCCCATCCTCGCGGGGAGCGAGGTCAACGACGATCCCCTCCACCCGCTCTCCAAGTTCGGCCGTCAGATCGTCGAAAGCATGGGGGACGCGGCCCCCGTGGAGTGGGTCGATCGCGACGCCCGTTACGTCGAGAAGCTGGCGACTCCCGACGTGACCATCGCCGACATGATCGGCGACGTCGACCCCATCAAGGCGGCGCGCGGCGGGCACATCCTCGCCGACGAGCTGACGATCCACTACGGCCTGCTGCCCCGGGCCAACCGCGGCATCTTCGCCATCAACGAGCTTCCGGACCTCGCCGGTAAGATCCAGGTGGGCCTGTTCAACATCCTCCAGGAGGGGGACGTGCAGGTGAAGGGGTACCCGATCCGGCTCGCGCTCGACGTGCTGATGGTGTTTACCGCCAACCCCGAGGACTACACGGCGCGCGGCAAGATCATCACCCCGCTCAAGGATCGGATCGGCGCGGAAATCCGCACGCACTACCCCGAGGAGCTGGAGATCGGTGTCGGGATCACCCGCCAGGAGGCGTGGGTCTCGCGCGACGGGTCGGTGGTGGAGGTCCCCGACTTCCTCGAGGAGGTCGTCGAGCGCGTCGCCTTCATCGCGCGGAACGACAAGCGCGTCGATCAGCGTTCGGGGGTGAGCCAGCGGATGCCCATCACGGTCATGGAGACCGCGGTCTCGAACGCCGAGCGACGGACCCTGCAGCACGGCGAGCAGCTCACCGTCCCGCGGGTCGCCGACGTCTACGCGGCGCTCCCCGCGATCACTGGAAAGATGGAGCTCGAGTACGAGGGCGAGCTGCATGGAGGTGATCGCATCGCTCGCGAGCTCATCCAGCAGGCCTGCTCACACGCCTTCGACGTCCGTGCTGCCGGCGCCGACGTGGCCGACATCGTCGACTACTTCGAGACCGGCGGCGCGCTTCAGGTCGGGGACGACGCCGCGTCCGAAGCATGCGTACGGGGCTTCAGCACCGTGCCGGGACTCCTGGATCTGGTCCACAACGTGGGACTCGCGGCGAAGTCGGCCAGCGCGGGCGCCCGGGCGTCCGCCTGCGAGCTCGTGCTCGAGGCGCTCGTCGCCCAGAGGCGGATCAGCCGGAGCACGGCAGGCTACACCCGTGCGCCGCACCAGGGACCTTCACACGGAAAGGGGTACCAGGGCTTCGACCCGATGGGCGGGCTCGACCTCTGACGCTCCAGCGGGCCGCCCCCTCCCCGGCGCGGCGGCCGAGAGCGCCCTCTCCAGGTCTTCCCAGAGATCCTCCACGGCCTCGAGACCGACCGAAAGCCTGAGCAGATCGTCCGGGACCCCGGACGCTTCCCGGTCTTCGGCATCCACCACGCGGTGGGTGAGGTGTGCCGGGGCCTGGATCAGCGTGTCGACGGATCCCAGGGACACGGCACGCGTGATCAGCCGGAGTGCCTCCACGACGCGTCGCGCGGCGTCCGCACCCTCGCGCACCCGGAAGGAGAGCACCGAGCCCGGCCCACGCTGCTGCGTTCCGAGCAGACGCGTCTCGAGGGGATCCCCCGAACTACCGGGGAAGTGCACCTCCGAAACCTCAGGATGACGAGCGAGTCGCTCGGCCAGCACCCGGGCGTTCGCCTGCTGTTCGCGCACCCGCACGGGGAGGGTCTGGAGTCCGCGGTGGAGGAGGTAGCCGGCGAGCGGGTGCAGGATACCGCCCGTGATCATGCGGACCTGCCGAAGCGCTCTCGCCCACGCCTCCGACGTCGCCACCGCTCCGCCCATGACGTCGCCGTGCCCGCCGAGGAACTTGGTCGCGCTGTGGACGGACATGTCCGCCCCGAGCGCGATCGGATTCTGGAGCACGGGCGTCGCGAAGGTGGAATCGACCACTACGGGTACGTGGTGTCCGCAACGGACCTCCGCCGCGCGCACCAGCGCGACGACCGCCCGGATGTCGACCATCGCCAGCGTCGGGTTCGCGGGCGTCTCGAGGAAGACGAGCGAGGTGTCGGCGCGAATCGCGCCGCCGACGTCTTCCGGGGCGACCCACGACACCTCGGATCCGAGGAGCCCGGAAGTGAGCAGGTGGTCGGTGCCACCGTACACGGGGCGCACCGCCACCACGTGGGTCCGCCGCATGCCCGCGTCGGGCGCCGCCGCCGCCATCACGACCGCGGTGATGGCGGCCATCCCGGTGGCGAACGCCACCGCCGCGTCCGCACCCTCGAGCTCGGCGAGCGCCCGCTCGAAGGCGGCGACCGTCGGATTGTGGAGGCGCGCGTAGATGGGATTGGGCGCCTGGGCCTCTCCCTGGATCAGAGCCTCCATGGAGTCCGCGGCGGCGGACGACGTGCGAAAGCCGTAGGTGGTGGAGAGATCGATGGCGGGAACGTGGGGCTCCCCGAACTCCCGGGCCGGATCCCGGGGCTCGTGGCCACGGGCCGCGTGAACGGCGCGGGTCTCGATTCTCATGATCGCCTCCTCGGACATCGACGACGGCAGGGGCCCGGGCATCGAGGCCCGGATCCCGTTCCCTATGGAATCAAATTTACCTATCGATGCTGTGATAGAGCTCACAGGCCGCATATTATTCTGTTTATGGACACCTTCGCCGACTTTGACCGAATCGATCGGACCATCCTGGCGCTTCTGGCGCAGGATGCACGGATCACCAACAAGGACCTCGCGGAGCGCGTCGGCCTGTCGCAGTCCGCATGCCTCGAACGCGTGCGCCGCCTCACGGACCGCGGCGCGATCCGGGGTGCCCATGCCGACGTGGATCCGACGGCATTCGGGATCGGGGTCCAGGCCCTCGTCTCTGTCCAGCTGAAGCGACACACGCGGTCGGCGGTCGCCCGCTTCGAGGAGCGCGCGATCGCTCTGCCGCAGGTGGTCGCGCTGTACCATGTGACCGGTGGCACCGACTACCTCGCGCACGCGGTCGCTCAGGACATGGAGCACCTCCGGGACTTCACGCTGGACGCGATCACGAGCCTGCCCGACGTAGCGCGCGTGGAGACGTCCCTGCTCTTCCGATCGACCACGAAGCCGGTCTGGCCCGACCTCACCGGCGAAAGCTGACGTCGGCCGTCGCGTGGGGACGGCTCGCGCGGGCTACTTGCCTCCGTCCACGGGCAGAACGACTCCGGTGATCCAGCCCGCGTGCTCCGACGCGAAGAAGAGAACCGCGTGGGCGATGTCGGCAGGCGTGCCGAGTCTCTTGAGAGCGATTCCGCGCAGCAGGTCGTTCTGTCCGTCCACCCCGTACGATTCCCACTGGCGGCGCGTCGAGTCGTTCGAGAGCACGAAGCCGGGCGCGATGTTGTTCACCGTGACACCATAGGGACCCAGCTCGTGCGCGAGCTGCCGGGTGAGCCCGATCTGCCCCGCCTTGGCCGAGGCGTACGCCTGGATCCCCGTCTTGCTGACGCCGAGTCCGGCCCCGCTCGAGATGTTGACGATACGCCCTGACCCCGCGGCCTTCATGTGCGGCGCGACCGCCTGGGATGTCCAGAAGGCGGCGGTCTGGTTCACCGCCACGATGGACTCCCACTCCGCGACGCCGACCTCCTCGAGGGGTCGGCCGACCTGACCGAGCACGCCACCCGCGTTGTTGACCAGAACGTCGACACGGCCGGTCGCGGAAACCGCCGCGTCGACCCAGGCCTGAACGGCTCCCCTGTCCGTGACGTCGACGGCCATGCCGCGTCCCCGCGGCCCCAGGATGGCCACGGTCTGTTCCAGCTCCTCGACCGCCACGTCGCAGGCGAAGACGTCGGCGCCGCGGGTGGCGAACGCCCCCGCGATCGCGCGCCCGAAGCCGTGGGCCGCGCCGGTTACGAGCACGGTCATGCCGCTGAAATCGATGTTCACTCGGGCCACCCCTCGCTGAGCAGGGTCCGGGTCTCCCGGACGGCGATCTCCCAGATCCGCATCATCTCGTCGTCGGGCCTGGAATACCACCCCCCAAACGACCCGTCCCCGATCGTCTCGCGGAAGCGCTCGGGCGACATGTCCTCGCGTCCGGTGAGATCCACCGGTGGCTTATGCCTGTCGGGAGCGACAATGCCGTGTATACGGGTCCAGGGAAACGTCTCCATCCATGAAGCGTGCGACGCCGCCGGGTCGATCGCGTCGATCGCCGCGCGCACCTCCGGACCCTTCCACCAGTCGTGCCAGAGCAGACGCACGCCGTCCGCGCTCGTGGCCCAGGCCTCGGCCGCGGGACGTGCGGGCGCGTTCCCCCCGTGCCCGTTGACGACCAGGATGCGCCGGAATCCGTGCCGGTACAGGCTCTTCAGGACGTCGGCTACCACGCGTTCGTAGGTGTCGGGCGAGAGCGTCACGGTGCCGGGGAAAGCCATGAAGTACGGCGTGATCCCGTACGGCACCACGGGGAAGACCGGAATACCGAGGGGCTCGGCCGCATCGAAGCCGACCTTTTCTGCGAGTATGCTGTCGACTGACAGACTCGCGTATGCGTGCTGCTCCGTGCTGCCGAGCGGGAGGACGCACCGGTCGTCCTCCCCGAGGTAGGACTCGACCTGCATCCACGTCATCTGCGCGATCTTCATTCCGTGTTCACTCCGATGGTCCGCATCCATGAATCGAGGACCCGCTGTTGCGCCCGGGGCATGGCCCGGTTCCCGGGCGCGCCGGCTTCGACCCATGCGACCTCGCCCGAGGCCACGACGTCGCACTTCGCCACCTCGAGCGCCCAGGGAAGGTACACCGCTTCGAGGTGGGTGAAGCGGTGCCGGCAGGGCTCGAGCGGAAGGGGCTCACCCACGACCGCCAGACCCATGGATCGCACCAGGGCGAGAGCCTCCGCGCGCCCGGGCTCCTCCCCCGGGGCCCCGTCCGGGCCGGCTTCGCGCTCCGGCCGGCCCGTCCCCGCTCGCTCTTCCGCCTCCGCGGGATCGTCGGGCAGGTGCCGCTCCGGGAAGGCCCACATCCCGGCGAGGAGACCATCGGGCGGCCTCTTCTCGAGCAGAAGGCGGCCGCGGTGCTGAATCACGGCGAGCGCGATTGCGGACGTCGGCACCGCGCGCTTCCGAAGAGGAGCCGGACGCTCGGCCTGCGTTCCGGCAGCACGGGCGGCACACCAGGGCGCGACCGGACACGCGGCGCACCGGGGACCGCGCGGCGTGCACACGGTGGCCCCCAGCTCCATGACCGCCTGGTTCCAGTCGCCGGGTCGCTCGGGGTCGACGAGCTCGGATGCTCGCTCGCGGAGCCAGGCAGGCGTCGGTGCCGGGGCGTCGAAGAGTCGGGCGAGCACCCTTCGCACGTTCCCGTCGACAGCGGGCACGGCGGCTCCGAACGCGATGCTCGCCACGGCGCCGGCCGTGTACTCTCCGACCCCTGGAAGGCCCCGAAGGCCCTCGAAGGTGCGGGGGATCGTTCCGCCGTGACTCTCCCGGACCACGCGGGCCGCCCGGTGAAGGTTGCGCGCCCGCCGGTAATAGCCGAGACCCTCCCACGCCTTGAGCACGACGTCTTCCCGCGCGGACGCCAGGGCGTCGATGGTCGGGAACCGATCGAGCCAGGGACCGTAGTACCTCCGCACGGTCTCGACGCGCGTCTGCTGGAGCATGATCTCCGACACGAGGATCCGATACGGATCGGTGTCCGCTCGCCAGGGCAGCTCGCGTGCAGCGCGATCGTATTGGGCGAGAAGCGCGGCACGCAGCTCGGCGCGCGAGGCGGGCCCGACCGGAGTGTACTTCATGGCGGGAAGGTACCCCGCCAGGTAGCATGGTGTCATGCGCTTCACGACGTATTCCAAATACAAGGGCAAGTGGCTCGACGCCCTGAACCTCGAGTCCCTCCTCGAACACCTGTCCGACTTTCTCATGGACGGAGGTTTCGCCGGAGGACCGCACTTCCATCCCTACTGGGGATGGTCGGGCGACGAGGACGTGAACTCCACCGACGCGCTCAAGCGGGCGCTGCTCAAGGCGCTGCTCGAAAGCGGGCAGCTGACCCCCGAGATGATCGACGAGCTCCGCGGCGAGGGTGAAGGTGACGACGACGTCCGGAAGCAGATCGCCCAACTCCTCGACGACCTCGTCGCCCGCATGGCCGAGGAGGGCTTCATCAACCTCGAGACGGGCAATCCCCAGATGCCGGGTGCCACGTACGACGTGACCGGCCAGGGAGAGATCGACGAAGCGAAGCAGGCGGCTCAGCAGGTCCAGTTCGGACTCACGCAGAAGGGAATGGACTTCCTCGGTTACCGCGCGCTGAAGGGGCTGCTCGGCGCGCTCGGGAAGTCGAGTGCCGGCTCGCACGACACCCCGCACCTGTCCACGGGCGTGGAGGCCGAGGCCGCGTCCCGGCCGTACGAATTCGGCGACACCATGAACCTCGACATCCCGGCGACGCTCAAGCGGGCGATCGAGCGCGAGGGCCTCAGCGTCCCGCTCGACCTGGAATACGGGGACCTGATGGTGAACCAGTCGGAGTACCGGTCCTCGTGCGCCACGGTGCTCCTGCTCGACATCAGCCACTCGATGGTGCTGTACGGCGAAGACCGCTTCGCTCCCGCCAAACGGGTCGCGCTGGCGATGTCGCACATGATCCGCACGCAGTTTCCGGGAGACACGCTGCGCGTCGTCACCTTCGGCGATCGCGCCCAGGAGATCCCCCTCTCGCAGCTCGCGAAGGCTCAGGTCGGACCCTTCCACACCAACACCGCCGAGGGCCTGGAGATCGCCCGCCGCATCCTGAACAGCCAGAAGAAGGACATGCGGCAGATCATCATGATCACCGACGGAAAGCCGAGTGCGATCACGCTGCCCGACGGACGGGTCTACACGAACTCGGGTGGGCTCGACCCGATGATCCTCAAGCGGACCTTCGACGAGGTGGCGGCGTGCAGGAAGGGTGGCATTCTCATCAACACCTTCATGCTGGCGCAGGACCCCTATCTCGTGCAGTTCGTCCAGAAGGTGTCGGAGATCGCACGTGGAAAGGCCTACTTCACGAGCACGATGACGCTGGGCCAGTACATCATGATGGACTTCATGCGGAACAAGCGCAGGAAGGCTGGTTGAGGGCGGCGACCCTGACGGCCGCGGCGGCGCTCATCTTCGCCGCGGCCTGTGCGCACGTGCGGGCATCGGGCCCGACCGGCCTCAGCGAGCTCCGAACGTTACCCGTCCGCCGACGTAGATACCCCGCCCCGGAGCTGCGAATCCGAACACCTCCTGGTACGACACGTCGAGCAGATTCTCACCTCGGAGTGTGAGCTCGAGCCCCGGCCTCCCGGGCCGCGCGTCCAGGAGTGTCGCCTGGGCACCGGCACTCAGGAGCGTGTAGGCGTCGAGGACGACGGCGCTCGCCGGGAAGGTCGTGAAGTCACGGTCCGAGCGCGCGCCCACGCGCAGCACGCCGGCCTGGAGTCGCAGTCTTTCCAGGGGGGTCCAGGCCGCAGAGGCACCGAGCGTCCGGCCCGGACGGCGCAGCAGGGGTTCCCCCTTCACGAACGTCGCCCCCTGTCCCTGGTCGAAGCCGGCATCGACCACCTCGGTCGTGAGCCAGGTCACCTCCGCGCGGGCGCTCAGCGCACCGACGAGGAACCTCGCCCCCGCCTCCACTCCGCGTGAATCGGCCTCCGCCACATTGAAGAAATTCGGATCACCCGGCTGGGGAGGCGAAAATGTGTACTGGATCAGATCACGGAACTTCTGGTCGAACCACGTCGCGTCCAGCGTGATGGCGCCGTCGAGGAGTGACTGCTCGACGCCGACCTCCCAGGAGGAGGACCGCTCGGGATCCAGGTCGGGATTACCCATGGCGAAACCACTCGAGAAATTCTCGAAGAAGGTGGGCTCCTTGATGGCACGACCGGCGGCGCCACGCAGACGCCCGGTCGCGGACCACGCCAGCGACGCCGCCGCCTGCCAGGTCAGGAAACGACCAAAGCGTTCGTTGTTCTCGGAGCGCACACCTCCGCTCAGCGCGACCGGACCGACGTCGCTCACCAGGTGGACGTATCCGCCGCGGTTCCAGCGGCTGTTGTCGCTGCGGGACGTGGACGCTCCGAACTCGCTCGACGACTCGCTGAACGACCGATGCGACTGAGTCTCCACCTCGACTCCGACCGTTCCAGTACCGATCCTGCCAAGCGCGACGTTGGCACGCACCTCCGCCCCGGAGCGCCGCATCGCGTCCAGACTCGTGTACCCGAAGAAGCCGAGGGTGTCGGCCACGTCGTCCATCCGGTCGTCGCTGCCGCCCTCCATCTCGTACGAGGTCAGGAGCGCCGCGATCTCGACACCGCTCGACACGCGCCTCGACAGATCGACGCCGACGGAGGCCTCGTCACCGAACGTGTAGGCGTTGAGGTCGACCACGTTTCCCGTCCCGTCCGTGGGGTAGTGGTACGACCGGCTCCCGAGTCGCGTCGAAAGGCGCAGCGACGTGCGGTCGTCGGGTGCCAGCAGAACGAAACCGTTGAAGACCTGGTTCTCGGCCTGGTTGTTGTATTCGAGAATGCCGTCGGTGTCTCGTCGGGCCAGCGTGAAACCATACCGCGCCGGGCCGGCCGCACCCGCGAGGTCGGCCACCAACTCGGAGCTTCCGAAGCTGCCAGCCCGGTACGTGACGGAGCCAGCAGGGGCGCCGCGGCCGGTACGCGAGATGATATGAACGACCCCTGCCACCGCGTCCGACCCGTACAGCGCGCTCGCCGGCCCGCGCACGACTTCGATGCGCTCCACGTGTTCGGTGGTGAGCCCGGAGAAGTCGAAGGCGCCGCCCGGCTGGTTCACCTTCACCCCGTCCACCAGTACCTGCACGTAGTCGCTTTCGCCGCCACGCATGAAGACCGAGGTCACCGCGCCGAACGAGCCGGACTGCACGACCCCGACGCCCGCAACCTCACGGAGCGCCTCGACGACGCGCACCACCCCGCGGGCCCTCAGCTCGTCACCCTGAAGGACGGTGACGTGTACACCCATGGCCGACAACTTCCGTGGGACCGAGGTTCCGGTCACGACAAGTCCGTCGAGATGGTACGCGGCCGAGTCCGGCAGCGGCGGATCAGTCGCCTGCGCTCGCTGCTGCCGAGCGGCGAGCGGGGCCGTGGTCACGAGAGCGAGAGCGAGCGTGGTAACGGGTGCTCTGGCGATCCTTCGCATGTCGGGTCCTCCTCCCCGCCCGCGCGGGAACGTTGGCGGTCACGCGAAGTGCCGGCCGGAGGAGCAGCGGCGGCGAAGCGTGACGCGCTCCGTCTCGGGAGCGCGGCTCCGCTGGCGCGGCGGCCGACTCGCCCGGCCTCCCCTCCGGAGACCTGATTTCGGGCGTGAGGGTGGGCCAGGTCTCCTGGCTCGAGGCCGCGCGATCCGCCTTCCCGGGGATCTCCCCAGTGGCATCTCGGACCGGCGTTCCGGGATTCGTCCCGGACCTCTCACAGTGGCGGGGCCGCACCGGACTTTCACCGGCTTCCGTATTGGCCGCACCCTCGTGTTCGATTGTGCCGCATGATCGCGGCCATCTCAGATGAGGTCAAGCGAACGTCGTGCAGCCGACTTTCCGATCCAGGCTACCCGTCGCGACTCAGCGGCAGCACCTGCGGAGCTCCCTCGTCCGGGCCTGGACCGGGATGCGGCGTAATCACGACCGGCCACTGGAACACACGCTCCAGCGTATCGTCGACCAACACGTCGGCGGGAGTGCCGACCGCCTCGACCCTTCCCCCCGCCAGCAGGACGAGATGCGACGAAAAGCGGGCAGCCAGGTTCAGGTTGTGCGTGGCCACCACCACGGTGAAGCCCGAGTCCCGGGCGAGGTCGCGCATGAGCTCGAACGTTTCCATCTCGAAGTGGAGATCGAGCGCCGCGGTCGGCTCGTCGAGAACCAGGGTGGTCGGCTCCTGAGCGAGCGCCCGCGCGATTCGCGCCCGTTGACGTTCACCGCCGGACAGCGTGTTGATGGACCGGTCAGCGAGCTCGAGAACGCCGGCGCGCTCCATCGCCCGCTCCACCGCATCGAGGTCCGCCGATGTCGTGCGCCCCAGAACACCGACGTGCGGGTACCGACCCATTTCGACGAGGGTTCTCACCGACATCGGGAAGGCAAGCGGCTCTGCCTGGGGTACGAACGCGACGCGCCGGGCG
>JAURER010000080.1 GCA_030827315.1 Gemmatimonadota bacterium | reverse complement strand
GCTCAAACCCCCGCGGGCGTCCTCGCTCCGCGAGTACGCGGGGGTTCGCTTCCCCCCGACAAACGAAAAGACCCGGGGCTCTGGAAGAGCCCCGGGCCATGAGTGGAGGCGGGGGGAATGACGGCCGCCTGCGGCCGCCGTCGGCTCCTCGGTCGTCGGGCAGGTCTCCGAGAGCGGACCGCTCGTCGGCTCAAACCCCCGTGGGCGTCCTCGCTCCGCGAGTACGCGGGGGTTCGCTTCCCCCCGACAAACGAAAAGACCCGGGGCTCTGGAAGAGCCCCGGGCCATGAGTGGAGGCGGGGGGAATCGAACCCCCGTCCGCATTTGAATCCGGTAGAGCCGCTACGTGCGTAGATCACTGGAGATCTCGCCGCGGCCGGTCAGTGATCAACCGGGTCCTCGGCCAGCCGTCTGAGTATCTCGCCCCCCTGCCCGACGGCATGACAGGAGGACCAGCCCGAATTGTCGACGTCTGCACGGACCGCCTCGGGCGGGCAATCCAGGAGACGGACTACGCTAAGGAAGAACCTTAGGCAGCCAGTGCCAGATCAGTGTTGGCAATTGAAATTTTTCCCGAGGTTTTACGAGGACCGAGAACCTCGACACGCTGCTCCACGTTCACCAAACACGTCGAAACCGTGACGCCCCCGATGACGCGTGCGTGGCGGCTGGGCCACGCACGGTGTACAGGGTCTTTCAAACATCCGCTCGTAATCTAACACGCGGGGGCTCACGGACGTTCCCCGCCTGCCGTCGAACCGCGCGGCACGGCGCCGCGTCAGCTCCCGGCGACGACCTCTGCGAGGTGCTGCTCCCGGTAGCCTTCGAGAAGCCGCTCCACTTCTTCCAGCGTCGACGTCAGGAAGAGCTCGGTGCGGAGGCGGCGGCCATCGGGCAGTCCCTTGGTATACCAGCCGAGATGCTTTCGAAAGTCGATGATGGCGCGATCCGGGTTCGTCTCGAACTCGATCGCGTTGCGTGCGTGCTCTAGGCAGATCTCGAAGCGCTCCTCGACGTCGGGGTCCGGGGGCACCGGAAGCCCGACAAGTGCCGCCCTGGCCTGCCGGAAGATCCACGGGTCGCCGTGCGAGCCCCGAGCGATCATCACGGCCGCGCAGCCGGTCTCGTCGCGCATGCGCCGCGCGTCGTCGCCCGAACGCACGTCTCCGTTGCCGATGACGGGGATCTCGAGGGCTTCGACAAGGGCGGAAATCTCGGACCAGCGCGCCTCGCCGGAGTACATGTCGGCGCGGGTGCGCGGGTGGAGACAGATCACCTTCGCGCCCGCCTGCTCGCAGCGAAGACCGATGGACACGGGATCCCGGCTCTTCTCGTCGAAGCCGCTGCGGATCTTCACCGTCGTCATGAGCGGCGTAGCGTCGTCTACGGCCCGGATGATGCGCTCCACGAGGTCGAGGTCACGGAGGCATCCGGAGCCGCCGTTGCGTTTCACCACCTTCTTGACCGGACACCCGAAGTTTATGTCCACGAAGTCCGGCGCGTACACCTCCGCGACGAACGCTGCGGCGTCGGCCATGACGGCGGGCTCGGCGCCGAAGATCTGGATGCCGATCGGGCGCTCGGCTTCGTCGAAGCGCAGGTACTCGCGGGACCGACGGCTCTCCTGCACGATTCCGGCCGCGCTGACGAATTCGCTCACGAGCACGTCCGCCCCGAAGCGCCTGCAGAGCCGCCGGAACGGAGACTCGCTCACGCCCGCCTGGGGCGCGAGGTAGAGGGGCGTGGAGTCACCCCGGAGCAGATCGAGCACGGTGGTCGACATCGGGAAAAGCTATCGGGGCCGGCGAATCGGCAGAAGGGATCGGAGAAAGGGAGGTGACCCGGCGCGAGAATGGACGATATTCCAGAATTCGATGCAGCGCGTTCAACCGACGCAGGAGAGGCGGAGTCCGATGAGGTTGCGGGAGCTCTTCAACGAAGACGTGGTGAAGCTCGATCTCGAGTCCGACACCAAGGAAGGCGCCCTGCGGGAACTCGTGGGCATGCTCGCGCTGGACGAGAAGTCCGAGGGCATTCTCTACAAGACGCTCCGGCGACGTGAGAACCTCGGCTCCACCGGCATCGGCAAGGGGATCGCCATCCCGCATTGCCGCTCCCTCGTGGTGACTCGGCTCCGTCTCGCCTACGGACGAAAGAAGGGCGGGCTGGACTTCCATGCGATCGACGGAGCGCCGGTGCACAACCTCTTCCTGATCATCGCTCCGCCGCTCGAGGTCTCGAACCAGTATCTGCCGGTTCTGGGAAAGATCGCCCAGTTCGCGAAGGATCCCGAAGTTCCGGGGCTTCTGATGGAGCTCGACAGTGTCGAGGGATTTCTCTCGCTGCTCAACGAGCGGGCGCCCTGACGGCGCACGCGCCGCATCACTTCATGACGTACATCTTCCGCGTGAGCGGCTTCAGTCCGTTGACGCTGAGCTGCATGAGGTAGATGCCGGACGCGACCTGGCGTCCCATCTGATCGGTGCCGTCCCAGTACGCCTCGTAGCGGCCGGGCTGCATGTACTCCAGCTGATCGACATCCACGCCCTCGCCGGAGGGGTGACGCAGCGCCGCCGGGTAGGCCACGAGTTGCGTGAGGATGTTGAAGATGCGTATGGACACGACGGCCGGGCGCCCGTCGACGAAGAGCTCCTCACCGAGGGCGAAGGGGATCGTCGTCTCCGGGTTGAACGGGTTCGGGTAGTTCTGTTCGAGCTGAAATCCGTTCGCCTGCCCGTTCTGCGCACGGCCGCCCACCTCCTGAGCGGAGGCGGGTTTTGCGAGGCAGAAGAGGAGAAGGAGGACGGACAAGACGCCGTTCATGCGTCTCATCGGAACCTCCGCACAACACATGTGCAGTAGCTAAGCGTCAATCGCACTCCATGTGTGAACACCGATCGGCACGCGTGCCGCACCCGTCGCATTGTATCGGCTCCGGGACCTCCTGGTCAACCGACCCCGAAGCACCTCGGGGAACCGTCGTCGCGGAGACCCTTTTGTGATACCGCATCGGCCCCATTTCGTTGCCTCACGCCGCAGGAACGTCACGACCCTCACCCTGACGGACGGTGACGCCGAGGCCGTCGAAGTAGTTCAGCAGCGGGATCAGGTGCTTGCGGGTGACGGAGAGCACGTCACGGAATTCGGCCGGCCCGAGACCCGTCCTTCCGCCGAGCTCCGCGCGGATGCGCGCCGCGGCCGCGTCGAGCTCCCGGGTGGAGACGTACAGCCCGTCCGCCACGGATCGGATCTCCCCGATCGACTCGAGGCGCCGGACGAGGGACCTCAGGTCGGCGCGCTGACGCAACCCTTCGGGCAACTCCTCGACGAGCGGCGGCGCGAGCCCCTCCACGGTGAGGGCGCTCAGCAGCGCCTGCGACGCCCGCTCCTGGTCGGGCGTCATGGTGGCGACGAAGCCCGGTGTCCGCACGCCTCCGTCCGTGGCCTCCAGCTCACCCCGCTGCGTCAGCGACCCGAGCGTGGCATTCGCCACCTCGTCGTGCGCCCAGGCCGGGAAGGCTCCGCGAACCTCCGAGAGCGGCACCGCGGGCCGCAGGGCGTCCTGGGCCTGCGCGGCCTCGACCGCGGCGCCGGCGACCGACCGTGCGCGGGCCGCGACGCCGACCCCGAAGACCCGTGAAGGCCCGACGAGCGCCCCGTTCGAAACCAGCCGCCCGAGCGCCTCCTCCGCGCGAGACGGCGTCAGCCCCGAGACGATGGCGAGCGCACCTCGCCGCACACCCTCCCAGCCGGCGAGGTCGAGCGCGGCGGCAAGCCGCTCCTCCTCCGACCCGTCGAGCGTCCGGTCGAGCAGCCACCGAGCGTCGTCGTCGATGCGGGTCCGCTTCGCGGGGTTCGGCTCGGCGACGACTCCACCCCCGATGGTCGTGACGGGCGAATAGGCGCGCAGGACGAGCCGGTCCCCGGCGCGCGCCACGAGCGGCTCCTCGAGCCGCAGCTGCACCCAGCCACGCACACCCGCGCCGAGCGGCTCACGCTCGAGCAGCGCCACGCGCGCCAGCACCTCGGCCGTCCCGAGGTGGACGTGGACGCGTTGATTGTGCTCGAGGAGCCAGGCCGTGTCGCCGAGCATCTCGACCCGTGCGGTGAGCATCCACGTGGGCCTCCACTCGGGAGACGCGACGAGCGTCGCGCCACGCCGGACCAGGGCTCGGTCCCCCCCTTCCCCGGTCAGTGCGACCGCCACGCGATCGCCTGCCACGGCGCGCTCCGCGCCTTTGCCATGGACCTGCAGGCTTCGGACCCGGGCCCCGAGGTCTTCGGGCAGGACCCGGACCTTCGCTCCCGTGTCCAGCGAGCCGCTCCACAGCGTCCCCGTGACGACCGTGCCGGTGCCCTGGATCGTGAACACGCGATCGAGGGGCAGTCGGGCGAGATCCTCCTCCTCGGCCCGCCGGGCTCGCTCGGCGGCACCTTCCAGAGCCTCGACGAGCGCATCGAGGCCCGTTCCCCGTGCCGCCGACGTCGCGACGCACGAGGCTCCGCGGTACGGCGTCCCCTCCAGGAGCTCGTCCACGTCCGCCTCGACGAGCTCAAGCCAGTCGGGCTCTACCGCGTCGCACTTGGTGAGCGCGACCACGAGTTCGGAGACCCCGAGCAGCTGGATGATCGCCAGGTGCTCGCGCGTCTGCGGCATGACCCCCTCGTCCGCGGCGACCACGAGGAGCACCACGTGCATCCCGGTCGCCCCGGCGACCATGGCGCGCACGAACGCCTCGTGTCCGGGGACGTCGACCACCCCGAAGTGGAGGCCCCGGGGCGTGGCGAGCTCCGCGAAGCCGAGCTCGATCGTGATGCCGCGCTCCTTCTCCTCCTTGAGGCGGTCGGTGTCGGTTCCGGTGAGCGCCCGGACCAGGGAGGTCTTCCCGTGGTCGATGTGTCCCGCCGTGCCCAGGATCACGCTACCCATCGGCCTGCCCCCCCGCCGAGGCCCCGATGGCGTCGTCCGGCGGCATGAGTCCTCCGAGGAACCGCAGGGACCGAAGCGGGCGGCTCACCACGTGGTACGCCATGAAGTCCGAGACCAGCGCCAGGTGACGGCGAGGATGCGCGAGCCCCTCGGGCACCTCGCCGGACAGCAGGGACTCGAGCTGGCGGCGGGCCCCCGGGCCCAGGCGGCCCCCCGCCGCGTCCTCGCCGCATGCGGCGCAGCGGACCCCGCCCGCGGCGAAGTCGAACCGCCCGATCTCGTCGTGCCCGAGCGGCTCGTCGCAGCGTACGCACGGGTCGAGCTGCGGCGCAAAGCCGAACGCCTCCGTGATCGACCAGAGCGCGGCCAGGACCGTCCCCGGGAGTTCCGCGGCGAGGGCCTTCTCCAGCCGGTCCAGGGTCCCCTCGAGCGCGTCGAAGACCGCCGTTTGGGGCTCCTGCTCCGTGTGCGCGAGGACGAGCTCCGCGACCGCGGAGGCTCCCGCGAAGCGGAGCATCTCCCCCGCCAGGCCGGAGCGGATCCGGACGCAGTGGAAGTCCTGCATGGTGTGCAGCTCCCGTTGTGGCTTGACGAAGGCACTCAGCTCGCCGGACGCGAAGCTCGCCAGCGTCGTCGCCCCCTTCCCGCTGCGCCCGCGCACGCCGCGCGCGACGACGCTCACGAGGCCGTGGTCACGGGTGTAGAAGCGCAGGATCCGGCTCGAATCACCGTAGTCGTGGGCGCGCAGCAGCACGGCCGGAGTTCGGACGGCAGCCATCTCAGCGCGCGCCGCTCACCGCAGGGCACGAATCCGGCGCAGGAGTTCGGCACGGCGTCGCGCGTACTCCTTCCGCTCTGCGTCCGAATAGGTGGCGCGCGCCTCGAATTCCTCGTCGAGCTCGGCGATCTCCCACATCAGGGAGTCGCGATCTCGATCCTGGGCCGCGCCGGGCTCG
>JAURER010000098.1 GCA_030827315.1 Gemmatimonadota bacterium | reverse complement strand
CGTCCGACGACGACGAGCGCGCGACGAGCCCCCTCCGCTCCAGCCCGCCGACGACGCGGCTCACGTACCCCGCGTCGAGGCCCAGCTCCACCGCAAGCCGCGTGGGCGTACCTGCGTCCGGCACGGCGAGCCCGCGAAGGACGCGGACCTCCGTGAGGGAGAACCCGCTCGCGAGAATCCGGTCCGAGACGACCTCCATGCGGCGCGTCCAGAACCGGTGGAAGCGGCGCACGGCGTCGATCTGGTCGGATGGTTCGGTCATGGTGCGTGCCATGATACAGGTATATACTTGCCTTCGGCAACCAATGCTGACGAGGGGAGTCCCACCATGCTTCTTACCTGCCAGAGCGATGTGGCCCCGCTGCGACGGGTCGCGCTCAAGCATGCCCGCGACGCCTTCGTGTCACCCGAGCGGATCGCAGGGCAGTGGGTGGACCTCGCCTACACGGCCGAGCCGGACTTCGACGAGGCGTGCCGCGAGTACGACGCGTTCGTGAACCTCCTCGAGTCGTTCTCCGTCGCGGTGGAGTGGCTCCCCGCCGAAGACGAAGGCCTCGATTCGCTCTATGTGCGGGATGCTTCCATCGCCACGGATCGCGGCGTCGTCCTGTGTGCGATGGGCAAGGCGGCCCGGGCGGCCGAGCCCGCGGCCCAGCGGCGCTTCTTCGAGTCGCGGGGCCGGGCCATCGCCGGTGGGATCTCGGGAGCGGGCCGTGTCGAAGGCGGCGACGCGACGTGGCTGCGCGGAGACGTCCTGGCCGTCGGCCGGGGGTACCGGACGAACGCCCATGGCATCGAGCAGCTCCGGGGGCTCCTGCCGGACGTGGATGTGATCGAAGTGCCGCTCCCGCACTGGCGGGGTCCGGGCGACGTCCTCCACCTCATGTCCATGATCTCTCCGCTGGCCGACGACCTGCTGCTCGTCTACTCACCGCTCATGGTGGTTCCCTTCCGGAACGAACTCCTGGCGCGGGGCTTCTCCCTCGTCGAAGTGCCGGAGGAGGAGTACGACTCGCAGGGGTGCAATGTGCTCGCCGTGGCGCCCCGCGTCGCGGTGGCGCTCGACGGGAATCCGGAGACGCGGCGGCGCATGGAAGCGGCCGGTGTGGAGGTGCACGCCTATTCCGGGCGCGAGATCAGCCTGAAGGGCTGCGGCGGACCGACGTGTCTCACCCGGCCGCTGGAGCGCGGATAGCGACCGCCGGTCCGCCCTACCGATCGATCGGGCGGTACCGAATGCCCAGCGCGTCGAACCTCGCGGTGTGCCACGCCAGCCGATCGAGGAAGTTCTCGAAGTCCTTCGTCCCGGCCGGCGACCAGACCACCTCGGAGAGGGCGAGCATGCGCGGAAGCAACATGTACTCCACGTGCTCCGGCGTCTTCATGTATTCGGTCCACACGTTCGCCTGAGCGCCGATGATGCGCGCGGCGTCCTCCGGGCGCAGCTGGTACGGGACCGGCTCATACGCGTAGACGGTGTCGAGGGGCAGGAACCCGCCGATCGCGAACGGCTCGCTGTCCTGATCTTCCGACTGGTAGTAGTCGAAATACAGGTGACTGGAGGGTGTCATGATTACCTCGTGCCCCATCCGTGTCGCCTGGATCCCGCCTGTGATTCCGCGCCACGACATGACCGTGGCGTCCTCCGGGAGCCCGCCCTCCAGGATCTCGTCCCAGCCGATGACGCGCTTCCCGTTGGCGCGAAGGAAGCGCTCGATGCGGCGGATGAAGTATCCCTGCACCTGTTCGACCTCGGTCATCCCTTCGCGCTGCATCAGGCGACGCACGAACGGGCTCTCCTCCCAGCGGGCCTTGGGCGCCTCGTCCCCGCCGATGTGCACGTACTCGCCCGGAAAGAGCTCGACGACCTCGGCGAGGACGTTCTCCAGGAACTGGAAGGTCGCGTCGGTGGGGCAGTAGATGTCCTCGAAGACGCCCCACGTCATGCCGACCTCGAAGGGACCCTCCGTGCAGGCCAGCTCCGGATACGCGGCGAGCGCCGCCAGGGAATGCCCCGGCATCTCGATCTCGGGAATGATCGTGACGTAGCGTTCCTGCGCATAGGCCACGATCTCGCGGATCTCATCCTTCGTGTAGTAGCCGCCGTACCGCTGGCCGTCGCCGTTGAAGGGGTCGTAGCCGTGGCCGATCTGCGTCTGCGCGCGCCACGCACCGACCTCCGTGAGCCGCGGGTACGCGTCGATCTGGATGCGCCACCCCTGGTCT
>JAURER010000009.1 GCA_030827315.1 Gemmatimonadota bacterium | reverse complement strand
ATGCCCGATGCACACGTCACCCTGGGTCGCCTCCCCGATGATGACCACACCGGGCTCGACTTCACGGGACTGAAGGAGGTGCTTCATGCCGAGGCCGCCCCGCTCCTCGAGCACGGTATGCGCCACGATCACGTCGCCGGGAGCCTGACCGATCATCGACGCGGCCACGTAGGTCTGCAGCGCGAGCGGACCCTTGATGTCCATCGCGCCACGACCATGCAGGAAGCCGTCACGGACCTCGCCCGAGAACGGCGGGACCTCCCACTCGGCGTGGTCGCCCTCGGCCACCACGTCGAGATGGGAGTTGAGGAGCGCCGCGGGCGCGTCTCCGCGCCCGCGGGCCACTCCGATCACGTTGCCGGCCGCATCGACCCGGACGTCCTCCAGGCCGAGGGCCTCGAACTCCTCGCGCACACGCCGTGCGACGTCCCCCTCCTGGCCCGGGAGACCCGGGATGCGGATGAGGTCGGCCGCGAACGCCAGGGCGTTCTCGAACGACGCTTCGCGCGCCATCAGCGGATGAACCAGGGTGCCAGCACCAGCGACACCACGCTCATCAGCTTGATGAGGATGTTGAGCGACGGACCGGACGTATCCTTGAACGGATCGCCGACGGTGTCGCCTACGACGGCGGCCTTATGCGGAGCCGAGCCCTTGCCCCCGTGCGCGCCCCCCTCGATGTACTTCTTTGCGTTGTCCCACGCACCGCCGGCGTTCGCCATGAAGAGCGCCATGAGCACGCCCGTCACCGTGGCGCCGGCGAGCATGCCGCCGAGCGCCTCGACGCCGAGGCCCTTGCCGACCACGACCGGCGCCAGAATCGCCGTGACGCCGGGCAGCACCATCTCCCGGAGCGCCGCCTGCGTGGAAATGTCGACGCAGCGGGCCGAATCCGGCTTCGCGGTTCCTTCCATGATGCCCGGGATCTCGCGGAACTGGCGACGCACCTCGTCGACCATGCCCTGCGCCGCACGGCCCACGGCGGTCATGGTGAGGGCGGCGACGAAGAAGGGCAGCGTTCCACCCAGCAGGAGCCCGATGACCACCATCGGGTCCACGATGTTGATGCCCACCTGGTCGAGGCCGACGGCGGAGGCGTACGCGGAGAACAGGGCGAGCGCCGTGAGCGCCGCCGAGCCGATGGCGAAGCCCTTGCCGATGGCCGCCGTGGTGTTGCCGATGGCGTCGAGCGAGTCCGTGATGGCTCGGGTCTCGGGCCCGAGGTGGCTCATTTCACTGATGCCGCCCGCGTTGTCGGCGATCGGCCCGTACGCGTCGACCGACATCGTCACGCCGACGGTCGCCAGCATGCCGACGGCCGCGATGCCGATGCCGTAAAGCCCGGCGAAGTTGAAGGCGACGCCGATGGCCGCGCAGATCAGGATGACCGGAACGACGGTCGACTCCATGCCCACGGCGAGACCGGCGATGATGTTCGTGGCGGCACCCGTCTCGCTTGACTCGGCGATCCGTGCGACCGGCTTGGCCGCCGTGTAGTACTGCGTGACGGAGCCGATGAGGATGCCCGCGAGCGTGCCGGCGAGAATCGCGATCCACGGGCCCGACGCCGGATAGCTCTCTCCGGTGAAGGTGATCCCCATGCTCTGGACCACGAAGTACATGGCCACCAGGAAGAGGCCGCCCGCGATCCACGTCGTGCCGTGGAGCGCCTGAGCCGGATCGCGCTTCTCCAGGAACTTCATGGCAGCGATCCCGACGAGCGACGCGATGAGGCCCACCATGACCGTCATGATCGGCAGGGCGATCGCCGCCGCGCGACTCTCCGCGAGCGCGGGCATCGACGCACCGATGGCGATGGTCGCGACCATGGAGCCGACGTACGACTCGAAGATGTCGGCACCCATCCCCGCCACGTCACCGACGTTGTCACCGACATTGTCGGCGATCGTCGCCGGGTTGCGGGGGTCGTCCTCGGGGATGCCCGCCTCGACCTTGCCCACGAGGTCGGCGCCGACGTCCGCGGCCTTGGTGTAGATGCCGCCGCCGACACGTGCGAAGAGGGCGATCGAGCTGGCACCCATCGCAAAGCCCGAGACGATCTCGGCGAACGAGGTGAACTCGCCGGAGCTGCTCGCCGTGGCGCCATACACCGTGTACAGCACGCCGAGGCCGAGCATACCCAGCGCCGCGACCGCGAGGCCCATGACCGCACCGCCGAAGAAGGCGACGCGGAGGGCCTTGCCCTGCCCCGAGTCCTTCGCTGCCGCAGACGTCCGCGTGTTGGCGCGGGTGGCGGCCTTCATCCCCGCGAAACCGGCGGCGACCGAGCTCAGGGCGCCGAAGACGTACGCACCAGCGGTGAGAGTTCCGATGGCGAGGCCGAGCAGCACGGCCACGACGACCACGAAGCCGGCCAGCACCGTGTACTCTCGGCGCAGGAACGCCATCGCCCCGTCGTGGATCTGCTCACCCAGATCCACCATGGTCTCGTTGCCCGGGTCCTGCTTCTTCACGTAGCCGTAGATGACGCCGGCGATGGCAAGGCCAATCGTGCCCAGCAGCCATGCAAATCCGGTCAGGTCGACGAAATTCATCGAATGGGTTTCCTCTGGTTCGTCGTGCTCAGGTCAGTTCCGTCTATCGATTGAAGCGGTTCATGGCCGCCTCCACGCCCTCCCCGAGCCAGGCCTCCACGGCCTTCGTCAGCTCGGGGAGCAGATCCACGATCACCTGCTCGTCCCCCTCGGGCATCGGAGCGAGCACCCAGTCGGCCAGGTCCTCGCCTTCGGGCTTGCGCCCGACCCCGATCCGGAGGCGCGCGTACTCGTCCGAACGCAGCGCCCCCGAGATCGACTTGAGCCCGTTGTGCCCTCCCGGCGAGCCCTGCGGCCGGAAACGCACCTTCCCCACGTCGAGCGACGCATCGTCGACCACTACGAGGAGGTCCTCGACGGGGTCGAAGCCTTCGCCCCCCCGAAGCGATCCCAGCGCAGCGCCGCTCCGGTTCATGTACGTCGTGGGCTTCACCAGGCGAACCTCGTGAGCGCCCACCTCGCCCTCGCTGACGAGCGCACGCCCGTCACGACGGAAGGGACCGAAACTCCAGTCGTACGCGAGGCGATCAACGACCCACCACCCGACGTTGTGACGGGTGGCATCGTACTCGGGCCCGGGGTTCCCGAGACCGATCACGACCTTCACGCAGCCCTCCGGTCAGCGAGGAGCTCAGGCCCCGCCGTCCTCGCCGGATCCACCGACGAGCTCCGACTCGGCAGCCTTGCCCTCGTGGCCCCCTTCGCCCGCGGCGGCATCCTTCGGCTGGGATACCAAGCACACCGTCTGTTCCTGTGCGATCGTCACCTCGATGCCCTCGCCGAAGGTCAGATCCGACACGTGGAGCACGTCCTCGACATCCATGTGGCTGACATCCACAGTGATGGCCTCGGGAATCAGGGACGGGATGCAGCGGATCGGGAGGTCGTGGATGATCTGCTCGAGTGCCCCACCCTGGTCCTTGACGCCCTTCGGCGTGCCCACCAGCTGAAGCGGCACATCGACGTCCACGGCGACACCCTTCTGGATGCGCAGGAAGTCCACGTGCAGGAGGGTGCCCTTCCAGGGGTGTGTCTGGATCTCGCGCACGAGCGTGGGCACGGCTTCCTTTTCGCCTTCGATCTCGAGGTCGACGATCGTGTTGTCGACCGAGATGTGCTGGAAGAGGTACAGCGCGTCGTGGTTGTCCAGGGAGATGTGATCCGTCTCGCCGTCGCCGCCGTAGACGACCGCGGGAAGCCGGCCGGCCGACCGCAGCTTCCGCGCGACGCCCTTGCCCGTTCCGACGCGGCGCTCCGCCTTCAGTTTCGCTTCCTTCGCCATGTTCTCTTTCCTCTGATTGTCGGCCCCCGGGCGATCCCGGGGCCCTTTCCCTCAGTGATCCGGACTCAGCCGTCCGGTAGCATCTCGAAGAGCTGGCTCACCGACTCGTTCGAGTGTACGTGGTCGATCGCCTTCGCCAGAAGATCGGCGACCGAGAGGATCCGCAGGCTATCGAAGTGCTTCTCTTCAGGGATGGCGATCGTGTTCGTGACGACCATCTCCTCGAGGGGCGCCTCGCTGAGGCGCTGCACGGCCTCACCCGAGAAGAGGGCGTGCGTAGCGGCCGCGTAGACCCCCTTCGCGCCCCGTTCCTTCAGGGCCACCACCGCGTTGGCCAGCGTCCCGGCGGTGTCCACCATGTCGTCGACCAGGAGGCAGTTCATCCCCTCGACGTCACCGACGACGTTGAGAACCTCGGACTTGTTCGCGTGAGGCCGACGCTTGTCGATGATCGCGAAGCTCGCCCCGAGCCGCTTGCCGTAGCCGCGTGCCATCTTCGCCGACCCGACGTCCGGGGCGACGACCACCAGGTCCTCGAGTTCCTTGTCGCGGAAGTACTTCGTGATGACCGGCGCAGCGTAGAGGTGGTCCACCGGGATGTCGAAGAACCCCTGGATCTGATGCTGGTGGAAGTCGATCGAGACGACCCGGTCCGCACCGGCCGCCACGATCAGGTTCGCGACGAGCTTCGCGCCGATCGAGACGCGTGGCTGGTCCTTGCGGTCCTGCCGGCCGTAGCCGAAGTACGGGATGACGGCGGTGATGCGGGCCGCAGAAGCGCGCCGCGCCGCGTCGATCAGGAGCAGGAGCTCCATGATGTTCTCGGCCGGGGCCGTCGTCGTCTGCACGATGAACACGTCGCGCCCGCGGGCGTTCCGGTCGATGCGGACGAAGATCTCGCCGTCGGCGAACTGCCGGATGGTCGCACCGTCGGGAGACTTGCCGATGATCTCCCCGATCTCCGCGGCGAGGGGACGGTTCGAGCGCCCAGCCAGCAGGAGGAGCGGGCCGCGTCTGAAGGTGTCGTCCATGGAGTCGGGGTGTCGGGTGCCAGTATCGCGAGAAAGACAGCCCGAGAAGCTAGAGGGGGCGCCCCCGAGGGTCAACGCGGATCGAGAATCTCGACCTCGACGCCGCTGAGAACCTCCTCCCTCTCGGGCGCACGCAGCGTAAGCACGAGACGGTACCTCCCGACCTGGAGGTCCGGCAGGTCCACGACCAGGTAGTGGAAGTCGTGCCCCGGCTCGCCAGGCGCCGGCTCCTCCCACTCCAGCCCCAGCGGGCGCGGCCTCTGCGTGAGGCGGAGGAAGTCGCCGACCCTGCGGAGCAACCCCCGCCCCGCGGGCTCGATCGACAGCTCGAAGTGCAGCGTCTCCGGGCGGAAGCCGAGCCCGGCCACTTCCCACCCGATGGCGAATGGCTCGCCACGGACCAGCGAGCGTCCCGGCAGGGCGCGGTCGAGCGCGTCCTCCAGCACCGCGGGGCCTCCGGCGCCCGGTTCGGGACGGAGAAGGATCAGGTCCGAAAGTGAGGCGACGTCCTCGACCGCCGGCCGGACCACCAGGCCGAGGCGGAGCCGCCCGGCGATGCGCCCGGCCGGGCTCCACCGTTCGGCGGAGACGACGTATTCGCCCGGATCCACCCGCAGCGCCAGCGCGCCCTGCGCCGGCCCCTGGCCCGTGACTTCGCGACGCGGAGTACCCTGGCCCGCCTCGACCGACATGAGGTAGAGGCCGAAGCGGTCCTCGAGAACGGCCTGGTCTGCGGGGTCCATCCACGGGCGTGGGTGGTCGTGGTCGGCGTGGAGGGTCGTATCCGGCGGCAGCGGGTGCGTGGCCACGACCACGGCCCCGCCGACGCGCGGGAAGGTGGCGAGCTGCCCCGCCATGGGAAGGAGGACGGGCGCGTACGCCGGCGCGTAAAGGCTCCGCGGACGATTCCGGTCGGCCTGCAGGTCGTCCGCGGTCGCCGCCCAGGGCGCGCGCAGGGCAGAGCCTCGCGGCATGTAGTCTCTCCCTTCCGGATGCTTGTGCCCGATCACGTCGTCCCCGTCCAGGGCGGTCCGGCCCGCCGAGCGCTCCCACCCGATCTCCCACCCGTGACGCACCGTGAGCTGGGAGAGATCGCTTCCCCACGAGATCAGGAAGGGGTTGCGTGCCCGGTCCCGCAGCTCGGTCACGGTCCAGCGGGCGAAGTGCTCCGAGCGGCGATCGTTTCCCGGAACGAGCCACAGAGGGTCCGCCAGCGCCCAGAGCCGTGCCAGGAGCGGCCGTGACGCCCCGGCCGACCGCGCCTCGTCCTCAAGGAGCTCACGGGCTTCGCCGTCCAGGGGCCAGCGGGGCGTGGACCATCGCTCGGCTCGCTCGGGCTCCATCCGCGACAGCATCTCGTCGAAGGCAGCCTCCGCTTCGGGGTATCGGCCGCTGCCGTGGTGCGCGAAGCCCCGGAGCGCGCTGCACCACCAGGGTTCGACGGGTCCGCACGCCTCCGCGGCATCGAGCGCGCCGTTCCAGTCGCCCGCCTCGGCGCGGTACCAGACCCGCTGCCCGAAAATCCAGTCGCTGGATGGATCCAGGGCCTGGAGGGAGTCGAGCGTGGTCAGGAGTGCCGCACGCATCTCGACGATCTCCGTGGCCTCCGGCTTCGGGTACCACTCCCCCTCCGAATACCGCGTACAGAAGCGCCCCACGTGCTCGTCGCACGCTCCCGGCGAGGACCCGATCGAAACGGGCAGATGCCCGACGCGCCGTCGTTCGAAGCGGGCCTGCGCCTCCCGGGCCGCTCCGACGACGTTCGAGAGATCGAAGTCGGCCTGGGGCTCCTCGCCGGACCGCTCGACGACCTGGGCGGTCAGCGGGCGCGGAAGTGCGAGAACGCCCGCGGCGAGGGCCAGACGCAAGGTGAGCGCGGTGCGCGCCCGCCGGCCGCGGCGCCTCCGGCTCGCGGACATGCATTGGCCCGGGTGGATTCGAACCACCACTACCGGTTCCAAAGACCGGTGTCCTGCCATTAGACGACGGGCCATCGACCGAATCCTACCGGAGCCGGGTACGACGGTACAACCCCTCAGGGAAGCAGTGCGGGGCGCGGGAAGCGCTCGAGGGTTCGAGCGGCGACGAAGGGCCAGCCCATCCGGGCCTCGAGGCGCGACGCGACCGCCCGGGCCGCGTCGAAAGAGGCGAAGAGGCCGAACGACGCCGCGCCGCTCCCGGAGAGCATGGCGACGCGGGCGCCCTCCGCGCGCATCCCCTCCAGGGACCGGGCGATCTCCGGGTGGGCGGGCGTCACCACGGACTCGAAGTCGTTGTGCGCGAGGGCCGCGACGGCGCCCCAGTCGTGCGCTCGGGGCTCGGGGGCGGCACCAGGGGGGACCGTGTCGCCGGCCGGCCCTGCGGCTCCGTCGCCACGTGCGGCGGACAGCGCCGCATATGCACCCGCCGTCGAGACGTGCACGGGGGGCAGCGCGAGCACGATCGCGGCTTCCCCGAGGGGCTCGAGCGGCGTGAGCAGCTCACCGCGTCCCCGCCCCAGGGCGAGGGGAGAGGGGCCGAGAAAGAAGGGGACGTCCGACCCCAGCCCCGCTCCGATGCGGTGCAGCGTCTCCTCGTCGGCGGGTCGACCGACGATCCGGCCCGAAGCGGACCCCGCGGACGCTCCGATCGCCGCGAGGCCCAGGAGCACGGCCGCCGCGTCCGACGATCCGCCGCCCAGGCCCGCGCCCGCGGGAATGTGCTTCTCGAGGACGATGTGCACGGCCCCGGCCAGGCCCGTCTCCGCCTGGAATGCATGAGCCGCGCGGAACGCCAGATTCTGTTCCTCCGGGCCCACGTCGGCGCCCCGAACATCCAGGGTTACGCGGTCCCCCGTACGGGCAGGCTCGACGGTGACCTCGACGGTGTCGTGGAGCGAGATGGCCTGGAAGAGTGTCTCGAGCTCGTGGAACCCGTCCGGCCTCCGGCGAAGGACGCGCAGGAAGAGGTTGATCTTCGCCGGGGCGTCGACGCGGACCGTCACCGTATCCGCCCCGCCCGCGGCGGGCGTGCTCACCGCGTCGCTCCGGATCCTTCGAACTGCTCGTCGGCGTGACCGACGTCGCCGAGCGAGAGGCCGAGCGTCCACGCGTACCAGAGCCCGATGAGCGTGATCGGGATCCATCCGCCGAAGTGGTAGGCGAACGCGAAGGCGAGCGACTCCGCCTCGGGCACACCGTAGACCGTGGAAAGTGCGAAGTTCGCGCTGAAATGGAATGTCCCGAAAAAGCCCGGCGCGGAGGGCACCGCGACGCCGAAGCCGACGACGGCCTCGGTGAAGATGGCGGACACGAACCCCGTGTCGATTCCGAACGCGAGCATGCCCAGCCAGAAAGACAAGCCATGCCAGGTCCAGAAGAAGAGCGACCACGCGAAGCCCGCCGCGAGGAGCCGCGGATTCCGCATGATCGCGATCGAGCCGAGAAGCGCATTGAGGGCCGTCATGACCGCGCTGCGGCCCTTGTGCGGCAGGATGCTCGTGACGCGCTCGGCAGCCGCGAGGAAGAAGCGCGGCAACGCCGCCATCACGACCAGCACCACCAGTACGCCGACCACGAGCCCCACCGCGAACTGGAGCATGGCACGGCCGCTGCCCTGAGAGAGCGCGTCCGAGGCCGGAAATCCGGGTAGCAGCACGGGCACGACGAGGAAGAGCAGCAGGATCACCCCGTCCATGAACCGCTCCACCACGAGCGTTCCGAACGCGGCGGTCGCGCTCACGGGCTCGAGGCGGCTGAGCGCATACGCCCGGGCGAACTCCCCCACCCGCGCCGGAAGCACGTTGTTGGCCATGAAGCCGATCGAGACGCCCGCGAAGCGCGAGCGGAACCGCGTGTCTGACCGTACCGGCGTGAGCAGGATCTTCCAGCGCAGCGCACGAATGAGGAATCCGGCGGTCGCCACGAAGACCGAAGCCCCGAGCAGGAAGAAATTTCCGCGGGCGATCTCGGACAGGACTTCGCCGATGGCCACGTCGCGGAGGACGATCCACAGGAGGAAGACCGTGACGGCGGTGCCGAAGACGGCCTTGCCCCAGTGCTTCACCGGGCGCGCGCGCGTCGGAGGAGCTCGCCCATCTCGCGGACGGCGGCTTCGAGTCCCGTGAACACGGCACGCGAGACGATGCTGTGCCCGATGTTCAGCTCCTCGAGCGCGTCGATGGCCGCGATGGGGACGACGTTCTCGTAGGTGAGGCCATGCCCGGCGTGCACGGCGAGCCCGAGCTTCGCCGCCGTATCCGCCGAGGCCGAGATGCGAGCGAGCTGCTCCGCCTTCTCCTGGCCGGTCGCGTTGGCGTACTCGCCCGTGTGCAGCTCCACGGCGTCCGCACCGAGGTCGAGCGAGGTCCGGATGGCGTCCTCGTCGGGGTCGATGAAGAGCGAGGTGCGGATTCCGACATCCCTCAGTCTCGCGATCGCGGCTCGGGTGGCCTCCCTGCGCGCGGCCTCGTGCAGAGCGAGTCCTCCCTCGGTCGTCACCTCCTCGCGCCGCTCCGGCACCAGCGTCACCTGAAAGGGGCGCCAGGCGCACGCCTGATCGAGGACCTGCGAGGAAGCCGCAACCTCGAGATTGACCGGGGTCCGGGCCGTGCGCATGAGCAGCTCCACGTCGCGATCCTGGATGTGCCGTCGGTCTTCGCGAAGGTGGACCGTGATGCCGTCGGCTCCGGCGAGCTCCACGAGCACGGCCGCTCGCACGGGATCGGGCTCGTCGGTCCGACGGGCCTGCCGAACGGTGGCGATGTGGTCGATGTTGACGTACAGGCGCATGGTCAGGATCCGACTCCTGCTTCGGTGGTTTCGACCTCGGCATACCGCCGGAAGAGGTCAGACAGTTCCTCACGGTCCTGCTCCGGCACCCCACGCAGACCCGGAACGTCCCGGCAAAGCCGAAGAAGTTCGTGCCCAACCAGGGCGTAGAATCGTCGATCGGGCGGCTCGAGCGCCCTCAGATGCAGCGCGGCGGCCTCCACGTCACCCCGCAGAATCGGTCCGGCCACGGCGAACGGCACGCCGCCCTCCTCCACGCTCGCCAGCATGGTGCGCACGAGCGGGAGAAGCGCCCGAAGCGCCTCGTCCTCTTCGAGGCCGGCCTCCTGCATGAGGCGGGCACTCTGACCCAGCACCGGAAGGAGCGCGTCGGAGGCGAGCGTGACCGCCGCGTCGAAGAGCGGCCGGCGCGCCGCGGGCACCGAGGCGACCTCCGACCCGATCGCGTCCGCGATCGCCCGCGCCGTGCGAAGCGTCTCCGGCCCGGCCGTCACGGCGACCGTCGCGTCGACGAAGCGGGCGGCACCGCGCAGCCCGTCCCCGACGGCGATGAGCGGGTGGAAGGCTCCGACACCGAAGCCCCGGTGGTGGAGCGGCGCCAGCACGTCGGTGGGCAGCGATCCGGACAGGTGGAAGGCCGCGCATCCCTCGGGGGCCGGCCCGTGTCCGGCGAGGGTGAACGCGAGCTCCGGCACCACGTCGTCCGGCACGGCGAGGAAGACCGCCGCACAGTCGGCGTCCAGGGGCGCCAGGCCGAACACCCAGAGCACCGATTCGTCGTCGAACACGGGGTGTTCCGGCGGTTCGGGATGGCGCCCGAACACGGTGATGCGCCGAAACATCCTGGCCCGCGCGAGCGCAGCCGCGAGCGACAGCCCCACCCGGCCCGGTCCGACCACGGCGATCGAGCGGGTCTTCACGCCACCTCCTCGACCACCACGCCGGCGCGGCCGCTCAGGCGCCCGAGGACACCCACGGGCACGCGGGCGGTCAGCGCGACCTTGAGCTCCTCGTCGAGTCGCTCGACCACCTCCCCTTCCCGGTATACCGTCGCGATCGCCTCGCCGTCCGACGAGGGGATCCGCACGACCACGCGCGGCAGTCGGGCCCGCACGCGCGCCCGCAGGGTCGCCCGCAGTGCCTCGAGCGCGCCCTGATCCAGCGCGGAGACGAACACCGCCGGCGTCGGGTCGAACGCCCGCACCCGCGCGCGCATGCTCTCGACTTCGTCTGAAGTTAGACGATCCATCTTGTTGAACACCAGTATCTTATCTCTGACTGTCAGGTCCAGGTCGGAGAGGACTTCGAGAACGACCTCGTACTGCTCTTCCCAGTCCGGGTGCGATGCGTCGATCACATGCAGGAGCACGTCGGCCTCCCGCGCTTCTTCCAGCGTCGAACGGAAGGAGGCCACCAGGTGGTGCGGAAGCTTCCGGATGAATCCGACGGTGTCCGTGACCAGGATTTCGTACCCCGCGCCGAGATCGACGCTTCGCGTGGCCGAGTCGAGCGTTGCGAACAGGCGATCTTCCACGAACAGCTCGGACCCGGACAGGGCACGGAGCAGCGACGACTTCCCGGCGTTCGTGTACCCCACCAGGGCGGCGCGGTAGCTGCCCTCGCGGGACTTCCGCTGCACCGCCCGAGCCCTCGCGACGTCCTCGAGCTTGCGGCGCAGGTCGCCGATCCGGTGACCGATCAACCGGCGGTCCGTCTCCAGCTGCGTCTCTCCGGGCCCACGCAGACCGATTCCGCCCCGGATGCGCGAGAGGTGACTCCACATCCGGCGAAGCCGCGGCAGGAGGTACTGGAGTTGCGCGAGCTCGACCTGCATGCGCGCTTCCCTGGAGCGTGCGCGGGTCGCGAAGATGTCCAGGATGAGCTCGGATCGGTCCATCACCCGGACCCCGAGGAGCTCCTCCAGGCTCTTTCCCTGTGCCGGGCTCAGCTCCTCGTCGAAGATCACCAGGTTCGCCTCGCGGTCCTCGACGAGAGCCGCCAGCTCCTGGGCCTTCCCCTCGCCCACGTAGAAGCGGGGGTGGGGCGAGTCCACCTTCTGCATGAGGGCACCGACGACCCGCCCCCCGGCGGTATCCGTCAGGCGGCCGAGCTCCGACAGGTGCTCTTCGGCGAGATCTCGGGACACGGAGCGCGACGGCGCGCCCACCAGCACCGCGCGGTCGACCGGCGTCCTGAGATCGATGAGTTGGGTCGGGATCCTACACCTCCGGCCGCGCGCGGCCGATTCCCCATGGAGGGCCAGCTGGAACGATATCGAAGGTGGCGCGGATCGTCATCCTCGGGCGTCCCCGCCGGCGTCCTGGTCACCTCGAGCGCGCGACCGCCGCTCCGCCCACCACCGCAGCCGCTCGGACACGGTCTTCTCGAAACCGTAGCGGCCCGGTTCGTAGAAGCGCTCGTCGCGGAGCCCATCCGGAAGGTAGTACTGGCCCGAGACCCCCTCCTCCTCGTCCGGGTCGTATCGATACCCCTGGCCGTACCCTAGCTCCTTCATGAGCCCTGTGGGCGCGTTGCGGATGTGGAGCGGCACCGGCGCCGACGGCGTCTCGCGCGCTCGGCTCATCGCCGCCTTCCAGGCCGTGTAGGCGCGGTTCGACTTCGGGGCCGTGGCCAGATACAGCACCGCCTGCGCCAGGGCGAGCTCACCCTCCGGTGACCCGAGGAAGTGGAACGCGTCGCGCGCCGCCACGGCCGTCGCCAGCGCGGCCGGGTCGGCCATGCCGATGTCCTCCGTGGCCATGCGCACCAGGCGCCGCGCGATGTACAGGGGGTCCTCGCCACCGTCGATCATGCGGGCCAGCCAGTACAGCGCCGCGTCGGGATCGCTTCCCCGGACCGCCTTGTGGAGCGCGGAAATGAGATTGAAGTGCTCTTCGCCGGACTTGTCGTAGGTGGCGAAGCGATGCTGGAGCGCCTCGCGCGCCGCTTGCACGTCGATGGCACCCCCCTCCCCCGCGAGCTGCGCGGCGGCCTCGAGCACGCCGAGCGCCCTGCGCGCATCCCCGTCCGACGCCTCCGCGACGAAGTCGACCGCCGCATCGTCGACCCGGACGCTCATGGGTCCGAGACCGTGCGGAGCCGCCAGCGCGTCGAGCAGGATCGCCCGCAGATCGTCCGGCGAAAGCGCCTCGAGCACGTAGACGGGCGCGCGGGAAAGGAGCGGCCGGACGATCTCGAAGGAAGGATTCTCGGTCGTGGCCCCGACCAGGATGATCGTGCCCGCCTCGACGTGGGGCAGGAAGGCATCCTGCTGCGCCTTGTTGAAACGGTGGATCTCATCGCAGAAGAGGATCGTGCGCCGCCCGGTCGCATTCAGCCGCTCAGCGGCCTCGGCGATGATCTGGCGAACGCGCGCGACGCCCTCCGTGACGGCGCTGAAGGGAACGAACGTCACGTCCGACTCGTCGGCGACGAGGCGCGCGAGCGTCGTCTTTCCACTCCCGGGCGGACCCCACAGGATCATGCTCTGCACGCGCCCCGCGTCGAGCATCGCCCGCACCGCCCTACCGGGCCCGAGCAGATGCTCCTGACCGCGGAACTCGCCCAGGGATCGTGGACGCATCCGGGCTGCGAGCGGGGCACCCACCCCCGGTCCGGAGTCCTCGGCCCCGCTCCCCGCGTCACCGTGTTCCCGCCGACGCCCCCCCGGCGCGCGCGAAGTGCCGGGGCCACCCCCATCCCCGCCGAAGAGGTCGAGGTCAGACACCGTTCCCCTCCCCCCGGTCGGCCGCATCGGGAGCGGGCCCCTCCTCGCCGTCGGCGGCACGCTCGGCGATCTCCAGCGCGCGACGACGCAGCCGATCCACCTCGTTTCGGGCAGGATCGTCGATGACCCACTCGAGAAGCGCGTCGAGAATACGACCGAACGCCGGACCCGGGCGCAGACCGAGTTCCTTGAGCACACGCCCGTCGATGGCCAGCTCGCCGACGGTCAGCGGGGGGCGTGCGCGAACGATGGCCCGGGTCTGCCGCCACGCGGCGACGACGTCGGCAGGGGTCGACACCGACGCGCCTGCGCCGAGGTCGACCCCACGGTTCCCGCCGGTGACGACCCGGGCAAGCGCCAGGTCCAGGCGGGCGACCGGCCCCACGCGCCCCGGCCCGTGCCGGGCGAGCCAGCGACGGACCGCGGCGTCGGACCCGGCCGAGGGCGGCAGCGACGGAGCCGCGGCGTTGCGGGCGACTTCGTCCGTCAGGGCGTTCGAAAGCCGCAGGCGGACGAGAAGCGCGGCGGCCGCCGGCGGGGAAACCTCTCGCAGCAGTGCGGCGAGGCGGAGATAGGGCAGCCGCGCGGGCAGATGCTCGACGACAGCGAGGGTCCGCGCCCACGCCGGGCCCCCGCGCAGGGCCTCGAGTTCAGGGTATAGGACGCCCAGGGCTCCGGAATCGGCGTACAGGGTGAGCGACCGCGCGGGTGCGGGGTCCTGCCCGAGGACCTTCATCAGCTCCTCTCGAATCCGCTCCGGCGAGAGCGCGGTGAGGTGCTCGACGAGAGCTCGCGCCCCTGCCCAGGTCTCGGCGTGGACCTCGAGCCCGAATCGGCCTGCGAAACGGAGCGCCCTGAGGACCCTGAGGTAGTCCTCGCGAAAGCGCTCTTCCGGCACACCGACGGTCCGCAGCACGCGGCGCCCCAGGTCGGACGCCCCACCGAAGGGGTCGCGTAGCTCCTCCCGCAGCGGGTGCCAGGCGATCGCGTTGATCGTGAAGTCGCGGCGCGCGAGGTCCTCGTCGATCGTGGAGGCGAACTCCACCATGGCGTGCCGACCGTCGGTCTGCACGTCCTTACGGAAGGTCGTGACCTCGTACATCGTGCCATCGCGCGCGAGAACCCCCATCGTCCCGTGTTCCACGCCGATCGGTACGGTTCTGCGGAAGATCCGCCGCACGTCGGCGGGCCGGGCGCGCGTCGCGAGGTCCCAGTCACCGGAAGGGTGGCCCATGAGGGTATCCCGGACCGCACCGCCCACGGCCCACGTCTCGAACCCCGCCTTCTCCAGGGTGCGCGTGATCCAGCGCACCGCCGGCGGCGCGACCGGATGCACCGCGCTCACCCGACCAGGACCGCGCCGCCGTTCACGTTGAGGATCTCTCCCGTCACGTGGCGTCCCAGCTCGGAACACAGGAAGACGATGGGGCCCGCCACGTCGTTGGCCGTCGCGACCCGGCCGATCGGGATCGATTTCGCGATCCGCTCGCGGCCACCCCCTCCCATGGCGGGCTCGGCCATCTCGGTGTCGACCCACCCGGGCGCCACGACGTTCACCGTGACACCCTTCGGCGCGAGCTCGATGCAGAAGCCCTTCACCAGCGAGATCATGGCGCCCTTCGTCGAGGCGTAATCGCCGTGGAACGCCTCTCCGCGCTGCCCCGCCGTGGAGCTCACCAACACGATCCGCCCATCCCTCCGGACGCGCCGCGCCGCCGCGCGCGAAGTGTAGAAGATCGAGTTGAGGTTTGCATCCATGGTGCGCAGCCACTGCTCGTCCGACATCTCGGCGATGGATGAATCGACCGGAGGCCAGATTCCGTGGTTGCCCACGAAGATGTCGAGCCCCTCGAACTCACGGTCGCCCCTCGCGAAGAGCGCTTCCGCGTCCTCCGGCGAGGCGAGGTCGCCGGCCTCGGCCCAGGCGTGGACGCCGAAGGCGCGGCACGCCTCGACCACCTGCTCCGCATCGCCGGCGCGACTGCGGTATCCGATGCCCACGGACGCGCCGGCCCGCGCGAGCAGGATCGCGGTCGCCGCGCCCACGCCCCGCGATCCGCCGGTGACGATCGCGTTCTTTCCCCTCAGGTCGATCAGGTGGTCCACCGTCTCTGCTCCGCTCGTGAATTTCGATGAATCGTCATCCGGAAGTACCCTGCGGCGCCCGGTCACCCCGGCGCATCGCCCCGCGAATCCGGTCGATGATCCCCGGAACGGGGTGAAGCGGCAAGACGGGGAGCGGCTCGAGGCCCTCCATCAGCCGTCCGGGGTTGGCACGACAGAGCGTCTCGAGCAGGTCGTCCGGCGCGCGTCCCGCCAGGGCCGTCCAAGCCTCGTCCTTGTAAATCTTCAGGCTCCCGTGGGCATGGAAGTCGGATGCAAGGTAGTCCGCCAAGCCAGCCTCGACGATTTCGACGGCGACGGTCTGGACGGCGGAGCCGTAGCGCCCCACGAGCGAACCGTAGTTCACCTGCAGGAACGCCCCCGCCTCTCGCCAGTGCCGCAACATCGCGCCGTTCTCGCCGAGGCCCGCGTACCGCTCGGGGTGCGCCACCACGGGGATGTACCCCTGGTCCCGGATCCACTGCAGAACCCTCGGCGTGCCCGGCGGCACATGCAGGTGCGGCCACTCGACGAGCACGAAGCTCGTGCCGGCCATGCGCAGGCGCGGGTCCGAAAAGTCGACTTCGGGCACGTCGACCATGACCTCGTGGCCCCTCCGGTACTCGAAGTCGGGAAACCGCTCCCGCAGGGCAACGGCCGCCGCGGCGAACGCCTCGTCCACCGCGCCGAGCCGCTCGGCGAGGCCTGAAGGATCGTGGGTGAGGCTCCCCCGCAGGTGAGGGGTGGTCACGATGCGCCGGATTCCGCAACGCTTCAGCCTCTCGACGGCATCGAGCACCGCCTGTACGTCCCGTGCGCCGTCGTCGACGCCCGGCACGAGGTGGTTGTGGATGTCGACGAGCGAGGTGCGATCGGGTGGAATCACGGCCGATCCCCGATGGTCAGGAGCAACTCGAGCGCCCGGACGGCGTCATCCTCGTCCAGCGCAGCCTCGCACGCGTAGGTGACCAGCGCGTCCGCCGTCAGGAGGGCGAACGCACTCTCCCGCACCCGACCAGGGCGGGCGAGGGCATGGGCCAGGCAGGCATGGCTTGCACGGTCGGCGGCCTCGCGGATCGGACCGGGCCCCGCGTGCGCAAGCGCGTCGCGCACGGCGTCCCGCAGCGCCTCGGGGGCGGGTGGGCGCCGTTCGCGAAGCCAGTCCGCCCGATCCATCATCCCGCCGCGGCTTCGAGCAGGCTGCGCACGGACGCCGCGCCCGCCTGGAGCGCCTCGTCGAGTCGCTCCGGATGTTCGACCCCCGCCTGAGCCATGTGCGGGCGTCCGCCCCCGCGTCCGCCCACCAGCGACGCGACGTCCCGCACGATGGCATCGGCCCGGACGCCCCGTGAGATCATATCGTCGGTCACGAACGCGAGGAGCGCCGTCTTCTCGCCCGGCATCTCCGCGGCCAGGACCGCCACACCGCTCTCGCCAGCCCCGAGAAAGGCATCCCCCCACTTCCGAGCGTCGTCGACCCCGCGCGCACGGAGCCGGACACCGCGGTACGACGTCGCGCCTCCGCCGGAGAGCGGGATCGTCTCCTCGAGGACCACGGACTCTCCAGACCCTCCCCGGGACCGCATCTCGTCGAGCAGCGTCTCGAGCTCGGCTTTCTCCTCGAGCAGCTGTTCGGCCCGCCGCGTAAGATTGTCCGGCTGCGTGCGCAGGACTTCGGCAGCGTCACCGAGCAGGCTCTCGCGCGCAGCGAAATGGGCGTAGGCGCCCCGGCCCGTCAGGGCCTCGATGCGGCGAACGCCCGCGGCCACGCCGGACTCGCTCACGATCCGGAAGAGGCCGATGTCCCCCGTCGACGCCACATGGGTGCCGCCGCAGAGCTCCATGCTGACCCCGGGAACGTGCACCACGCGAACCACGTCGGCGTACTTCTCGCCGAAGAGCGCCATCGCACCGGCGGCAACGGCGTCGGCATGAGCACGATGCGCGATCTCGACAGGGTGGTTGGCCCAGACCCCCTCGTTCACCATCGCCTCCACCCGGGCGCGCTCCTCGGTCGTCATGGGCGCCGTGTGCGCAAAGTCGAAGCGGAGCCGGTCGGGGGCGACCAGAGAGCCGCGCTGCACGACGTGCGGCCCGAGCACGGACCGCAGCGCCGCGTGGAGGAGGTGCGTCGCGGTGTGGTTGCGGATCGTGTCGTTGCGCACGAGGCGTGGAACCTCCGCGTGCACCCTCAGCGGGGTGGGAAGCTCGCCGGGGAGGCTTCCCTCCAGCGATCCGAACACCGCCGTGGCGCCCCCCACCTTCGCGACCCTCTCGACACGCAGCGTCCAGCCCTCCCCACGGACGGAACCCCCGTCCGAGACCTGACCGCCGCTTTCCACGTAGAACGGGTTCTCCTCCAGGACGAGCCCGAGGCGGTCTTCGGCCCGGCGGATGCGCAGAGCGCGCGTCTCGGCCTCGAGACGCTCGTACCCGATGAAGCGCTGGTCCGCCTCGTCGAGATCCTCCCAGCCTTCGGTATCCGCGGACGCGTCGGCGCCCGGCGCACTGGCGGCCCGGTCCGCCCGCGAGCGGGCGCGTTGCGCTTCGAGTGCGACCTCGAATCCCTCGACGTCCACCCGGTAGCCCCGCTCCTCCGCCATCAGCTCGGTGAGATCCAGCGGGAAGCCGAACGTGTCGTATAGCCGGAAGACCTCGTCACCGGGAATCGTACCACCCTTACCCGATGCGAGCTCGTCGAAGCGCTCCATTCCTCCCTCAATGGTCGCGAGAAAGCGCTCCTCCTCGGCACGGGCGGCCGAGACGATGTGTTCCCTTCGAGTCGCGAGGTCCGGGTAGACGTCGCCCATCGAGTCGATCACGGCCTCGACGACGCCCGCCAGGGTCGGCTCGCGTCGTCCGAGCAGCCACGCGTGGCGCACGCCTCGCCGCAGGATGCGTCGCAGCACGTACCCCCTGCCCTCGTTGGACGGGTAGACCCCGTCACACAGCAGGAAGGCGACGGCGCGCGCATGATCCGCGAGCACCCGGTAGCTCACGCCCTCCTCGACCTCGGGCCGATACGGGCTCCCCACGAGCTCGGCCACACGGTCGAGCATCGGGGCGAAGAGGTCGATGTGGTAGTTCGAGTCGGCGCCCTGCAGCACCGCCGCGATGCGCTCCAGCCCGGCCCCGGTGTCCACGCACGGCGCGGGGAGCGGGTGCAGTGTCCCCGCCGCGTCGCGGTCGAACTGCATGAAGACGAGATTCCAGAGCTCGACGATCCGTCCCGAGTCGTTCAGGGCGACGAACTCCTCGGTGGTCGTGACCGGAGTCCGATCGTCCCGGAGATCGTAGTGCAACTCCGAGCACGGACCGCACGGACCCGTGTCCGCCATCTGCCAGAAGTTGTCCTTGTCACCCAGGCGGTGAATGCGCTCGGGGGGAAGGCCGATCTCGTCCGCCCAGAGCTTCGCCGCCTCGTCATCGGTGTGGTGCACGGTCGCGTAGAGGCGCTCCGGATCCAGACCGTACTCTTCGGTAAGCAGCTGGAAGGCGTAGCGGATCGCGTCCTTCTTGAAGTAGTCGCCGAACGAGAAGTTGCCCAGCATCTCGAAGAAGGTGTGGTGGCGCGTCGTTCGGCCCACCTCCTCCAGATCGTTGTGCTTCCCCCCTGCCCGTACGCACTTCTGCGACGTCGCCGCGCGCGAGAAGCCGAGGTTCTCCTGCCCCAGGAAGACCTGCTTGAACTGCACCATACCCGCGTTCGTGAAAAGCAGCGTGGGGTCATCGGCCGGCACCAGAGACGAGCTGGGGACGACCTCGTGGCCTCTCTCGCGGAAGTATTCCAGGAATCGGGCTCGGATTTCGGCGGTCTTCATCGATGCATCGGCCCGGAGGCCGCGAACGGGTCTCGGTCGGAAATGCCCCGCCGGCACGCGAAGGCGCGCCGTGCCGGGAGAATCGAAAAGATAAGGGCCCCGGACGAATCTGTCGTCCGGGGCCCCGTAGCGCTGTCCCGAGCTTCGACTCAGTCGTCGGTCGGTCCCTCGTCCGTGGCGGAGTCGTCCGACGACCCCAGGGCCCCGGGCAGACCGAGGACCTCGCGGAGACGGACCTCGATCTCCGCTGCGATATCCGGATTGTCGACGAGGAAGGCCTTCGAGTTCTCCTTCCCCTGCCCGAGGCGGAGATCACCGTAGGAGAACCAGGATCCCGACTTCTCGACGATGTTCTGCTCGACGCCGAGATCGATGAGCAGGCCGCCGTGACTGACACCCTCGTTGTACTGGATGTCGAACTCCGCCTGGCGGAAGGGGGGCGCGCACTTGTTCTTCACCACCTTCACCCGGGTCCGGTTTCCGACGACTTCCTGACCGTCCTTGATCGCGCCGATCCGGCGAATGTCGAGGCGCACCGAAGCGTAGAACTTCAGTGCCCGTCCGCCCGAGGTCGTCTCCGGGCTCCCGAACATGACGCCGACCTTCTCGCGGATCTGGTTGGTGAAGATTACCGCCGTGTGCGACCGGTTCACGGCCCCGGTCAGCTTGCGGAGCGCCTGGCTCATGAGCCGCGCCTGAAGGCCGACATGCGAGTCGCCCATCTCGCCCTCGATCTCCGCGCGTGGCACCAGCGCGGCGACCGAGTCGATCACGACGACGTCGATCGCGTTGCTGCGGATCAGGACCTCCGCGATCTCGAGCGCCTGTTCTCCGGTATCCGGCTGGGAGACGAGCAGGTTGTCGACGTCCACGCCCAGCTTGCGGGCGTAGTTCACGTCGAGCGCATGCTCGGCGTCGATGAAAGCCGCGACTCCGCCGGAGCGCTGGGCGTTGGCGATGACCTGAAGACAGATCGTGGTCTTTCCGGACGACTCGGGACCGTAGATCTCGCTGATGCGCCCGCGCGGTATTCCTCCGATCCCGATGGCCGCGTCGAGGTTCAGCGCGCCGGTGGGGATCGCCTCGATCGCCGCGGGCCCGCCGTCCGCGCCCATGCGCATGATCGCGCCCTTGCCGTACGAGCGCTCGATCTGGGTGAGCGCGGTATCGAGCGCCTTCTGCCGCTGCTCGACGTTCTTCTTGTCGGTCATCTCCGCCGTCGCCATCTCGCCTCCGGTAGCCGTATGCCCCGCCTGCTCGGGACACGTCGCACACAAGGTAAGAGACCCGAAGAGAAAGCGAAAGTGTCTTTCCGGGCCCCGTCGGACATGGGATTGTACCGTGCGGAAGGGGACGGCGGAATGCCCGCGGGAGCCGGCTCTTGCGCCACCTCCGGGCCCCTCGTGTCGACCGCACAGGTCGTCGGATGCGCGCGGCCTTCCTCGGATCCCTGCCCTCGGCGACGTCCCCGACACAGGTTGCGGCCATCCCCCCCACGCTCGATCCCGGATCGAATGGAAACGGTGCACGCGGCGCACTCGCGTCTACGCGTTGACGGCCTGGAGCATGTGGCGACGCCGGACGGCTCCGGCCGGGTCTTCGTGCGCCTGGAGCGGAAGGGCGAATGGTTCGAGGGCACGGTCGAGTGTCTTCAGACCCAGCAGGGCGTGATCAAGGCCGCCTCCCGGGCGGCGCTGATCGCGACGCTGGCGAGTACCGGGTCGATCTCGACCGAGCCCGTCACGCTCGAAGTCGTCGGGGTCAAGGCGGTGCGCGCCTTCGACGGCTGGGTCGTCGTGACCCGGCTCAACGGCCACTCGGGCGCGGAAGGCTGCCGACTGCTGGTGCGGCGCCGTGCGAGAACGAAAACGATCTGCCGCAGGCGGCGGTCAGGGTGGTCCTCAACGCCAGCAACCGCGTCGTCGAGCAGCGCGTCTCGCGCTGACCCCGGTCAGCGTCTCGTTCCGCGCGAATCCCCGGTATCGCCCTTGTCTTCCGCGTCCCGCGATCCGGGACGGCGCTCGTACCGGTGCCACAATCCGGGGCGCACCGGGATGAAGACCACGGCCAAGGGACGGGCGGCACTGATCACGGAGTACACGGGGACGCCCTCGTAGACGCCGACGCGCAGAATCTGGCCGCAGTCGACCGGGAACGCGTCGGCGGACTTTTCGAAGGTGGCGCCCTCGAAGTCCAGGGGCTGGCCGTCGCGGTACCAGAACGCTTCGCCCGCGTAGGTCCCGGCCAGGACCATCGCCGGCCGGAGCTCCCGGATCGGGACTCCGCGCGCGCCCACCAGCGTGTCACCGGCCTCGGTGACGGAGACGGCAATGTTCTGACCCGTGGACAGACATAGGCTCAGGGGCCTGCCCGGCGTGGGCGCCGGCTGGCCCGAGTCGACCTCGACGACAACCGTGTCGGGCGGAGGTGGCAGAATGAAGATCGTGTCGGGCTCGACCCTTCGCATCGCACGGGGCCGGCAGCGGAATCCGGACTTTCCGGGACACACGGCCACCGAAGCGAGCAGGCCGAGCTTCGGCTTCATGTACTCGGACTCGTGCCCCTCGACGGGCCACGCGTGGTTGGTGGCGAGGTACTGGGCACCCACCCGCACGCCGGCCCAGTCGAAGTGCGCGCCCACGTTCACGTCGAAGCCGTTGTGCTCGGCCATGAGGGTCAGTTGCGAGCGCTGCCCCATGCCCAGGTGGAGCGAGGTACCCACGAACCAGCCGCCCGCGGCGCCGTCGGAATAGAAGTCGAGCCCGGCCCCGGAAGCGAACATTCCACCCCCATAGCCGAGGGAGAACGTCATGTCGTTCGGGGGGAGCGGCCCGCCGTCGAAGCCCCGCAGGTACGCGGTCGCGACCGCATACAGGCTGAGGTTCGACGACATGCCCTGAGTCGCGGTGTACTCCTTCAGGAGCCGCTCGTCCGCGAAGCCGAGCCGGCCCGGTGCGTAGGCTCGCCCGTCACCGTAGGAGGGACTGGTCAGGTAGCGCCCGCCGACGGCGAGTCCGACGCCCTGGTCGGCGGGCTCCAGGAGACGGAGTCGCCCGAAGAGCCCCCAGATGTCGCCGCCTGCGTCGGGGCCGCGGAGCGACTGCATCGTGATGCCCGCTTCCGCCCGGTCGAAGAGCCCCACCGCCACCGACCCGTCGGCGAGCACGTCGTTGCGACCCGGGCCCCAGCCCGCCGGCTGGCCAGTCTCGTCGATCTGGACACGCCGGCCGAGCTGCACGCGGAACGCCGAGAGCGTGCCCGTCAGGTGCATGTGCGGCAGGACGCTCGAGACGGGGACGTCCATGAGCCCGGAGCCGTACCGGAGCGTACTGGGCATGGTCGGCGTCTGGGCGGCCGAGCCCTGTGCCCAGGAGACGCCCGCCCAGAGCAGCACTACGGTCGCGACGTGCCTCCGCGCTCGCATGGTGGCTCGCCCTAGTCGATCAGTCGGTCTTCGACGCTGCGCAGTCGCCGCGCGATCGACAGGGCCCACCCGCCGATGAGCGCGATGACGATGGCGTACGCGATGAACACGTGCCAGTACGGACGGAGGCTCTGCTGACCCAGCTGGGCCTGCGGAAAGGGCGATTCCTGAGCGGCCACCCCGACGGCGAGGATCGCGGGGAGCAGGAGGACGAGAGCCGGACGAAGCAGAGTTCTCTGGATCATGGCGATCAGGCGGTGCGGCGCGCGCGGAGTTCGGCACGGAGCCGGACGTCCTCGAGCGCGTATCGGAAGAGGAAGAGGCCGAAGAACAGCACGGTGAAGACCAGCAACCCGAACAGAAGGGTCACGAGCATGTCACCGGGAAGTGTCGGACCGTCGGGCTTGGCCACGACGGGCTGCGGGTGAAGCGATCGGAACCAGATGACGCTCAGATGGATGAAGGGGATGTCGAGAGCGCCGACGATCGCGACCACGGCCGCGAAGCGTTTCCCCTTCTCGGGATCCTCCGTCGCATTCCTGACCATGAAGTACCCGACGAAGATGAACCAGAGCAGAAGCGTGAGCGTCAGCCGTGGCTCCCAGGTCCAGTACGTCCCCCACGCGATCTTGCCCCAGAGCGGTCCTGTGGTGATGACGATCGTGGCGAAGACCAGCCCGCCCTCGGCCGCGCACATCGCAGCCCGGTCCAGACGATCGTCGCGCAGCCAGAGGTAGACGCCGCTGCACAGCGCGGAGATGCCGATGGCCAGGAAGCATGTCCAGGCCGCGGGCACGTGGACGTAGAAGATGCGCTGCACGATCCCCTGGTTCACCTCGGTGGAGACCCAGAAGAAGGACATCCAGAGGAGCGCCACCATCCCCACGAGCCCGACCAGCGTGAGCGCGGTCGCTCCACGCCGTACTCCGGAATTCGTCATCAGTCCTCCACTACGTATCGAAAGAGCACGGCCCCGATCCACACGGCGGCAAAGGCGAACGCCCCGAGCATTCTGACGTTTCCGTCCACCTCGGAGAAGGGGCGGCCTCCGAGGAGCCGTCCGGTCGCCCCTGCCCCGAACACAACCATGGGCACCAGGAGGGGAAAGACGAGGATGGGCAGCAGCGTCTCGCCCATGCTCGTACCCGCGGACATCGCCGCGAACAGCGTCGCCAGGGCCACGAAGCCGAGCGACCCGAGCGCGAGCACCAGGATCACCCACCCCACGTTGGCGTCCAGGCTCACGCGGAAGAAGAGCGCGAAGACCCCGAGAACGAGCAGGGAGATCGCGTAGAGGAGCACGAAGTTCGCGGCGACCTTCGCCAGGAATACGGCGTCCTTCGGGACCGGCGACGTCAGGATTCCCAGGAGGGCGTTGTCCTGCTCCTCGATGTGGAACGTCCGGCCCACGCCGAGCAGACCACCGAACACGAGCGTCATCCACAAGAGGCCCGCCGCCACGTCCTGGGGCCGCACGATCGCCGTGTCGATGGAAAAGTTGAAGAGGATCCCCGCGAGCACGGCGAACGCACCCATGGCGGCGATGCGTTCGCGGGAGCGGATCTCCAGGAGGAGGTCCTTCCACACGATCGCCCGGATCTGGTCGAGATACCGTATCACGATCCGCCCTCCACGACCGCGTGATAGTGACGTTCGAAATCGCCACGATCGATACCCCCGGTCGACCCCTCCCAGGCAAATCGCCCGGCGACCTGGATCGCAACGCGGGTCGCCAGCTCGAGGCCCTCCTTGAGGTGGTGCGTGACCATCACCACCGTGCGCCGCCCGTCTCGGAGCTCGGTGAGCACCCCGCGCAGGACGCCCGCGGCCGACGGGTCGAGGCCGGTGTACGGCTCGTCGAGGAGCACGACGTCGGGGTCGTGAAGGAGTGCCCTGGCGAGCGAGAGGCGCTGGCGCATCCCGTGCGACAGCTGCCGCGCCTGGAAGTTGGCGCGCTCACTCAGACGGACGCGCGCGAGTCCCTCGGTCACCCGGTGGTCGAGGTCGTCGACACCGAAGAGGCGCCCGTAGAACCGGAGATTCTCCGCCGCAGTCAGCCGACCGTAGAGAAAGCCGCGATGAGAGACGATCCCCACGCGGCTCCGCCACTCGCCGTCCGACCAGGACATCGGCGTGCCGCGCACGAGCACCTCGCCACGCGTGGGACGCATCGCCCCGGCGAGCATGCCGAGGAGCGAAGACTTCCCTGCCCCGTTGGGCCCGAAGACCGTGAGGAACTCGCCCGCGTCGAGGGAGAGGTCGATGCCGTCGACCGCCAGGACCGGACCGTACTCGCGGACGAGCCCCCGGGCCTCGAGAACCGCGGCCCCCGTCGACGCACCCGCCGTCGGGGCCTCCGCCGGGGCCGGGGCAGTCAACTCGCCGCCAGTTCGCCCAGAGCCTGGCCGCACGCCGAGCAGAAACGGCTCCCGGACACGTTCGTGTACGCGCAGTCCGGGCAGGCGACCCCCTCCCTGAGCCCGGACCGAATCATGGCGATCTCGGCCTCCAGGGCGGCGTCGCCGGCCTCCGCTCCCAGCCCCGCCTTCGCGGCCTCGTCGGCCTCGAGGGCGGCGAGCGCCTCCGCGGTCAGATCGGCCTTGAGGGACCGGTAGTCCTCCTCGTCGAGCTTCCCGGCCAGGAAGTCGTACTCGACGTCCCGCAGCGCGAGGAGCGCCACGCGCTTGCGGGCCTCCGTTTCGGTGAGCTCGTCGTCTTCGCGTTCCAGCGACGCGTGAATGCCCTTCACCACCGGCTGCATGATGAAGAGGACCACGGCCGCCGCCACGAGTGACACCCCGAGGTAGAGCGTGATCACCGCACCTCGCGCAGCATCAGTCCGCGCCGGCCGGAGCGGCCTCGACGCCGCCCCCCTCGCTCGGGGCCGCCATCCGCCGCCGGTCCACGCTCGGCCACAGGGCGATGACCGTGCCGATCGCCAGCAGGAAGGTTCCGATCCAGATCCACCCCACGAGCGGCTTGATCAGCACCTGGAGGTCGATGCCCTGCGCGCCGGGCTCGTTATTGAGCGCCCCGTTCGTGTCGTTGAGGGCGGAAAGGATCAGGTAGAGGTCCTCGCGGACGATCGACCGGATGCCGACCTCGGTCATCGGCTGGGAGTCCCGGTTCGTGTACTGACGCTTCTCCGTGGTGAGGATCCCCTTCGGGTCTCCGTCCTGCGCCACGGACACGGTCGCGATCGCCTGCCAGAGCAGGTTCCGCTGACCTCGTCCGATGGACATCGACAGTCCCTCGTAGGTCAGCTGGTAGGCGTGTCCGAAGGGCGAGGCGACCTCGACCACGTCGCCCGGCTGCACGTTGAATCGACTGTCCGTGTTGTAGGCCGCCCCTGCGAACGCGATGCAGACCATCACGAAACCCACGTGGACCATGTAGCCGCCCCACCGGCGCCGGTTCCGGGTCACCAGGTGGAAGAACGCGAGCAGGTACCCCTCACCCTCGATGCGCGCGCGGGCCCTGGTACCCTTCCAGAATTCGGTGGAGATGATGGTCAGCACGAAGGCGGAGATGCTCCACGTCACGAGGGCGAGCTCGTGCCGGGCGCCGAGCACCCACAGCACGACGCCGGTCGCAACGCCCACCGCCACGGGTGCCGTGAAGTTCTTCTGCAGGTTCTTCTTCGTCGCGCGGCGCCATGCGATCACCGGACCGATTCCCACCAGCGCCAGGAGCACGATCCCGATCGGGAGGTTGACCTTGTTGAAGAACGGCGGCCCAACGCTGATCTGCTGGCCCGTGATCCCCTCGGAGATGAGCGGGAAGAGCGTGCCCCACATCACGGAGAAGGCCGCTCCGAGAAGCAGGAGGTTGTTGAACAGGAAGGCCGACTCGCGCGAGAGGAACGACTCGATCTGGTTTTCGCTGCGCAGTTCGGGGAGCCTGTACACGATCAGCAGCACGCAGGCGGCCAGCACCGTGCCCATGAAGCTCAGGAAGATGTATGCGATCTTCAGTTCCTGCGCGAAGGAGTGCACGGACTCGATAAGCCCCGACCGCGTCAGGAACGTCGCGAAGATCGTGAGCAGGAACGTCATGAGCACCAGCGACATGTTCCAGACCTTCAGCATGCCCCGGTTTTCCTGGATCTGGATCGAATGCAGGAAGGCCGTCGCCGTGAGCCACGGCAGGAGCGACGCGTTCTCCACGGGGTCCCAGAACCAGTAGCCGCCCCAGCCGAGCTCCTCGTAGGCCCAGCGCATGCCGAAGACGATCCCGACCGAGAGGAAGAGCCAGCTGATCAGGATCCACCGGCGCGTCAGCTGGATCCAGCGCGCGTCCAGCCGACCGTTCAGGAGCGCCGCCACGGCGAAGGCGAACGGAATCGTGAACGCCGTGAAGCCGAGATACAGCGTCGGCGGATGGATCGTCATCCAGTAGTTCTGCAGCTGCGGGTTCAGCCCCTGGCCATCGGCGGGGATGAAGTCGAGTCGCTCGAACGGATTCACGTCTGCGAACAGCAGGACGACGATGAAAAACAGCAGGATCCCCTGGAGCACGCCGGCCACGTACGGCATGAACTCCCGATGCCTGTTCCTGTTCGTCAGGACGCAGATGCTCGAGAAGAGGGCGAGCAGGAGCGCCCAGAAGAGCAGCGAGCCCCGCTGGCCCGCCCAGAGCCCCGTGACCTTGTAGAAGAGCTCGAGGTTGGCGTTCGAGTAGCTGGCGACGTACCAGTATTCGAAGCGGTCGCCCAGGAACGCCGCAGAGACGCCCGCGGCCGCGATCGCGAGCAGACCGAACACCGCATAAATGCTCCGCTCGGCGCTCAGCACCAGGTCGCCGCGCTGGCTCCGCCCCCCGGCAAAGCCCAGGACCATGCCCCAGACCGCGACCGGCAGGGAGATCCAGAGAGCGAACTCTCCGAGAATCGGCATCCGCTACGGAGCGTTGGTGGGGTGCGGCGGAGCTCCGGCGAGATCCTCCGGCGCGGCCTCGTAGCGAGACCCGCACTTGGTCAGGAGGGTCGTGGCCTCGAAGACCCCGTCCTCGCGAAGCCTGCCCTCGAGCACCACCTCGATGTCGTCCGTGAACGTGTCGGGGAGCGCGTCGCGGAACTCGACGACGAAGGTGGCGGACTCCTCCACGAGATCACGCACCGTGAACACGTGCAGGAGCTCACCTTCTACCCGTCGGTACGAGCCCCGTATGACCATGCCCCCCACCTTGACGCCCACGTCGTGGAAGGTCGGGTCGGCCTCCACCTTCTCGATGAGCTCGACCGGGGTCACGTAGTACACCATCGTCTCGCTGACGCCGGTCCAGATCAGGTAGGTGACGACCGCGGCGACGCCGACCAGTCCCACCATGAATCGCGGATTCTTCTTCATCGCACTTCTCCTCGGAGGGTGCTCCAGGATGCGGGCAATCTAGTCGGTCCGGCGGTCCCGGCAAAAGTCCGGTAAATCCCCTACTTTCGCCGACTTCGCCCCCGGGCCGGGCCCGGTTCAGGCCCCTGCCGCGGTGTCCCGGGCCCACCCCACGGTCGCTCGGACCGCGCGCCGCCAGTGGGACATCATGTCCTCCCGGAGCTCGCTGCTGGAGGTGGGTTCGAAACGGCGGCCCTCGCCCTGTGCCGCCCGGAAGTCCTCCGGCGAGGCCCAGACCCCGACCGTCAGGCCGGCCAGACCGGCCGCTCCGAGGGCCGTCGTCTCGACGATGCGCGGACGCCGGACCGGGACTCCGATCACGTCGGCCTGGAAGCCCATGAGCCAGTCGTTCATCGCGGCGCCCCCGTCCACTCGGAGTTCCGACGTCGCGACACCCGAATCCGCTTCCATCGCCTCCAGCACCTCCGCCGTTCCGTACGCCATCGCCTCCAGCGCCGCCCGGACGAGGTGGGCCCGCGTGGTGCCGCGCGTAAGGCCGAAGATCGCCCCTCGCGCCTCGGGCTCCCAGTGCGGGGCGCCGAGCCCCACGAAGGCCGGCACGAAGGCCACGCCCCCCGGATCCGGGAGCGCACGGGCCATCGCCTCCGAGTCCGCGGCCGACTCGAGCAGCCCCAGCCCGTCGCGGAGCCACTGGATCGCCGCCCCGGCGATGAACACCGATCCCTCGAGTGCGTACGCCAGCTTCCCATGCGCGTCGCACGCCGCGGTGGTCAGCAGCCCGTGCTCGGAGCGCACGGGCTCCGCGCCCGTGTGGAGGAGGAGGAACGCGCCCGTGCCGTAGGTGTTCTTGGCCAGCCCCGCCGTCCAGCAGCCCTGCCCGTAGAGCGCCGCCTGCTGGTCACCGGCGACACCGCCGATGGGCACGTCGACGCCGAGGTGTTCCCCGAGCGCCACGCCGAAATCCCCGGCGCTGGGCACGACGTCGGGGAGCAGCGCGCGCGGTACCCCGAGCAGGTCGAGCGCCCAGTCGTCCCACGCGGCCTCGCGCAGGCCGAACAGGAGCGTGCGTGATGCGTTGGTGGGATCCGTGGCGTGCATCGCGCCCCCGGTGAGCCGGGCGATCAGCCAGCTGTCGATCGTTCCCATGGCGAGCTCGCCCGACTCCGCCCGGTCCCGAAGGGTGGGATCGTGCTCGAGGAGCCACGCCACCTTCGTGCCCGAGAAGTAGGGATCGAGCACGAGACCCGTCCGGCGGCGAACCTCCTCCTCGTGCCCGGCGTCCCGGAGGGACCGGCAGAGCGGCGTGGTGCGGCGGTCCTGCCAGACGATGGCCCGGTGCACCGGCTGGAGGGTCTCCCGGTTCCACAGGACCACGGTTTCCCGCTGGTTGGTGATCCCCACGCCCCGGACGTCGGCGTCGCGCGCGGCGGCCAGCGCCTGCCGCGCGACGCGGCAGGTGACCTCCCAGATCTCGAGGGCGTCGTGCTCCACCCACCCCGGGTGCGGAAAGTGCTGGGTGAACTCCGAGTACGCCTGTCCCAGGATCCGCCCGTCGTCGGCGACGACGAGACAGGTGGAACCCGTCGTGCCCTGGTCGATCGCGAGAACGGCCGGAGTCGCCATGTCGAACCTCTCAGACGGGATCGAGGCGCGCCGGCGCGCCGAAGACGAAGCGCCAGCCAGCCCGTTCGAGCAGACCGAGGAACGCGACGACGGGAAAGCCGACGACCGAATAGTAGTCTCCGTCGATCCGCTCGACCAACGCGGCCCCCGCCCCCTGGATGCCGTACGCGCCCGCCTTGTCGAGCGGCTCACCCGTGGCCACGTACGCGGCGGCAGTCGCCGCGTCGAAGGGGCGCATCCACACACGCGTGCGCGCGACGGCGCTGACCGTGCCGTGGGGTCCTGCGAGCGCGACGCCGCTGAGCACCTCGTGCGCTCGCCCCGCCAGCCGCTCGAGCATCGCCCGCGCGTCGGCCTCGTCCGCGGGCTTCGACAGGACCTCCCCCTGGAGCACGACGACGGTGTCGCCGCCCACGACCAGCGCTCCCTGCGAACGCCGGGCCACCCGCTCGGCCTTCGCCCGCGCGAGGCGCTCGACGTGCCCCTCAGGAGTCTCCCCGGGCAGATACGTCTCGTCCACGTCGGCCGGCGCGACTTCGGGACGAAGCCCGATCTGCCGCAGGATGTCCGCGCGGCGAGGAGACGCGGAGGCCAGCACGATGCGGGGCACGGCCGTCATCGCTCGAGCACCAGGGTCACGGGGCCGTCGTTGACCAGCTCGACTTCCATCGTGGCTCCGAACTCGCCCGTCTCCACCGCCCCGCTCACCCGACGGCGGAGCGCCTCGACGAAGCTCCGGTAGAGCGGGGTCGCGGCATCGGGGTGCGCGGCGTCGACGAAGCTCGGGCGCCGGCCCCTGCGCACGTCGCCGTACAGCGTGAACTGGCTGACCACCAGGACGTCGCCACCCACCTCCTCAAGCGAGCGGTTCATCTTCCCCTCGTCGTCCGGGAAGACCCGCAGTCCGACAACCTTGTCCGCCATCCACTCAACGTGCTCGTGCCCGTCGCCCGCCGTGAAGCCCGTCAGCAGCAGAAAGCCGCGCCCAATGGCGCCGACGACGATCCCGTCGACGCCGACCTGCGCGCGGGAGACCCGCTGCAGCACGACCCTCATGGGCGGCCACCCCCGCTCACGCGATCGCCCGGGACTCCAGAGTCACTCGACCGTGACGGACTTCGCGAGGTTCCGAGGCTGGTCCACGTCGCAGCCGCGCATGGTCGCGATGTGGTACGCCAGGAGCTGAAGCGGGATCGTGGTCAGCACCGGCAGGAGGTGCGGCAGGGTCTGGGGCACCTTCAGCATGTAGTCCACCTTCCCCTGCAGCTCGGGGGCGTCGTCGCTGACCACCGCGATGATGCGCCCGCGTCGCGCCTTCACCTCCTCGATGTTCGACACCACCTTCGAGAAGATCGGGTCCCGCGGTGCCAGGAAGACGACCGGCATCTCCTCGTCGATGAGCGCGATGGGTCCGTGCTTCATCTCGGCCGCCGGGTACCCCTCCGCGTGGATGTAGCTCACTTCCTTGAGCTTCAGGGCCCCTTCGAGCGCGACCGGGAACTGGTAGCCGCGCCCGAGATACAGGAAGTTGCTCGCGTCCTTGAGCTTCGCGGCGAGGTCGCGGATCTCGTCGTTGAGCCGGAGGACCTCCTCGATCTGGCTGGGCAGCACCTGGAGATGCTGCACGATCTCCGCGCCCCGTGCCGCGGACATGTCCCGACGACGCGCCATGAAGAGGGTGAAGAGGGAGAGCGCAACGAGCTGGCTGGTGAAGGCTTTCGTGGAGGCGACACCGATCTCGGGGCCTGCGTGCAGGTAGATCCCGAAATCCGTCTGCCGCGCGATCGTCGAGCCGACCGCGTTGACGATGCCCATCGTCTTGAGACCGCGCTGCTCCGCCTCTCGGAGCGCCGCCAGGGTGTCGGCGGTCTCGCCGGACTGGCTGATGGCGAGGGTCAGCGTCCCCTCCTCTAGGACCGGATTGCGGTAGCGGAACTCCGACGCGTATTCGACGCTCACCGGAATTCCCGCCAGCTCCTCGATCATGTACTCACCCACGAGTCCCGCGTGCCAGCTCGTTCCGCACGCCGTGATGACGATGCGCCGGACGCGGCCGAGGTCGAACTCGTGGTTCATGATCCCACCGAGGCGGGCGTCGCCGTTGTCGGGGAGGAGCCGGCCGCGCAGGACGTCGGCGACGGAGCTCGGCTGCTCGAAGATCTCCTTGAGCATGAAGTGCTCGTAGCCACCCTTCTCGATGGCGTCGAGATCCCAGGTAATGGCGTGGACCCCGCGCTCGACTTCCTCACCGTCACCTTCGAGGTGGAAGGTTCGGTACCCGTCGGCCGTGAGAACGGCGTAGTCGCCGTCATCCAGGTAGACGACGTCACGGGTGAGCTCGATGACCGCAGCCGCATCGGAGCCCGCGAGCATCTCGCCGTCGTGTCCGACGCCGATGAGCAGCGGACTTCCGTGCCGGGCCACCACGATCTTGCCGGGGTCCCGCGAGGAGATCACCGCAATGCCGTACGCCCCCTCCACCTCGCGCAGGGCTGCGGCCACCGCGTCCTCGAGCGGCCCCTCCTTCCAGAGGAAGTCGATGAGGTGGACCACCGCCTCCGTATCGGTCTCCGAAGCGAAGGCGTACCCTTCCGCCTGGAGCATCGTCCGCAGCAGGTCGGCGTTTTCGATGATGCCGTTGTGGACCAGCGCGATGTCCCCCGTAGGGGAGGTGTGCGGGTGCGCGTTGGGCTCAGTGGGCGCGCCGTGGGTCGCCCAGCGGGTATGCGCGATGCCGCACGTCGCCCGCTGGGGAGCGGCGTCGATCGCCCGCTCGAGCATCCGGATCTTGCCCGGCTGCTTGACGACGCGTACGCCGTCGCCATTGAGGAGCGCGACACCCGCCGAGTCGTACCCCCGGTACTCCAGGCGCTTGAGGCCCGCGAGCAGGATCGGGGTCGCCTGCTTCGATCCAACGTATGCGACGATGCCGCACATGGCGGTGTCTCCTGCGATGCGAACGGAGGAATGTCAGGGCGCCGGCGGCGTCAGGCGACACCCGCCAGCAACGCTCCCGCCCGCGCGACGAGGCTCCGGGCCGACTCGGCGTCCGGGGCCTCGGCGATGAGGCGAACGACCGGCTCGGTACCCGACGGTCGCACGTGGAGCCACGCCCGGCGATCCGGCCACGCGAGCCGGAGTCCGTCGGACGTGTCAGTTTCACCCGCGTCCAGGTCCGCCTCCAGGGCGGCGTACCCGATCGCGAGCGCCTCACGCGGGAAGGAGATCTTTTCTTTCACGATTTCGTAGGAGGGCCAGCGGCCGGCCGCGCGCGACGGCGTAAGCCCCTCCTCTGCAAGGTGCTGCAGGATGAGCGCGCAGGCCAGCGGGGCGTCCCGGGTGTGGTGCAGCGCCGGGAGGATCACCCCCCCGTTCCCTTCGCCCCCGACCACCGCGCCCTCCGCTTGCATGCGGCGGGCCACGTTCACTTCGCCGACCGGGGCGCGCACCATCGGCGCCCCGAACGCCGCCGCCACGTCCTCCACGACGCGGCTCGTGGAGAGGTTGGTCACGACCGGGCCCGGCGTGGCCTTCAGGACGGCCGCCGCCGCGAGGGCCAGCGTGAGGTCCTCTCCCATCGGGCGTCCGGTCTCGTCGACGAGCGAAAGGCGGTCGGCGTCTGGATCGATCGCGAGTCCGACCGCTGCACCGCTCTTCTTCACCAGCGCGCCGAGCTCCGCGAGGTTCGCGGCGGTCGGCTCGGGATCGCGCGGGAACCAGCCGTCCGGCTCCATGCCGATGCCCACGACCCGGCACCCGAGCCGCTCGAGCAGCTCCGTCACGACCGGCCCGCCGGCCCCGTGCACGCAGTCGACCGCCACCGTCAGCCCCGCGGCGCGGATCCGGTCCGCGTCGATGACCGGGAGAGCGAGGATTCGCTCGAGGTGGCGCGCCCAGGCCCCGTCGTCCCGCCGCACCGATCCCAGGTCGTCCCAGGCGGCGCGCGGAGGGTCGACCTCGGCCAGGTAGCTGCGGAAGCGCGCCGAGCGCTCGGCGTCGAGGAAGATCCCTTCACTGGACACAAGCTTGAGCGCGTTCCACTGCGCGGGGTTGTGGCTGGCGGTGACGCCGATCCCGCCGATGGCGCCCGTGTCGCGGACCGCCATGAGAAGCGTAGGCGTGGGAACGACCCCGAGGTCGACGACGTCGCAGCCAACCGACTGGAGCCCCGCCGTGACCGCCCGGGCGAACATCGGACCGGAAACCCTCGAGTCCCTGCCCAGGCACACGGTCCGGCCGCCCTCGACCTCGCGGAGGTGCGCGCCGAGCGCAGCCGCGATCCCGGCCATGAGCTCGGGCGTCAGCGGGTCGCCCACCTTCCCCCGAACGCCTGAGACGCTGACCATCAGACCTTCGGGAAGCTGAATCGGCACCGTACCCCCGGCATGCTGCGGATCTGCAACGAGACGGCGGCGCCCTCGCGCCGGGCAGCCGCGCCGCGAAGTTTCGCCCGCCCCCGCCCCTACCGTCAACGGAGCACATCGGGCGTCGGTGGCGGCTCGGGGTCGCTCGGTGCAGATTCCGCCGTTCCCTTCCTTCCGCGCCGCTCGTCCGCGGCGCGCCCCTTTGGTCGCGACAAGAGGACACCCATGCGAGACGAGGCTTTGAAGGGCCTCTCCTTCGGCACGCGCGCCATCCACGCGGGCGTCGAGCCCGAGCCCGTCACCGGGGCGATCATGACGCCCATCTTTCAGACGTCGACCTACGTGCAGCCGGCGGTCGGAGAGCCGCACGACGGGAGGTACGACTACGGCCGGACGGCCAATCCGACGCGCGAAGCGCTCGAAGCGAGCATCGCCGCCCTCGAAGCAGGAACCCACGGCGTCGCCTTCGCCTCCGGACTCGCGGCCATCGAGGCGATCGTGAAGCGCCTCTCGGTCGGCGACCACGTGGTGAGCGAGGAGAACACGTACGGGGGAACCACGCGCATGTTCAACCGCGTGCTGAGCCGCTTCGGCATCGAGTTCACCTACGTCGATGCGCGCGACACCGACGCGGTGGCGGCCGCCATGCGCCCCAACACGAAGCTCGTGCACGTCGAGACGCCCACGAACCCGATGATGAAGCTCTGCGACATTGCCGCGGTCGCGGATGTCGCGCACGCGGGCGGGGCGCTGCTCTGCGTCGACAACACGTTCGCGTCGCCCTACAACCAGCGACCCCTGGAAATCGGCGCGGACTTCACCATGCACTCCTCGACGAAGTACGTGAACGGGCACTCCGACGTCATCGGCGGGCTGGTTGCCGTGAAGGACGCGGAGCTCGCGGACGATCTCTACTTCATTCGCAAGTCGACGGGTGCCGTCCCTGGGCCCATGGACTGCTGGCTCACGCTGCGGGGGATCAAGACCATGCACGTGCGTATGCAGCGCCACAACGAGAACGGCCTCGCGGTGGCGACGTGGCTCGAGTCGCATCCGAAGGTGGATCGCGTTCTCTATCCGGGCCTCCCGTCCCACGAACAGCATGACCTCGCGAAGCGGCAGATGTCCGGCTTCACGGGCATGGTCTCGGTCGACGTCGGAACCCTGGAGCGGACGAAGGCGCTCACCGAGCATCTGCGCATCTTCTCCCTGGCCGAGAGCCTCGGCGGGGTGGAGTCGCTCGTGAACGTGCCCGCGCTGATGACCCACGGCTCGGTGCCGCAGGACCGCCGGGAGGCCATGGGCATCACCCCGGGCCTGGTCCGGTTTTCCGTCGGGATCGAGGACATCGAGGACATCCTCGCGGACCTCGATCGCGTGCTCGGCTGAACCGACGGCCCTGCACGGAGTAGTGAAACCGGTGACGACGACGTGCCGTAGGGCCCCCGGATCCGGAACCCGGATGCCACGGACGCGGGCACGAACATCTGAGAGAGGGTGACACGATGGCGGACGAGCACGATCGCCCCGAGGGGCGCGGCGGCGGGGAGAACGGACAGAGCTCGACGAGAGCGCGCCGCGTGCTCACCGACATCGCTCCGCACGCGTGGGAGCACCCCGCCGACAAGGCCGCCCTGCAGGCGATGCGTCGGATTCCCGTATTCGACGACGTGCTCAAGAAAATCTTCGGCTTCTTCGGAGAGAAGCCGATCCGTCTCGCGTTCCAGGCCGACGCGGTCCGGGTCAGTGAGAACCAGTTCCCCGAGGTCTACCGGCTCTACCGGGAAGCGCTGCGGACGCTCGACGCGCCCGAGGAATATCCGCTTTTCATGTCGCAGACTCCGATGGTGAACGCGGGTGCCTTCGGCATGGAACGCCCCTTCATCATCCTCAACTCGGGCACACGGATCCTGCTCGACGACGAGGAGCTGCAGTTCGTCATGGCGCACGAGATCGCGCACATCATGAGCGATCACGTTCTATACAAGACGATGACGGTCCTGCTCATCAACCTGGCGAACATGGGCTTTCCCATCGTCGGGCTCGCGGCGCGGGCGGTCCTGGTGGCGCTTCTCGAATGGTCCCGCAAGTCCGAGCTCTCGTGTGACCGGGCCGGCCTCCTGGCGACGCAGGATCCGGAGATCGTCATGCGCGCCATGCTGAAGATGGCGGGCGGCGCGCAGAAGGATGAGACCAGCCTCCAGGAGTTCATCGTGCAGGCCGAGGAGTACCGAGAGAGCGGCGACGTGGCCGACCAGGTGTTCAAGGTCCTCAACCTGCTCGGCCGGACGCATCCGTTCCACGTTCTGCGCGTCGCGGAGCTCCGCGACTGGATCGAGAGCGGCGAATACGACCGGATAGTCCGTGGCGAATACGCCCGGCGCGGCGAGCCCGACCCGGTGTATCAGGAAGACCTCAAGGCCGCCGCATCCGCGTACGCCGAGGGCGCGAAGGACTTCCTGGACTCGGTGACGGAAGCGGCGAAGCGGGCGGGCTCGGACTTCATGAGTTCGCTCAGGCGATAGCCGACCGGAGCCCGAGGAAACATCTTCCACAGATGCGCATCCTGATCGTTGGGAACGGTGGGCGCGAGCACGCCCTTCTCTGGAAGCTCCGACGCGACGCGCCGGGAGCGAGCTTTTACGTCACGCAGCCCAATGGCGGCATGGCGCCCCTGTGCGAGACGGTGGAGATCGCCCCGGGGGATGTCGAGGCTCTCGCCGGCTGGGCGGCGTCCAGCCGCATCGACCTGACGGTGGTCGGGCCCGAGGGGCCGCTGGCCGCGGGGATCGTCGATCGGTTTCGTTCGAAGGGCCTGCCCATCTTCGGTCCGACGCGCGCGGCGGCGCGGATCGAGTCGAGCAAGGCGTACGCAAAGGAACTGCTGCGCAACGCCAACGTTCCCACCGCGGCGCACCGGACGTTCTCGAGCCGCGCCGGCGCGGTCGACTGGGTGAGGGCGCAGGGCGCGCCCATCGTGGTGAAGGCTTCCGGCCTCGCCGGTGGCAAGGGCGCAGTGGTCTGCATGACGGTCGCCGAGGCCGTCGCCGCGATCGACGCCATGCTTGGCGGGCTCGAATTCGGCGAAGCCGGGCGGGAACTCGTGATCGAGGAGTACATGGAGGGCGAGGAGATCTCCGTCTTCGCGGTCTCGGACGGACGGGACTTCGTCGTGCTCCAGCCCTCGCAGGACCACAAGCGCGTCGGCGAGGGGGACAGCGGTCCGAACACCGGGGGGATGGGGGCGTACGCCCCGGTCTCGATCGCGGACACGGACCTCCTGGCGGAAGCGCGTACCGAGGTGATCGCCCCGACCCTTTCGGCTCTCGCGGCCGACGGCGCGCCATTCAAGGGCCTCCTGTACGCGGGTCTCATGAACACGGCCGAAGGGCTCAAGGTCGTGGAGTTCAACTGCCGGTTCGGCGACCCGGAGACGCAGGTCGTGCTCCCCCTCATGGAGTCTTCGCTCCTCGACCTGCTTGCGACGGTCGCGGAGGACGGCTCACTCGCGGGGCATACCGCCCGAACGCGTCGGGGCGCCGCCGTCACGACGGTGGTCGCCTCCGGCGGCTACCCCGGGTCGTACGAGAAGGGGAAGCCGATTACGATCCCGACCGACCTCGAATCCGACGACGTTCTCGTCTTCCACGCGGGGACCGCGCGCAGGGGTCGCGAGCTCGTCACGTCGGGCGGGCGGGTCCTCGCGGTCACGGCCCTCGCGCCGACCCTCCCCGCGGCCGCCGACGGGAGCCGGTCCGCGGCCGCTCGCATCCGTTTCGACGGTGCCTTCTTCCGCGGTGACATCGGATGGCGCGAACGCGCCCGCCTCGAACGCGAACACGACGACGACGAATGATCATCACGACGACACACTCCGTGGAAGGCCGGCCCGTCGAAGACTACCTGGGCATCGTCATGGGAGAGGCGATCGTGGGTGCAAACATCTTCAAGGACCTCTTCGCGGCCGTGCGCGACGTCGTCGGAGGCCGCGCGCGGGCCTACGAAGACGCGCTTCGCTCCGCGCGTCAGGAGGCGCTGCGCGAGATGGCCGGGCGAGCCCAGGAGCTGGGGGCCCACGCGGTAATCGGCGTGGACATCGACTACGAGGTCCTCGGGAAGGCCGGGAGCATGCTGATGGTCACCACGGCGGGAACCGCCGTCCGGCTCGCACCTCCGCGGGACTGAGCCACCCGCACCCGGTCTCGCCACCACCGTCCGGCCCCACCCCGGTCATGCCAGAGCTCCCCGAGGCGGAAACGATCGTCCGCGGTCTGCGCCCCCTGATCGTGGGCCGCCGGATCACCCGTGCCGAGGTCCTTCGGCCGGACGTCCTCCGCGAAGGCGTACGCTCCTTCGCGCCTCGGGTCCGCAACCGCACGATCCTGGCGGTCGAGCGGCGAGCGAAGAACGTACTGATCCTCCTCGACGGGAGCCGGCGCATCGCCGTGAACCTGGGCATGACCGGCCGCCTCCTCCCCTTCCCTGCGCCACCGCGGGGCGCGCGCCGCCCCGGGCATCCAGCGGTCCGCTTCCGTTTCTCCGACGGCGGCGTCCTCGTCTTCGACGATACCCGCCGCTTCGGCACCGTCGAGTGCCTCGGCGACACCGAGTGGACCGTCCGGGAGGCGCGCTTCGGTCCCGAGCCGCTGGGTGACGGGTGGACGGCGAGGGCGCTGCACGTGGCACTGAGCGGCTCGCGTTCGCCGGTCCGATCGTGGCTCCTCGACCAGCGACGCGTGGCGGGCGTGGGGAACATCTACGCCGCAGAAGCGCTCTTTCTGGCAGGGATTCACCCGCAGCGACCGGCTTCCTCCCTCACCAAGACGGAGGCGACCGCGCTGCACGGCGCGGTCCGGTCCGTCCTGTCCGACGCGATCGACGAGGGAGGCACGACCATCCGGGACTACCGAAACGCCATCGGGGGCGAAGGCGGGTATGCCAGCCTCCTGTGGGTCTATGGCAGAGACGGGGAGCCATGCCGGCGGTGCGGGACGGCCGTCGAGCGTATCGTCTTCGCGAACCGGTCGGCGTTCTTCTGCCCGCGATGCCAGCCGGCCGCGCGGTGAGCGGGGGCCGTGCCCGGACGCGCCCGCGCGCGCTGAAGTGGATCGTCGGGATCGCGCTGCTCGCCGCCTGCGCGCCCGCGACGTCCCCGCGCGCTCCCGACGCCCCGGTGGCGTCCCCTGCGCCCCGACCCGACACGACCCGCGGCCCCGCCTACGACCTGCCCCGAACCCCGGGCGAGCAACTCCCCGTGCGGCGGCTGGTGCTCGACAACGGGATGCGGGTCCTCCTCCTTCCTCGCGCCGGGGCACCGACCGTTTCGTTCGTCATGCAGTTCGGGATCGGCGGCGTACACGAGGAGCCGGGTTCGACCGGGATCGCGCACCTCCTGGAGCACATGCTCTTCAAGGGCACCGAGAGCATCGGCACCACCGACGTCGAGGCGGAACGGGTGCTCTTCCGGATCATGGACGAGCGCAACGACTCGCTCGTCGCGGCGCGCGCCCGGGCGGACGTGGCGCGCGTCGATTCGCTCGCCCTCGAGATCGCCGCGCTCGAGGACCAGGCCCGAGCCTTCGTGCTCGCGAACGAGTACGACCGGATTCTCACCCGCGCCGGGGCTCAGGGGCTCAACGCGACCACGGGATCCGAGTCGACCCACTACTTCGTGGAATTCCCCGCCAACCGGGCGGAGCTCTACTTCGCGCTCGAGGCGGACCGCATGGCCAACCCCGTCTTCCGGGAGTTCTACTCCGAGCGCGACGTGGTCATGGAGGAGCGAAGGATGCGCGTCGACACGAGCCCCGGCGGCCTGCTGTACGAGGCGCATCTCCGGGCGGCGTTCCGGGTGCATCCTTACGGCCAGCCCGTGGTCGGCACCATGGACGACCTGCGATCCCTGACCCGCAGCGGCGTCTCTTCGTACTACCGCCGCTTCTACGGCCCCGACAACGCGGTGCTGGCCGTCGTCGGGAGCTTCGACCCGGATCGGGCCGAGCGGTGGGCGCGGCGCTACCTCGGCCCCATCCCGGGGAGTGAGCCCGCACCGGTCGTCGAGGCGGTCGAGCCACCGCAGCAGGGTGAGCGGCGCGTCGACCTGGCGTGGGACGCCGAGCCCCTGCTTCGCGTGGGATGGCATGTACCGTCGGTGACGCACGCCGACGCTCCGGCCCTCGCCGTCCTCTCCTCGGTGCTCACCGGTGGCAGGACCTCGCGCCTCCACAGGAGGCTGGTCACGGAGACGCGTGCCGCCACGTCGGTATTCACGTCGATGGGCCCGGGGGTGAAGTACCCACGCCTCTTCCAGCTCGATGTCGCTCCGATCTTTCCCCATACGCCCGCGGACCTCGAGGCCGCCATCTACCGGGAAATCGACCAGCTGGCCCGCGAGGGCCCGAGCGCCGACGAAGTCGAGCGGGTCCGCAACCAGATCGCGGCCGCCGCCGTGCGACGCATCCAGTCGAACCTGGGGCTGGCGTTTCAGCTGGCCGAATCCGAGGCACTCTTCGGGGACTGGAGCGAAACGTTCCGGTCGATGGATCAGCTTCGCTCCGTGACGCCGGACGACGTGCGGCGCGTCGCCGCACAGTATCTCGTCGCCTCCAACCGAACGGTCGCCACGCTCGCCCGGGAGCGGTCACGATGAGCTCCGTTCACGCAGCCCGAAGACGCCAGCCGGAGACGCGAGTCCCCTGGCTCCCCTTCGCCGTCGGATGGGCACTCGCGGCGGCGGCGGGACCGTCAGCCCTCGGCGCGCAGGTCGAGCCCGGTCGCGCCGCGCTGGACCGCCTCGCGTTCGAGCCGCTCGTCTTCGAGCAGCCGGAGGTCGAGCACCACGAGATCGACGGGGTGCGCGTTCTGCTCCTCGAGGACCGTGACCTCCCGCTGGTGACCGTGTACGCCTACGTGCGCGGCGGATACGGCCTTTTCGAGCGGCGCCTCTTCGCGCCTGCGCTCGGGCTGCCGGCGATGCTGCGGTACGGGGGCACGGAGACCCGGACGCCCGGCGAGGTCGACGACATCCTGGAGCGGTACGCGATCCAGCTCGCCTTCGGCACGGCCGGCGGCAGCGTCACGTCGTCCATCAACACCCTCACGGAGCACCTCCCGCTCGCCCTCGAGCTCTGGGGGGACATGCTCGCCCATCCCCGCTTCGACGGTGCCGAGATCGAGGCGTGGCGCGCTCGTCAGCTCGAGAGCGTCCTCAGACGCGCCGACGACCCCGCGCGGCTCGCCTACTCGGAGATCAACCGCCTCCTCTTCGGCGACCATCCCATCGGATGGGAGATGGATGCCGAAGACCTGGCCCCGGAGCATCTCGCCCCTCCGGCATTCCACTTCCTCCACCGGCGCATCCTCTGCCGGGACAACGCGATCCTCGGCGTGACCGGCGACGCGTCCTGGGTCGAGGTCGAGGGGATGCTCACCGCCCTGGTGCAGCGGCTCCCCGCCTGCCTGGAGCCACTGCCCGAGGGACCCACCCCGGAGATCCGCCGCGCTCCCGGCGTCTTCCTCATCGAGAAGGAGCTCGACCAGTCGGTGGTGGTGATGGCCCACCCGACGGATGTCCGGCTCGCCGACGACCGGACGTACTACGCCGCAATGACCGGCAACTCGATCCTGGGCGGGGGTGGCTTCTCAAGCAGGCTGCTCGGGCGGGTCCGGACGGAGGAGGGCTTCGCCTACTCGGCGGCCTCGCTCTGGACGACCCCGCGCCAGCACGAGGGCATCATCGGCGCGACGACGAGGACGCGCCCGGAGAACACCGTTCCCGCCATCGAACTCATGCTCGACATCATGGAAGAGCTGCGCGCGTCGCCGCCCACGCGGGAGGAGGTCGGCACCACGGTCGACCGGATCGTCAACGGCTTCGTGTTCAACTTCGACACGCCGGGGCAGATCGTGTCGCGGACCATGTACTATCTGGCGCAGGAACTGCCCGAGGACTGGCTCGAACGGTACTGGGCCGGCGTGCAGCAGGTGACACCGGAGGACGTCCGCGCGGTGTTCGCGGAGCACCTTAGGCCCCGGGACATGACGATCCTGGTGGTCGGCGACCCGCGCCGGATCGCCGCGGATCTCGAGCGCCTGGGTCCGGTGACCGTGCTGGACCCTCGCCGTCCCTCCGCACGCTGACGCAGCGCGTCGACGACCCGCGCGGCTCGAACTCGGGGTCTTACGCCCGTCCCCAGTGGATCGCCGCGATACCTCCGGAGAGCAGCTTCCATCCCACGTCGTGGAAGCCGACCAGCTCGAAGAGCGTGCCCAGGTCACGCGGCCCCGGGAACTCCTTCACCGACTTCGGCAGATACGTGTAGGCCCACGGATGGCCCGAGACGATCCGCCCGACCACCGGGAGGATGTGGTGGAAGTAGAACAGGTAGCCGGCACGCACGATCGGGTTGGGCGGAACGGTGAACTCCAGCACCACCAGACGGCGCCCGGGCTTGAGCACCCGCCGGAGTTCGGCCAGCCCTGTCTGGAGCTCCGACAGGTTTCGCACACCGAAGCCGACGGTCGCGCCGTCGAAGACATCGTCGCCGAAGGGGAGCCGGAGCGAATCGCCGCAGATCGAGGAGATCGACGTCTCGCCGATCTTGGGCGCCCCCTGCACGAGCATGGGATGCGCGAAGTCCGACGCCATGACCCGTCCCCGGAAGCCCGGCCGCTTCGCGAGCTCGAGCGAGAGGTCGTACGTGCCGGCGCACGCGTCGAGGAAGGTGCCGGCGGGCGCCACGGACCACTCCAGCAGGTCCACCGCCCTGCGCCGCCACGACCGATCGATGTTGAGGCTCAGCACATGGTTGAGCAGGTCGTACCGCGGTGCGATCTCCGAGAAGATCTGCTGTACCTGCTTCTCGCGGTCGGCGCCGGACCGCGGCGCGGCTTCGGATGGGCTTTGCATGACAGGGTTCGGTCAGCCGCATAGCTTTCAGGGGCCCGAAAGTCCGCCGGCGGCGGCATGCGGGCCGAAAGCTACGGAAAGCGCGGTGAGGGCTCAACGGCCCGCCGCGCCCCTTCGATTGGGCAGGATCCGAAACCGGCGACGCACCGCCTCCGTAGGGGAAGGCGATGATCACCGACATCGCCCTCCTGCCGCGGGCCACCGCGCGGTGGCTCGTCCACCCCCGGCGGGACGAAGACACCCTGGCCACTCCGGACTACGCGACGCTCGACGACCGCGATCTCGCGACGTTCGCTGCGCGCGGGCACGAGCCAGCCTTCCGCGAGCTGCTCGTCCGTTACGAGCGGCCGGTGTTCTCGCTCGTCTACCGGATGGTGCGCAACCGCACGCTCGCCGAAGATCTGGCACAGGAAGCCTTCATCCGCGCCTTCAACGCGATCAGCTCCTACAAGCCGAGCTACAAGTTCAGCAACTGGATCCTGAAGATCGCGAACAACCACACCATCGATCACCTCCGGAGGAAGAAGCTCGACACGATCTCCATCGACGGCTCGCCCCACGCTCGCACCCCGGACGAGATCGACCGGAGCCGGGTGGTGGTGGCGGGCACGGACGAGAACCCGGAGCAGTTCGTAGAGAACAGGGAGCTGGGCAGCGAGATCGAGCAGGCCATCGGAGGATTGCGGGAGGAGTACCGAACGGTGGTCCTGCTCAGGCACGTAGAGGGATACGCCTACGACGAAATCGCGGAGATCATGGACCTGCCGCTGGGCACGGTGAAGACGTACCTGCACCGGGCCCGGGCGGAGCTCCGCCACTCTCTTGCCCACCTGGCCCCGTGACCGCCGAGATGACCGCCGGACGCCGGCCCTTCGGGGACGACCATGCCGTGGAAGCTTCCCGCGAAAAAGCTCCCCGACGGGTGAAACCCCCGGCGACGCGGATGCGTAGTGAGCGCAGATCGCAGGTCACCGGAGTGAACCCGTGAACAACCGAAGCCACGACCTCCATCTGAGCGCCGAGCAGCTGCAGGCGTTCCTCGACGGCGCGCTCCCGGAGCGGGATGCCGCCGGGGTCGAGGAACACCTGGCAGCGTGCCCTCGCTGTGCGTCCGAAATGGACGGGTGGCGGCTCGTGTTCGACGACCTGGGTACGATGACCCGCTCCGACGCCCTCATGCCCTCGCGCGGCTTCGCCGACCGCGTCATGGCGGAAGTGGCCGTTCCCGGCCTCGGTGCGCACGTCGCGACCGAGCTCCTCTACGATTTTCTGGATGGCACACTGGCCGGACGACAGGCGCGTCGGGTCGAAGATCACCTCCGCGCGTGTCCGCCCTGCACGGCCGAGGCCGACGCGTGGCTCGCGGTGATGCGGCGTCTCGAGGAGCTCGGCTCCCTCGCTCCGTCCGACGGGTTCTCGGCGCGGGTCATGGCAGCCGTGGAGATCCGAGAGCGGACGACGCGGCTTGCACGTCTGCGTGCTCGGGCCCTGAAGCTCGTCCGCCCCTCCGCACCCCTTCACGTGCCCGAGGGAATTCTTCAGGATTTCGTGGACGGCATCCTCCCGGCGAGGGCCGTGGCGCGCCTGGAAGCTCACGTGGACGGGTGCGCCCGGTGCAGGGACCGGCTGCGGTCCTGGCAGGCCGTGACCGCCCGTCTCCGGACCCTCGAACGCCACGCCCCGGCCCCGGACTTCGACGCGCGTGTCATGACGGCGTTCCGCGCCGCACGCGCCACGCGCGCCCTCGCCACGCCGCGCCCCCTCTGGGCTCGGGCGGTCGCCGCCGCATCGAGGTTCGCGCCGCACAGCCGAGAAGCGTGGGCAGCGCTCACCGGCGTGGCGTTCACGCCGGCCGTCATCGTGGGACTCGCCGCGTGGGCGGTCTTCTCTCATCCGGCCATGACCGTCGGCGCGCTGGCGTCCTTCGCCTGGTGGCAGGTCACCGACTTCGGCTCGACCGCGCTCACCACCCTCTACGGCGCGCTTCCTCAGGGCGTCGACGCGTTCGGTGCGAGATCGCTTATCGACGCGCTCAGCACCACGCCTGCCCTCGTGGTGGGAGGCGCGCTCGTCTACTCCGTCCTCTGTGCGCTCGCCCTGCGCGTTCTGCACAGGACCCTCTTCACGGACCGGTCACGACGTGATCGACTTTCTCATGCTACCTTCGCTTCGTAAGGGCCTTGTGGCTCTGGGCGTCGTCGCCCTCGCCCTTCCCGGATCCGCCGAGGCGCAGCTTCGAGACATCGTCGCCAAGAGCGTCTCGGCCTCGTCGTCGGGCGCGTCCCTCGAGCTCGGGTTCCGCGACGACGCGACGCTGCGCGTTCGCTTCGACGACGGCGACGTGATCCTCGACGGGAACGTGATCGGATCGTATCGGACGGGTGACGAGCTGGACCGGGCATGGCGTGCCCTCCTGGGCGAGGCCATGGCGCTCGAAGACGGCGCGCTCGCGGAGCGTCTCGTCGACTGGTCGGCACCGTCCTCGCTGTCTGGTGGGCTGGCCGACGCCGCCCGGGAGCTCGACGACGCGTTCGAGCGTGCCCTGCGCGAGACGCAGGCACCGGCCGAAGCGGAGACCCGCGACGTGGACGCGTCCTCCCGGAACGGCCACTCGCTCGCCCGCCTCCTCGTCGGGGCGATCGGGCGACTGGGCGCCCTGGACGAGGCGCTCTCCGGACTCGACGAGGACTTTCGCATCCACGTCGACGAGGACGTCACCGTTGGGCGTGACGAGGTCGTAGACGCCAGCATCGTGGTGATCGAGGGTACGCTGACCGTGGAGGGCGGGATCACGGGCGACGTGGTCGTGGTGGGGGGCGCGCTCGACGTGCGCGAAGACGGATACATCGAGGGTGAGGCCCGCATCGCGGACGCCCGGGTCCTTCGCGACAACGGAGAGATCCGGGGTGGCATCGTCGACGTGCTCGACGACGAGCGCGACTTCCAGGACGACCTGCGCGACCGTCTCCGCGATGAAATTCGAGAAGAGCTCCGCAGCAACCTCCGCAGCGAGCTGCGTGAAGCGGCCCGCCTCGAGGACGGAGACTCCTACTCGATCATGGCACCTCTGCGCCCGGTCATCCGCGGCGTCGGTGGCGTGTTCGAGAAGCTCGTCCTGGTCTTCATCCTCGGCCTCCTCGGCGCCGGATTCTTCGCCTTCGCCGGAGAGAACGTGGACGCGATCGCCGAAACGGCGCGGCGGACCCCGGCCAGGGCCGCCATGGTCGGCTTCGCCGGAAGCTTCCTTCTGATTCCGGTCTGGCTGCTCGGCGCGATCGTACTGGCCGTCTCGATCATCGGGATCCCGGTCGCGATCGCCTGGCTCCCGCTCTTCCCGCTCGCCGCGATGCTGGCGGCGCTCCTCGGCTACATCGCCGTGGCGCGCGTCGCGGGGGAGTGGCTCGCGGACAGCGGCTACCCGTGGACCGGGTGGATCCGGAAGTCGAACCCGATCGTCACCCTGGTCGGCGGACTGCTCGGACTGCTCATGGCGTTCATCGCCTCACACGTGATCTCGATCGCGCCCTTCCTCGGCCTGCTGAGGGGTCTGCTCTTCGCGCTTGGCGTGATCGTCACGATCATCGCAGCGGAGGTGGGCTTCGGCGCCGTTCTGCTCACCCGGGCAGGAAGGCGACCGGAATACCCGGGCGGGTTCGACGCCGACGCCGCGTGGGAGGCCGCCATGAATATCGACGTCGAGGAGGGCCTCGACGCGAAGCACGACCGGGAGGATCAGACGTGATGCGCACAACGATGACGATCGCGGCCGCGCTGCTGGTGCCCGTCGCGATCCAGGGCCAGAGCTGGAAGACCGTGACGATGTCGCGCCAGCTCCAGGACAACGACGAGGTGCGGGTTTCCGTGGACTACGGCTCCGGCGACTTCAGCGTCCGTTCGGTGGACGAGGGGGTGCTGTACCGGATGAACCTGAGGTATGACGAAGACAGATTCGAGCCGGTCGCCGACTACTCGGGCCGGCGGCTGAGGCTGGGCGTCGACGCCATCGGTCGGAACATCACGGTCGGCCGGTCGCGGAGCGGCGCGATGGAGCTCGAACTCGCCCGGGGCGTGCCGCTCGACCTGGACCTGAACTTCGGTGCGGTGAGGGCCGACATCGATCTCGGCGGGCTCTCCCTCACGGGGCTGTCACTGAGCACGGGGGCGTCCGAGTCGACGATCGACGTGTCGGAGCCGAATCCGCTCGAAATGGAAACGGCGCACGTCGAGGCCGGCGCGACACAGTTCAGCATGATGGGACTCGGAAACCTCAACGCGGACCGCATCGAGATCGACGCGGGGGTCGGGGAGATCACGCTCGGTCTGGACGGCCGGTGGCGCCGGGACTCGCGCCTCGTGATCGATGTGGGGGTCGGTTCGCTCGAGTTGCGCGTGCCGGAGGGACTCGGCATCCAGCTCAGGAAGAACAGCTTCCTCACGGCGCTCGACTCCGAGGGGCTCGTCAAGCGCGGCGATGTATACGAGTCCCCGGACTTCCAAGACGCGGACCGGCGCGTGATCATCGATCTCGACGCCGCCTTCGGGCGCGTCTCGGTGGTGTGGACCCGCGCGGAGCACGGCAAACCATGATCGGATCTCTTTTGACCTTCTTCGCAGTCGGCCTCGCGACCATCATCGTCGCCGGTATCGTGCTGAGCATCGTCGGCGTGGTCTTCTCCCTCACATTCGGCCTCGCGCTCTTCCTCCTCACGAAGGTGGCGCCCATCCTGCTCGTCGGCTGGGTGGTCGTGAAGTTCTTCGAGAAGACCCGGAACCGTGGCGCCCTCTCGGACGAGGACCGACGCTGGCTGAAGGGCGAATAGCCCACCGGGTCAGGCCGCGCCTGCCCCCAGCTTCTCCTCGAGGGTCGCCACGATCGCGTCGAGCGCGGCCGCGGCAGCCGACCGCGGTGCCGAAATGACCGTGGGCGCGCCCGCGTCGCCGGCGCTGGCGACCGCGGGGTCGAGCGGAACTCGCCCGAGGAACGGCACGTCCATCTCGGCGGCCAGCTTCTCACCGCCCCCGGAGCCGAAAACGTCCACGACCTCGGCGCAGTGCGGACACGCCATGCCGCTCATGTTCTCGACGATGCCCAGCACACGCGTGTTCACGCGCTCGAACATCCTGATGCCACGTCGCACGTCGCCCGTGGCGACCTGCTGAGGGGTGGTGACCATCACCGCACCGTCGAGGTCGATCGTCTGCACGAGCGAGAGCTGCGCGTCGCCCGTTCCGGGTGGCATGTCGACGACCATCACGTCGAGATCGCCCCAGTCGACCTGCTCGAGGAACTGCTTGAGGATCCCCGAGATGAGCGGCCCACGCATGATCGCGGGCTGGTCTTCCTCGAGCAGGAAGCCGAGGCTCATGAGCTTCACGCCGTGGGCTTCCAGAGGCTCGATCAGTTCCTTTCCCTTCTCTCCCGTGACGCTCGGGCGGCGCTGCACACCGAACATGAGCGGAATGTTCGGACCGTAGATGTCGGCATCCATCAGCCCGACCCGGTGGCCACGCTGGGCGAATGCCGCGGCGACGTTCGCGGCGACCATCGACTTCCCAACGCCACCCTTGCCGGAGCTGACCGCGATCACGTGACGCACGCCGGAGAGCACCCCGGGCTGCGGCGTCGGAGCCGGCACCGAGCCCGGCTGGAGGCCGCCCTGGCGCCCGCCCCCGCCGGATGGCGTCATCTGCGGGAGCTGTACGTTGATCTTCACGCTGGTGACGCCGTCGATGGCTTCGACCGCGGCGCGCGCCTCCTTCACGAGGTCGCCCGGATCCTCCGGGCGCAGTAGGAACTGGAAGCGTGCGGCGCCCTTCTCGTCGACCTCCAGGTTCTGCACGTGGCCTCCCGCCACGAGGTCGCGCCCCGAAACGGGATGCCGGAGGCGGGCCAGCGCGGCCATGATGGAGCGGCGGAGATCTTCGGAACTCATGTGCGCCTTTCGGAGTGCTGGCAGATACAGGGGGCCCGCGGAGAGCCGGGAACAGGCGAGCGGGTACCCGATGGAACGGGGCCGGTTCCGGCGCCCGGGGGGGCGTTCGGTCGTGGTTGCGCCCCCTTCCGGCCCTGTTGAGATTCAGCTGTCACGGAGGCGCAGTTCGAAGGTCACGCCCCCACCCGTCAACCCCGCCACCGCCATGTCCGGGATCCCGACCACCCCCGCGCCGTTCAACGAACCCGTACTCGAGTACGCCCCGGGCAGCCTGGAACGGGCCGAGCTCAAGGCCGAGCTGGAAGCCCAGGCTTCCCGGATCGTCGATATTCCCCTCGTCATCGGCGGAGAGGAGATCCGCACGGGCGACACGTTCGACGTCGTCATGCCCCACGCGCACGGTCACGTGATCGGACGAGCGCATCGCGCGGGACCCGACGAGGTCGACCGCGCGGTGGCCGCGGCAGCGGCAGCCCACCACGAGTGGTCGACCATGCGCTGGGAAGACCGCATCGCCGTCTTCCTGAAGGTCGCCGAACTGCTCGCCGGCCCATGGAGACCGAAGCTCAACGCCGCGACGATGCTCGGTCAGAGCAAGAACGTTCGCCAGGCCGAAATCGACTCCGCCTGTGAGATCGTCGACTTCTTCCGCTTCGGGGCGCACTTCGCCGAGCAGCTCTATTCCATGCAGCCGCTCTCGGACGAGGGCATATGGAACCGCGCCGAGTACCGGGCGCTCGAAGGCTTCGTGTACGCGGTGAGCCCGTTCAACTTCACCGCCATCGGGGCCAATCTTCCCGGCACCCCCGCGATGATGGGCAACACCGTGGTGTGGAAGCCCGCCCACTCGGCTATGCTCTCCAACTACTATGTGATGAAGCTCTTCGAAGAGGCGGGGCTGCCTCCGGGCGTGATCAACATGGTGGCCGGCGACGCGGTCGCGATCACCGGCAGGCTGCTCAGCCAGCCGTCGTTCGCGGGCCTGCACTTCACCGGCTCGACCGACGTCTTCGACAGCTTCTGGAAGACCATCGGCGAGAACATGGGCACGTACCGCACCTATCCGCGCATCGTAGGGGAAACGGGCGGCAAGGACTTCATCGCAGTCCACCCGTCGGCTGATCCGGCGGCGGTGAAGACCGCGATCCTGCGTGGCGCATTCGAATACCAGGGGCAGAAGTGCAGCGCGGCGTCGCGGGCATACATCCCGGCGAGCATGTGGAAGGAGCTCGAGGGCCCGCTCGTCGAGGAGACGGCAGCGCTCACCATGGGCGACGTCCGGGACTTCACGAATTTCGTGAACGCGGTCATCGACGAGCGCGCGTTCGCGAAGATCAGAAAGTACATCGAGGACGCACGCGACTCCGACGACGCGGAGATTCTGGTCGGCGGTGAGTGCGACGACTCCAAGGGCTGGTTCGTCCGCCCGACGATCATCCGCGCGAAGCGTCCCGACTACATCTCCATGTGCGACGAGATCTTCGGGCCGGTCATGACGGTCTACGTGTACGAGGACGACCGATGGGAGGAGACGCTGGAACTCGTCGACTCCACCTCGCCGTACGCGCTCACGGGCGCCGTCTTCGCGCGGGACCGCCGCGTGATCCGCCACGCCGTCGATCGACTGGCTCAGGCAGCAGGGAACTTCTACATCAACGACAAGCCCACGGGCGCGGTCGTGGGCCAGCAGCCGTTCGGCGGGTCACGCGCCTCGGGGACGAACGACAAGGCCGGCTCGATGATGAACCTGCTGCGCTGGGTCAGCGCCCGGTCCATCAAGGAGAACTTCGTCTCGCCGGTCGATTACCGGTATCCGTTTCTCGACGAGGCCTGATCGCGGTCAGCCGAGGGCCTGGTCGAAGTCCGCGATCAGGTCCTCGGCGTTTTCCACGCCGATGCTCAGGCGGACGAAGCCGTCGGGAATTCCCTGGGCCTCGCGCTGCTCGGCCGTCAGCCCCGCGTGGGAGGTCCAGCGCGGCTGGGACACCAGGGTCTCCACGCCGCCGAGGCTGGGGGCCGCGATCGCCAGACGAAGCCGGCTCATGAAGCGGTCCGCTGCCTCCCCGCCCCCGTCGAGCACGACGCCCACCATCCCGCCGAAGCCCGACAGAAGTTCCCGCGCGAGGTCGTGGTCCGGGTGCGACGGGAGCCCCGGGTAGAGCACGCGACGCACTTCGGGCCGTGCCTCGAACCAGCGGGCGACCGCCAAGGCGTTCTCGTTGTGCCGCTGCACACGGACGTCGAGCGTCCGGATGCCGCGATCGAGGAGCCACGCCGTGTGCGGGTCCAGCGAGGGACCGTACAGGCGCGACATCCGCGTCGCCTCCTCGACGAAGGCACGGGTTCCCGACACGGCGCCGGCGATCACGTCGGAATGACCACCCAGGTACTTCGTCGCACTCTGGATGACGACGTCGATCCCGAACGAGAGAGCGCGGAAGTTCACGGGCGAGGCGAACGTCGCGTCGCACACGACCGTGATGCCGCGCTCGTGGGCGACGTCGACGAGGGGGCGCGGATCGAGAATCCTCAGCGTCGGGTTCACCGGAAGCTCGATGAAGAGCACGCGGGTATTCGGCCGCATCGCCTCCTTCCACCCACCGACGTCCGGATCCACGAAGGTGGTGTTGACCCCGCGACGCGGAAACTCGTGTGCGAGCAGCGCGTGGGTGGCTCCGTAGAGGCGCGACGACGCGACGATGTGGTCCCCGGACCGCGTGAGCGCGAGGAGGGCCATGGCGGTGGCACCCATTCCGCTCGCCAGGGCTACGGAAGCCTCTGCGCCTTCGAGGGCGGCGATCTTGCTTGAGACCTGCAGCTGGTTGGGGTTGTTCCCGTAGCGACTGTAGAGGAGCTCCCCATCGTCGGGGCAAGCCCAGTGGAAGGTGGCGCTCTGCGTGATCGGGGGGACGACGGGGGCCCCGGGGATCCTTGCTTCGTCGACTCCGTGTACCCCGAGCGTTGCTGGGCCGAGGCGTTCGCTGCTGGATCCGGACATGGATCGCTCCGCGGGAAAAGTTCTAGAGTAGGTGGTGTACGAGCCGGCTGAGCGCGTGCACCCGCCCCGAGGCGGGACTGCGGAACGCGAGGCGCCGACGGACCAGTCCACCGAGCGCCTCGCGGTCTTCCGCTCCCGGGAGGAGCGCGTCGACCTCTTCGGCGTCGATCGCACCGTGTTCTTCCAGCACGCCCCAGACCCTCGCCTCGCCCGCCGAGTGCTTTCCAAGCAGGCCGAACACTCCGGGATGCGTCTCCACCACGGCGGCGAGCGCCTGACGGGTAAGGACTGTTTCGATCTGGTCACGATGTGGCTCGTGCACGCCGCTGAAGACGAAGTAGGCGTCGGGAGGGCCGTCGTCGAGGTATTCCTGCAGGAGCTTCGCCACGACCTCGTCGGCGCAGGAGAAGTCGATGATCGAGACCTCCGAGAAGTCGATCAGCGACAGCGACACCGTCCCGGCGCCCTCGACTTGCAACTGAATCGCACTCCGCACGGCGCGGCCGGTCGGACGCGTCACCAGGCTGGAATAGAGCGACGTCACGCTCCGTTTCACATCCGACAGGACCTCGCCGAGCACCTCGCCCACGTCGATGGCGATCGGGTCGCGCGGAACGTCGGTCATGCGCCCCCCGTGCCGAACGCATCGGTGGCCTTGGCGGGGAGGATGATGCTCACCTGGGCGCCGGGCAGCGGGGCCAGTCCGTCGACGAGCGGCGGCGCGTCGTCCCACTCCGGCACCTGCCCGATCCGTGCCGTTCCGCTGCGGATCGTGATGGCGCCGTCCCAGCGTCTCACCTGCTTTCGGATCTGCTGGATCCCCTGGCCGCGGCCCGAGTCGGGAAAGCGGGTGAGGCCGTGCAGAAACGCGGCTTCGAGGGCCGTCGAGTCACCCCATCGGTCTCCGTAGCGCAGCGAGTGCTCCCCGGCCAGCGAGCCCCGGAATCCGCGCCCCACGTCCATCACCGAGATCACGACCACAAACCGCCCCAGTCGTTTCGCCCAGTTGTACGCCTGGGCAGCGACCCAGCCCGGCGCGTCCGCGTGCTCGATGATGTTCTGGCAGAGCTCCGACAGCATCACGGAGAACTGCACCGCGGCCGTCCCGGGGTACCCCAGCTTGGACGTGAGAATCGCCCCGGCCTGCCCCTGGACCCGGTCCACCACCTCATGCACGTCGGCGTTCGAGGACACCGAGGTGATCTCGAGCAGGACGTCCGAGCGTCCACCAGAGGAGGCCCGGCGCGCGGGCGCGTCGAAGTCGTAGATCCCGCGTGCCGCCTCGAAGAAGCCCATGCGCGCAAGGTACCCCACCACGTCGTGGCTCTCGGGAAGCCCGAGTCGAGGCAGCGCGGCCTGCTCCCGCCCCGCGATGGTGCCCGCGAGCAGAAGCCCCACCATGCCGTCGGGATCCACCCATCGAAGGTGGCGCGCGTCAATGAGCACCCGATCGCCGGCACGGCCGACGACCTCATCGAAGAATGCGTCGATCGTGTGGTGATCGAGCGAACCGGGAACCGCGATGACGTTCAGGGAACCACCTCGTGCAGGAGCGCCTGAAAAAGACCGTCGGCCCCACGATGCACAACGTTGCGAGCCGCGAACCGAGTCGCCGTCTCCGCCGCCGTGCCGATCGAGTCGCCCGAGAGGAGGCGGCCGAAGAAGGCCGCGCCCCACACGTCGCCGCACCCGGTCGGGTCTCCCCGCAGAGCCGATGAGATGGTAACGCTTCCGGTCACGACGCGCGCCCCGGGCACCGGGGATCGGCCGCCGCCCGCCGTGCGCCAGGCCAGAGGGTCGGCGTTCAGGTCCCGGCGGGCAGCCCACCGCACGCCGGCTTCCCCACCGGTGACCACGGCGAGCCCGGCCCCCCAGCCGAGCGCGACGTCCGGCATGCGCTCCGACGAAGCACCGCCGGGCAGTGCGAGGCGCGCCTCCGCTTCGTTCAGCTGCACGGCGTCGAAGCAGCGCACCCAGGCCTCCGGATCGTCGAGTGGGCGAGGTACGCGGGTCCCGTCCGCCCGGGTCCCGAGAAAGAGCGAGTGCAGGTCCGCGTAGATCGGGCCCTTGAAGCCACCGCGGAGGCGGCGCGTCGTCTCCAGCGTCGCCTCGTGGCCGGAGACGAAATTCACCAGGAGGGCGTCGCACCGCGCAATGCGCGTCCGGAGTTCCGCCCACGGCCAGCAACCAACCCCTCCGGTAAGGCGCTCGGTCCGCTCCGAAGCGGAGTGGTAGCAAAGCTCCACGCGGTTGGTGGGGGCATCGACCGAGAGCATCGCCGAGGCGTCGACCCCATCGACCGTCGAGATGAAGTCGAGGGCGTGACCGTGCATGTCTCGCCCGACGCGGACGATGGGGAGCACGCGCCATTGCCTCGAAAGCGCCGCTGCGGCCGCCGCGATCCCGTACCCGATCCCGCCCCAACGCTCGACGACCTCGCCCGACCGGTCGTGGGCCACGATCCGGTCCCACACGAGCGTGCCGACCACACCGAGCGTCCGCCTCAGCGGTGGCGCTCCATCACGAACACGCCCGCCGCCCCGATGACTCCGGCAGTCGCAGGCAGCGCGCCGGGCACGATCGTGCAGGCCTCGACCGCGCTCCCGAACGCCCGTCGGCCGACTTCCTCCCGGAGCGGCGCGAACAGATAGCGTCCCGCCCGCGTGACCCCGCCGACGATCACGATCATCTCGGGGTTGAAGACGTTGATCACGTTCGCCAGCCCGACGGCGAGAATTCTCGCCGATTCGGTCAGGACTTCGCTCGCGTACGCGTCGCCGGCCTGGATCGCCTCGTACACGGTGGCCGCGGTGACGAGCGAGAGATCGCCTCCCACCATCTCGGGCATCACGGATGTCCTCCCCGCCTCGAGTCCTTCCCGGGCTCGCGCAGCGATGGCCGGTCCGGAGGCGTACGCCTCGAGGCACCCGCGGTTGCCGCACCCGCACATGCGACCGTCGAAGTCGATGGTCATGTGCCCGATCTCGCACCCGCTGCCGCTCGTCCCGCGAAGCAGGCGGCCAGCTTCGATATACCCTCCGCCAATGCCTGTACCCAGCGTGACACCGACCAGGGACGCCGTACCGCGTCCGGCCCCCTGCCACCACTCGCCGTACGTGGCGCAGTTGGCGTCGTTGTCGAGAGAGGCCGGAAGCCCGACCGCCGCGGAGATGCGGTCCCGGATCGGGTAGCCATCCCACTGGAGGTTGGGACTCGTCCCGATGACACCCTTTCTTCGATCGAGGGGCCCGGGACACCCGATGCCGACACCTCGGAAGTCCTCTCGGCGGGCGCCGTGGCGCTCCACGGTCTCGGCGACGACTTCCTCCGCCATCTCGGCGATGTCGGCGACGGCCGCATCCGCTCCGCGGCCCGGCGACGTCGGTCGCGAGCGGACGGCCGCGGGCTCGCCACCCGTGTACGGGACCGCGGCGACCACGAGGTTCGTGCCGCCGATATCAACGCCGATCAGCCAGCGGTGGCTCATTCGTCCGAGAGGTTCAGGACAGCCAGGAAGGCCTCTTGCGGGATCTCCACGGTCCCGACCTGCTTCATGCGCCGCTTCCCCTCCTTTTGCTTCTCGAGGAGCTTGCGCTTGCGCGTGATGTCACCGCCGTAGCACTTGGCCGTCACGTTCTTCCTCAGCGCCTGCACGTTCGTGCGCGCGATGACGTTGTTGCCGATCGCGGCCTGGAGCGCGACGGCGAACTGCTGCCTCGGGATGAGTTCCTTGAGCTTCCGGACCAGATCACGTCCGTACTCGTACGCCTTGGTCTCGTGGATGATGACGCTGAACGCGTCGACCGGATCTCCGTTTACGAGCACGTCGAGCCGGACCAGATCGTCCTGCCGGTACTCCAGGAACTCGTAGTCCAGTGCGGCATAGCCGCGCGTACCGCTCTTGAGGCGGTCGTAAAAATCCAGGACGATCTCGGAGAGCGGAAGCTCGAAATCGAGCTCCACGCGCTGCGTGTCGAGATAACTCATGCCCCGGAAGACGCCACGGCGATCGTAGCAGAGCTTCTGGACATTCCCGATGTACTCGGAGGGGCAGACGATGCGCGCCCGGACGATCGGCTCCGACACCGAGGAGATCCGGCCGGGGGCCGGCAGGAGCGTGGGACTCTCGATCTCGACGGCCGTTCCGTCCGTGAGCTCAACGTGGTACTCCACGTTGGGCACGGTGGTGATCAGGTCGACGTTGAACTCGCGCTCGAGCCGCTCCTGGATGATCTCCATGTGCAGCAGGCCGAGGAAGCCGCAGCGGAAACCGAAGCCCAGCGCCACCGACGTCTCGGGCTCGTACTGAAGCGACGCGTCGTTGAGGCGGAGGCGCTCGAGCGCGTCGCGCAGATTTTCGTAGTCGTCCGTGTTCGTCGGGTAAAGGCCCGCGAACACCATCGGCCGCGCCTCCTGATACCCCGGCAGCAGCTCCGTAGAACGGTTCTCGGCGTCCAGCACCGTGTCCCCGACCTTCGTGTGCGCGACCTCCTTGATGGCCGCGACCAGGTATCCGACTTCTCCCGGCCCGAGCTGCTTCTGCGGAATCCGCCCGAGCCGCATGCAGCCGACCTCGGTGACCTCATAGCGCGCGGGCACGTTTCCGAAGGTGATTTTCATGCCGGCCCTGAGGACCCCGTCCACGACGCGAACCGAGGGCACGGCCCCCTGATACTTGTCATAGAAGGAGTCGAAGATCAGGGCGCGGAGCGGTGCTTCGGGGTCTCCCCGAGGCGGCGGGACTCTCGCCACCACGCCCTCGAGGATGTCCTCGATGCCGATGCCCTCCTTGGCGCTGGCCAGCAGCACGGTGTGGGGGTCGACGCCCAGGAGGTCGGCGACCTCGTCACGGCGGCGCTCCGGCTCGGCACCGGGAAGATCGATCTTGTTGACCACGGGAATGATCTCGAGGTCGGCGTCGAGCGCCAGGAACAGATTCGAGAGTGTCTGGGCCTGAACGCCCTGGGTGGCGTCGACCACGAGGATCGCACCCTCGCACGCCGCGAGGGACCGCGACACCTCGTAGGTGAAGTCCACGTGGCCGGGCGTGTCGATAAGGTTCAGCTCGTATTCGACACCGTCCCGCGCGTGATACAGCATGCGCACCGCGTGCAGCTTGATCGTGATGCCCCGCTCACGCTCGAGTTCGTTGTCGTCGAGCACCTGCTCGCGCATCTGCCGCTGATCGAGCGTGCGCGTTCCTTCGAGAAGTCGATCGGCGAGCGTCGACTTTCCGTGGTCGATGTGCGCAACGATACAGAAGTTGCGTATGAGAGCAGTCTGCAACGGACGTTTCGGGACGGAGTGGACGTGCGGGGCGCAAAAGTTAACCGAGCCCCATGCGCACCCGTAGACCCGTCCGGTTGAGGGCGTGCCACCCCGCCGGTAGCTTCCATGGCTCTCATGAACGACACGCGGCCCCAGACCCGAGCCGGCCTCCGCGCCGACCTCCTCGACCCCGCCACGCTCTCGCAGCTCGGCGGTATCGAGCTCATCGCGCGCGAGGTCGTCGAGGGCTTCATCATGGGGCTTCATCGTTCGCCTCACCGCGGGTTCTCGGCCGAATACGCGGAACTGAGAGCGTATCAGGCCGGCGACGACCTGCGCTACATCGACTGGCGCATGTACGGGCGCTCCGACCGCTACTACGTCAAGCAGTTCGAGGAGGAAACGAACCTGCGGGCCCACCTCCTGCTGGACGTGAGCGAATCGATGGGATGGACTTCGAACCCCGGTGTCCTCCCGACGAAGCTGTGGTATGCGAAGCACCTCGCTGCGTCGCTCGCGCTCGTGCTCCTGCGTCAGGGCGACTCCGTCGGCATGGCCGCCTTCCACGACACGGTCGTCGACCGCCTCCAGGCACGGGGGGGGCGACGCCAGTGGCACGAGGCGGTGCGCCGCCTGCGCGCGATCGAGGCCCGGGGCCGGACGTCCGCCGAAACCGCGCTTCGCGACCTCGCGGTGCGACTGCATCGGCGCGGACTCGTCATTCTGATTTCGGACCTCCTTGTGGCCCGCCAGGAGACCCTGACCGCGCTGCGCTTCCTGCGGCACCACGGACACGAGGTACTCGTCTTCCATCTCATCGACCCGGGCGAGCGCGAGCTGCCGCCGGGATCCGAGGCGCGCTTCGTCGATCCGGAGTCGGATGCAGAGCTCCTGGTGAGCGTCGCGGACATCCGCTCCGAATACCGTGAAGCCGTGCGGCAGGCGCTGGCGGAATGGCAACGCGACCTCAGACCACACGGAATCGACTACCACGTGGTCGACACGGACGGGGCGCTGTCGATGGCGCTTCGCGCCTACCTGCGCAAACGCGAGCGACTGGGCTGAGGGCGGCAGGGAAACCACGATGGGTGCGCTGAACCCCCTCTTCCTTCTCGCGGGCGCCGCGATCTCGATTCCGATCTGGCTGCACCTTTTCCAGAAGCACGAGACCCGACGGATCATCTTTCCCGCCCTGCGTTACCTGGAGCGCACGGAACGCGAGCACGCCCGGACCATCCGGCTGCGCCAGCTCCTGCTCATGCTCACGCGCATCGTCATCCTCATCCTCCTCGTGGCCGCTGGCGCACGGCTGTATTTCGGGGGACGCGGCACGGCGCATCCGGCCACCGCGGCGGTGATCGTGCTCGACAACTCGTTGAGCAGCGGGCTGGTGGTGGGCGACGTCCGCGTGCTCGACCGGCTGAAGGAGCTCGCCGCCGCTGCCCTGGACGAAGCGACCTCGGAAGACCGGTTCTGGCTCGTTCGTGCGGGCGAGCCGTGGATTCCGGCCATACCGGGCACGGCGACCGAGGTCCGCGCGTCGGTGGAGGAAACGGAGCCGAGCGACGCCGGCGGAGACCTCTCGGGGGCCCTCGAACGGGCTGCACGGCTGCTGGAGACGTCGGGGATGGAGCACCGGGAGATCCATCTCCTCTCCGATCTGCAGGCCACCGGTTTCACCACCGGCTCCCGGCCCGGCCCCGCGGGCGCTTTCGACGTCGTCGCGTGGACGGGGCAGCGCGCGCAAGGTACGAACCGTGCTCTGACCTCGGTCATGGTGGGCGCGGGACTCCCGCCGCTCGAGGGGCAGCGCGCAGACGTGACCGTCTCCGCGCTCGAGACGACGTCGGAGGAGGACACGGTCCGCGTGCCTGCGCGACTGATCGTGAACGAGCGGATCCGCGGGGCCGCGACCCTCGCGCCCGGGTCCGAGACGACGATCGCCCTTCCTCCGTCCGGCACGGGGTGGATCGAGGGATACGTGGACGCGGACCCCGACGCGCTGCGTGCGGACGATCGGCGCTTCTTCGCGTTCCGGTCCCGGCCGGCCCCCCAGGTCGCGCGCGCGGGCGATGTGAGTGTCTTTGTGGCGGAGGCGCTCGGCGTGCTCGAGAACGCCGGTCGGGTCCGGCTCGCCGCCGCCGGTGACGCCGATGCGCTCGTCTCGGGCAACGGCGAAGGCCTCGACCGGCGTTCGTCGCGGACCGCCTCGCTGATCGTCCCTTCCGACGACCCCGCCCTCCTGCCCGCGCTGAACCGCAGGCTCGCGGAGGCGGGCATCCCCTGGGTCTACGAGCCGTCCGCGACCGCCGGTGAGCGAGAGCTCGAGGGGGTGGCGCTGCCCGAGTCGCTCTCCGGGGTGCGGGTGCGCGCCCGGTACGAGCTCACGCTTGCGGGCGACCCGCCCGCCCCGTCGCGCACGCTCGCGGAAGTCGGCGGGCGGCCCTGGGCGGTGGAGGGCTCCGATGGTGCGGGCCGTCGCTACCTGCTGATCGGGTCCCCCATGGACGCGTCGGGCACGACGCTGCCCGTGTCGACCGGGATGCTACGCTTCATCGACTGGGTGGCGGGTGCTTGGGCGGGCGCGGGCGGCGCGCAGGCCGAGGTCACGACGGGGAGTCACCTCCCCGCACCGGCCGCGGCGACCTCGGTGCGCTTTCCCGACGGCACCGAATCCGAGATCGACGCCACGCGCGTCGTACGAGGAACCGGCGTCGCCGGGCTCTACACCTTCCTCGCCGCCGATTCGGTCGTGGCCATCGTCGCACTCAACCCTCCCCCCGAGGAGTCGCGACTCGAACCGCTCGCCGAGGAGAACTTCCCTGACGCCATCGGCCGGTCGGTCACCGAGGTCGACCGCGCGGGGTCCTGGCCTCGGGCCGTATTCCGGTCGCGGCAGGGGCCGGAGCTCTGGTGGCCGTTTCTGCTCGCGGGACTGGCGCTGCTCATACTCGAGTCGCTGATGGCGACCTCGGGCGAGCGAAACCCGCTTGCATTCCGCCGCGAGGCGGAGAGCACGCAGGCCGATGGAGTCGACTAACGCGATCCTGAGGGGTGTGGCCACCTCTCCCGCCTTCGCGGCCACCGCGAGGGCCCTTCCCGCGGCGGGCCAGAGGGTCGTCCTCGGTGGCGCCATCGGCTCCATCGGTGCGGCGGTGGTGGCCTCGCTGCACCGCATGAACCGGGAGCGCGTCTTCGTCGTTCTCGCGCAGACGCCTCAGGACGCGATCTCCATTGAGGCGGACCTGGAGACCCTTCTCGACGGGACCGAGGAATCCCACCTGTACCCGCAGAAGGAGGCGCTCCCGTACGAGGAGTCGGAGACGCATCTGGAGATCGGCGGCCTGCGCGTCGAGGCGGTCGAGGCGCTGTTCTCGGGCCGAACCAAGGTCGTCGTCACCACGCCACGCGCGCTCCAGGAGCGCGTACCCATCCCCGTGCGGCTGGCCGATCTCCGGGCGACCTTCCGGGTCGGCGACGACGTGAGCCTGGCTTCCCTTCCGCTGATGCTCGAGGAGCGGGGCTTCGACCGCGTGTCGCTCGTCGAGGAAGTGGGACAGTTCGCGGTGCGCGGTGGCATCCTCGACGTCTTCTCCGCGTCGGCGGGGGACCCGGTGCGCATCGAGTTCTGGGGGGACGAGATCGTGTCGATCCGCACGTTCGACGTCCTCGACCAGCGCTCCACGCGGGAGATCTCCGAGACGCACGTCCTGCCCGTGGACTTCCGGCGCCGGGACCACGACGACGACAGTTCGGTCCCCCGCTCCCTGCTCGAGCTCCTGCCCGCAGACGCGGTCGTGGTGCACCTGGGCGACTGGCCGGTGCTCGAAGAGATGGAGCGTACCTGGACCCGCGTCTCGACGCTCTACGAAAGTCTGGTGCACTCGGGCGCCACGCCACCCCGCCCCGAGGCGCTCTTCCTCGCGCCGGACGAGATGCAGCAGCGGCTCGATGCCCTCCCGGTACTGGCGCTGACGGCATCGTCCGACGCGCCCCGGAACATCGAGGCGACGCCGGTACCGTCCATCGACCGGGACATGGCGAAACTCGAGGCGTACCTGCGGGAGGGTGCGGCCCGGGGACACGAAACCGTGGTGCTGTGCGACAACGACGGGCAGCTCGAGCGGCTCGAGGAGATCCTCGGTGGGGTGAAGCGCCTCCCTCCGGGAGCCCGTCTCGGCCTCGGAGCGCTGTCTGGCGGCTTCGAGCTCGGGTGCACGACACCCCCACTGCGCGTGCTCAACGACCACGAGATCTTCCGCCGGCCTCGTCGCGTTCGACGAAGCCGCAGGTTTCGCGGGTCCGTGGCCCTCGAAAGCCTAGCCCAGCTCGCGCCGGGCGACTTCGTGGTTCACATGGACCACGGCGTAGGGCAGTTCCGCGGGCTCGAGCGCATGGCCATCGGCGCCCAGCAGATGGAGGTGCTCGCGATCGAGTACGCCGGCGGTGACCTGTTGCGCGTGCCCGTGACCCGGCTGGACCTCATCGAACGGTGGGTGGGAGAGTCCGACGACGCGCGACCACCGAGCATCCACCGGATCGGTGGCAAGAAGTGGAAGGCGTTGCGCAACAGGACGGAACGGGTCCTCGAGGAGATGACCACCGAGCTCCTCGAGCTGTACGCCCGCCGACAGGCTGCCGTGGGGCACGCGTTCTCGCCCGACACGAGGTGGCAGATGGAGATGGAGTCGTCCTTCCTTTTCGACGACACACCAGACCAGCGGCAGGCCTCCGAGGACGTCAAGCGCGACATGGAAGCGGTGCGCCCCATGGACCGACTCGTCTGCGGCGACGTCGGCTACGGGAAGACCGAGGTCGCCATCCGCGCGGCCTTCAAGGCGGTGCAGGACGGCAAACAGGTGGCCGTGCTCGCGCCGACGACGATTCTCGCGGAACAGCACCGGCACACCTTCGAGGAACGTCTGGCCGACTACCCCGTGCGCGTCGGATCGCTCAGCCGGTTCCGAACGGCGAAAGAGCAGAAGGAGCTTCTCTCCAGCGTCGCCGAGGGCGGCGTCGACATCGTGATCGGCACCCACCGGCTCCTGTCCCGGGACGTCGTCTTCAAGGATCTTGGACTCCTCATCGTGGACGAGGAGCAGCGCTTCGGGGTCAAGCACAAGGAGCGTCTCAAGAAGCTGCGGACCTCCATCGACGTCCTCACGCTGAGCGCAACGCCGATTCCCAGGACGCTGTATCTGTCCCTCTCCGGCATCCGCGACCTGTCGCTCATCCGAACGCCACCGCGCGACCGGATGCCGATCTTCACGAACGTCCTGCCGTGGTCCGACCAGCTCCTGTCGGAAGCCCTCCATCGCGAGCTCGACCGTGGCGGACAGGCATTCTTCCTGCACAACCGCATCGACACGATCTACAACGTCGCCGACGAGATCGGCACACTCGTGCCCGAGGCCCGCATCGGCGTGGCCCACGGACAGATGGGGGGCGCCGAGCTCGACGAGGTCATGCGTGCCTTCGTGGACGGTGAGGTGGACCTCCTCGTCTGCTCCTCGATCATCGAGAACGGCCTCGACGTTCCGAACGCCAATACGCTGATCGTCGACCGCGCGGACAGGTTCGGTCTCTCCCAGCTCTACCAGATCCGGGGGCGCGTCGGCAGGTCCGACCGCAGGGCGTACTGCTACCTCCTGGTTCCCGACGACGTGAACGAGGAGGCCGAGAAGAGGTTGCGCGTGCTCGAGCACTACACCGAGCTCGGGAGTGGATACTCCGTGGCGCTTCGCGACCTCGAGTTGCGCGGCGCGGGCAATCTCCTGGGCGCGGATCAGTCCGGCTTCGCGCAGCAGATCGGTCTCGACGCCTACATGCGCCTGCTGCGCAAGACGGTCGAGCGGATCGAGAAGGGCGAGGAAGCGGTGGAGTGGCCCGAGCCGGACGTCACCCTCCAGGGTCCAGCGTACCTTCCCGACCCCTACGTTTCAGATTCGAGCCAAAAGCTCCATCTTTATCGGCGCCTCTCGAAGGCGACCGGTCGAATGGAAGTCGATGGGCTTCGGCGCGAGATGACCGACCGATTCGGTCCCCTACCCGCGGAGGCCGAGCGACTGCTGGATGTGGCCGCCATGCGCATCCTGGGACGCGCGCTCGGGCTGGAGCGAGTCATCGTTCGGGGGCGGACGGCGCGCCTCAGCTTCCGGGAGGGAGTCGTGCCGCGCATGGCGGCACTGGAGGGCCCGCTCACGCAGCGGCAGGCGCGACTGGACGTACTGAGGGTTCACCCCCTGTCCGTCCAGCTCGAGCAGGAAGGGGCCGAGCCCATCGTCGAGACCGTCCTCGTGGCGCTCTCGGCGCTGCATTCGGCGAAGGGAGAGGCAGCATGAAATCGACGAGCGAGAGGTCACAGAGACGGTGAAGAAGATCCAGAAGTGCAGGTCGTTCGTGGTCGCAGTCGCGTCCATGGGGCTCATGGCATGCGGGGCCGAGCAGGCGGAAGAAGAGGCGGTCGCGCGCGTGGGCTCGTATCGGCTCACCGTCGATCAGGCGGTCGAGCTCCTCGTGGACCAGGAGGGTCTCCCGGCCGAGACGGGCGTGGTCCGGGCCCTCGCCGAACTGTGGGTGGACTACACCCTCCTCGCCGACGCGGCGGGACGCGATTCGACGTTTTCGGACCTCGACCTCGACCCGATGGTGCTGCAGCAGGTCTCGCAGTCGATGGTCTTCCAGCTCCGTGATTCGGTGATCCAGGTCGACACCTTCATCACGGAGGACGAGCTCCGGTCCCGCTACGAGGCGGAAGCTCCGGCGCTCGAGATCCGCGCGCGGCACATCATGTTGGAGTTCCCCATGCAGGCGACCGCCGAGCAGCAGGACAGTGTTCGGCAGGCGCTGCTCGCCCTGCGGGAGCGGGCCGTCGGCGGAGAGAGATTCGAGGCGCTCGCCCGTCAGTTCAGCCAGGACCCAGGCTCGGCCGCGCTGGGCGGGGATCTCGGCTTCTTCGGTCGTGGCGACATGGTGGCTCCGTTCGAGGCGGCCGCGATGGCGCTCGAGCCCGGACAGATCAGCGACGTCGTCCGAACCCCCCTGGGCTTGCACCTGATTCGGCTCGAGGAACGGCGCGTACGTGCTTTCGATGAGACGGCGGTTGGGTACCGCCGCCAGGTGCAGGCCCGCATGGTCCAGGAGGCCGAGTCCACCTTCGTGGCCGCGCTGGTGGACGCCGCTTCGCCCCAGGTCCAGGAGGGCGCGCTCGACATCGTTCGCGAGATCGCCGGCGCTCCGGGCGGCAGGCTCGCGGGGCGAGGTGAGCGACGCCCCCTGATCGAGTGGACCGGTGACGCCGTCACGGTCGGCGACCTGCGCACCGTCATGCAGCTGGAGTCCCCGCAGCTGCGCGACCAGTTGGCCGGCGCCGACGACGAGCAGGTTACCGACTTCCTCCAGAGCCTCGCGCGAAGGGAACTGCTGATCCGCGCCGCGGAGGCCGAAGGTCTTCGCCCCTCCCGGGACAGCCTCGACGTGCTCGTCGACGACGCCCGGGTCCAGCTCCGACAAGCGACGCGGATGCTCGGCCTCCTCGAACTCGACCGCGCACCCGGCGAAGACCTCGAGGTCGCGGTCGCGCGCGGCGTCGAAGGGGCGCTCGCCGACGTCGTCAGCGGCGCCTCCCAGGTGGTCCCGCTGGGCATCGTAGGCTTCGAGCTGCGCGAGGGACGATCCGTGAACATCTCGGACGTCGCGGTGGGACAGGTAATCCTCGCGGTCGCGGAGATCAGGGCGGCCCGCCAGCTCTCGCCCGCCGAGGAAACGGTGGTCGACTCCATGGACGCGGTGCGCGACGGAGCAGGCCGTTGACGAACCGAAACGAGAACGCGCCGGCAGCCCGTCGGGTCAGGAACCACCCGGGGGGGCACGGTTTACGAGGAGGCATGGTCCGATCCGCCCTCTGCCTGCTCCTCCTCGCCGTACCCCTGCCCCGGACCGTCGCGGCGCAGGTGCTGGATTCCGACGTGGTCGACCGTCTCGTGGCCGTCGTCGGGGATTCCGTCATCGTGGCGTCGCAGATTCAGGAGGAAGTCCAGCGGCTGGCACTCGGTGGCGCGCCGGTGCCCGACCCGACGGATCCGGCCTACGGAGAGCTCTTCCGCGAGGTCCTCGACCGTTACGTCGATCGGCTCCTGATCCTGCAGTGGGCCGCGAAGGACTCGCTGATCACGGTCGACGAGGAAGTCGTCGAAGAGCGCGTCGGCGAGCGAATCCAGCAGCTCACGGCGGAATTCGGTGGCCAGGTGATGCTCCAGCAGGCGCTCGCCGCCGAGGGGCTCACCCTCACGGAGTACCGCGAGATCCTGCGAAGCGAGGCGCGGGCCGAGCGGGTCCAGCAGATGTACTTCCAGCTTCGCGTGCGCGACGCCCCGCCCGAGGAAGTCACCGAGGACGAGCTGCTGCAGCGCTTCCGCGAGGCCAGCGGCCAGCTGCAGCAGCGCCCCCGCCTGATCACGATCCGGCAGGCCGTCATCGTGCCGGAGGCCAGCGAGAGCGCGCATGCGGTGGCCCGGGCACTGGCTGACTCCCTGCTCGTGCGGGTGCAGGCCGGTGAGGACTTTGCCGAGCTCGCCCGCATCTACTCGGACGATCCTGGCTCCGCTCCACTGGGCGGGGATCTCGGCTGGTTCCGTCGTGGCCGGATGGTGCGCGAGTTCGAGGAGGCGGCATTCGAGCTTCTGCCCGACCAGATCAGCGGCGTGGTCGAGACCGACTTCGGCTTCCACATCATCAAGGTCGAGCGAGCCCGGAGAGCCGAGCGGCAGGCCCGGCACATCCTGATCATACCCGAGAAGGGCGCCGACGACGTCGCCCGTGCCCGGGAGGTGGCGTCCGACGTGCTCGCCCGTGCGAGGGCCGGAGAGCGCATGACGGCGCTCGCCGCGGAGTACTCGGACCCGGCCGCGCCGGACTCCCTCACCTTCGGCTTCGACCAGCTCGGTGAGCTGCCCCCGGCGTACGGCGCGCTCCGCAACGCCTCCTCGGGACAGTTCGTCGGGCCCATGGAGTACCAGCTCCCCACGGGCGAGACTCAGCTCGCCGTCGTCGAGGTGGTGGAAGTCCGGGAAGCGGGTGCCTACACGTTGGAGGACCTGCGCGGGCAGATCGCCGGCCAGATCCAGCAGGAGAAGCAGATCGCGAAGCTCCTGGAGGGTCTGCGGGCCCGGACCTACATCGAAATCCGCATGTAGGTGATATCCCGGGTCGTCGTTACGCCAGGAGATCCCCGGGGCATCGGTCCTGAGGTCGCCCTTCGATCGCTGGAGGTCCTCGCGCGCGAGCGTCCCGGCGCGTCCGTGTCCATTATCGGTCCCCACGGCCCGATGAGCCCCGACGAGTTGGAGCGGGTCGCCACCGACGCTCGTGCGTTCGGCGACGCCGATGCCGGGGCCTGGGCGGCCGAATCCATCGAGCATGCTGTCGAGCTGGCCCTCGCCGGCGACGTCCGTGCCATCGTGACCGCTCCCCTCCACAAGCCGTCGCTCCACGCAGCGGGCCGTCGCTTTCCCGGCCAGACCGAGATGCTCGCCCGCCTCGCGGGCGTCCGACGTGTCGGGATGCTCATGGCCGCCGAGCGGACCCGGCTCGACGGCGCCCTGCGCGTCCTGCTGGCAACGACGCACCTGCCGCTGCGCGCGGTCGCCGAAGCGGTGACCACGACGCTGCTCGACGAGCAGATCGGGCTGCTCGACGAAGCCCTGCGAAAGGACTGGGCCATGCCCGCGCCCCGGATCGTGGTCTGCGCGCTCAATCCGCACGCTTCGGACGGCGGCCTGTTCGGCGACGAGGAGGCTCGCGTCTTCGCACCGGCGGTTCGATCCGCGCGTGCCCGTGGGATCGACGTCGCGGGCCCCCTCCCGGCAGACACCGTCTTCGGACGTGCCCTCGCGGGCGCCTTCGACGCGGTGGTGGCCCCCTACCACGACGTCGGGATGGCGGCGTTCAAGACCGTGGCCTTCGGATCGGGGGTCAATGTGACGCTCGGGCTTCCCTTTGTGCGCACGTCCCCCGACCATGGTACGGCGTTCGACATCGCGGGCACGGGATCCGCGGATCCGGCATCCATGCTCGAGGCGATCCGGCTCGCCTCGACGCTGGCCCAAAATCGCTTTGACACCCCCTCCCTCCATGTCTAACCTTGTCTCCCGGAACGAGGTCAGGCCACGACCGGTGATCCGGTGATCAGACTCAACCACGTAACGAAGGACTACCCGAAGCGCGGTCGCGCGCTCGACGACGTCTCGTTCCACCTCCGCAAGGGCGAGTTCGCGTTCCTCACCGGTCATTCCGGCTCGGGAAAGTCCACGACGCTCCGGCTCATTCACATGGCCGACCGCCCGACGGACGGCGAGGTCCGCGTGAGCGGATTCTCCTCGGCGACCCTCAGCGAGCGCGAGCTGTGGAAGCTGCGTCGACGCGTGGGAATGGTATTTCAGGATTTCCGCCTCCTGCCCGGGCGCACCGCGCTCGAGAACGTCGCATTCGTGCTCGAGGTCACCGGCACACCCAGGAAGGTGATCCAGCCCAAGGCCCAGCGCCTGCTCTCGCAGGTCGGGCTCGGCCCCAAGGCCGGGGCGATGGTCCACGAGCTGTCCGGCGGGGAACAGCAGCGGGTCGCGATCGCGCGTGCCCTCGCCAACGACCCCTACGTCCTGCTCGCCGACGAGCCCACGGGAAACCTCGACGACCGCGCCACGCGCGGCGTCATGGATCTTCTCTGGGATATCAACGCCAAGGGGATGGCGGTGCTCATGGCCACCCATGACCTCGAGGTCCTCCGACGGCACTCGACTGCACGCGTCTTCGAGCTGGACCAGGGTCGACTCGTGTACGACTCCGCCCCCAGCACGGAGGCGTCCTGATGTACGCGCTGCGAGAGGCGATCGCTGCCTTCCGAAGGGCACCGGTCCTTACGGGGCTCTCGTCCGCCATGGTCGGCCTGGCCCTCTTCGTCGTGGGCCTCTTCTCGCTGGCCGCGCACAACCTCGAGCTCGCGCTCGCCGCGATCGAGGAGCGCGTCGAGGTCGTGGTGTACCTCCGCGACGACGCACGCCAGAGCGAGATCGATCTTCTTCTGGAGGAATTGTCGCGCTTCGAGGAAGTCCGCCTCGTCACCTACGTGTCGAAACGCGACGCTCTGGAGCGGGCACGAAGCGAGCTTCCCGAGTTCGGCGAGCTCTTCATGGATGCCGAGGTAAATCCCCTGCCCCAGTCGCTCGAGGTCGAGATCCGGTCGGGAGAGAGCAGTCTCGAAGTGGTGTCCCGGATCGCGGAGTCCGCGGAGGGCTACCCGTTCGTCGAAGATTCCCAGTACGGTCGGGAGTGGGTCGACAGGCTGTTCGCGCTCCGCCGGATCGGCTTCGCGAGTACCGCGGTGCTGGGCGGGGCGTTCGGGCTCGTCGCGGCCCTCATTATCGGCGCTGCGCTACGCATCGCCATCTTCGCCCGCCGCGAGGAGATCCTCGTCATGCGACTCGTCGGGGCGACGTCCGGCTTCATCCTGAGACCCTTCCTTCTCGAAGGCGCTCTCGCCGGCCTCGGAGGCGCTTTGATCGCCTGGGCCATTACCTACGGTACCTACCGCGGCGTGTACGCGTATCTCTTCGAGATCGCATGGGTCCCCGGCTGGTGGGTGGGCGTAGGCCTGCTCGCGGGCGGCCTCTTCGGGGCGATCTCCAGCGGCTTCGCCATCCGCCGACATCTGCGGGAGGTCTGACCCCGTGCACCCGGCGCGCACGCTCGTCCTCGCCTTCGCATTGATCGGACTGCCCGTCGCCAGGCTCGCCGCGCAGACGCCCGATCTCACTGCGGAGATCAGAGCCAGTCAGCGCCGACTCGAGCAGATACGAGAGGAGCGCGCCCGCCTCGAGCGTGAGGTCGGCGACGCCAGGAACCGCGTCCGAAATACCGCCGAGGAGCTCGCCAACGTAGAGCGTCGGCTGTCGGCCTCGCGGTCGGTGCTTGCGGAGGTCGAATTCCAGTCCGACGCCACCGCCCAGCAGATCCGCGAGACCACGGGCCAGCTGATCCGGTCGCAGGAGCGGCTGGCGGAGAGTCAGGCCGTGCTGTACCGGCGCCTGCGCGACATCTACAAGATGGGCCCCGCGCACACCGTGCAGGTGCTACTCGGCGCCAGCTCGTTTACCGACCTCATCAACCGGTATCGCTACCTCCAGCGCATCGCGGCCTTCGATCAGGCTCTCGTCGAGCGGGTCAGTTCGCTGGAGCTGGAGCTGCTCACACAGAACGACGCGCTGCGCGACCGGATGGCGCTTCTGGGCTCCCTGCGGCAGGATCGGCTCAGCGAGGTCGTCGAACTGCGTTCCGTCGAGCAGGAGCGGCAGTCCGCCCTGCAGCAGTTCCGAGCGCGGGTCCAGACCGCCTCGTCGCGCATCGAGGAACTGGCCGCGGACGAGTCGCGCATGACGACGCTGCTCGATGAACTGGAGCGCCGTCGCCTCGAGGCCGAGCGGCGGAGTGTGCCGGTCGGCGCCGCGATCGGCCCGCGAGACGCCGGCTCGCTCGACTGGCCGGTCGAGGGTTCTCTCATCTACCGCTTCGGGCCCAACCGTCGCCCGAACGGCACGGTCATCCGCTGGAACGGCATCGGCATCGCCGCGCCGGCCGGCACCCCCGTGCACGCGGTCCGAGACGGAACCGTTGCCTACGCCGGGCCGTTCGAGGGCTACGGCCCCACCGTGATCCTGGGCCACGGAAACGGCGTGTACACCCTCTATGTGTACCTGGAGGACATCGGCGTCGTCGAGGGCCGGGAGGTGACCGCGGGGCAGGTCGTCGGTACCGTGGGTGGCTCCGACACCCCCGAGGGTCCACACCTCGAATTCCAGATCCGCATCCCCGAGGAGGGGGGTACGCCCCGCGCTCAGGATCCCCTGGTCTGGCTCCGTCCGCCGGGGGCGCCGTGACGCTCCACCCCCTGCGCGGCCACGAAGCCGTGCGGGCTTCGCTGGTCCGTGCGCACGGCGCCGGCGTCCTCCCGAGCGCGCTCTTGCTGCACGGCGCGCGCGGCGTGGGCAAGCAGCACCTGGCCCTGTGGCTGGCCCGGCTGCTCGTATGCATGGGCCCTGAGGACGGCCCCTGCGATTGCTGCGGCCCCTGCCGAATGGCGCTCGCCCTCGAGCACCCCGATATCCACTGGTACTTCCCGCTCCCCCGACCGAAGGGCGTCTCGGCGGACCGCATGCCCGACGCGCTCGAGCAGGCCCGGCACGAAGAGCTCGCCGAGATTCGATCCAACTCCGTCCGCCCCAGCTGGACCGAGGACGTGCGCGCCATCTACCTGGGCACCGTGACGAACCTACGGGCCGTGGCGGCCAAGCGACCCAACATGGCCGAGGGCCCGGTGTTCATCGTCGGACAGGCCGAGGCACTGGTTCCCCAGGAGTCGAGCCAGGAGGCCGCAAACGCGCTGCTGAAGCTCCTGGAGGAGCCGCCGGGCGCGGCGCGCTTCATTCTCACGAGCAGCGAGCCCGGTCTCCTGCTTCCGACGATCCGGTCCCGCACGGTACCCCTCCACGTGCCCCCGCTGACGTTCGAGGACGTCCATGCGTTCCTGAGCGAGCACGCGTCGGCCGACGACCGGACGGCGGCGTGGGCGGCCCGCCTGGGCCAGGGCTCGCCGGGGCGCGCCGTGGCCTTCCTCCCCGACGACGGGGAACCAGGGCCGCTCGAGCAGCTGCGTCGGCGAGCCTACGAGATCGTCGTCGCGGCCATGGGAGCCGGGCCCGGTGACGGGTACGAAGTCGCCATCTCCTTTCCCCCGGCGGGTGCCCGCAGCTTCGTGGAGCTCTTCACCTTCGTCGAGGAGTGGCTCCGCGACCTCGCGGCGGTCGCCGCGGGCGCGGGTGACGCCGTCTTCAACCAGGACGCGAGGGCCCGGCTCGAGAAGCACCTCGCCGACACCGGGGCACCGGCGGTGGACGTGGCTGAGGCCTTCTCCTCCGTGGAACGGGCCCGCGCACTGGCGCGCGGCAACGTGAACCCCCAACTCGTGGTCGCGGCGCTGATCCGCGACCTGCGCCCCGCCTTCCGGAGGGGCACTCCCCTGGCCGGAGCTGTACGATGAGCGAGCGCGCGGACGGACTCACACACATGGACGCGGAGGGGCGGGCGACCATGGTGGATGTCACGGCGAAGGACGAGACCCGACGCGTGGCCGTCGCCGAGGGCCAAATCGTCATGCAGCCGGAGACCCTCGAGGTGATCGTCTCGGGGCGCTCGAAGAAGGGCGACCCGATGCAGGTGGCCGAGCTCGCGGGGATCATGGCGGGCAAGAAGACCGCGGACCTCATTCCCCTCTGTCACGCGCTCCCGGGCGCCTCGGTCCGGGTCACCCTGCGAGTCGACCCGGACCTTCCGGGTGTCTGCGCCCGCGCGGAGGCGACCTACGCCGGCCGGACCGGCGTGGAGATGGAGGCGCTCACTGCCGTCTCCGTCGCCCTGCTCACCGTGTACGACATGGTCAAGGCGATCGATCGCGGCATGCGGATGGAAGGGATCCGCCTCCTGAGCAAGGAAGGCGGTGCGTCGGGGCGCTGGAGCGCGGAATGAGGGAGTTCCTCGTCGCGGCTGCGGGGGCGGCGCCCTCGGGTCAGGCTCCGCCCCGGCCCAGCAGGATCGGGACGGTGAGTCGGGCCCCCACGCGAAGGTAGCGCGGACGCACCTCCGGGTTCGCCGCCTCGAGGTCGGACACGGTCACGCCGTAGCGGCGCGCGATGTGCGAGAGCGTCTCCCCGGGCTCGACCGCATGTTCGACGACGGTCATGCGCCGATCCTTCGGGATGCTCGCGTACGTCTCCTCGAAGGTCCTGCCCCGCCCCTCGGGAACTCTGAGGCGCCAGCTGCGTCCCGGGGGCGTGAAGCCGCGGAAGAGCTCCGGATTGAGCGAACGCATGGTCTGTTCGTCCACCCCCGCCGCCGAGGCGAGCACGTCTACCGTGGTGGCGTCCGGCACCTCCACCTCGTCGAAGCGGTTCGGCCCGAGCGGCGTGGGTCGCTCGTAACCGTACCGCTCCGGGGCGCCCGCGACGATGATCGCACCCACGAGCTTCGGGACGAAGTCCCGGGTCTCCCGCGGCCAATGCTGCCTCAGGGCCCAGAAGAGGCTGTCCGAAGGCTGGGCCAGGGGCGCGTGCTCCCGGAGGATGCGACGCGCTCGGTTCGGTCCCCCGTTGTACGCCGCGAGCACCAGGAACCACGAATCGAACGCGGTGTGAAGTTCGTCGAGGAACTGGACGGCAGCTTCCGTCGATCGCCAGGGGCTGCGCCGCTCGTCGACGAAGGGTCCAACGTGCAGTCCGAGCTCGCGCGCCGTGCCGCTCATGAACTGCCACATCCCCACCGCGCTGGCCCGACTGCGCGCGGAAGGGTTGTACCCGCTCTCGATGAGCGGGAGGTAGCGGAGCGACGGAGGCAGCCCCCGGTCCGCCAGCGTCGAGTCGACCGTCTGCTCGTAAACCGACATGCGGGCGAGAAAGTCGGGAAACGCGCGGCGCGCGGCGCCGGACCAGTAGTCGACCCACCACGCGACCGATTCCCGGAACTCGGGATCGCGCATCACCGGTGACGACAGGATCGGGTCCGCAACGATGTCCCCGGGCGGTGGGCTCAGGTAGCCGACCTCGGGCATCGGACCCAGTTCCGCGGGCTCAACCCGGATCTCCGGCACCGGGTACGGCGCAGGAGGTTCGGACGTCCCTGCCCCGGCGTACGGGGAGCAGCCCGCGATCGCGAGGCTCGCCAGGAACGCGCCAAACGGTCGTTTCGTCACGCTACATGTGGTAGTTCGGCGCCTCACGGGTGATGGTCACGTCGTGCGGATGCGACTCGCGCAGCCCACCCGTGGTCACCCGGTTGAAGCGCGTCTTCGTGCGCAGCTCGTCGATCGTTCCGACGCCGCAATACCCCATGCCGGCCCGCAGCCCGCCCACGAGCTGGTAGATGGTGTCCGAGACCGGACCCTTGTACGGCACCCTCGCCTCGATCCCTTCGGGCACGAGCTTCCGCTTCTCCATCTCGCCCTCCTGGAAGTAGCGGTCCGCGGACCCTTGCTCCATGGCCGAGAGCGACCCCATGCCGCGGACGGTCTTGAAGCGCCTTCCCTCGAGCAGGAAGGTCTCGCCAGGCGACTCGTCGGTGCCGGCGAACATCGAGCCCATCATGACGGAATGCGCCCCGGCCGCGAGCGCCTTCACGAGGTCACCGGAATACCGGACGCCGCCGTCGGCGATGACCGGAACGGCGCCGTCCGCGCCGGCGACGGCATCCATGATGGCCGTGAGCTGCGGCAGACCCACCCCGGTGACGATCCGCGTCGTGCAGATGGAGCCCGGACCGACACCCACCTTCACCGCGTCTACGCCCCGCTCCACGAGCGCCCGGGCCCCGTCGACCGTCCCCACGTTTCCGCCCACGAGCTGAACGTCGGGGAAGGCTTCGCGGACGCGGGCGACCGCCTGAAGCACGCCCTCCGAGTGCCCGTGGGCCGTGTCGACCACCAGAAGGTCCACGCCGGCGTCCACGAGCAGCCTCGCGCGGTCGAGGTCGGCCAGCGAAGCGCCGATGGCAGCCCCGGTCCGAAGGCGCCCGTGCCGGTCCTTGCAGGCGTCAGGGTACATCCGGCGCTTGAAGATGTCCTTGACCGTGATCAGCCCCTTGAGCCGTCCCTCCCCGTCGACGACGGGGAGCTTTTCGATGCGGTGCCGATGGAGGATGTCCTGCGCCTGCTCGAGCGTCGTGCCCTCGGGCACGGTGACGAGCTCCTCCGCTGTCATCACGGCGGAGATGGGACGGGTGAGATCCGTCTCGAACTGGAGGTCGCGGTTTGTGATGATACCGACCAGCCGCCCCTCGTCGTCGACGATGGGGACACCACTGATCGAGAAACGCGCCATCAGCGCGTGTGCGTCCTGTAGCAGACCGTCGGAGGTCAGCGTGATCGGGTTCATGATCATGCCGCTCTCCGACCGCTTCACCCGATCGACTTCCTCCGCCTGCAACTGGGGAGAGAGGTTCTTGTGGATGATCCCGAGGCCCCCTTCACGCGCCATCTGGATTGCCATCGCGGACTCGGTGACCGTGTCCATGGCGGCCGAGAGCAGCGGGATGCGGAGCTCGATGCCGCGGGAGACCTTCGAGGAGACGTCGGTGTCCTTCGGGTGCACAAGCGAGTGCCCCGGGATGAGGAGGACGTCGTCGAACGTCAGAGCTTCTTTGACGATACGGCCGTTCGCGGAGCCGTCAGACATGAACCCAGGACCTCTCTCGAAAGCGAAAACGCCCGCCTGGGGCGCCCGGCGACCGGGCTCCGCAGCGCGAGCGCGCGATGACTCAGAGCAACTTCACTCGTTCCATGGCGGACGATATCCGCACGTCCCCGGGGCGTCAACGATCAGGGCGCCCTCACTTCCTGGGGTCCGCCTCGATGTTGCGCACGGTCTCGTCCGAGGGCTCGCCCTCCGAGCGCGGTGTCCCTTCCGCCTCGATGACCTGGTTGAGGTCGTTCAGAATCTGGCGGCCGGCGGAAGAGACTCCGGACAGGACCCGGTCGGCCGCCGAAATGAGCTGGAACGCCTCCCGGATGGTCGTCGGGCTCACCGCACGCCGACGCATCTTGTCTTCCAGCCCCTCGGCGAACTTCTGCAGGCCCGAAGCCTCGATGCTCGCGGGCGTCGAGTACTTCGACTCGAGAAACTCGATATAGTCGAGCACCTGGTAGATGCGCTCGTCGGGAAGGCTTTCGATCTTGCGCAGCAACCGCTGCCGAAGGACGTCGTGCATGTTGGTGACCCGGTACGCGTGCCTGTCCAGTAATTCTAACCGCTGCGGGGAAGTGAAACAGCCTCGGAACCCGGCTCGAAACGCCCACACCGATCGCTCCGGGGGGACCGCTCCCCGGCTTTCGTGACCTTGCTCCCGGCCGCAATCCCGATAACGTCACTTCATGTCGTTCCTCCCGCTTCGATCCGTGGCCGTCGCCGACGGGGCCGCGTCGCTCTACGACGAATGGCTCGCGTGGCTCCGCGAATCGCTCGACGATCCGGCGTGCGACCGCGATGAACTGTGCCGCGGCATCCTCACCGATCTCTACTACCCCGGCCTCTCCGCCGTCGACGCCTCCAGCATGTCGGCGTCCGGCCGGGTCGCCCTGGCGCAGATGGATCCGCGCAACGTCACCCTCGAGCCCGAGTACTACCAGGAGCTCGACGAGAAGCGCTACGCCCCCCGCAAACCGCTCCTCTGGCTCTGGGAGATGTTCGACCGAAGCAGCCTGGGAGAGAACGTGGAGCTGGGTATCCGCTTCCGCCGTATCCTGGCGAAGCACGTGTTCGGCAGCTGCGGGGAGAACTTCAAGGCGTTCACACACGTGCGGGTGTCCTTCGGATACAACCTGCACGTCGGCGACGGCGTGGTGATCCACCGGCACGTCCTTCTCGACGACCGCGGGGGCATTGAGATCGGCGATCGGTCTTCGGTGTCCGACTTCGCCAACGTCTACTCGCACTCTCACAACATCGTCGACGGCCGGATCGTCTATCTGCCGAAGACCGTCATCGGCAGGGGCGCGCGGATCACCTATCACGCCACGGTCCTCGCCGGCTCGCACGTCGCCGACGACTCGATGGTCGGCGCAGGATCGATGCTCACGAAGCCCACCGAACCCCACTGGGTGTACGTCGGCGTGCCCGCGCGGAAGATCAAGGAGAAGTCGGCCGAGGAACGCGCCAACAGGGCACCACCCACGGTCGACCCCTTCTCCGGGCGCTAGGAACCCGGGCGGCCACGAGCCCGAAGGCGTCTCGCGAGCGCGAACCCCGGCTCGGCACGTCTCCGCGCAGGATCGTCAGCCTTCTTCGGCCTCGTGCATCTGCTGAAGCCGCCGCACCACCGCCGGGTCGGCGAGCGTCGTGGTATCGCCCACGGCCCTCCCCTCGGCGATGTCGCGCAGAAGCCGGCGCATGATCTTCCCCGACCGGGTTTTCGGAAGCTCGGCGGTGAAGACGATCACCTCGGGCTTGGCGATGGCGCCGATCTTGCGGCCGACGTGATCCCGAAGCTCGGCATTCAGGGCGTCCGTGGGCTCCACGCCCTCGCGCGTCGTGACGAAGGCGGCGATGGCCTCGCCCTTGATGTCGTGCTTCTTTCCGACCACGGCCGCTTCGACGACCGCCTGGTGGTCGACGAGGGCGCTCTCCACCTCCATGGTCCCGATCCGGTGCCCCGCCACGTTCAGGACGTCGTCGACGCGACCGAGGATCCAGAGGTAGCCGTCGTCGTCCATCTTGGCACCGTCGCCGGGGAAGTAGATGTCCTTCCACTTCGACCAGTACGTCTCGCGGAAGCGCCGATCGTCACCCCAGACGGTCCGGAGCATGGACGGCCACGGCGTCGTGATGGCGAGCAGGCCCGCGCGCGCCTCCTTCCCGTCGTTGGTCAGGATCGTGGCCTGGATCCCCGGGAACGGGAGGGTGGCGGTGCCCGGCTTCGTCTCCGTAAGCCCGGGCAGCGGGGTGATCATGATGGCACCGGTCTCCGTCTGCCACCACGTATCGACGATCGGGCACCGCTCGTGCCCGATCACCTGGTGGTACCACATCCACGCCTCCGGATTGATCGGCTCACCGACGGTGCCCAGGAGGCGGAGCGAGGAGAGGTCCGACTTCGCCGGCCACTCGTCCCCCCAGCGCATGAAGGCCCGGATGGCGGTCGGCGCGGTGTAGAAGATCGTGACGCCGTACTTCTCGCAGATCTGCCAGAAACGTCCCCGGTCGGGGGTGTCCGGAGCACCCTCGTACATGACGATCTGCGCGCAGTTGGCCAGCGGACCGTACACGATGTAGCTGTGTCCGGTGATCCAGCCGACGTCCGCGGTGCACCAGTAGACGTCGTCGTCGTGGAGGTCGAACACCGCCCGGGTCGTGGCGCAGACCTGCGTCAGGTAACCGCCCGTGGTGTGCACGACGCCCTTCGGCTTTCCCGTGGTCCCGGAGGTGTAAAGGATGAAGAGGTTATCCTCGGCGTCCATCCATTCGGCGGCACAGTCGCTCGACGCGTCGGCCATGAGCTCGTGGTACCAGTGGTCGCGTCCCTCGCGCATGTCCGCGGGGGTCTGCTCGGACAGCGTCCCGCCACGCCGGACCACCACGACGTGCTCCACGGTGGGCGAGGTCTTCAGGGATTCGTCGGCGTTGGCCTTGAGTGGGACGATGCCACCCCGACGCCACCCACCGTCCGCCGTGATCAGCACCTTCGAGCTCGCGTCGTTGTTGCGGTCGGCCAGGGAGTCCGGGCTGAAGCCGCCGAAGACGACCGAGTGCACCGCGCCAATGCGCGTGCACGCGAGCATCGCGACCGCGGCCTCCGGAATCATGGGCAGGTAGATCGTGACCCGATCGCCCCGTTCGACGCCGAGGCCCCTGAGCACGTTCGCGAACGCGCACACCTCGGCGTGCAGCTCGGCGTAGGTGTAGGTCTTCGTGTCGCCCGGCTCCCCCTCCCATATGAGCGCCGTCCTCGCCCCGCGGCCGGCCTCGACGTGGCGGTCCAGGCAGTTGTGCGAGACGTTCAGCTTTCCGCCGAGAAACCACTTCGCGTACGGCGGATTCCACTCGAGCACCGTGTGCCACGGCTCGAACCAGTCGAGCTTCGACGCCCACTCGGCCCAGTACGCTTCCGGGTCGGCGGCGGCGCGCTCGTAGACTCCGGGATCTCGAACCACGGCGCTCGCCACGAAGGAACCGGGGGGCGGGAATCGTCGATCCTCGCGAAGAAGGTCGTCCAGCGCGCCGGTGTCCTGAGCCATGAAGTGGAGCCTCGTGTTCGCGTCCGCGGAGTGTCGCATCCCAATCTGCACACCCGTCCGCGGGGAGCAAGTCGGCCCGGACCCCCACCCCTCCGACGGAATGCTATCTTCTCCCCGATGACTCTCCACGGAACTCGATGACGGCCGCGGCCGCCTCGAACGAAGCCGCCGGACAGCGTCGGCTCCGCCTCGATATCGCGTCCACGATCGGCGCGCTGGTCGCCCTGCTGGCAGGGTGGCTCGCGCCTCGCGCAGGCTTCCCCTCGCTGGCCCTTCCGCTCTTTCTGTTCGCCTACGCGGCAGCAGGTTGGGAGGCGTCGATCCGCGGTGCCCGCGCCCTTCGCGCGTGGAGCCTCGACGTCGACATCCTCATGCTGCTCGCGGCTGCGGGCGCGGCTGTCGTGGGACACTGGCTCGAGGGCGCGATCCTCCTCTTTCTTTTCTCACTCGGCAACACCCTCGAGACCTTCGCTTTCCGGAGAACGAGACGATCCATCGAATCGCTCATCGAGCTGCGCCCGGAGGAAGCGGTACGGATGGAGGGCGGTCAGGAGCGCGTGGTGCGGATCGAGGAGCTGACGCCCGGGGACGTGGTCCGCGTGCGCCCCGGCGACCGGATCCCCGTGGACGGCGTCGTGGTGGCTGGCGCGTCGGCCGTGGACGAATCGACCCTGACTGGTGAGCCGACCCCCGTGGACAAGAGGCCCGGTGCGTCCGTCTTCGCGGGCACCCTCAACGCGACCGGCTTCCTCGACCTGAAGATGACGCGGGCGGCCGACGACACCGCGCTGGCACGCGTCATCGCCCTGGTGGAGGAGGCGCGCGAAGCACGGGCCCCCACGCAGGGATGGATCGAAGAGGTCGAAGGACGCTACGCGGCTGGGGTAATCATCGCGGCGGCCCTCGCCATCGTCGTGCCCTGGCTCCTGCTCGGCTGGAGCTTCGACGACGCGTTCTACCGCGCCATGACCCTGCTCGTGGTCGCCTCACCGTGCGCGCTCGTGATCTCCATTCCGGCTACCATCGTGTCGGCCGTGTCGAACGGTGCCCGGCACGGCATTCTCTTCAAGGGCGGTGCCCACCTCGACGCGCTCAGCGAGGTGCAGACCTTCGCGCTCGACAAGACCGGGACCGTGACCGTCGGTCACCCCGAGGTCGTGGGCATTCGGTCGGTCGGGGGTACGCCGGCGGAAGCAGACCGTCTCCTGAGACTCGTCGCTTCGGCCGAGGCCCGCTCGGAGCACCATCTGGCGGCCGCGCTCGTCCGCTCCGCAGCCGACCGCGGCATCGAGCTTCGAGAGCCGGAAGACTTCGACTCGATCCCCGGGAAGGGCGTGGTCGCGCACGTCGAAGGGACGCGGGTCGCAGTGGGACGCCGCCGCTGGGTCGAGGAAGCGGTGGGCGCCCCCGTGGACCCGGCCACGTCCGAGTGGCTCGCGGCGCAATTCCCCACGGCGACGCCCGTGTGGGCCGCGCTGGACGGACGTCACGCCGGCGCGTTCGCCATCCAGGACCATCCTCGGCCTGGAGCGGCCGCTGCGATCCAGGCGCTTCGGTCAGCCGGAATCGAGCGGATCGTAATGCTCACCGGAGACGCGAAAGAAACGGCCGAAGCCGTCGGACAGCAGGTCGGCATCGAGGAGATCCACGCGGCGCTGCAGCCTCAGGAGAAGAGCACCATCCTGGAGGAGCTCGGCCGAGACGGCCCGGTCGCCATGGTCGGAGACGGCGTCAACGACGCGCCCGCGCTCGCCGTGGCTACGGTCGGGATCGCCATCGGCGCCGCCGGCACCGACGTGGCGCTGGAGACTGCCGACGTCGTGGTCATGGGCGCAGACCTCGGGGCTCTCGCGCACGCGGTGCGACTCAGCCACCGCACCCGGGCGATCGTGCGGCAGAATCTGGTCTTCGCGTTAAGCGTCATGGCCATCCTGGTGGTCTCGGCACTGATGGGATGGATCGGGCTCACGATCGCTGTCCTCGGGCACGAGGGCTCGACGGTGATCGTCGTGTTCAACGGGCTTCGCCTGCTCGCGCACGGGCACCCACGGGAAGACGGGTCCGCGGCGTCCTGACCGGGTGCGCCGTCACTCCAGCCCCTCCCACTGCGGCCGCGCGTCCTCGTCGGCCAAGGCGTGCGCGGACACCTCCGGCGACCGGAGCAGCTCCCCGAAGGCGCGCACGACCTCGGACGCAAAGTCCGTGACGGAAGGAGGTCCGGCCTCGATGATTCTGCGGGGCAGCCCCAGCTTGAAGCGGACCTCGGTCTCCGCGGATCCCACGTCGTCCGCCGCGTCGGCAAGTCGGTACCGGAGCGTGACCGGGCGCCGATACCGCTGGGGCAGATGGCGGCGCGACGCCTCGGACAAGGACGCCAGCACGGTCTCCGTCGAGCCGAGCCGTGCCAGCGGCGCGATGTCGACGACCAGGGCGAGATTGCCCGAAAGCCCCTGGCCCGTCTCGTCCAGGTAGACGTCGACGCTGGCCCAGTCGGGACCGTCCACCGGATGGAAGAAAACGTAGGCACTGCGGGTCGATTCACCCTCCCACCGCCCTTCGAACTGGTGGCTGGTCGTCTTCTGCATCCCCGACAGCTCCCAGCCCACCGCCTCGACCCCGGCCTGAATCGCCTCCACGAGCGGCTCGAGCGTGAGGATCGGATCGACGCTCACGGTGTAAGCCCCCCGCGGTTGACACCTTTTCCGAGCGCCGTGTAAAGTTGGGGTTGATGCATGATCACGATGTCCGGCAGGTCATGAGCGATCCGACCAACGAGAGTGTGCTGAGAGAGGCCCTCGAGGCCAGCGGCCAGCGCTTCACGGAGCAGCGGGCCGCGGTCTTCCAGTACCTGTCCTCGACCGACACGCACCCGACCGCGGACGAGGTCTTCCTCGCCGTACGACGCGACCTGCCCGCAATTTCGCTGGCGACGGTGTACAAGAGCCTCGAAACCCTCGTCGGGTGCGGCCTCGCGGTCAAGCTCACATACGCCGATCACTCGGCTCGCTATGACGGGCGCACCGACCTCCACCACCACGCGCGCTGCATGGTCTGCGGGCGGGTCCGCGACCTCGTCGGGGACATCGCGCGCAGGGAGATCGACGCCCTGCGCGGTGTCGAGGGGGGGTTCACGGTGACGGGATACCGCCTCGAGCTCTCCGGCTACTGCTCCGACTGTCTCCCTCAGGGAAGCCCGGCCCCGGCTCCGGCCTGAGCCAAGACCCTCACCGGGAATGACCGAGACAGGCGGACGCCCGTCGGCGAGAGGACGTCTCGCCGCCCTCCTCACCGGGTTCGTCCTCCACCTGGCGCTGGCACTGCCCGCCTCGTCCCAAGACCTCGATCGCCTGCGCGCGACGCTGCAGGGGGCGCTCGACACCTACCGCTGGGGCAACGCGGAATGGGGCGTTCTGGTGGTATCGCTCGACACCGGGGACACCATCTTCTCCGTCGCTGCGGACGAGCCACTCGCGCCCGCGTCCAACATGAAGCTGCTCACCACCGCGGCCGCTCTGCACGTGCTCGGTCCGGAGTACCGCTTCCGGACGTGGGTTCTGTCGGACGCCCCGATCGTAAACGGGGTCCTGCAGGGTGATCTCACCCTTTACGGCACCGGAGATCCCGGAATCTCCGACCGCTTCTACGTGCGGAAGGACGAGGTCTTCCGGCGCCTGATCGACCAGCTCGAGCTGGCGGGGATCCACACCGTGGCGGGCGAAGTCGTGGCCGACCAGTCGTTCTTTCCCGGGCCACTCCGTGACGGCGGCTGGGACAGCAGGGATCTCAACGAGCATTTTGCCGCCGCGGTGTCCGCGCTCTCCTACAACGAGAACGTGGTTTCCTTCCGCATCCGCCCCGATCAGCCGGGCGCGCCTCCGCGCGTGGAGACGGTGCCGCCGCACTCCGCGCTCACCGTCGAGAACTCGGCCGAGACCGTCGCGGGACAGGCGGGCCCCCGCCTCGCCATCCTTCGGGATGACCCCCTGGAGCCCGTGCGTATCGAGGGCCGGATCCAACAGGGCGCCCGGGACGTCTGGCGTCAGATGACGGTCGCGAATCCCGCCGACTTCGCCGGAGCCTCCTTCCGGGCTGCCCTCGAGGATCGCGGGATCACGGTGCTCGGGGCGAACCGGACCGTCTCGCTGCCCGCGGGGTCCGTGACGAAGCGCATCAGCGCTCCCGCCCTCGGACGGCCCGGCGCGCGGATTCTCGCGACCCACGTGTCGCGGCCACTCGCAGACTACCTCGCCGTCGTCAACAAGCAGAGCCACAACCTCTTCGCGGAGCTGGTCTTTCGTTCCGTGGGCCGCGCTGCGGAAGGTGCGGGCACGCCCGAGGCCAGTGCGCGCGCGGTACGCCGCGCGATGCACGCCATCGGCGCCGATACGACGGGCATGGTGCAGCACGACGGCTCCGGACTCTCGGCCTCGAATCGAGTCTCGGCGCGCACCTTCGTCCAGCTTCTCTCCGCCATGAACGAAAGCCCGCTCTGGCCCGAGTACTGGGCCACGCTTCCGCGGGCCGGCACGAGGGGGGAGCTCGGCCGAATGTACCGCACCGCAGCCGCCGACAACCTGCGCGCGAAGACGGGAACGATCGAGGGCGTGTCGGCCCTGAGCGGCATGGTCCGGTCACTCGACGGGGAGCGCCTCGCCTTCTCGATGATCGTGAACGCCTCGCCGTCGCAGACCCGCGCCAAGCGCGTCGAGAACCAGATCGGCACGCGCCTCGCGGAATTCCGGCGCTCGCCGGATCAGGTTCCCGTGATCACCGCCGAAACCCCGGCGCCGAGCCGGCGCACGACCGCCGTCTCCGATCGGCACCGTGTGGCGCGAGGGGAGGACCTGCGCGCGATCGCGTACCGGTACGGAGTGACGGTCGACGAGCTGCTCAGAGTCAATCCGCGCCTGGAGCCGGACCGGATCCTGGCCGGTCAGTGGGTGGAGATCCCGCAGCGCGGCGGCAACGACTAGGGACGGACGCGCCCTTCAGGACGCCAGGTCGACCACGCCCCGACCCTCTGCGGACCGGAGGCGGCGACGCAGCTCCACGACGGACATCGTCGCAAGCGTGCGGTGCGCCGATCGCTCGCTGTTCCAGCGGACGTCGGCGAGTTCGACGACCTCGTCACCGTCCCCTGAGCGCATGACCAGGTGGAAGCGGCCCTTGTAGTCGGCGCCCGATTCTTCGGTGGCCGACGCAATCCAGACACGGCCGTCGGCGTCGGTGAACTCTCTCATCGTTTCGAATCCGGGAGTGGTGTCCTGAGCGACCCGTAACCCACGGATCGCTCGCCTCCTAGGCTATCACCGACGTACGAAACGTCAAGGAAGGAGCACACCCCCGCTCACCGCGGCGAGAGCTTCCAGACGGCCGTCGCGCCGTCACGGGCGCGTCGCCCGGCAACGCCACGATCCACGGACTGCAGGCACCCTCGCGCGGGTCGCGTGCCACGACTGTGGCGGCGCGCAATGATCGCGGTCAACTTGTGCGCGGCCAGGAGCCGGGGGGCGACGCTCCCCGAACGGAGAACCGATGAGGAACAGCCGCGGCACGCTCACCACCGACCTGGGTCTGGTGGCCCTCGCCGGCATCTGGGGCGTCAACTTCTCCGTCGTGAAGATCGTTCTCGACGAGCTCGAGCCCCTCGCCCTGAACGCACTGCGCTTTCCGCTCGCCGTCCTCGCGCTCGCGATCGTGCTCCGGGGCAGCCCCGGTCCCTGGCACCCGACCAGGGAAGACATGCTGCGGATCGTGATTCTCGGCATGCTGGGCAACGTGGCATACCAGATCTGCTTCATCTACGGCATCGACTGGACCGGGGCGGGCAACGCGAGCCTGCTGCTGTCGACCACCCCCGCCTGGACAGTCCTGATGTCCGCGCTGGCCGGCCACGAGCGGCCGACGCCATGGGTCGGCGTGGGGATCCTGGGAACGCTCGTCGGGATGGTGCTCGTGGTACTCGGTCGCGGCGACACGGTCTCCCTCGGCACGGAGACCCTTCGGGGAGACCTCCTCCTGGTGATCGCTTCCGTGCTCTGGTCTATCTACACGGTGGCGTCCCGTGACGCCGTCGCGCGGTACGGCGCGCTCCGCATGACGGCGTGGACGCTCTACGTGGGGACGCCTTTTCTGGTTCTCCTGGGGCTGCCCTCCCTCACGCGCACCGACTTCGGCGCGGTCTCGTGGGGGGTGTGGGCCGGCGTGGCGTACGCGGGCTTTCTCTCGATCGGGCTCGCCTACCTGCTCTGGTACCGGGGTGTGCAGGCCTTGGGCAACAACCGAACGGCGGTCTACTCCAACCTCGTGCCCGTCGCGGCCCTCTTCACCGCCTGGGTCTGGCTCGGCGAGGTGCCCGCGCGGCTTCAGCTGCTGGGTGCCGGCATCGTCCTGGCGGGACTGACCGTCGCCCGGCTGGCTCAGTCCCCCGGGTCGAGCGCTCCCGGACCCTCGGAAAGCCCGAGCTCCGATCGGTAGAGGATCTCGGGGAACTCGTAGTAGATCACGCCCTCGTTCGAGATCTCGGAACGCACCCGGAAGCCGTCGTCCATCGACTCGAGAATCTTCTCGGCCGCCGGCAGCGCGAGATTCAGGTCCGACGCCACCTCGGTGACCGTGAGCGTGCCACCCCGTATCGAGGCGAGCCGCAGAATCTTGCGCTGAAGCCCCTGCATGATCGCCTTCCGGCGGTCCTGCAGCCCCTGCCAGCCCCAGTAGAAGGTCAGCGATCCACCACCCCCGAGGACGGAGCCCACGGCCACGGTGGCCATCTCCCACTCGACGAAGCCGATGAGGACGACGAGGCTCGCGAGCAGGACCATCGCGGTGCCCAGTACACGTCGCTTCAGCCCCGCGCTCGGTAGCTTCTCGTCGGGCTGCTGCTCCAGGAGGCGGCGCTCCGGTTCGGGCCCGGTCACGGACAGCGCACGCGCGGCGTTCTCCCACGCCAGGCCGCAGCGCGGGCAGATCAGATGCTTGCGACGGGCCAGCCAGTAGATCAGCCCCCCGAACCCGTAGGTAAACAGGCTCGCCCCGATGAGCAGACCGACGTGTCCGCCCCGGCGGAAGTAGGGAATACCCTCGCCCTGGTACGAACAGCGCGGGCACCGACGAACGCCGGCAGGGCGGGTGATCGCCGTGCCCATGGGCGTGGACGTCCCGCAGGTCGGACAGCGCACGGCGCCGGGCTGCAGGTCTTCACCGCATGTGGAACAGCGCATCGTCCTCGCCGGCCAGTCGTTCTCGCTTCAACGTTCGTCCCTACGGTACCACCGTTCCGAAGATTCAGGTCCGACGGAGGCTCAGCGCAGACGCACCACCCGGAGCTGTGGCAGCGCCTGGGGAGCGCTCGCTCCGCCTCCCTTGCCCCCGATTCTGAGCGTGGACGACCCCCCGGGGGAGGGCTTCACAATGTAGTACGCGGCCGCGGAGGAGCGCAGCGCGAGCGAGCGCGTAAAATCCGCTCCGCCGAGGGATCCCGGAACGAGCGGGAACGGCGTACCGAGGAAGGAACGCAGCTCCGTGCCCGCATACACCAGCGGACTCGAGGCGACCCCGAGCTCGTCGAGCCAGGTGGCCGCCCACCAGTCTTCGAGGAGTTCGGGCCATGCCGTGCCGGTCTGCGTCTCCACGTTCTCGACGCCGGTCAGTGCCGTCTGCGTGAGGCGGCCCGTCACCGCCGGACCGTACCGCCCGGCCACGTACGTCAGGAACAGGAAGCCTGCGCCCCGCTCAGCCAGCGTCCCCTGCCCCGCCGAAACAATCAGGGACACCGTGTCCGGGCGCGCGAGATACCGCCGGGCCCGCGTGCGCACTCCGCCGCGGAAGAGCGAAACGCTCTCGGCGTCTCCCCGCGCCTCGTAGCTACGGGCCACGAGCTCCTCGGCGTACTGCGCGAGCGCTTCCGACAGCCAGACGGTCTCGTTGCCGGAGGCTTTCAGCTTGAGCGCGCGCTCGTTGAAATTCACCATGTGCTGGAACTCGTGCGCGAGCACCGCCGGCACCACGTCGAGCAGCCCTTGCGTGCTGCGGGGGTCCCCGAACGATCCGGCCGGGTCGGGAACCAGCGTATAGAAGATCTCGCCGGCATTGCTGCTCGGCTGGTCGGTCAGCAGGTCGAGACCGAAGAAGAAGCCTCCCACGAAGCCCGACGACCCGGTCGGCGTGAGCGAGTTGACCACGGGCGTGAAGAGGATGATGACGCGCTCGTTGCGGTCGAGATCGGACTCGGATCCGAATGCGTCGGTGACCACCGGGTGAATCATATCGTCGAAGCGCTGCGAGAAGAGCCGCAGATCATCGAGCGTGAAGCCACCGGCCGGCGCGTTCACGTCCACGAACAGTGCCGCATGCGCTCCGACGTACCGGGCCTCCGCGCTAACCTGCGCAAAGTCGCCGGGGCTGCGGTAGACGGAGAAGGTCCGACGCTCACCCACCGCGGGGACCGCCGCAGGCGACTCCGCGGCCGCGAGCCCCCCGGTCCGCCCCGACGCGGCGCGCGCACGTGCCGAGGCCAACGCACGCTCCGTGGCCCGCAGCCGGGCATCCCACAGCGCCTGGACGTCGTCTGTCCGGCGCGCGACCTCCGAGAACGGCAGCTCACGCCACGCAGTGGTGTCCGTCTCGATCGGGCGCGGGAGGCGAACCGGCGCCTCGAAGGACGGGGCTAACCCCTGGACGCGCGCGGGCGACGAAGCCCCCCCGGCGAGACCGAAGAGGGTGACGGGATGCGTCGCCGATCCGACCTTGCTGGCGGCCTGCGCGATCACGAGATACTCGGTCGTCCCGTCGCCGGGGAGCGTCACGCACGGATACCCCTCAGGGTCGTCCGCGTCGAACACGCCGCCCACCGCCAGTGACTCGACGGATCCGCCTGCCAGGATGTCGAGCGGACGTGGGGCGCTTGCCACGACGCCCAGCTGGACCTGGACCGACACCGACCGCTCGGGGAGGCACGCCGGTACGGTGACCGCGAGTGCGGTCGACGTCGCACTCGTCACCCGCGCGCGGATGCCGGAGAAGAGAACGACGTTCTGCTCTGGAATCGGGCTGAAGTTGCCGCCCGTGAGGGTCAGCGAGCCACCGGGGACCGCCGTCGATGCCGCGAGAGCGTCGAGCTCCGGGCGGTCCACGAGGTAGAGGCGGAAGAGCGTCGTCGCATTGTTCTGCCCGGGCGCGGAAGCGCGAACCGTCACCTCACCGGCGGTCGCGCCCATGCGCACTGTGGCGCGTGCGGAGCCCGTCGAGTCAGTCAGCGTCGCGACGGCCGAGACGATCGAGGCACTGCCGCCCTCCACCGCCCAGCGCACGTCCCGCCCCTTGGCCGGCAGCCCCGTAATGGCGTTCTGCACGACCACGTGAAGCGGAGCGAGCAGGGTCTGTCCGGCAGTTCCGTACTGGCCGTCACCTCCGGCGATGAGCACCTCGAGAGGCTGCTCGATGACTTCCGTGGGGCCGGAGCTGCAGGCGACGAAGGCAAGCAGCGCGCCCGCGATCGGGACCCGCGATACGGAGCGGAATCGGCCGCTCCGCCCTGCCTTCATCGATCCTCCCGCGCACGCTGGATCGAGATCAGGTCGATGATCGGCGCGCCCGTGAGCGACGAGGCCCCGGTCCGGATCCTGCCCGTCACATCCACCCGTTCGAGGGGCACGAGTCCCTCCACCTCGCCGAGGCGGTCGGTCGGTACCGCGACGTACACGTACGGCCCGTCCTGACCTCCGAAGCGGGCCAGAAGGAAGGGCTCGCCTTCGAAGAAGTCCGTACGGATGGGCTCGGCCCGCGCGAGCGAAATGAACTGTATGGTCCAGGCGACAACGCGGCCGGCGTGTGCATCCGGGTCGGCCATGAGATCGTCGGGTTCGAGCGCGGACGGCCCGGCGTCCGCGGAAAGCGCGGCCTCGTTCCCGGCGGGCATCCACATCCACCCCTCCACGCGAACCCGGGCCCAGTTGCCCTCCTGACGGAGAACTTCGACGTCGCTCGCGGGCTCCGCGACGGCGAGCGTGTCGCCGTCCGGAGCGGTGAGGATCGCTCCCCCCGCGGTCCGACGGAAGCCACCCGGCGAACGCGAAGAGGGACCGGACGGCCGGGCGACCGTGGGGTCGGCACGCCCCGCGGGTGCGTCCGCGGCGGGCGCCATCCGCACCGAAGCGCTCCACACCCACCCGAGGCGGGAGACCCGTGCCCATGCCACGTCCCGGCCCAGTTCCTCGAGGAGCACGCCCTCCTCCAGACGCGCAAGGATGGTGCCGGACGGCCCAGAGCGTAGATTTTCGCCTCCGTCCGCGGAGACCACGAGATCGAACGAGGTATCCTCACTGACCTGCACCGACCGCAGCCAGACCCAGCCCTCGACCTCCACCTGGGTCCAGTTCCCCTGGGTGCCAAGCACGCGCAGCGACGTTTCGGGTGACAGACGAGCGAGAACGACGCCGTTCGGCTCCCGGCGAAAGTTCTCCTCGGAGCGGAGGACGGCGCGCTCCTGGGCACCGGCCGCGGTCGTCGCCACCAGGTGGGTCCCCGCGGTCAGGAGCAGAGCGCCCAAGAGGAACCTGGTTCGAAGTGGCATCGGGTCGGAAACGATCGCGATCGGAAGGTGTTAGAACGAGCGGCCGGGCGCTGCAAGACGAGATAGACCAAGAATTTGCCCGGGGCGCCGAAGGGCGTCAATCATCCATGTCCCGAAGTCATAACCCGAAGTGACAGGAGCGCGGTCCCTTCATGCGGACTCCCCGTACCAGATTCCTCCTCGCCGCGCTCGCCGCGCTCGCCCTGCCCCGCCCCGCCACGGCTCAGGCGATCTCGTCGCCCTATCAGTACCTCGAGCAGGCCCAGGAGATCGGCGTCTTCGGCGGCACTACGGCGGTGAATACCGGGCGCTTCGGCTACGGCCCCGACGGAGGTCAGGTCGTGGGCATTCGCTACGGCATCGAACTGTCCGGACCGCTCGCTCTCGAGGGCGTGACGCAGTGGATCGCGGGAGGGCGTGACATCCTCGACCCGGGGCGCGTGGAAGGGGACCGCATCATCGGTCAGGCCGACGCCGAAGTGGTCACGATCGAGGCTCGCATTCGGTTCTCGCTGGTCGGTCGGCGCTCGTGGCACGCCCTCAGCCCCTTCGTGAGTTTCGGCGGAGGCATCGCGCTGGATGCGTCGAGCGCCGACGCGCTGGACGAAGTCCTGCTGGCGGAAGACCGCTTCGACTTCGGCAACAGCTTCTACGGCACCATCACCGCCGGCTCCCGCTGGTATCTGGCCGAACGATTCACCCTCCGCGGTGACGGGACCTTCTCACTCTGGAAGATCGACACACCGCCCGGGTACACACTGCCCGAGCGTGACTTCACCGGGGTCGCAGACGGTGAATGGCTCGGAGGTCTGGGCTTCTCGCTCGCTCTCCTGTACCGCTGGTGAGCGGAGCAGCATGAGCCGCGGGGTCGGAGCCCGCTTCGAGGTCCTCCCGGCCGACTGGCTCGGAGTGGACGAGGCGGTCCGTCGGATTCTGGCTTCGGCACGCACGGTGGGAGAGGAAACCGTACCTCTCGCCCGGGCGGTAGGTCGGGCGCTCGCCGCGCCGGTCGTCGCGGAAGCGACGCTCCCGCCCTGGGACAACAGCGCCATGGACGGGTACGCCGTCCGGGCCCACGAGGTGACGGGCGCGAGCCCCGACAGCCCGGTGGAACTGCCGGTCGCGAGCGTCGTGCGCGCGGGTGGCGACGCCGGTGTTGTTCTGCCCCCGGGGATGGCCATCCGCATCATGACCGGGGCCCCGATTCCCGCCGGAGCGGACACCGTCATCCGGGTCGAGGACACCGATCGAGAGGCCCGGTCCGGCACCGTCCGGATATTCTCGGACCGCGATCGTGCGAGACACGTCCGGGCGGCCGGCCAGGATATGCGGGAGGGCGCCCGCCTCTTCGAGCAGGGTTGGTCCGTCACACCGGGCACGCTCGGCGTGCTCGCGGCAGCCGGCCGCGCCGAGGTCCTGGTGCATCGGCGTCCCAGCGTCGCGGTTCTGACCACGGGCGACGAACTCCGTGGACCCGAGCGGTACGACGAAGTCCGGGCGGGTCTCGGCGTGCCCGAATCCAACGGCAGGATGCTGGTCGCCATGATCGAGGCGGCAGGGGGAGAGGCGTACGCGCTCGGCACGGCTGCGGACGACCGGGACGCCCTGCGAAGCCGGATCTCGGCGGGCGCGGACGCCGACGCGCTCGTGACCATCGGAGGAGCCTCGATGGGCGAAGCCGATCTGGTCAAGGAAGTCCTGGACGAGCTGGGTTTCGAGCGGGACTTCTGGAGAGTCCGCATGCGTCCCGGCAGTCCCGTCAGCTTCGGCTGGCTCGGGAGAGCCGAAGGCCGCCAGGCCGTCTTCGGCCTCCCCGGCAATCCCTCGTCCGCGTTCGTAACCTTCGAGGTCTTCGTCCGCCCCTTCCTGCTGCGCATGGCCGGACACCGACGCATCTTCCGTCGGGTCGTGCCGTGCGTGGCGGAAGAGCGCTTCGACACACCTGCCGACCTGACCTACTTCCAGCGCGTGACCGTCCGAGTCCGTGACGGCGTGCTGGTCGCCGCGCTCACCGGTCCCCAGCTCTCGGGGCTGGTGCGGGGGCTGGCCCTCGCCGACGGGCTCGCCGTGGTCGAACCCGCGAGAAGCACCGTGGAGCCGGGTGAAACCGTCGATGTCATGCTCCTCGACGACGCGCTGGCGGTGCTCGAAGCCGACGTGGGGTGATGACCCGCGTCGGGCGCGCGGGAGCGTTGGCGCTGACGGTGGCGGCGGTCTCCGGCTGCTACCTGCCCCGCTGGCCCGTCGATGCAACCCCGACGTCCGGCTTCGGACTGCGCTTCCTGGGCCTGCGTCCGGACGTGCACCGCGGCATCGACCTCAACGTCCCCACCGGCACACCGGTTCGCGCGATGGCGACCGGTCACATCCGCTTCGCGGGGACGATGACCGGCTTCGGAAGCGTCGTCTGGATCGACCACGGCGCGGGACTGCTCTCCATCTATGCCCATCTCTCGCAGATCGGGGTCAGCGCCGGAACGTCGGTGCGCGCCGGCGACCCGATCGGGCTGAGCGGCGCCAGCGGGCAGGTGACCGCCCCGCATCTCCACTTCGAGGTATGGAGGTGGGGCCGACCGGTCGACCCGGTCGCCATTCTGGGCGGCAGACCCACGGGCGCGCGATGAGCGCCCCCGCCCCGCCCGGAATCAGTCGCCCGACCGGAGCGCCGCGATCTCGCTGGTCAGCCGTGGCAGCACGTCGAAGAGGTCTCCCACGATCCCGTAGTCGGCCACGCCGAAGATGGGGGCGTCGGCATCGCGGTTGATGGCCACGATCGTCTTCGCGGTGCGCATGCCCGCGAGGTGCTGGATCGCACCGGAGATCCCGACGGCGAAGTAGAGTTTCGGGGCGACCGTCTTGCCGGTCTGGCCGACCTGTTCTCCGTGGGGCCGCCACCCGGCGTCTACCACGGCACGCGAGGCACCCAGGGCCACGTCGGGGCCGAGTGCGTCTCTCAGCTGCTCCAGCAGCTGCCAGTTCGCGGGGTCCTTCATCCCGCGCCCGCCCGACACCACCACCGAGGCCTCCGACACGTCCACCTTCCCTTCCGCCGCCGCCCTGCGCTCCACCACCCGCATGCGGAACGTCGAAGGGTCGACCGTCGGCACGAACGACTCAACCGCACCGGCGGCGGAACGCACGGCCGCCTGAAAGACGTTCGGACGGATGGACAAGACGGCCGGACTGGCCTCCACCTCGAGCGTGGCGAACGCCTTGCCCGAATAAACCGGGCGCGTCACCACGAGCATCGCCCCGGAGGCGTCGATCGCGGTCACGTCGGACACCATCGGCACGTCGAGCTTGGCTGCGACGCGCGGTGCCAGGTCCTTGCCCAGCGTCGTCGCCGGAAAAACCACGGCACGGTACTCGCCGGCCCTGATGCGATCGACGACGACGTCCACGTACGCCTCGGGGTTGTATTCGGCGAGCGCATCGTGCTCGCCAACGGCGACGACCTCGGCCCCGACCGCTCCGAGCGATCCGGCGATCCCGGCGACGCCCGGACCTCCGAGGACGAGTGCATGGGCATCTCCACCGGACGCCGCGGCCACCGTCGCGGCGACCCCGACCGCCTCACGGGCGGACGCGCCGATCTGTCCGTCTCTCTGCTCTGCGAAGGCGAGCACGTTCGCCATGGGGACTGCTCCAGTTGTTCTTGAATTCGTGATTGCCCGGGATGCCGGGGCGAAAGAGCCCCTTCCTAAAGTGCGTTCGCTTCCTCGCGAAGCAGCCGCACGAGTTCCGGGACGGCGTCGGCGCCCTCGCCGACGATGCGTCCCTCGGGCCGCGCGGGCGGCTCGGCGAGCGTCCGGAGCCGGACGCGCGTCTCGACCACCTGAGCGGCCTTCTCTTCGAGCGGCTTCTTCTTGGCGGCCATGATCCCCTTCAGCGCCGCGAGGCGCGGCTCGTTCGGGCCCTTGGTGATGCACAGCACGGCCGGTAGCCCGACCTCGACGGATTCGCTCCCGCCCTCAACTTCACGCTGGCACAGGACCCTGCCGTCGGCGACCTCGAACGTCGACACGCCGGTGACGCACGGACGGTCGAGCAGCGTGGCCACCATCGGGCCCACCTGTTGCTGATCGTCGTCCGCGGCCTTCACGCCGAACAGGAAGAGCGGCGCGTCGGACGCCCCGAGCTCGGCGGCGAGGGCCTTCGCGGTCGCGAGGCCGTCGAGGCCCACGGAGCCGGTCAGGAGAACGGCCCTGTCGGCGCCCATGGCCAGCCCCTTCCGCAGCGTCTCCTGGGACGCGGCGTCGCCCAGAGTCAGCAGCGTGACCTCGCCGGCCCCCGCCGCCTCCTTCATCCGCAGCGCCGCCTCGACCGCGAACGCGTCGTACGGACTGATGTCGAACTTGATGCCCGACCCGTCGATGGCGCTCCCGGTCGCGTCGACGCGGATCCGGGCTTCGGTGTCGGGCACGCGCTTCACGCAGACGATGACGTTCAACTCCCTCTCTCCACTGTCGAGAATGCAGGTGCGCCGGCGGCGGCCGGACAGCATGACAACATAAGGGTTTTCCGGTCGTGTTTGGACCCGGTCCGACTACATCGCGGCCCCCAGGATCGCGAAGCCGACGACGGCCACGGCGCCCGAGATCAGCGCATAAGGAAGCTGCGTGCGGACGTGGTCGACGTGGTCCGTGGCGGCGGCCATCGAAGAGATGATGGTGGTGTCGGAGATGGGGGAGCAGTGGTCACCGAACACGCCTCCTGCGAGAGACGCGGCCACGAACGGCGCCAGCGGCAGTCCCAGCGTCGCCGCCGCGGGTACCGCGATGGGCAACATGATCGCGAAGGTACCCCAGCTCGTTCCCGTCGCGAACGCGATCCCACCCGATACCAGGAAGATGAGCGGCAGATACAGGAAGTTGGGCATGGCGCCCGCGGTGATCCTCGCCACGTACTCCCCCGTGCCGAGCTCACGAATCACGTCGCCGAGCGCGAGCGCGAGCAGCAGGATGAGCGCGAGGGGCACGAGCGCACCCGCGCCCTTGAGCGCCACACGAACCAGCTCGTCGACCGTGAACAGACCCTGCGCCCGAAGAAGGAGCCACGACACGCCGAGGCCGAAACTCACCGACCACAGGACGCTCGTGGAGCCCGATCCGTCGCGGATGTCTCCCCCCCCGGTGATCCAGAGCGCCAGGGGCATGAACAGCACCATCGACGCGATGGGGAGCAGCATGTTTCGCGCCCGCGTGGGCATCCCCTCGGCGGGCGCCGTCGACAGCACCTCCTCGTCGATCATGGGCGTCGCGTCGGGCCAGAGCACACGACCGTCGCGCGTACGCTTCTCGGCCTTCTTCATCGGGCCGATGTCGATGCCGAACAGAATCACCGCGAGCGTCAGGAAGACGGCGGCGAACGCGTAGAAGTTGAACGCGATCGACGTGACGAACACCCCGAGCGCGTTCTCCACGCCGAGCCCCTCGAGCAGCTGGAGGTTGTACGCGCCCCACGCATTGAGCGGAATCAGGATGCAGATCGGCGCGGACGTGGAGTCGATGATGTAGGCGAGCTTCTCGCGCGAGCACCGGTATCGGTCACAGAGGGGACGGGCGACCGTGCCGGCCACGAGTACCGTGATGTTCGACTCGATGAAGATGATCACACCCGTACCCCACGCGAGCAGCTGAGCGCGCTTCGAGGAGTCGACCCAGCGACGCTGCTCGAGCACCTCCACGAAGCCCTGCACGCCGCCGGAAGCCTGGACCGTGGCGATGAGCGCGCCGATGACCAGGGTGAACATGATGACCCGCGTGTCGCCCGGGTCCGAAAAGACGCTGACGGTGGACTCGACGGTCGACGCGAGTCCCGTGAGCGGATTCCATCCGGCGAGGATCGTCCACGCGAGCCAGAGCCCCCCCGCCAGCGACAGGTACACCTGCCGCGTCCATATGGCGAGACCGATCGCGAGAACCGGAGGCAGTACCGAGATCCAGGTCGGGTCACTCATGCGCGTGGGAGCCTCGTGCGAGGGTGGGTGGTTCAGCGCGGATGTCGGGACACGCCCGGCGCGCCACGAACATAGAACCGCCACGGGCGCTCCGCCGCAACGCCCACCCCGATCCGACCCGACGCGCCGAT
>JAURER010000090.1 GCA_030827315.1 Gemmatimonadota bacterium | reverse complement strand
TGGAGCTGCGACGCGGTGAAGCCGGTCGACGGAATCGCCGCCACGTTCATGAGCGCGTCAGTGGTGGTCTGATTGTAGTAGGTGAACTGACCGGAAAGGCGGTCATCCATCCACGAGCCATCGAAGCCCATTTCCCACTCGGCTGTCACCTCCGGGCCGAGCTCGTCGTTTCCGAGGTTCGCGGGCGTGAAGGCCGGATCGCCCGCGAAGCCCGCGGGGCTCCAGGTGCGAACCGCGTCGAAGGCGCCGGGCGCGCGGCCAGACTGACCGTACGCGGCGCGCAGTTTCAGGGTACCGAGTACATCAGGAGCGAACGCCTCATCGCTCAGGATCCAGACGCCGCTGACCTTCGGGTAGACCTGAAGTCCGAAGTTCTGCCCGAACGCGCTGTTTCCGTCGACGCGGACGCCCGCGGTCAGGAAGTAGCGGTCCGAGAAATCGAAGACATTCTGAACGAAGAAGCCGGCGTTCCAAACCTTCTGGCGAGACTCCTGCGCGAAGGTGAGCGCGGCCGACGTCACGGTCGGCTCCGCGGCACCGGGGAAGTTCTCTCCGTAGGCCTGCACCCGGCGATCCTCGTCACCAACCGCCTGGCCGCCCCACGAGAACGTCGAATTGATGCTCTCCGTGAGACCGAAGCCGTACGAACCGACGTAGTCGAACGTCAGCAGCCGGTTCTGATACGTGTCGTTCGTGATCGAGCCCTGCGGGAACTGCGGGAAACCGAAGGGCCGCAGGTTCCGGCCTTCCTGCTGGCTGAAGTCGTACCCGACCACGAACCGGTTCGTCAGGTTCGCCGTCGGCGAGTACGTCATCGTCAGACCCGTGGTCAGGCGCTCAACGGTCTGTTTGAGATCGTAGTCCATCGCGACGGCGATCCGGTTCGGGTCGCCCGTACCCCAGTAGTTCCGCTCCTGCCGGAACGCGTTGAGCGTGACACCCTGGGCGTTGTTGGCCGTCGAGGTGTTCGACTGCCACTGGTTGCTCCAGGACGTGTTCCACTGGATCTGCAGATTGTCGATCGGGGTCACCGTGAAGTTGCCCCGGAAGTTGTACTTCTCGAGCTCATCGTTCGGCAGGACATACGTGTCGTCCTGGAATCCACCCGACATGAAGTACTGCAGGTTCTGGCTGCCGCCGCGGACCGAGAGGCTGTAGTTCTGGAGCCAGACGCTGCCCGGCCAGCGGCAGGCGCCCTCGGCCGTGGCGTTCGCACCCTGCCAGCGCCCGTCCACGTCCGTCGCGTCCGTCACGCAGTCCACGGAGTACTCGCCACCCTCGTAGCCCGAGCCCCACCAGGGCCCGCGCATGTAGTGCTCCATGTTGAGGTAGTCCATGCCGTTGACGCCGAACTGCCGCATCCAGCCGGTACCCTGCTGCAGCTCGGCGGTCCAGACCGGAGCTCCGGTGGAGCCCTTCTTGGTGAAGACCTGGATGACGCCGGCAGACGCCTCGGTGCCGTAGAGGGTGGTCGCGGCCGAGCCCTTGATGATCTCGATACGCTCGATGTCATTCGGGTTGATGTTGTCGAGCGGGCTGACCGACACGCGCGCGCCGCGACCGGAGCCGGTGTCGAGCGAGTTGACGATCGGGAGGGCCTCGGAACGCATCCGGATGCCGTCCACGTAGATGATCGGCTGGTTCGTCATGGAGACCGACGAGTTGCCACGGAGGCGGATCTGTCGCCCCTGCCCGGCCTCGCCGCTGGAGCCCGTAACGTCGACGCCGGGCGCGGACGCCTGCAGGATGTCAACCGCCGAGACCGGCCGCTCGGGGACGTCGGCGAGGTTGATCTGGGCGATCGTGTTCCCGACCTCCCGGCGCCGCGAGGCACCGGCGGTGCCCGTGACCACGATCTCGTCCAGGCCGAGCGCCTGCGTCTCGAGAGAGAAGTTCGCCACGGCCGGCGAGCCAGCGGTCACCGTCACGGACTGTGTCACCGACGCGAAGCCGATGCGCTGCGCGGTGACCTCGTACGTTCCGACGGGAACGTTGAGAAGGAGGAATCGGCCATCCGCGCGGGAGAGTGTGCCCTGCGTCCCTCCCTGCACGAAGACCTGAACCTCTCCAATGGGTGCTCCGCTCGTCGCGTTCGTCACGACGCCGGTGATCTGCCCGGTCTGAGCCGCGAGCGTACCTACGCCTGCGGCCATCAAGGCAACCTGGAGCAACCCTGTCCTCCACCATCGCTTCGAACCATTACGCGATCGCATAGCGGCTCTCCTGGAGCTCGGGGTAACAAAAAAAGCGCAGAATGGACTGGGCCGCCCGCAAGCCGGCGGACGCACCGAATCCTCTCTGCCTTCACACTCGTCGCAGCAGATATACCCCCTCGCGCTTCAAGCGGCAATGGTACCGTGCAGCTCGACGGCGTGGCGCCCCGGGGTTGCGCGCCCGCGGAACGGTCGACGACGTTCGCCGGTACCCAGAGAAAAGCCGCCACGCGAACCTTCCGCCCCGACGCCGAATGCGCCTCGTCGCCTCGCTCTCGCTCGCCACCGTCGTCATCACCGCGGCCGCCACGCCGGCAGTCCGCCCCCTCGACGCCCAGATGATTGATCCGCGCATCGAAGCGATGCTCGAGGACGTCTCGGCCGCGAGGTTGCACGAGTACCTCTCGACGCTCACGGGCTTCCGGACCAGACACTCCCTCTCCTTCTCGGACCAGCCCGATGTCGGCGTGGTACCGGCCCGGTCGTACATCATGGAGACCCTGCGCGGCTTCAGCGACCGACTGCAGGTGGACCTGGACTGCTACACGGTCGAACCCCAGGGTCGGATTCCGGTAGAGGCCGAGCTCTGCAACGTAGTTGCGATCCTGCCGGGTGGGTCGGCGCGGCGCATTTACGTCAGCGGCCATTACGATACCGTGGCGCGCCTGACCGCCGACCCGTCGCAGGGTGGTGGAGGTGGCGGATTCGACTGGGAGCGCTTCGACAACCCGGCTCCAGGTGCCAACGACGACGGAAGCGGCACCGTCCTCACCATGGAGGCCGCCCGCGTGCTCGCCCAGAGTGGGCTCGCCTTCGACGCGACGCTCGTCTTCGTGGCGTTCGTCGCCGAAGAGGAGGGCCTCGTCGGCGCCAGCCTCCACGCGGCGCGTGCCGAGCGCGAGTCGTGGGTCATCGATGCGGTCTTCAACAACGACATCATCGGGAATTCCCTGGGAGGCAACGGGATCCTCGACAGCCGCACTCTGCGTGTCTTCTCGGAGGACCCGATGGACTCGCCGTCCCGTCATCTGGCGCGCTTCATCCAACGGCACGGGTCGGCCTACCTGCCGGATCACCAGATCCGCCTGGTCGCGCGCGAGGATCGCTTCGGCCGGGGCGGGGACCACACGGCGTTCAACCGTCGCGGCTTCGCAGGGGTGCGCTTCAGCGAGTCGCGGGAAAACTATTCCCGTCAGCACACCGCGGCCGACACGCTCGGCGGCGTCGACTTCGACTACCTGGCGCGGAACACGCGCGTCAACGTCGCCGGCGTGGCGACGATGGCCCTGGCACCGGCCGCCCCGCGCGTGGACCTCGGCGCGGGTCCGGCCCTCGGGCGGGGTGAATCGGGGTACGATGCGGACGTGCGCTGGGCGCGCTCGACCGGCGCGGTCGGCTACCGGGTGGTGTGGCGCGATGCATGGACACCCGACTGGGAACACGAGGTCCGTGTCGGCGACGTCGACCGCCTCGTGCTGCAAGACGTGTCGATCGACGACTACGTCTTCGGTGTTGCGGCGATCGGCCCCGGCGGGCACGAGAGCCTCGTCTCCGCCTACGTCCGGCCCCCGAGGCCCCGTACCGACGTCCGGGAAGTCGGATCGGGCGGGGGCAGGTAACGCCCGGCCTCCGCTCATGTCGACGACGCGGCGCTCCTTCACGGCTCGCACCACCCTCGTGTGGTGCGTCGCGCTCCTGGGTGGCGCGGGCGGCGCGCGTGCCGGTGAGGCGCAGGAGCCGGGGTCGATCGTCGGGAGGGTGCTCGATGCGGAAACGAGGGAGCCCGTGCTCGGCGTGGAGGTCGCGCTGGCCTCCGGAACGGTGGGCACCAACGCGTCGGGAGGCTTCCTCGTACCGTCCGTCCGAGCCGGCGCCGTTACGCTCACCTTCCGTCACGTCGCGTATGGAGAACACACCACCGTCGTGCAGGTCGTTCGGGGGCAGGAGCGAGCGATCCAGGTGCTGCTCTCGCCCCAGGCGATCGAGCTCGAAGCCTTCGAGGTGAGCGTCGAGAGTACGCTGCAGGCACGCAGGAACTCATCCGGACACGGCCTGAACGAGATCGGCCGACCGGAGATCCTGAGCGCCGCCCGATCCGGCATGACGCTCACCGACCTCCTGCAGACATCGATGCCCGGTGCCATCGCGTCGCGAACGAGTGGCTCGCGAACATGCGTGGTGTACCGTCCGACCGGACTGGGGGGAGATTCCAACTGCAGGGCCGTGGACGTCGTCCTGGACGGTGTCCTGCTCGCGGATCCGGGCACCGTGTACGACATGATCCCCCTCGATGACATCGAGCGCATCGAGATG
>JAURER010000008.1 GCA_030827315.1 Gemmatimonadota bacterium | reverse complement strand
GACCGGTAAGCGCGAGCAGCCCACCTCCCGCTGCGAGGGAGACCCACACCCATTTCGTCGTGGTCACGCGATTCCTGTGCTCCTCATTGCGTCACTGCGCGGGCGAGCTGGCGTGGGGCACGCCGAGCGGAAAGACGCCCGAGCTGTCTCCAAAGCTGTCGATGTCGTCGAGCCCGAGCTCATGCAAAAGACTGAGCATCACGTTCGCCATCGGCGTCCCGTCGGGCGCCTTCAGGTGCACGTTTCCGCCCAGCTTTCCGCCGGCACCTCCCATTATGACAAACGGGCACCTCCTATGGTTGTGGAGATTGCCGTCGGCCATGGGGGACCCGAAGAGGATCATGGTGCTGTCGAGCAGCGTCGAGTCCCCCTCGTCGAGCTCGTGGAGCCGCTGGAGGAAGTACGGCAGCATGCTCACGTGGTACCGGTTGATGCTCTGGAAATCCAGGATCGCCTCTTCGCGTCCACCGTGGTGGGAGGCCGGGTGGAACGGACGGTCGGTACCGCTCTCCGGATAGACCCGGCCCGAAGCGTCGCGACCCGTCTTGAACGAGAAGACACGCGTCATGTTCGAGGCGAACGCGAGCGCCTGGAGGTCGAACATGAGACGCATGTGCTCCTCGAACGAGTCGGGCACCCCCGCGGGGGCCCCGGGCAGCTCGCGTTCCTCGCCGGTGAGGTTTCGCGCCTCCACGGCCTGGATGCGGCGCTCGATCTCACGGACGTTGTCGAGGTATCGCTCGAGCCTCATCGTGTCGTTGGGGCCGAGCTCGCGCTTCAGGTGATCGATCTCTCCCGTGATCCAGTCGAGGATGCTCGCGTTGGCCCGGCGCCGTCTCGCGCGATCCTGCGCGTCGGAGCCCGACCCGAACAGCATGTTGAAGACCGTGCGGGGATCACGGATCATCGGGAGTGGCTCGGTGGGCGACACCCAGCTGATCGTGTCCGTGTACACGCAGGAGTATCCGTACGCGCAGCCGCCGGACTGGTCGACCGGCTCGATGCAGAGCTGCATCGACGGGATCGGCGTGTCCTGCCCGAAGCGCGCAGCGTAGATCTGGTCGAACGAGGTCCCTGCGTAGACGTCCGATCCCCGCGTCTGCTTCGGATGGGACTGCGTCAGGAAGACCGCGCTCGAGCGGAAGTGGTCCCCGCCGATCTCGTGGGCCTCGAACGCCTCGGCCATCCGGACGTCGGTGTTGCTGACGATGGTCAGGTAGCGGCGCCACGGGTCCAGGGGAGCGAGGGCGCTGGGCGTGAGATCGAAGTCGCGCCCCACGTCGGCCGGATTCCAGAGGTTCTGGGTCGCGCCCCACTCGCTGCAGCCGGCGGCCCCGTGCACGAGTTCGATCGCCACGAGACGGGCAGGCTCCGCCGGGAGGGCCGACGACATGCGGCCGGCCGGCACCATGGCGTCGAGAAAGGGCAGTGCCACGGACGCCCCCATCCCTCGAAGGAAGGTGCGTCGCTCCATCCGGAGCCCACCGATGTAGGTCATTCTTCGCGTCCCCCGGGCAAGAAACCGATGGCCAATCTACTGTCGAGGCGGCTGCCGCACATCGTCCCCGTCGTCGTCCGCGGCGACGACGGGCGCCTGCATGCGGAACGCATCCGAGCGCACGATGGCCCGTGCCAAGGCGGAAAAACGGTACCCCTCCGCGGCGGCGGCGTTCACGATGGCACGGACGGCGGGCTGGTCGTAGTACTCCACCCGGCGACCCAGGGCGTACGCCATGAGGTTCTGGGTGAAGGTACGCACCAGCGGCTCCGGGCGCGCGAGGAGTGCGTCGATCAGAGCCGGGGGAGAGTCGACGGCCGTTCCGTCGTAGAGCTCGCCCCGGGTGTCGATCGGCGCACCGTGCTCGCGGATCCGGCTTCGCCCGGTCACGTCGAAGCCGTCGAGCGCGAGCCCGATCGGGTCGATGAACCGGTGGCACGACGCGCACGTTGGGTTGGCCCGGTGCTGCTCCATGCGCTCGCGGGTCGACAGGACGCGCCCCTCCTCGGCCGCATCGGTCTCCTCGAGGTCCGGGACGCCGGGAGGAGGGGGGGGCGGCGGCGTTCCCATGAGGACCTCCATCACCCACTTGCCCCGCAGGACCGGCGAGGTACGGTCCCCGTGGGAGGTCAAGGTGAGGATGCTTCCGTGCCCCAGGAGTCCCCGTCGGGTCTCGTCGGGCTGGGTCACCCGGCGGAATTCCTCCCCGCGCACGCCGGGGATCCCGTAGTGCCGGGCAAGTCGTTCGTTGAGGAAGGTGAAGTCGGCCGAATAGAGGTCGAAGACGCTCCGATCCTCACGCACCACGCTCATGAAGAAGAGCTCGGTCTCGCGACGCATCGCGTCCGCGAGCTGCTGATCGTAGTCGGGAAACCAGTACGTGTCGGGATGGACCTTGTCGAGGTCCTGGAGCCGAAGCCACTGAGCGGCGAAGCGGGTGGCCAGCGCCTCCGACCGGGGGTCGGCGAGCATGCGCACGACCTGCGCATCGAGCACGTCCTCGCGCAGCAGCTCGCCGGAATCCGCCAGCCCGCGCAGCGCGTCGTCCGGCGGCAGGGCCCAGAGGAAGAAGGAGAGTCGCGATGCGAGGGCGTCGGCGTCGAGAAGCCAGGGTCGGCCGTCGGCCGTTCGCGTGACCGGGCGCTCGAACCGGAAGACGAAGTGCGGGCTCGCGAGGATCGCCTGGAGCGCGCTCCGCACGCCCACCTCGAAGCCGCCTTCCGCCCGCCCTTCGGCCCAGAAGTCCATGATCGCGTCCACGTCACGGTCGTCGACGGGCCGGCGATACGCCGCCGAGGCCAGGCGCGAGACGATCGCGCGGGCGCAGGGCGCTTCTTCGGCAGCCGTCGTGGGACGGCACGTGAAGATCCCCCGCCGCACCGCGTGGTCCGAGACACCGGTAACCGCATGTGGGCCGCCGATGATGAGATCGCGGACGTGCGGCAGGAGTGTGAGGCCGTAGCCGTCCATCCCCGTGTGCCGGTCCGCGATCGACCAGTCATGCGGGGAGAGGAGGTCGTCGGCCGGTCCCTCCGCCGTCGCGAGGAACGCAGCGGTGACGCGATGGGGGCCGGCCGTGACGTGCAGGGGTTCGGTCCACATGGTGATCCCCCACGGATCCGCGTAGCTCAGCCACGAGTCCACGTCGAGGAGCGCAACGGGCGCTCCGTCGATGGAGATCTCGAGCCGCTCGCCCCGGGCGAGCTGGCCGGCGAATCCGTCGCCGGTCGTGGTATGATCGAAGACGACCCGGAAGACGTAGGAACCGTCCGCGGGAAATGCGTGGGTGACCGAAACGCCCCCGCGCGTCCCGAACGGCGCGCCCGCCACCCGCCCAGTCTGGGACGAGTAGCCTGAAACCGTGTACGTCTCGTCCCGGGGGCCGGCGGACGGATCTCCGACCGCGAGGCGGCTGATTTCCTCGGCCGCGGTCAGGTACGCGTCGAGGAGGGTGGGCGAGAGCATCTGGACGTCGGCGATGTTGTCGAAGTTCTCGCTCTTCGTGTCGGGCGGCAGGTACCGCCCTGCGTCGACCTCGAGCCCCAGCAGGTCGAGGATCGAGCGCTCGTACTCGGCCTGATTGAGGCGCTGGAAGGTGCGGCCGCCGGGCCGGGGCTCACGCGCGGCCGCGGCATCGATCCGGGACTCCAGGCCCTCGACGAACACGCGGAGCGAGTCGCCGGCGGGACGCGCCGCCCCGGGCGGCGGCATCATTCCCGCACGGAGCTTGACGATGATCTTCTCGGCCACCGCCGCCTGTTCGTGCGGGGCGGCCGCGTCGAACCCGGCGAGGCTCAGGTTGCCGCGCATGCGCCGGTCGTCGTGGCAGCGGAGGCAGTACTGCCCGACGATGTCGACCTCGTCGACCACGTCGGCCGGGGCGGGAAGCGACACCCGTTCCGGCCCGGACAACGGCCCGGGCACGGAGCTGAAGGTCGCGAGCACGAAGCCCGAGACAGCCAGTACGAAGGTGAGCGTCCTCATTGGTGTCTTCCCGGAGCGGCCTGCAGGGAGTCGCGCACCATACTACGCGGTTCGCGGGTGGCGAACCAGCGGCCGGAGGAGGGCCGGCCCTTGCCCGCGGCTCGCGGCAGGTTAAGGTGGCGCATGCATACCATCCGCACGTCTTCGCTCCTTCTGGTGTCGGCCGCCCTGGCCTCCTGCTCACCGCCGACCGACGCGATCGTGGCGACGGCCTACACCGGTGCGACCGTCTGGGACGGCTCGGGCACGCCCGCCCGCCCGGGTACCACGCTCCTCGTGTCGGACGGCAGGGTTCTCGCCCTGGTACCGGATGGTGAGATCCCCGACGGTGTCGACGTCGTCGAAGAAGTCGACCTCGCCGGGCGACACGTGACCCCGGGCTTCGTCAACGCGCACGGTCACGTGAGCGGGCTTTGGGCGGACGACTCGGTGGCGGATCCCGCCGATCGGGTTCGGTCCGACCTCGCGCTCTATGCCTCATACGGCGTCACGACGGTGAACAGCCTCGGAGACGACGCCACGGTGCTCGCGGTCCGCGATCAGGCCTCCGACGGCGACCCGCACGCCCGTTTCCTCGCGGCGGGGCCGGTGATCGCCGACTCGGAGCCGGCGGCGGCCCGGGCCACCGCGACGGCGAACGCCGACGCCGGTGTCGACTGGCTCAAGCTCCGCGTCGACGACAACCTCGGCACGACCACGAAGATGCCGTGGGACGCCGTGGCGGCAGTGATGGAGGTGGGCGCGGAGCGCGGGCTGCCCGTGGCCACGCACGTTTTCTACCTGGAGGACGCGAACCGTCTTCTCGACATGGGATCCGCCATGATCGCCCACTCCGTGCGCGACACCGCGGTCGACGAGGCGTTCACGGCCCGACTTCGGGAAAGCGGCGTATGCTACGTGCCGACGCTGACCCGGGAGGTGAGCACCTTCGTGTACGCCGATCGACCCGACTTCTTCGATGACCCCTTCTTCACCGCGCGGGCCCACCCCGATCAGCTCGCGCGCGCCTCGGACCCCGCATTCATGCGGCGCATGGCCGAGAGTCCCGCGGCCGCAGGGTATCGCGTCGCCCTGCAGTGGGCGATGGAGAATCTGAAGACGCTTTCGGATGCGGGCATCCCGGTTGCGATGGGAACCGACTCGGGGCCTGCCGCGCGCTTTCCCGGGTACTTCGAGCACCTCGAGCTCTGGATGATGGTCGACGCCGGCCTCACCCCGGCCCAGGCGCTCTTGAGCGCCACGAGCGCGGCGGCCGCCTGCATCGGGCGCGACGACGTCGGCGCGCTGCGGCCCGGCGCGTGGGCCGACTTCCTCGTCTTCGGAGCGGACCCCCTCGACGACATTCGGTCGACGGCCACCCTGCAGAGGGTCTACGTCGCGGGCCGCCCGATCGACTGACCGCATCCCCTGAGCCCGAGCGCGCCCGACGGCGCCGTGCGGACCCCGGTCCGGCGGGCCCCCGGGTGGTCGGGGACCCCGTCGGATCAGATGCTCAGCTCGTGGGCCTGCCCCGCTCCGCGCGGAACCCGGATCAGGTCGACGAGGACCTGCACCTGCGGAGGCGGCGGGGGCGTCAGATACGACACGACCGTCGTGACCGCGAAGTTGAGCAACATCCCCAGCGTGCCGATCCCCTCCGGGCTGATCCCGAACCACCAGTGCCCGGCATTGTTCAGCTCGGGGCGCACGAAGTTGAAGTAGACGATGTAGCCGGCGGTGAAGGTGATCCCCAGGATCATCCCGAGGATCGCCCCCTCGCGTGACGTGCGCTTCGAGAAGATCCCCAAAATGATCGCCGGGAAGAACGACGACGCGGCGAGCCCGAAGGCGAACGCGACGACCTGCGCCACGAAGCCCGGCGGGTTCATCCCGAAGTAACCGGCGATCACGACGGCGACGCCCGCGGCCGCACGCGCGGCCAGGAGTTCCTGCTTCTCCGTGATGTCCGGCCTGAAGCTCCGCTTCAGCAGGTCATGACTCACGGCCGACGAGATCACGAGCAGGAGCCCCGCGGCCGTCGAGAGCGCGGCGGCCAGACCGCCCGCTGCCACGAGCCCGATCACCCACCCCGGCAGATTCGCGATCTCCGGATTGGCCAGAACCATGATGTCGCGGTCCACCGTCAGCTCGTTCGTCATCGACGACTCCGGGCCCACGTACTGGATCCGGCCGTCACCGTTGGCGTCGTCGAAGCGAACCAGTCCCGTGGCCTCCCAGTTCGTGAACCACTCGGGCACCTGCTCGTACGGGACGTCCTGCACGCTGTTGATGAGATTCGCGCGAGCGAAGACGGCCACGGCCGGAGCGGTCGTGTAGAGGAGCGAAATGAAGAGGAGAGCCCACCCGACCGAGATGCGCGCGTCGCGCACGCGCGGCACCGTGTAGAAGCGGATGATCACGTGCGGCAGGCCGGCGGTCCCGACCATGAGCGCCGCCGTGATGAAGAAGACGTCGAGGGTGGACTTGGTGCCGTTCGTGTACGAGGCGAACCCGAGTTCACGATGCAGTCCCTCGATCCGCTCCAGCAGGGGGATCCCGGACGCCTGTTCCACGCCTCCGAAGCCGAGCTGCGGGACGGGATTGCCAGTGATGAGGATGGAAAGAAAGATGGCCGGCACTAGGTACGCGAAGATCAGCACGCAGTACTGCGCCACCTGCGTGTACGTGATCCCCTTCATGCCGCCAAGCACGGCGTAGAAGAAGACGATGGCCATGCCGATGCCGACGCCCACGTTGACGTCGACCTCCAGGAAGCGTCCGAAGACGATCCCCACGCCACGCATCTGCCCGGCCACGTAGGTGAACGAGACGAAGATGGCGCAGACCACCGCGACGATTCGCGCGAACCTGGAGTAGTACCGGTCCCCCACGAAGTCCGGCACGGTGAAGGCCCCGTACTTGCGCAGGTACGGCGCGAGCATGAGCGCCAGCAGGACGTAGCCGCCCGTCCAGCCGAGCAGATAGACCGAGCCGTCGTACCCCATGAAGGAAATGAGTCCGGCCATGGAGATGAACGATGCCGCGCTCATCCAGTCGGCGGCGGTGGCCATCCCGTTGGCCAGTGGTGAGACCCCCGTGCCTGCGACGTAGAAGTCCTTGGTCGACGACGCCCGCGACCAGATGGCGATCCCGATGTAGAGCGCGAACGAGGCCGCGACGAGCAGGAAGGTCCAGGCCTGGACGGTCATGCCTCACCCCCCTCGTCCACCTCGAACTCGCGGTCCAAGCGGTTCATCAGCCAGACGTAGACGAAGATGAGGATCACGAAGACGTAGATCGCCCCCTGCTGGGCGAACCAGAAGCCCAGCGGGAGGCCGGTTCCCGGAAGCCGGTAGGCGTTCAGCGCGTCGGCGAAGATGATCCCGCACCCGTACGACACGAGGAACCACACGGCGGTGAGCGCCCACAGGTAACGCAGGTTTCGCCGCCAGTACTCGGCGTGCCGCGCGACGGTCGCGGGGTCGGTGACGGAGGGACGGGAGCGGGCGTCGGCCATGGAAGGCGTGGGCGAGGGGGTCGGCGCGGACGCCCGATTATCTGTGTTCGAACCGCTTCGCGCGAGAGGAAGCTCGCCCGGGGTGCCCGAGACGCCTGCGCGCAGTCAGTGCGTCCAGTCCTTCTCGCCCGCCTCGACGGCGACGGCGAGCCGGTTGTCGCGCGACGGCAGGGGACAGACCGCGTACCCCGTCCAGACGCAGGGCGGATTGTACGCCATGTTGAAATCCAGTACGACCCGCCCCTGTTCGTCGGGCGCGTCGAACCAGACGTACCGGCCGGCGCCGTAGGTGCCCCGCCCGCTCGTCGCGTCGGCGAACACCATCATGTACCGCTCCGCGCCCGGCGCTCCCGTCACATCGAGCGTGTGGCGTTCGCCTCCGATCCAGAATTCGAGGAACGCGGGGGAGACGGCCTCGGACGCGCGCCCGACGACGTCGGGCACCAGGATGCCCTTTTCCTGCGGCACCCACCGTGCCGTCACGCGCCACTCCGTCGAGATCGGGTAGCGGTCGATGCCGTGGAAGCGGTCGTAGTTCGGGCTCTCGTTGTCCCGGACGCGCAGCGCCATCTCGTCGCCTGACGTCATGAGGACCCAGTTGAGGGGGCCGTGCCGGTGCACGATCGACTTTCCCGGGCCGGCGGAACCGAGGGCCTCGTCGTTGATCACCGGGTCGCCCGAGACGTCCGGCGGAAACGCACCCGACCCCGCCGACAGCGCGAGCGTCGAGTCGACACCGCTGGTAACGCGCACGCCGGGCTCGGCGACGAAGCGAACCTCGCTGCCTGAGCGCACCACCCTGCCGAGCCGAGGGGGCGCCTTGTCACCCGGGAGCACGACGTCGCTCGCGGAATCGGCGCCGAGCGTGATCTCGCCCTCCTGGAGCCAGAACAGGCCGATGAGCGAGAGCCACGAGTCCGGCGCCGCGAGCTCCGCCACCCGCGCGTCGTGGAAGCGCTGGACTCCGGCGCGATGCGCCTCGGCGTCGACCGGGATCGCGTCGGGGGGGGCGGCGCAGGCCGTCATCGCCAGCATGGCGGCGATCCGGGTACCGGCGGCGACCGATGCGAATCGGAGCGTCGACGCCCGGACTTCCCCGAGCGGAGCCGGCGTCATCGGCCGCCGCCCCACGGCTTCTTCACGACACCCTCGACGGGGCCCGTCGTGGTCGCGGGCCGCATGGGCGCGCGGGTGGCAAGATCATACCGGTCTCCGGGTGCGAGAAAGTAGAACTCTCCCCCGCTCGTCGTCGTCGACTGGTTGTCGTAGATGATCGCGTACGACGAACCGAGAACCTGAAAACGGTCTCCCTGCACGATGATCGCGGTGTCCTCGTCGAGCCCGATGCCCAGAAGCTCGGGGCGCGCCTTCACGACCTCGATCATGTCGAAGTGCCGATTTCGACGGAGCACGTGCTGGTCGATGCCCACGTTGCGCAGGTAGCCGAAGCCACGCTCGTGGTCGCCCATCATGACCGTGTTCGAGCGCGTGTCGCCCCGCACCAGGTACGAGCCCTGAATCGACGCGCCCGCGGACGACCCGCCGATGACGCCGCCGCGCTCCAGCACCTCCCGAAACGCCGTCTCGGCCTTCGTCCCCCCGTACGCGTCAACCAGGCGCCACTGCCTGCCACCGAAGAAGAAGACACCTCCGGCCGTCCGCAGGGGCTCCACGAAGGCGTCGGTGTCCGCGACCGCCGGGTCCGTCGTGTGCAGGATCGTCAGATTGCGGGCGCCGTTGGCACGCCATGCGTTCATGCCCTGATAGAACTCGTCGTACTCCTCGGCACCGCCCGCCGTGGGAACCAGCACGATGTGCGCATCGGGCCCGCCGGCGAGTTCGATGAAGCGCTGGTAGATCTCGGGAGAGCGCATCGCGCCGCCCACCACCACGAGCGCGCCGCGCTCCGGGCCAACCTGCGGGGGCGCCGGCAGGAGCTCCTGGGCACCAGCCGGTGCGAACGTCGCAGCCAGGAGGGCGAGCGCGCCCGCGAAACGCAGGATGATTCGGGTCGAGGGGCGGGCGGGGCGAGGTCCCGAACCGGAGTGCGGGGCAGCGTGCGTCATGACAGGCTCTCCGTGCGAAGCTGGGGTGTGGTCGAAGCCGGAACTCACGAGGCCGAGCCGTACACCTCCCGCTCGACCTCGCCGTGAATGCGCGCGCGCGTCGCCTCGCTCGGAGGCGCCGTGACCGTGGACACCCCGACGGCGAGCGCGGTGTTCACGAGGAGCGCCCAGAGGCCACCGTGCATGCCGAGAGGATGGGGCACGACGACGAGGGTGACGTAGAGGACCCCCAGCCCGGCGCCGAGACCGGACAGGATCCCGGCCCGGGTCAGGGTGCGCGGGCCGGGGAAGCAGACGCCCACGATGGCGGGCATGAGCTGGAGCGCGCCGGAGCCCGAGAGCGTGACCAGGACGACGAGGAAATCGAACGTACGCACCGAGAGGAAGTACCCGACCACGAGGAGGACGACCACAATCAGTCGGCCGACCCACACGTAATGGCCCTGGCTCGCCTCGGGCGCGATGTAGCGCTGGTACACGTCGCGCGTCAGCACGCTCATGTTCGCGTGCAGGATCGAGTCGAGCGTCGACATCGCCGCGGCGGTGGCCCCCGCGAGGATCACTCCCGTGAGGACGGGCGGGGCGTGCGCGAAGAGGAGCTCGGGGAAGATCGTGTCCGGCACCGCGAGCCCCGGCATGGCGACGGCACCGCCCAGCCCCACGAGCGCGGCCGGGATGTAGAGGGTCATCAGGTAGATCGGCGTGGTGGCGCCGAGCAGCTTGAGCGTCTTCGAGTCCACCGCGGTGTAGTAGCGGATCATCATGTGGGGCTGGAAGACGATGCCGAAGGACAGGGTGATCGTCATCCCGACCCACATGCCCGGCGTGAAAAAGCCGCGGGGGCCGGGCAGGCTCAGCAGCTCGGGGTGCACCTCGCGGACCTGCCGCCAGAGCTCCACCGGCCCGCCGAAGAGCTCGTACGCGAGGTACATGCCCCCGATCCATACGGCGAGGTACATCCAGACTCCCTGAACGACGTCGGTCCAGTAGACCGCCCGGAGTCCGCCGGCCATCAGATACGTGGCGGCGACCACCAGGAGGATCAGCGTTCCCAGCTCGAACGAGATCCGGTCACCCGAGGCGACGTTGATGATGTAGCCGAGTCCCTGCGCCTGGACCTGGATGTAGAGGATGGTGAAGACCACGGAAACGACCGCGACGGCGACCCGGACCGCCTCGGACTCGTAGAAGTCCGCCAGCATGTCGGCGGGCGTGATGTAGCCGAACGCCTTCCCGAGCGCCCAGATGCGGGGCCCAAGAACGTACGTGATGGCGCCGACCAGGAGCGTCCACGTCCCTGCCGCCCAGAAGCCGATGCCATGCGTGTAGAAGAAGCCGCCGGAGCCGAGGAAGGCGAAAGCCGAGTGAAAGGTCGCGACGACGGTCAGGTAGAGGACGATGAAGCCGGCCTTGCGCCCGTACAGGAGGAAGTCCTCCATGTCGACCGTCATCTTCCGGTTCGCGACGACGCCGAGCACGATGGTCGCGAGGAGATAGACGAAGATGAGTCCGGTCGCGACGACCCACGCCTCCATGGTCACACCCCCGGCGCAGCGCCCAGACCAGCACGCCGACGAGGGCGCAGTAGACGGCCAGCAGCGCCACGAAGAAGAAGGGGAATCCGCCGAGGGTCGGGTCAACCCGGTTCAGCACCGAGTGCGTGACCGGAGGCATCGCCAGGAGGAAAAGGACGACGAACGAGGTCGTCGCGATCCACCCGTCACGGGTGCGGGGCACGAAGTGCCAGGTCGGTCGGTGTTCGCTCATGGGCGCCGAACATGCGCGCCGCGGCGCGCCTGCGCCACTCCCAGGGCGCCCGGATCTCAGAGCGTCGGAGTCGCCCGCACTTCGGCGAGCACGGACCGGACCGCCACGCGATCCACCTTGCCGTTCGGGTTGCGGGGCAGGCCCGGGGACACGCGCCAGACGCGGGGCATCTTCGCGCCTCCGACGCGCTCGCGGAGGTGCTCCGCGAGCGCGTCGGGCGTCGCCGGGGCACCGGGAGACCCGTCGGCGTCCCCCAGGAGCGGGGCGGGCTCCACCCAGGCGCCGACGCGCTCCCCCCATTCCGGGTCCGGGAGACCCACCACGCAGACGTCCCCGACGCCCGGGTGCGTCCGGATCGCCTCTTCCACCTCCACCGCGTCGACGGTCACGCCGCCCGACACGATCCGGTCGATCCGGCGCCCCGTGATCCACAGGTGCCCGTCGTCGTCGATGCGACCGAGGTCACCACTGTGATACCACCCGCGCTCGTCGGCCAGGGGCGGGACGTCGGCCCCGATGCTCCCGAGGGCGAGCGTGCCGCCCCGCGCCAGCACCTCTCCGTCCGGCGAGACGGCGACCTCGACGCCCCGCACGGGAGGTCCGACCGTGCCGGGCTTCGCGCGCACCAGATCCGGCGGCGCCGTCGCGATCTGAGAGCTCATCTCGGTCGCGCCGTACGTGAGCGCCACGGGCCACCCCGCCTCCAGCGCGCGCGTGAGCAGTGACGCAGGCGCGTGGGCCCCGCCGATGAGCGCGCAGCGCAGCCCCGGGGGCGCACCGCGGGCACCGCGAAGCTCGAGCACGCGGTGGAGCTGCGTCGGAACGAGCGACACGTGCGTGGGCACGAGGGCACCCCGCCCCGTCTCGCCCATCCCAGCGTCCAGCAGCTTCGAGAGCGATGCGGCGTCGATCGCCCCCGGCACGAGGAGCGCGCCGCCGAGGAGCAGCGAGCGCACGATCAGCACGAGCCCGCCGACGTGCGCCGGGGAAAGCGACGCGACCCATACGTCGCCGACACCCAGGCCCAGGCGCTCTTCGGAGGCGCGCGTGATCGCGTCGAGGTTGGCCCACGAGAGGGCGATCCCGCGCGGCCGACCCGACGTACCGGACGTCCAGAGCACGACCTGGGTGCCTGCCGGGACCGAGCCGGACGCGAGCCGGGCGCGGGCACCGGCCTCTTCGGCCGTCGTGAGTCGAGCGTTCAGCGGCGCGGGAACGACGCCCGTGCGCCAGAGCGCCAGCAGCTCGACGATCGACGCGACGTCCGGAGAGACGACCGTCGGGACGACCGAGGCCGCGACCGACCGTCCGCCGCCCTCACGCGCCCCGGCCGCACCCGGGGCTCCCGAGCCGAGCTCCGCCGCGCGGGCGTCGACCCTCGCCGCCAGCTCGGCGTAGCTCCACGCGCCGCCGGGGCCGACGATGGCGACCTCGTGCGGTCGACCGGACGACCGCGCCAGGACGTCGACGACGTTCACCCGATCGCCAGCCCCGCGCCGAGCAGGCCACCGTAGAGCGCGACCACCCGCGCCGTCGCGCCCAGCGCCGGGAGCAGCTCCCGGGGATCCCCGTGCCCGAGTACCGCGCGAAGCGGAGCCAAGGTCAGCGGTGCCACCGCGAGGGCCGCGAGCGCCGTCGCGGGCCAGCCGAAGGCCACCACCCCCGTCACCGGCACCGCCGCCGCAACCGCGAGCGCGACGACGTACTCGACCTTCGTGCCGTCCGGTCCGAGACGCACGGCCATGGTCCGCTTGCCGGCCTTCGCATCGGTCTCGATGTCGCGCAGGTTGTTCACCACCAGGATCGCGGTGCTGAGCGCGCCGAGGCCGACCCCCGCGAGCATCGCGTCCGCCGGCCAAGCGAGCCCCTGCACCCAGTAAGTGCCCCCGACCGCGATCAGGCCGAAGAAGAGGAAGACGAAGACGTCGCCGAGCCCGTGGTAGGCGAGCGGGAACGGGCCGCCCGTGTACAGGACCGCGCACGCCACCGACGCGAGCCCGATCCAGAGAATCGGCCAGCCGCCGACCCAGACGAGGTAGACGCCCACGAGCACGGCGGCGGCCAGCGTGACGATCATCCCGCGCTTCACCGTCTCCGGGGGCAGGATGCCCGCCTGCGTCACCCGGACCGGGCCCACCCGTTCCTCCGTGTCGCCTCCGCGCACGAAGTCATAGTAGTCGTTGGCGAGGTTGGTGCCGATCTGGATCAGGATCGCACCGAGCATCGCCGCGACGGCGGGAAGCCACGCGAGCACGTCGTGGTACGCGGCGAGGCCCGTGCCCGTCACCACGGGGGCGATGGCGGCGGTCAGCGTCTTCGGGCGCGCGGCCATGACCCACGCGGCCGACCGCGTCGGCCGGGGGGTCCCCGCCCCCGGGCTGCCGTGCTCCGGAGCTCCGCTCAAGGCACTAGCGCCAGTAACCGGTGACGCGCGTGCCCACGATCGAATCGAGCTGCGGGTAGGCGCGGCGCAGATAGTCGTTTCCCGCGATGCGGATCGAGTCCTGACTCGGCGTCCGGTCGTTGTAGGCGGCGTAGAAGCCGTCAATGACCTCGAGCCCGGCCTCGATTTCGCCGACGGGCGGATACCCCTCGACTCCTCCGCTCGCCAACGCGTCCAGGCGCACGTTGTCGACGAGGTTCACGAAGAGCTGCGTGGACCTCGTTTCCGGACCCGCGCGCGCGAAGGCGAGCACCCCGCGGAGGTTGCTCCCGACGGTGGGCTCGTCGGGCAGGGTATGCCCTCGCCAGATCGAGTCGAGCTCCGGATCGCCGGTGAGCCCCCACTGCGCGACGAAGCCGGGGACGACGCGGTAGATGCGCGCTCCCGCGTAGAAGTCGTTTTCCATGAGGTGCCACACGCGGTCGACGCCGGCCGGCGACCAGTGTCTGCGCATCTTGACCCTGAACGTCCCCTCGCTCGTCTCCACGTCGACGAGGAAGGAATCCGGTGCCTGGACCTCGAGCATGGAGGGGGTCGGCTCGTACAGGGCGGCGTTTCGGCCGCACGCCGCCACGGCGACCGCGGCCAGCAGCGGCATCCCGCGTCGCACGATCGCGGCGACGGGTCGGGGCCGACTCACCATGGAAGCCACGGATACTGGCGGAAGTTCGGCTTGCGCTTCTCGAGGTATGCCTTCTTCCCCTCCTGCCCCTGCTCGGTCATGTAGAAGAGGAGGGTGGCGTTGCCCGCGAGCTCCTGAAGCCCCGCCTGGCCGTCCACGTCGGCGTTCATGGCGCTCTTGATGAGGCGGATGGCAAGCGGGCTCTTGTCGAGAATCTCCCGCGCCCACGCCCACCCCTCGGCCTCGAGCTGCTCGACGGGAACGACCTTGTTGACCATGCCCATCTCGAAGGCCTCCTGAGCGGAGTACTGACGACACAGGTACCAGATCTCCCGGGCGCGCTTCTGCCCCACGTGGCGCGCCAGGTACGACGAGCCGAAGCCGCCGTCGAAGGAGCCGACGATGGGTCCGGTCTGGCCGAAGACGCCGTTGTCGGCGGCGATGGTGAGGTCGCACACCACGTGGAGCACGTGGCCACCGCCGATCGCATACCCGGCCACGAGCGCGATAACGGGCTTGGGCATGGAGCGGATGTAACGCTGGAGCTCCAGCACGTTGAGGCGCGGAACGCCGCTTCTGCCCACGTAACCGGCCTCGCCGCGCACCCTCTGGTCGCCTCCGGCGCAGAACGCGTACTTGCCGTCCTTCGCCGGGCCGTTGCCGGTGAGCAGCACCACGCCGATGTCCGGATCCTCTCCGGCGTCGCGGAACGCCTCCTGCATCTCGAGCAGCGTGTCGGGCCGGAACGCGTTGCGCACCTCGGGCCGGTTGAAGGCGATGCGGGCGACGCCGTCGCACTTGTGATACGTGATGTCCTCGTAGACTCGGACTTCCTTCCAGTCGGGCTTGGTCATGATCTCGATGTGTGGGTGAACGACCTGATTCCAGCGGGCGACGGGGCCCCTTACCCCAGCACCGCGTGCACGCTCCGCGCGACCGCCTCGCGCACCTCGGCGTGCCCGCGCCGATTCTCTTCTCGCTCGGTGCGCACCCGCACCACGACGGTGCGCCGCGACTCGAGCCCGCTCCTCACCGCTGAGGCGACGTCGTCGATGCCCGCCTCCCGGAAGTCGACGTCGTGGGCGCGCGCCGCGTGGAGCGCGTCGACACCGTGCGGCGTAGCGAAGAAGGCGGTGAAGTGCGGCTCGTGCTGCGCTACGGGGAGCATGTGGAAGATGCCGCCGCCGTCGTTGTCCACGAGCACGAAGACGACCGGGCAGTCGGGCTCACGTGCGAAGAGGAGGCCGTTGCGGTCGTGGAAGAAGGCCACGTCGCCGATGACGCACACCACGGGGTCGCTTCGCTGCGAAGAGACGCCGAATGCCGTCGAGACGACTCCGTCGATGCCGCTGGCCCCACGGTTCGCCTGCACGTGCACGACGGTTTCGCGCGGGTGGCCGTACGCGTCGAGATCGCGGACAGGCATGGAACTCGACACGAAGAGCGTGCCGTCCGCGGGCACGGCCGAGAGTACCGCCGCCACGATGTGCCCCTCATGGAAGGCGTCGACGGCGGGACCCGCGACGGCGTCCAGTGCCGCTCGTTCGACGCGGCGCCAGAGTTCGGCCCACTCCGCCGGGCCGGCCCCCGCCCGAACGGGAACGTCCGAGGCGCCGGGGGTCGTGCCGGAGGGCGCGGACACGCGGATCGCGCCTGCCAGTCGCTCGAGCGCGTCGACCGGATCCGCCACGAGGTAACGGCTGCTCACCGCACCGTGGTCCTTCCACCGACGCCCGTCGTCGAGAACGATGTGCTCGATCGCGTCGTGGTCGGTGAGCCAGCCCTGCAGCGCGGCGGACGTCGGAGACACTCCGACGCGGACCACGACCTCGGGCGCGAGACGCGCGCGGACCGCCGGATCCCGAAGAAAGAGGTCGTAGGCCGCCACGACGTGGGCGCCGCCGGACGGGCCGTACCGGGCGCCGGAGAGCGGGTCGGCGAGGACCGGCCACTCGAGTTCGGCCGCCAGCCTCGCAACCGCCGGGCCGAGGCGTAGCGCGTCCTCGCTCGGACCGGCGACCACGACTCCCGCGCGTCCTCGCACCGCGTCGGCGAGCTCGGCGACCTCCGCGTCCGAGATCCTCGGCCGCACGCCTTTCAGGCGGACCCACGGGGCGCCGCCGGGGCGGCCGGCGGCGGCCAGCGGGTGCTCGGCGACGAACGCCGGCGGTGGATCGACCGGTTCGAGCGGCTTGTCGAAGGGGAAGTTGACGTGCACCGGTCCCGGATCGGGAGCGACCGTGGCGGCCACCGCGCGCGCGGCCACGCCGCGCAGGTACCGGAGCGACTCCGCGCGCAGCTCCGGCATCCCCGGCTCGAAGAAGGCCCGGGGATAGCGTCCGAAGATGCCGACCTGGTCCACGGCCTGGTTCGCGTCGGAGTCACGAAGCCTCGGGGGTCGGTCCGCGGAGAGCACGAGCAGCGGAACACCCGCCTGACTGGCCTCGACCACCGCCGGAAAGGCGTTGGCCACGGCGGTCCCGGACGTCGTGATCACGGCCGCCGGATGCCCGGTGGCCTTCCCCACCCCCAGGGCGAAGAAGGCCGCGGAGCGCTCGTCGAGGTGCACGCGCATCCGGAACCGTCCGTCCGCCGCGCACGCGAGCACGAGAGGCGTCGAACGGGACCCCGGCGCGACCACGACCTCGCGGACGCCCGCCCGGGCCAGCTCGTCCACGAAGGCACGCGCCCAGAGCGTGGTGGCCGCCGCTGCGCTCATGGCGTCAGGCGCTCCCGCCGGCGGGATTCCGGAACGCCACGCCGACGCCCGCGGAAAGCTCCGCGCCGCTCTGCCGGAGCGCCTCGAGCATCGGTTCGAACTTGATGCCCGTCTCCTCCCACTCGAGCGCAGGCACCGAACCCTCCACGATGCCGGCCCCGGCGAAGAGCCTCCACCCCGACCCGGTCGAGACCCCGGTGCGGAGCGCCGGTGCGAAGACCCCGTTGCCGTCGGCGTCGAACCACCCCACCGGCCCGGCGTACCACCCGCGGTCGAAGGGCTCCTCCGCAGTCAGGAACGCCATGGCTGCGTCCCGCGGGAGGCCGCACACGGCCGGCGTCGGGTGCAGCAGGCGCAACAGGTCGAGGACGGTCACGCCCGCCGGCACGCTGGCCCGGATCTCGGTCTCGAGGTGCTGGATGCGCGCGAGCGTGAGGACGTGAGGCTGCGGGTCGGTGCGGATCTGGTGCGCCACGGTCTCGAGTCGCGCCACCATGTCGTCCAGCGCGATGCGCTGCTCGGCACGGTCCTTGTCGCTGGCCAGGAGCCGGGCGGCCAGCTCGGCCTGCTCGCGCGGCGTGGCCCCGCGGCGGATGGAACCGGCGACCGCCGTGGCGTGGAACACTCCGTCGCGGAGCGTGGCGACGGTTTCGGGCGCGGCGCCCACGATCGCCGAGCCGGCGACGGGCTCGAACAGGAAGACGTGGCTGCCCCGGTTCACCTCCTGCAGGCGCTCCACGACGTCGGCCGGATCCAGCGTGTCGTCGAGGTCGACGTCCATCGTCCGGGCCAGGACCACCTTCGAGACCGCTCCGCCCCGGATCGCGGCGAGCGAGGACTCGACCGTGCCTTCCCACGCCACGCGGTCCGTGGCCGCGGCGCGTCCACGCACCCGGGTGACGCGCCGCGACCGATCCGGGTGGGTGGCGAGCTCGGCACGGAGCTGCTCGGCCTCGCGGCGGAGCCGCCCGAACACGTCGTCCCCGCCGTGCTCCGGCACCAGCGCGCGAACGCGCAGCCATGCGTCACCCGAGCCGTCCCCCTCGAGCTCCCACGTCGGAAGGTGGAAAAGCCACGACGGGAAGTCCGCCCAGACGCCCCGGCACTCGTGATCGGACCGGAACGAGTACCCGCCGTAGAAGCGCACCCGCGGCGCCCTCGACACGCCGGCCGGCAGGAGGGGATCCACCGCGAGCGCGAGGGCCTCTGCGCCGACGCGATCGTACCGGTCGCGGCCTCCGGAGCCGGCCGGCCCCGCGTCACCTCGCAGTTCCGCGGCAACGCCCCGGTGCGCGACCCACCGCTCTCCCCGCGCCCAGAAGCCTCGCGCCTCGCCGGCGGCGTGGCGCAGGAACGACTCGGGCCTAAGGTCGGGCGCGGGGATCGTGACCGTCGCGAGACGGCTCCGCTCGGAACGGGCCAGGGTTGCTCCTCGGGCTGAACAGGACCGGCACGCCGCCGTCGGGGTGCCGCGCCGCCAATATATCGCCCGGACCCGCTTCTTGAAGCTGGCCGGGGAGTCCTCGGTGGCCGCTCCCCCGCGGCGCCCGCGGCCGAGGTGCCCGAACGCGCGCAAAAACCCCGCGCATCCCGGCCACGGTGTGCTATCTTGAGGGGACGTAATGAAACGACCTGACTGATCCCCGCAATGGCGATGAGCGAAGAACCGGATTCGCGGCGCATGTGCCCCGCACCCCTGCCGCTTTCGCGGTTCCTGAGCCTCGTGCTCGGCAGCGAAAGTGCACCGGGAAGCGGTGCTTCCCTCATCGCCTCGCTGCAGTCGTGAGCCGCCGCTCCGTGGGGGTACGAGGCGCGGGAGTCCCTGCTTCGGCAGCCTCGGCTCTGCTGCTCGTCGCGCTCGCCGCGTGCGCGGGGGAGGACGAGGCGACCCGGGAAGGCACGGCCGACGGCGCTCGGGCGGCGGAGTTCGTGATGCCCCGCGATACCGACATCCTGCTCGCGCAGGTGACGTGGAGCGGAGACGCCGCCGACGTGTCGGCTCCGACCAACGTCACGCAGCGTCCCGACTACGACAATCAGCCGTACTTCGTCCCCGACGGGTCGGGCTTCTGGTACACCGTCAACGACCCCCACGACGGGCAGGCCGATATCTGGCGCTACCACGTCGCGACGGGGATGGTCACGCGGGTCACAATGAGCAGCCCCGAGAGCGAGTACTCGGCCACGCCCCTCCCGGACGGAGGCGGCATCTCGACCATCCGCGTGGAGGCGGACTCCGCCCAGCGCCTCTGGCGCTTCGACCACGACGGCGGGAACGCGTCCGTACTCCTGGAGGACGTGGCACCGGTCGGATACCACGCGTGGAGCGGCGACAGCACGCTCGTCCTGTTCGTGCTCGGCCAGCCGGCCACGCTTCAGCGGGCGCGCCTCGGCCAAGCGGGCACGGAGACGCTCGCGGAGAACATCGGTCGATCGATCCAGAAGATCCCGGGCTCGGAAGACATCAGCTACCAGCAGCTCGACGGCGAGAGCGGTTCGACCATCATGCGGCTGCCCGCAGACGGAAGTGCCCCGCAACCGCTCGTTCGGAGCGTCGCGGGCGGCGACTACCATGCGTGGGCTCCGAACGGGGTTCTGCTCCAGGCGAGCGGCTCCGTGATCTGGTCGTTCCGCCCGGGGCTCGACGCGGCGTGGGCGCCCGTCGCGGACTGGTCCGAGCTGCGGATCACGCTGACACGGCTCGCCGTCTCGCCCGACGGGACCCAGATTGCGGTCGTCGCCGAGCCGGCCCCCCTCGAGGGTTTCGCCGGCAACTGATCCCGCACCTTCGCGAGACGTCATGCCGAGCCGTACATCACCGGGCCGCACGGCCTTCACGCTCCTGTGCGCCTGTGCCGCCCTCCTGGCCTCGAGCGCGTCCGCCCAGACCGCGACCTCCCCGACCCCAGCCGAGCGCGTCGCCCGGCTCGTGCCCAGCGCCGACCGACTCACGGTCGCCGTCGGCGCCCGCGTGCCGTTCTCGGTGCGCGCGGTAGACGCCTCCGGCATCGAGGTGGACGCGCCCCTCCGTATCACGGCTCCGCGCAACGCGCTCGCGGTGGGCGACGGCCATGTCGAGGGGCTGGCGCAGGGAGCGTACGAGGTCGTGGCCACGCTCGTCACGGGGGCCGGGTCGAATGCGGAGCCACTGACGCTCCGGGTCCCCGTGGTGGTCTCGTGGCCCGCGGTGACGGAGATCTCCCTGACCGCGGGCGACGGTCCCCTCTTCGTCGGCACCACGCGACCCCTTCGTGCCCGGGCGCGACACGCCGACGGCTCGACCCGGCCGGATCCCGACGTCTCGTGGGCGTCGTCCGACCCGTCGGTCGCCCGGGTCGACGCCTTCGGAAGCGTCACCGGCATCCGCCCGGGAGGAGCGTCGATCATCGCCACCTTCGAGGGAGCCCGGCAGGCGATCACGTACGAGGTCTTGCCGCTCCCGGAGATCACGCTGACGCTCGAGGGCGGCCCGGGCGAGGCGCGCACCGGGGACGTCATCCACTTCGAGGCGGTGGTGCGAGGCACCGACGGCGCGCGGCGGGACGACATTCCGGTCACGTGGTCTCACGCCTACGCGCCCACGGACGGGATGCTCGGAGTGCCGGCCACCGGCCAGATCGACCCGCGGGGTGCATTCGTCGCGGACGTGCCGGGCATCCACACCGTGATCGCGACCGCGGGGCGCGCGACGGCACGGCATTCCTTCCGGGCCGTCCCTCGCGACGTCGTCCAGGAGCTCGAGGTGGTCGGGCACCAGCTCGAGACGTGGTACCGCACCACCGACCTCTGGGCGTTCCAGGGTGTCGACGGGAGGGACTACGTCGTGACCGGCTCGAAGGTATCCGGCGGCTTCGCCTTCTTCTACGACGTCACGAACCCCGCCGCCCCGGTGAAGTACGACTCGCTCCAGGTCGACGCGCGCACCGTCAACGACGTCAAGGCGTCGCCTGACGGCCGCTACGTCGTGCTGTCGCGCGAAGGAGCGACGAACCGTCGTAACGGGCTCGTGATCGTCGACATGGCCGACCCCCGGGAGCCCGCCGTCGCCTCGATCTACGAGGACGGGATCACGGGCGGCGTGCACAACATGTTCGCCGACGACGACTACCTCTACGCGCTCTCGGACGGCGACAAGTACGTCATCATCGACGTGAGCGACATCCACGCGCCGCGCTGGGTGTCGGAGTACAATCACCCGGAGAGCCGCATCCACGACGTCTGGGTCGCCGACGGGCTGGCCTTCTCTTCGGAGTGGGGCACCGGGGTCGTCGTCGTCGACGTGGGCGATGGGCGCTGGGGCGGGTCTCCCCAGAACCCCGTCTTCGTCACCTCGTACGCGACGCCTTCCGGGGCGACGCACGCCGCGTTTCCCTACCACCAGGAATCGACCGGGAAGACCTACCTGTTCCTCGGTGACGAGATCATGGCCCGCGCCGGCCTCGCCTGGGGCGGCTATCCACGGTCGATGGGCTCGTACGCTGACCGGTACGACCCCGCCACCGGCACCGGCGGCATTCCGCTCACGACGCGGGGCTATATCCAGGTCATCGACTTCACTGATCCGGAGAACCCCGAGATGGTCGCCCGCTACGAGGTCCCGGAGTTCGGCACGCACAACATGTGGGTCGAGGACGACAAGCTCTATCAGGCCTACTACGAGGGCGGGCTGCGCGTGGTCGACGTGAGCGGAGAGCTCATGGGCAACCTGTACACGCAGGGCCGCGAGATCGCGGTCTTCAAGTCGGCCTCGCCCGCCGGCTATACGCCGAACGCGACGATGGTCTGGGGGGCTCAGCCCTACAAGGGACACGTCTTCTTCAGCGACACGAACTCGGGGCTCTGGTCGGTCCGGCTTCTGCCCCGGGGACGGCCCGTCTCCTGAGGGCGGGCGACGACCACCTCGGCCGTCGCCGCCTCGAGCCGACGGGAGCAACGGGCGTACCGACGTCGGCCGCCCGCGAGGCGCTGCGCGAGGAGTTGGCCGAACTCGACGGGTAGCCGTCGGAGATCTATCGTGCCGACCTGAGGTCCCCGTGCCCCGCGCCCCGGTCCCCGACATGACCCGTCTCCCCGTCCCCGCACGCCGCTCCCGCGCGGCGATCCTCGGGCTCGCCGCGCTCACCGCGCTCGCCACGCCCTCCAGGATCCACGCCCGGCAGGTCCAGCCGCTCCCCCTGACATGGGAAAACATCTTCACCGAGTCGAGTGGGGTTCGCGACGCGGCCCTGTCGCCCGACGGGAGAACCGTGGCGGTGTCGGCTTCGGCTCCGGACGGCCCGGGGATTTTTCTGGTCGACGTGGCGACCGGAGCCACGCACAGGCTGCTGCACGGGGGATCCAGCCCCGTCTGGATGCCGGACGGAGCCGCCCTGCTCTTCGCGGCGGCGGGCGACCTCTGGATCGTGGCCACGGATCTCGAGGCGCCGGCGACCGCCGGGGAGATGCACCCGGGCGTGGTCCGCGTCACGGACGACGACTTCGACAAGCGCGCCGCGCACCCTTCGCCCGACGGGCTGAGCGTGGCCTTCTACTCCGGGCGTTCCGGCCACCAGGACATCTGGCTCGCTCCATCGGACGGATCGGAGCCGCCCCGGCAGGTGACCCGCGCGAGCATGGCCGAAGACGACTTCCGCTTCGCGCCTGCCTGGTCGCCGGACGGACGCGCGATCGCGTATTTCTCGAACCGCGCCGACTACTGGATGGACGACATCTGGGTCGTCGACGTCGCGACGGGAGAAGAGCGACAGCTCAGCCACGGGCTCATGGCGTCCTCCACGCCGGTATGGTCTCCCGACGGCACGAGCATCGCCCTGATCGCCACGTCCAAGGACGAGTACTGGTACGAAGACCTCGCGTACCTCTACGTGCTCGACCCCGCCACGGGGTCCGAGCGCATCGTCGACATGCAGGTGCACGCCACGGACTGGCTCCACAACCTGGGGGTGTTCTGGAGCCCCGACGGCACGGAGCTCTTCTTCCCCTACCTGGAGCGGGCTCGCATGGAGCTGTGGCGCGTTCCGGCGGCGAGCGGTGTCGCCACCCGGATCACGAACATGGGAGGGCACTTCCGCGGCTACCACGCCAGCGCGGACGGCTCCGGATTCGTCTTCGTTCGCTCGACGCCCATCCGGGGCACCGAGGTCGACTACGTGGCTGTAGCCGGCGGCGCGGTCCGCCAGCTCACCGACTTCGCCACCCGCTGGGAGGGCCTCGTCGAGCCACAGGAGATCAGCTACCGCAGCTGGGACGGCCTCTACATCCAGGGCTTCCTCTACCTTCCGCCGGATTTCGATCCCGCACGCACGTATCCGACGCTCGTGCAGGTCCACGGCGGTGGCACGAACTCGTACCTGCACAGCCTGAACACCACCGAGCAGTACCTGGCACGGAAGGGCTACGTCGTCCTCGCCGTGAACTACCGTGGCGGCTCCGGCTTCGGCCGCCCCTTCCAGGACCTCGGCGTCGAGGACTGGGCGAACGGCCAGGCCCGTGACGCGGCGGCTGCGGCCGACTTCGTGCGCGGCCAGGCATGGTCGAACGGCAAGGTCGGCATCTACGGCTACAGCTACGGGGGGATCACGAGCATGGCCGCCATCGCCCGCGTCCCCGATGCCTTCGACGCGGCGGTTCCGATGGCGGGCATCTACGACTTCGCCGACGCCTACACGAACGCCGACCGCCTGGGCAAGATCTTCACCCGGACCGGCCACGGTGGCTCCCCCGGGGAGCGCCCCGAAGTGTACGCGGTGAGCAACACGCTGGCCCGCGTCGGGAACATCCGGACGCCGGTGCTCACCATGCACGGCGAGGCCGACGTCCGGGCCCCGTTCCGTCAGTTCCAGCTCGTCGTAGACATCCTCGAGCGAGAGGGCAAGACGTACGAGGCGCACGCGTACCCGGGTGAACCGCACGGCTTCCGCAACCCGATGAACCGGGTCGACATGTATCAGCGGCTCGAAGCGTGGTTCGATCGGTGGCTGCGCGGGCCGGGCGTCAGCCAGTGACCCACGACTGCCACTCGTCCTCGGCGAGCCCCACAGAGAGCCGGTTGCCAGCGCGCACGAGGGGCTGCCGGAGAATCAGGGGCTCCTCGCAGGCGATCTCGAGCCAGCGCTCGTCGCCGTAGTACGCGGCCTGCAGTCCGAGTGCCAGGAAGCGCCTGGACTGACGGTCGATCAGCTTCGCCTCGCCGAACTTCTGGAAGAAGCGCCGAAGCTCGCCCTCCGAGGGCGCCCGCTGCTTGAAGTCCATGAAGTGCATCCTGATCCGGCGCTCCTTGAAGAAGCGTTCGGCCTTGCGGACGTCGGCGTTGTTCCTGACCCCGAAGATCTGGACTTCCATGCGCGTGGTGTGGAGGTACGGAAGGAGAGACGGGGCGGCGACCTGCGCGCCCCCTGGCTCAGGACGATGACGTCACCCGGCGGTCGGTCTCGACGCCGGGCCGCCCGCCGCCCCGACATGGCGCACCCGGAAGATCCGGCCACCCGCGTCGTCCGACACGAGGAGCGAGCCGTCCTGGGTCTGGATCACGTCCACCGGCCGACCCCACACCTCCTTCGTCTCGTCGTCCCTGACGACGAAGCCCGTCAGGAAGTCCCGGGGAGGCCCCGAGGGTCGGCCGGCGGCGAACGGGATGTGGACGAGCGAGTACCCCACGAGGTCCAGACGGTTGATCGACCCGTGGAGGGCCACGAAGGCGCCGCCCTGGTAGGCCTCGGGAAAGTGGCTACCCGAATAGAAGGTCATCCCCATGGGTGCGGCGTGTGCAGGGAGGAGCACGTCGGGCACGCGCGTGATCTCGACGAGGTCCGGGCGAGCGCCGTTCAGGATCGGCTCGGGGTTCGGACCGATGTACGCGTACGGCCATCCGTAGAACGCGCCCTCCGTCACGGACGTCACGAAGTCGGGGGCGAGGTCGTCACCGAGATGATCGCGCTCGTGGACCGCGGTCCAGAGCTCGGAGGATCCGGGTGGGAACGCGAGCGCGACCGGGTTGCGCAGCCCCGCCGCGAAGACCCGGTGACTTCCCCCGTCCGGGTCGTAGGCGTTGATCGCGGCACGCCTCGGGTCGGTGCCCGGCATGGCATTGGTGGCCGAGCCCACCGCGACGTAGAGGGTTCGACCGTCCGGCGCGAAGATGAGGTTGCGCGTCCAGTGGTTGAAGCCGCGGGTCCGGCTCACGTCGATGCCCAGCCGCTCCGCCGTGTCCTGGTCCACGGCATCGCTCGAGACCGGCAGCTCGACCACCGTCTCGGGCCGCCCGCTCGCCTCGAGCTGCCCGGGCTCGTAGCGAAAGCGCACCACGGCGTCGTTGTTGCCCACGTAGAGGTGGCCACCGTGGAACGCGAGGCCGTAAGGGCGCTCGAGTCCGGACGCGAACGTATGGCGGAGGTCGACCGTCCCGTCCCCGTCCGTATCGCGCAGGACCACGACTTCCCCCGACCGGCTGACGGACACGAAGACGTCGCCGTTCGGCGCCTGCGCCAACTTCCTCGGATTGGCCAGACCCTCCGCGAACACGTCGACCTCGAAGCCCGGGGGCACGGACAGGACCGCCTCGGCCGGCCGGTCCACGATCGCCGGAATCGCCCGGTTCCACGGCGTCGCGAAGGGCTCGGGCAGCTGGGTCGCTGCGAGGGCCAGAAAGAGCGTGACCACGCTCACGGCGCCGTCCTCCCGGGCGATCCGGGCCCGCGCGCGTCGGCGCTCCACGGCGTGCGCCGCGCAGGCCGGCCGCTGCCGGCCCGGGCCGTGACACGGCCATCTTCGTATACCACCTCGCCCCGGCGCACGGTCATCACGGGCCATCCGGTCAGCGACCACCCCTCGAACGGCGTGTAGTCGGCGTTCGACGGATCGTCGTCCGCGACCACCTCGTGGACCCTCTCCGGGTCCAGAATCATCACGTCCCCGAAGGCGCCTTCGCGAATCACACCCCGTTCTGGGTAGAGGCCGAAGGCCCGGGCCGCCGCGGTCGACGTGATCTCGACGTACCGTTCGGCGGTGATGCGTCCTGACCGAACCCCCTCGGAAAAGAGCACGGGACGGACGAATCGCAGGTCGCTCACCCCGGGCCGGAGTCGGGCGATGTTCAGCTCCGGATCGAGCTTCTGCGCCCGGGTCCAGGGCGCGTGATCGGTCGCCAGCATGTCGATGCGACCGTCTAGAAGCCCGGCCCACATGGCCTCGACGTCGGCGGCTCCGCGCAGCGGCGGCTGCCCGATGTAGAGCGGGCCTTGCGGTCCCCGCAGCCACTCCGAGGTGAAGTAGAGGTAGAGCGGACGCGTCTCGATCGTGAGCGGAAGGTCACCGAACGCCGGATTCCGCGCGGCCTCGAGCGCCCGTTGGGAGGAGAGGTGGACCAGGTGCATCGGCGCGCCCGTGAACGAACAGAGCGCCACCGCCTCTTGGGTCGCCGCGATCTCGGCCACTTCGGGCCGGCTTTCCGCGAAGTGCGCGAGCGACGTCCGACCCTGGGCCCGCAGGCGCTCCAGCGCTGCGGCGAGCATCGCGCCGTCCTCGCAGTGCATCAACGTCCTCACGCCGGCATCCCGCGCGGCCTCCAGCACCTCGATGAGCGCTCCGCGTCGTGCGCCGAAGTCCGCCCGCGTCATGAACACCTTGTGGCTCGGCTGGCCCCGTTCGGCGAGCCCGGGCATCATGGCAGCAAAGTCGGGCGTGGGCGGCCAGCTGGAGGCGTGGAAGAAGACGTCTCCGATCGCGAGGCGCTCGACCTCCGCGAGCGAGCGATCCATCGCCTCGAGCGGGTTCTCGTCTCCCGCGGGGTAGGCGAAGGTCCCCACGGTCGTGATGCCCCCGGCCACCGCCGCCGCCGTGCCTGTGGTGAGGTCGTCCACGAAGCCGCCCTGGAGGTGCGCGTGGGGGTCGATGCCGCCGGGCATGACGAGGTGCCCCGTCGCGTCCACGACCCTGGCCCCGGCCCCCGGCTGGAGATCCGGCCCGATCTCGCCGATTCGCTCACCCAGAATTCGAACGTCCGCCTTCATCGTCATGTCGGCGTTGACGACGGTCCCTCCGCGGATGAAGAGCTCCGGCACCGGTTGGCGTGCGGTCGACTCGCTGCCGAACCCAACGTAGGCCGGCACGCCGAGTCCGGAGCCCGGGCGCACCCCTGCCGCGAGGCCTGCCGCGGCGGTGACCGTCGCGCGGATCGCTGTTCGTCGGTTCATGCTTCTCCGGCTCCCCCTCGCGCCCGTCGGACGCGTCGTTCGTGGCTCTGGCGCCCACCGGCGACAATGCTACGCCTCCACGGAACGCGTCTCAAGCGGCCGCCCGGAGCGAGAACGAGTTCGCGCTGGATCGACAGGCGTCGCCGGCCTGGGCGAGGGACACCTTGGCCCTTGCGGTGTAGCCCCCCCGAGACCACCTATCGAGATCAGGAAGTCAGCACGCCCCCATGGACCTCCAGCTCGGCCTCTTCCCGGACGAACCGCCGCCGCCCGAGCCCGCCCCGGTCGGGCCCGCGCCGCGCTCCGCGGAGCTGAAGGAGCTGGCGCGCCGGATTCCTCCGACCGTTCGCATGGGCACTTCCTCGTGGAGCTTTCCCGGCTGGGAGGGCATCGTCTGGGACCGCAAGGCGTCCCAGGCGATGCTCGCCAGGGACGGCCTCGATGCCTACGCCCGGCACCCTCTGCTGCGCGCGGTCGGAGTGGACCGGACGTACTATCGATCGATCGGCGCCGACGACTTCCGGGCGTACGCGGACGCGGTACCGGCCGACTTCCGCTTTCTCGTCAAGGCAGACCGGCTGCTCACCTCGCCCACCGATCCGGAGGCATCCGGCGTCCGCGAGTCGAACCCGCGCTTCCTCGACCCGGTCTACGCCGTGGAGGAGGTGGTCGGGCCGATGCGCGACGGGCTCGGTTGCAGAATGGGCCCCCTGCTCTTCCAGTTCTCGCCCATCCCGCCCAACCTCGTCGGCGGCGCCGGCGCCTTCTTCGATCGACTCTTCCGCTTCCTCACGGCCCTCCCCGAGGGCCCGCTCTACGCCGTGGAGCTGCGCACTCCCTCCTTCCTCAACGACCGATACAGGGAGCTGCTGGAAGCCACCGGTGCCGCCCACTGTTACAACGTGCACCCGTCCATGGCCCCGCTCTCCCGCCAGCTCGAACTCGTCTCTCCGTTCTACCAGCCGGCGCTGGTCGTGCGGTGGATGCTGCACGCGGGGCTGAAGTACGAGGTCGCGAAGGACCGCTATGCGCCATTCGACCGGATTGTCGACGAGGACGTACCTTCCCGCGAGCTCATCGCGACCGCCGTCCTCGACGCGGCGGTCGCCGAACGCCCGGCGTTCGTGATCGTCAACAACAAGGCCGAGGGGTCCGCCCCCCTGTCGGTCCGCCGACTCGCCGAGCGGCTGGCAGACTGGACCGCGCCTCCCTCGGACGCGCCTCCCTTCACCGGGGCGCCCCACCCGTCCCCTGGAGAAGCTCATGCTCCGTGACCCGAGAGTCTGGATGTACGCCACGGGCCTCTGGCTCGTCCTGAGTGCCTGCGCGCATGCGACCGCGCACGTATGGTCGTTCGTTCTGGAAAACGAGATGCACGGAATGCGCGAGTTCGCGATGAACGCGATGAAGCAGGCGCAGTCCTCCGAGCCCCTCCGCCCCACCATGTGGCGCCAGTTCCGCGCCATGAGCATGGGCTTCGGGCTCCTCCTGCTCTTCGCCGGCATCGTGAACATCCTGCTCGCGTGGACCCGGGCGCCACACCGCACAATCGCCGCGTTCTCGCTCCTGGCGACCGCCTTCTGGACCGCCGCCTTCGGCCTGTTCGCGTTCGTGGAGCCTGTTCTGCAGGGGGTCCTGGTGTGCGTAGTCGCCGTACCCCTCCACGCCATCGCCTACACGACCGCGGAGCACGCCGCTCGCGAGGAAGACGACGCGGGCCTCTGAGCGGGCGGCCATCACGCGGAACTTGCACCCGGCGGGGGCCGGAGCGAGCGTGGGGCATGAGACGATTCCACTACGTGCTCTTCCTCGCGCTGTCGACCGCGGCGTGCGGGGAAGCCGACGCCGGCGAGCAGACCGAACTCACGCGCGCCAGGAAGGACAGCATCGTCGCGGACCTCCCCGTGCCCGGCGCTTCCGGGGTCGGGCGCGCGATGGATGCCCGGGACCGCGCGAACGCGCGCACGGCCGACCTCGACTCCGTCGGTGACTGACGGCGGCGGACTCGTCGAGAGAGGTCGCCCGCCATGCTCGGGTTCTTCTGGTGACCCGCCGCCACTTCGGGCTATGTTTCAACGCAACCACGACGCAACCGCATCAGGACCGATCGACATGCGCCGCCCGCTCGCCCTCGTGCTCTCGACCTTGACCCTTTCCGCCTGCGCGAACGCCGATGCCTCGCCCGAGGCCGGCCGAGCCGACGCCGCGCCGCAGATGGTCGTCGCGACCGCCACGCCCGTCAGCGCCGCGAGCCCGCAGGAGCTCCCGACCATCCTGGTCTACAAGACCTCCACGTGTCTCTGCTGCCAGGGATGGGTGGAGCACCTCCGTGCGGAGGGCTTCGCGGTAGACGCGCGCGACGTGTCTCCCCAGGACCTGATGCGCGTGAAGATGGACGGGGGGATTCCCGGTCCGATGAGCTCGTGCCACTCCGCGATCGTAGACGGCTACATGGTCGAGGGACACGTGCCGGCCGACCAGATCCGACAGCTCCTCGCGGAACGGCCGGAGATTGCCGGTATCGGCGTGCCGGGCATGCCCGTCGGGTCACCCGGCATGGAAGGTCCTAACGCGCAGCCGTACCAGGTGCTGTCCTTCACCCACGGCGGCCAGACCGCGATCTTCGCCGACGTCGACCCTCGCTAGACGGCCGCCCAGAGTCCGACACGATGCCACGACCACCCGTCGCCGTCGTGATCGAGGATCAGGTCGAGCTGAGCGACGTGCTCAGGGCCGTGCTGCGCGATGAGGGCTTCGAGGTGGTGGCCGCGCGCAGCGTGGCCGAGGCCCACGCGACGCTGCATGACAGGAAGGTCGCGGTCCTCATTTCCGACCTGCCGTCGAGCGGGACGCCGGACGACGACCCGATGAGCTCCATCGTGCGCGACTTCCCGAATCTGGGCATCGTGGTCGTGCGCGACCCGAACGACGAGCCGGGGCCCTTCTTCGGACCGTGGCGCACCGACGGGTCGAAGCTGATTCTCCGGCGCCCGTTCCGGCTCGACGACCTTCTGCGGGCGGTCCGGGAGATCCACCCGGACTGACGCACGGGGCCTGGAGTCGGCCCACGGTCGACCGGTCGACGCTCGCCCGTCAGATTTCCTTGAGCAGCCCGACACGCAGGGCGAACCGCACCAGCTCACTCCGGTGGGTCAGACCGAGCTTGTCCATGATGCGCGATCGATAGGTGTCGACCGTCTTGGGACTGATGAAGAGCTTCAGACCGATCTCGCGGGAACTGAATCCCTCCGCCGTGAGCGCCAGGACCTCCTGCTCGCGCGTGCTCAGGTCTTTCAGGCCGGCGGAATCCTCTCCCTCGGCATCCTTGTAACGCTTGAGAAGGAGCGTGGCCGCCTTGGGCGGCAGGAAGACCTGGCCACGAGCGACGACGCGGATGGCTTCGAGGAGGTCGGTGTCGGCGCTCGTCTTCGTCAGATAGCCGCTCGCTCCGGCCTCGACCACGGGAACGAGGTATTCCTCCTCGGCGTGCACCGTCAGCACCAGCACGCTCGTGTTCAGCTCCAGCGCGGAGATCCGCCTCGTCGCCTCCAGTCCGTTGGATCCGGGCATGGCGAGATCCATGACCACGATGTCGGGCTTGAGTTCGCGGACGCGGTCGACGGCTTCGTCTCCCGACGACGCTTCGCCCACGACCTCCAGCCGATCCTCCGCCTCGATGAGCGCACGGATACCCGCGCGGAACATCGCGTGGTCATCGACCAGCAGGATCTTGATCGTGTCAGCCATCGTTCGTCTCCGCCTTTACAGGCACCATCACGCGCACGCGAGTCCCTTCCCCAGGGACCGAGTCGACGGTGATCCGACCTCCGATCATCGTCGCCCGCTCCTTCATTCCCGTCAGACCCAACCCTCGCTGCCCGTCCATCGCCGTGGCAAGAGGGAAGCCCTTCCCGCGGTCCGTGATCTCCGCGATCACCAAACCGTCCTGATGCGACAGGCGCACGACGGCGGAGTCGGCCCCCGAATGCCTGCGCGCGTTCGAGATCGCCTCCTGGATGATCCGGTACAGGGCAAGCTTGGCCGTCGCGGCCAGGAACGGATCCACGTACCCCAGCTCCGCGCGCACCTCGAAGATACCGGATTCCCGAAGATTCCTGATATGAGCCTGGAGTGCCAGAGCCAGCCCCAGTTCCTCGATCTCGGGGGGGCGCAGTCCCCGCGCCATGCGTTTCACGGCGTCCGCGGCCTCGACGATCTCGGAGCGGACCTCCTCGAAGAGGGCGGCTCGAGCCGCGCCGTCGGACTCGCCCGCCAGTTGTCGCACGCGAAGGATGAGCGTCGCCAGCCGTTGCGCGGTGTCGTCGTGCAGTTCGCGGGCGATCCGCTTCCGCTCCTCCTCCGAAGCACGCAGAGCGCCCTCCGAAAAGTTCTGTAGCCTGCGGTACTCCCCCACGTCCCGAACCGAGCAGATGATCTGTCGCTCGTTCGTAGGCGTATACCAGGGGCTCAGACTCACCTCGACGGGAAACTCGGTCCCGTCCCGACGCGCTCCCGTCAGATCCAGCCCCGCACCCATGGGCCGGTCGTGAGGATTCTGCAGGAACGCATCGCGCTGCTCCCGGTGACGATCGTGCCTCCTCGCAGGAACGAGAAGCTCGATCGGCTCGCCCTCGAGCTCCTCGGAAGACCACCCGAAGAGCTGTTCGATCTTGTCGTTCGCCGCCCGGATCGTGCCGTCGGCCCGGACGATCAGGAACCCGTCGGGCGCCGATGCGAACACCGCCTGAAATTCATCGATCGACAACACGGCATCGCTCCCGGCCGGCCGGCTCCTGAGAGGAAAACTCCCACACGTGTCTCGGCGCATCTCCCACCGTGAGCGCCCCCTGGCGCCCGACATCCCCCGCCCCGCCGAATGCACAGAATGTAGACGTCGGGCCGTCCCCCGCGAGGGCGGAGCTCCCCGAGGTCACGGACGGCGCAGCGCCGTCCCCATTCTCGCACCGCGAGGAGGGAAGACGATGTACAGACAGATCCTGATCCCACTGGACGGATCGGCCTTCGCAGAGACTGCGCTGCCCCTGGCCCTCGAGATCTCCCGCAGAACCGGCGCAAAGGTGCATGTCGCGACCGTCCTCGAGCCGGTCACCTCCTTCGCTTACGAGGGATGGGAAGGCGCGGCCGTGGAGTGGAGCAACCAGTATCTCGAGGACGTGCTCGAGCGCATCAAGGGACAGGCGGGAGGGAAGGTCACGCACGCGGTGCTGAGCGGGCATACGATCGACATGCTGCAGGGAGAATGTGAGGCACACGGCGTCGACGTGGTCGTGATGGCTTCGCACGGACGAGGCACGATGTCCCGTCTGTGGCTCGGCTCCGTGGCCGACGGCTTCGTGCGCCAGGCAGGCGTGCCCGTCGTGGTGGTACGCCCGGAAGAGAGCGCGGAAGCCATGAGCACCTTCGAACACACCTTCGAGACCCTGTTCATTCCGCTCGACGGCTCCGAACTCTCCGAACAGGCCCTGGGCCACGCGACCGAGTTCGGCGAACTCTTCGATTCCGCGTACCATCTCACGCGTATCGTCTCGTATCCGGTCGACATCGCGTCGCCGTACCTGCCCCACACCGCGCAACTCAACCAGCAGATCCTCGACGACGCCAAGAAGGGCGCGGCCGACTACCTCGAAGCACACGCCGAAAACATGCGACGACGCGGCCTGAGAGTGACCACATCGGTCGCGGTCGACGCACAGGCGGGTCACGGGATCCTTTCGGAGTCCGAGGCCGTGGGCGCGGACATGGTCGCCATGGCGACACACGGCCGGAAGGGACTGAGCCGCGCGATCCTCGGCAGCGCCGCGGACAAGGTCCTTCGCGGCCTGCATCTCCCACTCCTCCTCTACCGTCCGTCGAACGCGCTCGAGGATTGAGCGCAGGCGTCAAAGCGAGGACAACATGCTGAAGGTTCGTGACCTCATGAGGGCGGACGTAGTCACCGTCCGCATCGAGGATTCCGCCCGCACGCTCGCGCGCGTCCTGGTGGACTCCGAAATCAGCGGCGTGCCGGTCCTGGACGGGCAGGGCCGGGTCGTCGGGGTGGCTTCGGCGACGGATCTTGTTCGCCTGGCGGCGGACGAAACCGACGTCACGCTCTCGGCCGTCGCGATGCGGCCTGACATCGACCGGACGCCGGACCCCGACCAGGATCCGGACGACGAGCTGGAGCCGGACGCCCTCGGCTTCTTCCTACCGGAAGACTCCCCGTTCCAGGCAACCGAGCTTCTCGATCAGCTTCCCGAGACGTCCTTCGACGCGGTCTCGGTCGGCGACGTCATGACGCCGGTCACCTTCTCGGTGGGGCCGGACATGCCGGTGCCCGATCTCTGCGAGTTCCTCGTGCGGGGACGCATCCATCGCGCCCTCGTCGTGGAGAGCGAAGAGCTGCTCGGGATCGTCACCTCTCAGGACATCCTGAAGGCCGTGGCCGAGGACCGTATCCGCATCCAGTGACCTGCCTGTGCACCCGTACGGCCGCACGTCGGCGAGTCGCTGATGCCGGCCTCGGCGGGCGTCATGTGCGAGGCAGATTACAGCGACGGGTCCGACGCGCTCAGCGGTCTGGTGCCCAGTGTCGAGGATTCCGACACGTACGTCGGGCATGAGCAGTTCGTGGAGCCCCATCACGGACGGGTTACGCCCCAGGAGACTTTAACCCGGGCCGCCGTCGACGTATGGTAGGGGCATGATCCGACCCTTCATGCCGACCGTCCGTCTCGTCGTCGCACTGATCGCGGCGCTTGCCCTGTTCTCCTCGTCCGCCGAGGCTCAGGTCCGCCGTGGCCGGGCGCAGCCGGTGACCCCGCGCTGGGCCCCCGTTGCCGTGGGTATCCGGGCCGGATGGCAGCAGGACCTCATCGGCAACGGAAGCGTGCTCGGTGGCGAGCTGCGGATTCCGGTGCTGCGCAGCGGGATGGTCGAAGTGGTGCCGAGTGCGGACGTCGTCTGGCTTCCCAACACGAAGGACTGGCAGTACAACGCCGACGTCCTCTTCGTCCCGCAGGGTCCAAGGGGCGGCGTGTTTCTCGGCGCAGGCGTGGGATGGCGCAACTCTCCCTACGGCGGAGCCCCGAACGCGCGCGATCTCAGGGAGACGTACTTCGGTTACAATCTCCTCGTCGGTGGACGGACCACGATCGGGCCCCTGCAACTGGCCGCGGCACTCCGCTGGACGTTCCTTCGTGGCTCGGAATACTCGCCGAATACGCTCACGCTCGGTCTGAGCTACCCGCTATGGCGGGCGATCCGGCCGAGCGCACGGGGCTTCAGCGAGGGTCGGCCCCCTCTCCGTTCGCCGATCGGGTGAGCACGACGAAGTCCCCGAGGTCGGCGTGCTCCTCCTCCGACCACGCGCCGATGTCCTCCACGCCGGTCATCACCACCGAGACGACGCGCGTTCCGGGACGGTAGTCGGCGATCCGTTCGGGGACCCCGGTCCCCTTCTCGATGTGGAACGACCCCGCGATGTGCAGCACCAGCGCGCCCATGTTTCGGACCAGGGCCTCGGCGACGGCGTGTCCCATCGCCGCATCCCACAGCGCCTGAGACTGGATGACGTTGGGACTCATGGCATAGGACCCGTGATCCGGGCCGGCCGCCAACTCGTCCCCATCCTCTCCGCCAGCCATGGGAGAGTCCCCGCCGCTGGACTCTTCGCCCGCCACCAACGCGTCTTCGTCGCCCGCGGCCTGCATCGCCTGAGTCATGAGCGCGTCCCACTGCTCACGGTAGATGCGCGAAGGCCCGGGGTACGGTAGCGGCGGCAGGTAGGAACGAGCGAGTTCGGAGAGGTCTTCGAGGGCCTGGGGCCCGCTGGCGGTCACGCGGCTCACGTACCGGCGGGGCGCGTTGGCCGCCACGATGGGCACGCCCGCAGCGCGCGCGATTTCGACGAGTGGACGGTACCGGGCCTCGTACTCGGGCCACGGGCGCGCACTGTTCAGGAAGTGCTCTTCCGAGATGAGTCCGGCCAGATATTCGTCGAGCACGTACTGCACGTCACGCTCGAACATCTCCATCGAGAAGACGACCTGCCGAAGGCCGCCCGACGGGCCACCGATCTCGTGAATCAGCGACAGGAGAAGCTGGCCCTGGAAGGCGTGCCCCACCATGTCGTCATGCTCCTCGCCGACGAGCACCGCGTCGGCACTGCGCGCCGCCTCGACGATGGCGCCGAGCGACGTGAGCCGTCCCTGACGGTCGTAGATGCGGTAGTCGACGTCCTGTGTGACGTCCGGGAGCAGTGGAGTCCGTGACCCGTGCCCTTCCTCCTGCGCGAAGAGAACGCCAGACGTCGCGACCCCGGTCGCGAACGGTGTGAACGCGATGGCGTGCAGGAGCGTGCGGAAGAACGAGCGCATGGGAGCCTCGGCGGACGGGTCAGTCGATGAAGATCGTGTCCTCGGCCGAGACGAAGAGTACGTCCCTCAGCTCGGGGAACCGCTGGAACACCTCGCCTCTGCGGTGCTTGAGCTTGGCGTCCGTGAAGCCGATGAGCACCAGGTCCGCCATCGACGAGCGTGCCTCGACGAGCCGTTCGAAGTCGATCGAGTCGTCCGTCGGGATCACCATCACGTTCTTTTCGCTGATGAGCAGACGGCCCTCGGCGATCATTTCGTGGATGTCGGCGGCCCGCTCTCGCACGTCCTTGCGTGGGTACGCCGCGAAAAGGCTGACTTCGGCGCCCTTCCAGTCCCTGTGGCCAAGCAGGATGTACGACAGGAGAATCATCAGGTTGGCGTTGCGCGCGTCGTGCCAGGTGAGCCAGACGTGGATGTTCTTCCTCGTGCCGAAGAAGTTGTCGCCGTGTCGCAGCACCAGCCGGTCCATCCGCGGCACCCCCGCCAGAATCATCCCGTCGACCACCTCGTCGAGCACCTTCGGGGGATCGTGGCGACCGAACTCCATCAGGAGCGCATTGTTCTCCATTCCCGAGATGCCGGGCATCTGGAGACCCTGACCGAGCGCCGAGGTCATAGACGGGCTGATGACCGCATCCATGTAGATCGCGCCCTTGCGCTCCCGCATCGCCTGAATGAGCCGACCACGGACTTCTTCGCTCGCAGCGAAGTTCTGCTCGCTCAGACGACCGGAGATGTAGTGGAAGTAGGTTCCAAAGCCATACCTGTGGCAGAGCCACTCGAGCAGCTGGAGGGGTGCCGAGCGATCGAAGGTCCGCGACGAGATCATGATGACGCTGGGCCGCCAGTCGTTGGGTGGCATCTTCTGGAGCCGCACCTGAAGGTGCCGCGTCGCCTGGGTCATGACACCCTGGAAAATCTGCGCGAGGTCGTCCGTGCCCTTCCGGCTGCGCCGGATGACGGAGTACAGCCCGGCCATCACCCCGATGGAGGCCACCGCGAAGAGGAGGTCCATCTGGAGCATGAGCACGAGGCACATGATCGCGCCGATCAGGCTCAGGTACCACTTGGACCGAAAGCTCGGACGGTACGACGGGCGGGCCGCGAAGTGCTCCAGGAACGAGATCGCGCAGAGCGCCCCGTAGGTGACCATGAAGAACATCGAGACGATCCGCGCCACCATGTCCACGTTGCCCAGCAGGACGAACACGAGGGCGATCGCCGACGTGACGAGCGTCGCGTTGCGGGGCTCGTTGGCCTCCCCCACGCCGGCGGCGACGAACTCGTTGAGCCGGGGGCGTGGAACCACGGAATCGGCCCCGAGGGCCTGGAGCGTCCTCGGAGCGACCAGAATGGACCCGATCGCCGAAGAGATGGTCGCACACGCGAGTCCGATGGGGATGATCGGCGCCCACAGGGAGATCCGCCCCATGATGAGGTAGTCACCCGCGAGTTCCTGCGCGTTCGCCGAAACCGCCAGCTTCCAGACCACGAGTACGTAGATGATCATGCCGGCGAAGGTGGCCGTCATGATCCCGAGCGGGATCGACTTGCGTGGCTGGGCCAGGTCTCCGGATAGACCCACGCCGGCCGTCATCCCGGTGAAGGCCGGGAAGACGATCGCGAAGACCAGCATGAACGGGTCGCGGTTCGGAAGGTCAGAGAAGATGCCGACCGATTCGGGCCGGATCTCCGCGGGCCCCGTGCCCAGGAAGAAGAAGGCCAGCGAAACGGCCAGGATGCTCGCCACCACCCAGAGCGCCTTCACGCCGAGGTCGGCGCCCTTGTGGAGTACGACGCCCAACAGCAGTAGCGTCGCGGGCAGCGACACGATCCGTGGGTCGAACGCGAAGCCGGCGGTCGTCTCGAACCATCCCGCCAGCGGCTGAAACGCCTCCGCAAACGCGATCATGTAGAACGCCACGGAGATGGCCTGCGAGAGATAGAGGCTGATGCCGATGGCACCGCCGATCGTCGTTCCGAAGGATCGGGAGATGATGAAGTACTCGCCCCCGCCTTCCACGCGCCGGTTCGTCGCGATCTCGGCGATGGCCAGCGCAGTCGGGACCGTCACCGCGTGCCCGAGCAGAATGATGATCAGCGCCCCGAGCAGGCCCGTGTGCCCGACCGCATAGCCGAAACGCAGGAACATGACGGCGCCAAGGATCGTGCTGATGCTGGCCAGGAAGACCGGGGCGGTGCCGAAACCGTGCCCGGTGATCTCCTCGTCGTGCGCCACTCTCGCCGTCTCAGCCACGCGTCGTCACTTCCTTCTTCCAAGTGTCCGGACCGACGCCGCGGCCCACCGCGAAGAGCTGAACCTCGCCGCTGGCTACGATCAGTGTGAGTCCCCCATCCGACTGTGGCTCCGAAGGAGTGAAGCTATCGACCGGCGTCGCGCGTGCAACGCCACCCACGCGATCCGCGGCCGGATTCACACCCCTCGCACGGAACCGGGTGCGCGCCTCGGCCTCGGGGACCGCAGAGCCGAGAAATTGACAAGACGGTGCGTCGGACTCGAGTATCGGCGTTCCCAACCGACGTCGCCTCGCCGGGAGACCCCATGCGCAAGTACCTCCGCGTCACGCTCGCCTCGACCGCCCTGCTCGTCCTGCTCGGCGCGCCGGCTTCTGGCCAGGACCTCCAGCGCCCGGACGGCTGGCACGTCCGTTTCGACCACGCCGACGCCACCGAGGCCGACCTGGAGATGTTCGTCGCCATGCCTCCGGGGTGGCACGTCACTACGGGGCCCGCGGGCACCTTCTGGTCCCCCGAGAACACCGCCTCGGGCGACTTCCGCATCGAGATGGAAGTGTTCCTCTTCGACCCGGGCACACGACGCGAAGCGTTCGGCCTGTTCGTGGGAGGACAGGATCTCGACGGCGACGCGCAGGAGTACTCGTACTTCCTGCTGCGCAACGGCGGTGAGTACATCGTCAAGCGCCGTCAGGGAGCCGATGCACCCACACTGCGCCCGTGGACGCGCCACGAGGCGATCCTGAACTGGGCGGACCGAGGCGGCGACGCCTCGGTGAAGAACGTGCTGGCGATCGAGGCGCACGGCGGCGAAGTGGCCCTCATGGTCAACGGGGCCGAGGTCGCGCGCATGCCGCGCTCCGAGTTCCCGGTCGACGGAATCTTCGGATTCAGGGTGAACCACGGCCTGAACCTGCACGTCTCCCGGCTCGAGGTCGTTGGACACCACTGACGCGGCGCCTGGGTCCGGCGACCCCTACCCTACCGGGGAGGCGCCGGATACGGGCGCGTCACCGTGAGGTCGTCCTCGGTCCCCTGTACGCCGTCGGGTCCCATGGTGCCGACCGTGTAATCCCGGCGTCCAGGGATCAGGTAGTAGTAGTTCCCCCACGGATCCTCGGGCGCACCGGTGTAGTCCCGGCGCAGCCACGCGTCGAACGCCGTGGGCAGGCGCTCGGCACGACCGAGCCGCGCATCGAGCTGGTTCGCCATCGCGTCGAGTCGCCTGGGGACCAGCCGTCGGCCGATCTCGTCCTTGACCGGAACGAACGAGGCGGCGATGCGGGCCCGCGAGCTCGGCACGGCCATGCCCACGGCCAGGACCAGCAACGCCAGCCTCATCAGCTTCTTCACCATCTTCCGAATCCCCCCGTCGGATATCGGTTGCGCGCTCTTTTAAGCTTAATGACGCGCAGGATTCTGGCCAGACGTTTCTTTCGTCTCAGTCTCGTGGAACGTCGCCGGAACCGGCACGCATGACGGGTGCGCGGTCGTGCGTGGTGCGAAGCGGGAGCTCGGGAATGCGAAGGGACAGTGCGAACGCGAGGACCATGATGCCCGCGGTCAGCGCGTAGATCCGGCGCGTCGCCAGAGCGAAGGCGTCCCGGACGCTCCCGGCGGCCGCGAGCGCCATCCGCTCTCCCTCCGCGGCAATGCGTGCCGCTTCCCCCTCCGTGCCGGCCGCCCGCGCCGCCTTCGCGTACTCCGACCGGATCTGCCGGGGCAGCTCCGCTCCACCGGTCGCGACGAGCTCCTCGAGCGAGGCGCCGGTCTGGACCACGGCGGGCGGAAGCTCGATGGCCGAGAACGCGATCCCGAGTGTCGTGCCGAGCACGGCGCCCATGAGCGCCGCCCCGACCGTGGCGCCGGTCTGCCGGAAGAACTGCGAGGCGCTCGTCGCCTGGCCGATGAAGCGTACGTCTACCGCGTTCTGGATGGCGAGAGTGAAGAGGGGCATCGAAGGCCCCACCCCGAGCCCGGCGAGCACCATGTACGCCGTCACGCGCGCGTACGACACGTCCGTGCCCATGGTCGCGAGCAGCAGCACCGACCCGAGGAAGACCACGGCCCCTCCCGCGATCTGCCGCCGGTACCCGATGCGCACGACCATCTGACCGGCCCCGGTGGCGCTGAAGACGATCCCCAGCGAGAACGGAATCAGCGCCGCTCCGGCCCGGGTGGCGGACACGCCGAGCACGTTGACCAGGAAGAGGGGCAGGAAGATGGTGACCGACATGAACGCGGCACCGAAAAAGAACGTCGCCAGGTTGCCCGTGCGGAAGACCTGGTTCTGGAACAGTCCGAAATCGAGCACCGGGCTGCGTGACCTGCGACTCCTTCGGGCGAAGAGCCAGAGCACGACGCATCCGAGCGCGAAGAGCCCCGGCGTGAGCCACGCGTCGGCCCCGGATACCTCGACCGGTCCGAGCCCCGGGGCCCAGGGGTAGCGGCGCTTGTCGAGCTGAAGTGAGAGAACGAGGGGTACGAGCCCTCCGAGAAGAAGGGCGCCCGACACGAGGTCCAGGGGCTGGCGGTCTCCCACGGGTTCCAGGGGTGGCATGCGTCGGAGGATGAACGCGAGGGCGACGCCCCCCACCGGGACGTTCACGTAGAAGACCCACCGCCACCCTTCCACACCCGGGATCAGCCCGCCCGCGTGGTCGGTGAGCAGGCCCCCGACCACCGGTCCCAGCACCGAGGCGATGCCGAACACCGCCCCGACGAGGCCCTGATATCGACCTCGCTCGGCTGGCGTGAACAGGTCGGCGATGACGATAAACGTCATTGCGAAGAGTCCGCCGCCGCCCGCGCCCTGGATCCCGCGAAAGATCACGAGTTGCGTCATCCCGTCGCCCAGGAGCGGCAGGTCGCCGAACTCGCCCGCGAGCCCGCAGAGCATGGAGCCACCGAGGAAGAGCAGGATCGCCCCGATGGTGACGTGCTTTCGCGGGTACGTGTCGGCGAGCTTGCCGTAAATCAGGGCGAGCGCCGTGGAAGCGAGCAGATACGACGTCGCCACCCACGCGTAGCGGTCGATGCCCCGGAGGTCTTCGACCATCCTCGGCAGAGCCGTCGAGACGATGGTCTGATCGAGGGCGGCCAGGAAGAGCGCCATGAGGATGGCCAGGTAGATGACCATCCGGTCCTGGTCGGACACCGGCGCGTCGAGGGGACCCACCTCGGCTCCTCTCGTCACGTCAGCCCTGTCCGAGGAAGGCGGAGACGGCGCCGCACCACTCCTCGGGGCGCTCCAGATGCACGTTGTGTCCGGCACCCTCGATCACGCGGAGCGTGGCACGGGGAAGTCGGTCCGACATGCGCCGGCCGATGTCCACGAACTTGGTGTCGAGCGCACCGACCAGGATCAGGACCGGCATATCGACCGAACCCAGATCGGACCACAGCGACGGCAGCACACCGGTCCCGATCGCGCGCAGGGAGGCCGCGAGGGAACGGGCGTCGTTGGCCAGGCGTGCACGGCGCAGCGCGGCACGCTGGTCCACCGGAAGCGCCTGCTGGGAAGCGAAGAGGGGGATCCCCTCCCAGTGGCGCACGAACGCCTCCACCCCCTCGCGCTCCAGCAGGACGGCCAGCTTCTCGTCGGCGGCCCGGCGGGCACTCCGTTCCGGGTCCGACTCGAGTCCGGGTGACGCCGACTCCAGGACGAGACGATCCACCAGGTCCGGATGCCGGCGCGCGAAGTGCAGCGCGAGGCGTCCGCCCATCGAGTAGCCGATCAGGGAGCCGGCGGCCCGCCCGTGTGCGGCACGTACCCCCGCGAGGGTCGCGCTGAGCGAGAAACGGGCGGGTTCGACCTCACCGGCGCGCCGCCCGTGCCCCGGCAGATCCGCATACGACGCGTCGAGGCCCGCCCGGTGCAGGCACCGCGACACGGCGTCGCCCCAGGAGGTGGACGATCCGGTGAAGCCGTGCAGGAGGGTGACGCCGCGGACCACCGGGGGCTTCGCTGCCCCCGGTTCGTCCGCCTCGTTGCCCCCCCCCGCGCGGTCAGATCCGCTGGTGATCGGCCCTCCACGAGCGAATGGCGTTCTTGACCGCCTTTCGGTCCGCCAGCTCTCCGTTGAGCACGCGCCGCGTGAGCTCGGTGAGCTCGTCGTCCGACGCGAAGCGCAGCCCGATCAGCAGGGTCGTCGGGATCTCGTCGATGCGATCGTGCATGTCGGCGGGGAGAACGCGCCGCATCCTCACTCGCTCCTCGAGGCGGATGACGCGATCCTGCACGCCGAGCGGGAAGATCCGAATGAACCAGACGATGACGAGCACACCGTGGGCAAACAGGGCGCGCATAAGGCTCTCGACGGAGACCGCCGTGACTGTCACGATCAGGAAATAGACGGTGGGAATGGCGACGAGGCCAATGGCCGCTAGGAACAACCGCGGGGGTATCCTCGTGTGGCTCGCCGCACTCTGTGTGTCGCTCATGGTGTCGCTTTCTGGGGTGGCCTGCAATCGAAGTCACGAAGAGTACCGAGCCCACCTCCACCGCGCACCTCCAGTCCGGTGGTCGATGTCGAGCGCCTCGCCTCCGGCTACGTAGACGGAGGTCGCGCCTACGTAGTCTCACGGTCACATCTAGGCATCGTGACGTACAGAGCCCGCACCCGCGTTCGGGCATCGTTCACCCGTGAAAGCGACCCACCCCCGTCACAGGAGAACGACCATGTTCCGCGTCACGCAGATTCTCGCGGCGGCCGCCCTCATCGCGATGGCCGCACCCGGCGACGTCCTGGCCCAGAGCCGGCCCGCCGCGATCCCGGACGAGATGCAGGCCGAGAAGCTCCCCCGGCAGCATCTCTCCGGCCCCCGCTTCGGCTTCACCGCCTTCACCGGCGACGTGGCCAGAATCCGTCAGGCCATCGGCAAGCAGCCGATCATCAGTCAGTTCGGCTGGCAGTTCGAGACGCAGATCGTCTCCACCGAGAGCGGCAATCGGGCCCTCATGGAGTGGATCGTCCTGCTCGGCGGACTCGAGCAGAGCGAGCGCAACCTGTCGCTGTCGTGGATGACCGGCTATCGGCTCCCCAACGGACTCGAGCTCGGCTTCGGCCCCAACATCAGCGTCCGGCCGTCCGAGCAACCCGACAAGAACATCGACTCGACCACGTCGATGGTGATGGCGGCCGGCGCCACGCTCCCCTTCGGCGAGCTGTACGTGCCCATCAACTTCGCGGTGGCCTTCGCCGAGGGCGGGCCTCGCGTGACCGCCCTGCTGGGCTGGATCATCGGCTGACACGAACTCCTGCCGGGGGCGATCGAAGCCCCGCCGGCCCTCCACGGGCCGACGGGGCTTCCCGCCGTCCTGGGCTTCCGTGGCAGCCTCGCCCGTTCCGGTGTGACGCCCTCAGCGCAGGAGGAAGCCGTGCGCCAGCGGATCCTCGGGATCGATGAAGAACTCGCTCCTGGCCGTGATCCACGCCCGCCCCGACACCTCGGGTACCACGGCGTCGAAAGGCCCCACGCGGTCGACGCCGACGATGCGCGCCGAGAAGCGCGTACCGAGGATGCTCTCGATCGTGATTTCCGTACCTTCGGCCAGCTCGCCACGCGCGTGGTGCAGTGCGAGTCGTCCACTCACCCCGGTGCCAGTGGGGCTCCGGTCGACCTCGCCGTCGGCGAAAACGCACACGTTGCGGCTGTGTCCCCCGTCGCCTCGGGCCGGACCGACGAAGATGGTGCCGTACATGTAGCCGAGGTCGGGCTCCTCGGGGTGGTAAGGCGGATCCGACGCCTGCACGGCCTCCTTGATGCGCCGCCCCAGGTCGACGAGCCGCGGCGTCTCCTCCGGCTCGAGTACGAGGCCGAAGTCGCTCGCGTCCACGTAGGCGTAGAACGCCCCTCCGTACGCGAGGTCGTACCGGACCGCGCCCACCCCGTTGACGTCGACACGCGCGTCGAGGCGCGCCGCGAACGATGGAACGTTCACGAAGGAGACGCGCCTCACCCGTCCGTCCTCGCGTCGGGCCCGGGCGCGCACGACTCCGGCCGGCGTGTCGATCACGACCTCCGGCGCATCACCGGGGCGGTCCAGAAGGCCGCACTCGAGCATGACCGTCACCACGCCGATGATCCCGTGACCGCACATCGTGCTGAACCCCTCGTTGTGCGTGAACAGTACGCCGAAGTCCGCGTGCGGTGTGACCGCGGGCCCGACCAGGCACCCGTACATGTCGGCGTGGCCCCGGGGCTCCCACATGAGCGCGCGTCTCAGGTGATCATGCGTGCGGCGGGTCCTGCGTCGACGCTCGAGGATCGAATCCCCGCCCCCGTCGGGGAAGCCGGACAGAACCACGCGCAGCGGCTCGCCCTCCGTATGCGCGTCGATCGCCAGGATGCGGGTCCACGACCCCGGAGGGTCCCACGTCGTACCCGCCACCCGCTCATGACCTGAATGCGACATTATTCTTGCTTCTCGTCTGGAGATCGGGGAGATTTTGGCTCCCCGGCCACATGGCACCCAACCGGTAACAGATATGTCCGAGACGAAGAACGAAACCGTTGCCACTGACGTCACCGGACGCCTCGACGTCGCGCCCCCCGTCGACGCGGTCGAAGCCACGACCCCGGGCGCGATGGAATACGATTACACCAACTTCTACTTCGGTGCGGGCTCGGATCCCTTCGCCCTCCTCCAGCCGTTCGACGACTGGTGGCGTGAAGTCAAGCCGGCCGGGTACTACCTGTACGAGCTTCCGCTCCACACGGCGCCGGGCACGCGGGTCGACGTGGAGGACACGAAGACCGGTGAGCTGCGCCGAAACCTGGTGAATTTCGCCTCCTACAACTACCTCGGTCTTTCCTACCGGCCCGAAGTCAAGGAAGCGATCAAGGAGGCCGCCGACATCTACGGTGGCGGCTCCTCGGGCTCCCCCATCCTGAGCGGCACCACGGCGCTGCACCGCCAGTTCGCGGAGGAGATCGCGGCGTTCAAGGGGAAGGAGGCCGCCATGATCTTCCCCACCGGCTACAGCGCCAATGTCGGAACGATCGCCGGTCTCATGCGCTCGGGTGATCTCATCGTGGCCGACCAGTACGCCCACGCCAGCATCGTCGACGGCATGATCCTGTCGAAAGCGAAGTCGCGGTTCTTCCGCCACAACCGCCCCGACGATCTCGACCGCAAGCTCTCCGGCTTCGACGGCAAGAAGCTCGTCATCATCGAGGGTGTCTATTCGATGGACGGCGACACCCCGCCGCTCGCCGAGATCGTCGAGGTGTGCCGGAAGCACGGGGCTCGCCTCATGATCGACGAGGCCCACTCCGCGTTCGTCTTCGGCGAGACCGGAAAGGGCGTAGCCGAGGATCAGGGACTCGACGAAGAAGTCGACATCCACCTCGGCACCTTCTCGAAGAGCCTCGGGGGTCAGGGCGGGTACATCGCCGGCTCCCATCAGCTCATCAACTATCTGCGTGGATTCTCGCGCTCGCGCTTCTTCTCCTGTGCGCTCTCACCCGTGGTCGTGGCGGGACTCAGGAAGGCGCTCGAACTCGCGAGCCGCGAGCCAGAGCTTCGAACGAAGCTGTGGGAGAACGTGGCCTACATGCAGCAACTGCTGCATGACAGAGCGGTGCCGATGGGCGATTCCACGTCGCACGTGATCCCCATCATGGTGCGCGACGACGCCCGTGTGTTCGCGATGGGCGAGGAGATCTTCCGCGAGGGCGTCTTCATCAACCCGGTGAAGTACCCCGCAGTCGGCAAGCACAAGTCGCGCTTCCGCATGTCGATCTCCGCGGCGCACACGCGCGAGGACCTCGAAGAGGGCGCGGAGAAGATCGCGACGGTGCTCAGGCGTTACGGCGTATGCCCGTGATCGGCAGCTATCGCTTCCACACGGGGGTCAGCGCCTTCTTCGAGATGGCGACCACCGATGCCCGGGCGCTGCTCCCGTCGCATCTGGAGCCCATCGAGGTGACCCACCAGCGCAGCGTGCTTTCGGTCACGGTGTTCCTGTTCGACGACAGTGTCGTCGGGCCGTATACGGAACTCATGTTTTCCGTGATCGTCCCGCCGATGGTCGCCCAGTGGGGCCAGCACGCGAAGGCGGGTTTCTACCCCTTCCTGGCGGCCACGAGTTCGGCGGAAGCCCGCCGTATCAAGTCGGAGCGCTTCCACTTCCCCTACCTCGACGACACCATCGACGCACAGTTCATCGAGAGGGACGACCGGCTGCGCATCAGGGTCTTCGGGGGCAAGGAGCCCATGCTCGACCTGAGCGTGACCCCGGGCGCATGGGAGACCACGACGCACCTCCTCCAGGGCTTCATGATGAACGGGGAGGAGCGACTTCGAACGACGCTCCAGATCAGCGGTGATTACACCGTGCACGAGAACGAGGGTGGCCGGATGACCCTGTTCCCGCACCCGTTCACCGAGGCGCTCCTGCGCCACGAGGTCTCCCCCCACCCGTTCCGCGAGCACTGGTTCAAGAACGGGACCGAGGTCTTCCACCAGCTCGAGACCATCTAGGTCGGCGGGTTCGTCGTGACGGGAACGCGCCTGGACGCGCGCCGCCCCAAGGATCTCGTGTTCACCCTCTTCGGTGAATACCTGCTCGGACGGACGGAGTCCGTCTGGGTGGGAAGCCTCATCGCCCTCCTCGCCCCGTTCGGCCTCACGGACGGCGGCGTGCGGACGGTGCTTTCACGGATGGCGAAGAAGGGATGGCTGACCGCGACGCGAAGCGGCCGCCACTCGTTCTACTCCCTCACGCCCCGCGGACGCCGCCTGCTCGAGGAGGGACAGGCCCGGATCTTCCGTCCGCCCACCCCCGGGGCATGGGACGGCCGGTGGCTCCTGCTCGCGTATTCGATTCCGGAGGACGACCGCCGGCTCCGCGACCGGCTTCGTGACCGGCTGGCGTGGCTGGGTTTCGGCTCGATCGGCAACGGGCTCTGGATCTCGCCGCACGATGTGCTCGCGGAGGTCGAGGAGGTGGCCAGGAGCCTCGGCCTCGAGGACCGCTACGTCGGCTTCTCGGCCCGACGCGTCGGCGGCGAGCCGCTCGCGGGCCTGGTGGCCCGCTGCTGGGACCTCGGCGCCCTGGCCCAAGGATACCGGGACTTCACCGTGCGATGGACCCCCGTCCTCCAGCAGGCCATGCACCAGCCACTCACACCGGAGGAGTCGTTCACGCGCCGATTCGACCTCATCCATGAGTACCGCGGCTTTCCCCTGCTCGACCCCGGCCTGCCCCGTGAGCTCCTGCCGACCCCGTGGTCCGGCGACCTCGCCGCCGATACGTTCCGCCGGCTGCACGACGCGCTGGTCGGGCCCGCAGACGCGCATGTCTCGCGGATCCTCGATGCCGCGCCGGGTGCGGGCGTGCGGCCTCCGGTCCGACCCTGAACGGAGTCTGCTCACCCGACTCCGACGCCGGGCCATGCCGAGTGGCCTTGAGCAGTCCTTCGCGGCCCGGGTGGTTCCGACCTGGCCGTCGCCGACCTAACGTTCCTCACATGAAACGACCTGCCCTGCACCGCATCCTCCCGGCCTGCACGGTTCTGACCCTGCTGCTGGCGGGCTGTGTTCCCGACGCGTCGCCGCGGAAACGTCTCACGGCCGCCTACCTCCGCATCGTCGCCGCGGAGGACGCCCGCCCCGCCGACGGACCCGAGCTGGAGCTGCTCCTCCAGTCCACACGCGCGGAGCAGGTGCTCCTGCGGGGCGCCGCGGTCCGGGCGCTCGGCCGACTGGAGAATCCCGAGCTGGCAGGCGCGATCGTGCCGGGGCTGGCCGATCCCGCGCCGTCCGTCCGGGCGGCGGCAGCGCACGCACTCGCCCAGGCGCACTGGACCAGCCCCGGACAAGCCGCGCTCGAACCGCTCGTCGACGTCCTGCAGCGCGACGGCGACCCGGACGTCCGGAGCGCCGCCGCGCGGTCGCTGGGGCTCCTCCGCCTGAGCGACGCGGAGCGGACCCGGGTCGTTCGCGCCCTCCTCGACGCCAGCCTGGACGGCGAGCGCAATACCGACCTCGCCACGATGACGGGCGTCATGCTGGGGCTCGAATCGGTGATCCGGACGGCGCCCGGGACGTTCGAGCCCGACCCGGCGATCCGCGACAGACTCCTGGCGCTGACTGGGTACTACGGAGAGGACATCTTCGATCGGCGCAACGTCCGGATCCGGGCCCTCGTGATCTCCGTACTCGGCCAGGCCGGCTGGCTCGACCGCCGCGAGCTCGAGCGCGCGCTGATGGCGGAAGACACCGAGCTGGCTGCGGTCGCCATGCGCTTCTACGGCCCGCTCTCATCGATCGTGAAGCCGGAAGTCATGCGTCGCGCGGTGGGCAACGAGTCGCTGTACGGGGTGATCGAGTCCTTCCGCATTCTGGCCACCGAACCGCGCGACGACCGCAACTGCCGTTATCTCTTCGCCGGTGGAGAGTCGCCGCGTCCGGACGCGCCGTACGCGATCCCGGTACCGATCCGGGTCCTGGCGCTCGACGCGCTGGCGGAGCCGTGCCCGGACCTCGACGGCCAGCGCCTCCTCCTCCTCGACGTCGTCGCCTCCCTGGACGACGACGTCACGGTGTGGCAGCCCGCCGCTCACGCGTTCGTCTCTCTTGCCCGCGTCGCACCCGCCGATGCCGCGTCCCTCCTGCCGCGCTTCGCGCAGCACGCCAACCCGTTCGTCCGTACCTACGCCGCCCGAGCCGCCGGCGTCGTCGGTCGATCGGACGTCCTGCGCTCCCTCGCCGACGACGACGTGGCCAACGTGCGCACGGCGGCGGTCGAGGCGCTCGTAGCCCTGGAGGGACGCCGGGTCGACGACCTCCTCCTCCGGCAGCTGGACCAGGACGATCCGCAGCTGCTCATGACCGTGGCGAGGCACCTCGAAGGCACCCCGCGCGGCGAGGCCGTCGGCGCACTCGTCGACACCTTCGAGCGTGTCTCCGCGGCACGGAGGGAGACGTGGCGCGATTCGCGTCGCGCCCTGCTCGAGCGGATCTCGGAACTGGGAGGTGCCGATCTCGCCGACCGTCTGACGCCGTTCCTCGGGGACTACGACCCCCGCGTGGCCGAGGACGTCGCCGCGATCCTCAGGCGGTGGACCGGCCGATCGTTCGCCGCCGACCCGCAGCCCCCCGAGCCCATGCCGCTGCCGGGCATCGAGGACATGCACGCGATGGACGGTGCCTCGGTGGTGCTGCGCATGCAGGGTGGTGGGGAGATCGTCATCGAGTTGCACCCCTGGACGGCGACCACCAATACATGGCGGTTCTTCCGCCAGGTGCGTGACGGGTGGTTCGACGGGCTCACCTTCCATCGGTGGTCCCCGAACTTCGTCATCCAGGGAGGCAGCCCCGGCGCCAACGAGTACCAGGGAGACGGGCCATTCACGCGAGACGAGGTGGGGCGCATTTCGCACGCGCGTGGCACCGTGGGCATCTCGACGCGCGGGCACGACACGGGCGACGGGCAGATCTTCGTGAACATCCTGGACAATCCGCGTCTCGACGGGGCGTACACGATCATCGGCACGGTGGTGTCGGGACTGGACGTCGTGGACCAGGTACTGGAGGGCGCGGTGATCGAACGAGCGGAGATCGTACCGCGACAGCCATAAACGGCGCCCGGCGGATTCCTTGGCGTCCCGTCGACGAGTCGCCTAGCTTTCCCCGTCCACCGAATTTTCCAGAGGAGTTCGTGTGAAGCTCCATACCAAGATTGCGCTCGGCCTGTTTCTCGGCGCCCTGATCGGCGGCTTCTGCAACCGGTTCTTCGGCGATGACCAGTGGCTCATCTGGGTCTCCGACAACGTGGCCTATCCGGTCGGGCAGGTCTTCCTGCGGCTGCTCTTCATGACCGTGGTTCCGATCGTGTTCACGTCCATCGTCCTCGGCGTCGCCGGTATCGGAGACATGAAGACACTGGGCCGGCTGGGAGGGCGCACCTTCGGCTACTTCCTGCTCTCCACGCTGATCGCGGCCACGATCGGCCTCACGCTGGTCAACACGATCAGGCCGGGAGCGGGACTTCCCGCCGACGTGGTCGACGAACTGATGGAGCGGTTCTCGGACCAGCAGGCCGGGCTCGCCGCGGCCGGCGCGCAGAACTTCGGCATCAGTACCTTCGTCAACATCGTGCCGCGCAACCCGGTCGCCGCCGCGGCCGACATGGACATGCTCGCGCTGATCTTCTTCTCGCTGATCTTCGGCGCGGCACTCACCATGATCCCCCGGGAGAAGGCGCAGCCGGTCATCAACGTGCTCGACGGTATCGGCGAGGCGGTCATCGCCATCATCAACATGGCGATGAGCCTGGCGCCCTATGGCGTGTTCGGCCTCATCTTCGTGATCACGTCGCAGTTCGGGTGGGGCATTCTGCAGCAGCTGAGCATGTACGTGGTCGTGGTGCTCGTGGGCCTGTTCCTGCACGCCTCGGTCGGCATCTCCGCACTGGTGAAGATCTTCGGCCGCCTGAACCCGATGACATTCTGGAAGTCGGTGAATCCGCCGATCATCACGGCGTTCTCGACGAGTTCCAGCATGGCGACGCTTCCCACGTCCATCGCAACGGCCGAGTCCGAACTCGACGTTCAGCCGAAGATCGCCGGGTTCGTCCTGCCGCTGGGTGCGACGATGAACATGAACGGGACGTCGCTCTTCGAGGGCGTGACGGTGCTGTTCCTGGCCCAGGTCTTCGGGGTCGAGCTGGGCTTCGGGCAGCAGGTCGTCGTCGTGATCCTCGCAGTCCTGACGGCCATCGGCGCCGCCGGGGTGCCGGGCGGGTCGCTTCCGCTCATGATGCTCGTCATGGCCACCGTGGGCGTGCCGCCCGAAGGGATCGCGATCGTGCTCGGCGTCGACCGGATTCTCGACATGGCCCGCACGACGCTCAACGTGTGCGGCGACATTTCGGCGAGCGTGTACGTCGACCGCATCGACCGTGAGTGGGAGGGGCTCCCGGCGGCCGTGCCGATACGCTCCCGGCCCGAAACGGCCTGACGGGCGGGTGCTCGTGGAAAGGCCCCGGCGGACACTGCGTCCGCCGGGGCCTTTTCGTTAGAATTGCCGCGGCTTTCCACGCGCGGTCGAAGACGGCGGCGCCTCCCTGATCCCGCAGCGAATCATGAAGATCGGACTCGTCGGCTTCGCCGGCTCCGGCAAGACGACGGTATTCAACACCATGACCGGGCTCGACGTCCCCGTGGGCTACGGCGGCGAGGTCCGGCTCGGAACGGTACGCGTCCCCGACGACCGAATCGATCGGCTGGCGAAGATCTTCTCGCCGAAAAAGACCACGTACGCCGAGATGTCGTTCTGTGACGTCCCGGGCGAACACGGGTCAGACAAGAAGGGCCTTTCCCCCCGGGGACTCCAGCAGATCCGTGACCAGGAGGCCCTGTGCCTCGTCCTCCGGGACTTCGACAACCCCGCCATCGAGGGTGATCCGGACCCGCTGACCGACCTGGAGGCGTTCCACGCCGAGTGCGTCTTCGCCGACCTCGAGATCGTCGAGAAGCGCCTCGAGCGCGCGCGAAAGGAGCGGGCCGACCCGCGGGAGATCGCGACGTTCGAGCGGGCGCTCAGGGCGCTGGAGTCGGAGATGCCGCTTCGACTGGTGCCCGAAGGCGAAATGGACCGCGCGCTCTTCAAGGGTTTCGGAATCCTTTCCGACCGCCCCCTCCTGGTGGCCGTGAATCGAGCGGAGGAGCGAGCGGCTCAGCCCATGCCCGAAGAGCTCCACCGCCGCATCGGGGAGATGGGGGCCGCAGGACTGACGCTGTGCGCCAGCCTGGAAGCCGACATTTCGGCCATGGAACCCGACGACCAGGCGGCGTTCCTCTCGGACCTCGGCCTCGAGGAGTCCGCGCTCGCACGTTTCATCCGCACGGCGTACGGGCTACTCGACCTGATCTCGTTCTTCACCGTCGGGCCCGACGAGGTCCGCGCCTGGACGATCCGCCGGGGCACCCTCGCCCAGCGGGCGGCCGGCAAGATCCACTCCGACCTCGAGCGGGGCTTCATCCGTGCCGAGGTGATCCCGTACGACGTGTTCGTGGAGCACGGCTCCGAGCACGCGGTCAAGGAAGCGGGCAAGTTCCAGGTGGAGGGGAAGACGTACGTGGTCCAGGACGGCGACATCATGCACATCCGCTTCAACGTGTAGCGCCACGCGCGTCGCGTCGCCGGCCGTGCGCCCTTTCCGACCCGTGCGCGCCCCCCCACATTGATCGGATGCCCGTCACTCACGCTGGAGGCAACATGGATCGTCGAGGTTTCGTCACGTCGGGAATGGCCGCCGGCTTGGCCGGCTTCACCGGAGCTTCGGGGGCCATCGGCACGTTTCTCGACCGCGCGCCGGGCTTCGCCCGTGGCAAGACGCTGGCGAATGGCGATATCCGGCTGAGCTCCAACGAGAACCCGCTCGGGGTATCTCCCGCCGCGCGGCAGGCGATCATCGACGCGATCGTGGACTCGAACCGCTACGGCGGCCGGCGTCAGGAGGTCCTCGACGAGCTCGCGCGCTTCCTCGGCGTCAAGACGGAGAATCTGACGCTGGGCTTCGGCTCCACGGAGATCCTCCAGGTGTGCACGCAGGCGTTCCAGGGTCCGAACACGCCGCTCATCATGGCGGAGCCGACGTTCGAGGACGTCATGGACTACCAGGACACGATGCCCTTCGAGGTGCACACGGTCCCGCTCACCGCGGACCTGCAGCACGACGTCGGCCGCATGCGTGAGCTGTCGAAGAAGCGGCCCTCGGTCGTCTACTTCTGCAACCCGAACAATCCGACGGGCACCATCACCAACTCCGCCGACATCGACGCCTGGATCGCCGAGGCGCCGGAGACGACCGTCTTCCTGATGGACGAGGCGTACCTGGAGTACGTCACCGACGACCGTTACTGGCACGCGCTCAAGTGGATCGAGCAGAAGCCGAACGTCGTCGTGATCCGCACCTTTTCCAAGATCTTCGCGATGGCGGGACTCCGCCTCGGGTACGCGGTCACGCACCCCACGACGGCCGTGCGGCTCAACGAGCACGTGATCCAGAACAGCCCGAACGTACTCGCGGGTGCCGCCGCCGTGGCTTCGCTGCGCGACGAAGGAATCGTGGAGCGGTCGATCAAGGTGAACGAGGAAGCGAAGTCGATCGTCATCCAGACGCTCGACGAGCTGGGGCTCGACCACGTTCCGACGAACGCCAACTTCCTCATGCACCGGATCAACGGGGATCTGCGCACCTACCGCAACCGCATGGCCGATGCCGGCCTCCTGGTCGGACGGGACTTCCCGCCGATGCTTGATCACAACCGGCTCTCGTTCGGCCTGCCCGACGAGATGGACCGGTGGGCGTCGACGATCAAGGACTTCCGAAAGAAGGGCTGGGTCTGACACGCTACGCCGTACCGACCAGCCGGACCACGCCGTGACCGGCTCGGTGGACCGAGCCCCCCGCCGATCCTTCGGCGGGGGGCTCGAGCATTCCGGACGCATCCTCCACCTGGCGGTAGTCAACGCCTTCGTCGGTGCGATGGTGGGCATCGAGCGCACGGTGCTACCGCTCCTCGCCGAAGCGGAGTTCGGCGTCGTGTCGGCGTCGGCCGCGCTGGCCTTCATCGCCACCTTCGGCGTCACCAAGGCCGTCACCAACCTATTCGCCGGCGCCCTCTCGGAGCGGTGGGGCCGCCGCCCCCTCCTCATCGCCGGCTGGGTCATCGGCCTGCCGGTCCCGTTCCTGCTCATCCATGCGCCGGAGTGGTCGTGGGTTCTGTGGGCGAACGTGCTGCTGGGCGTGAACCAGTCGCTGACGTGGTCCATGACGGTCGTCATGAAGGTCGATCTGGCGACCCCGCGCACGTACGGGCTGGTCATCGGGTGGAACGAGTTCGCGGGGTACGCCGGCATGGCGCTCGCCGCAGCAGTGACCGGCTTCGTCGCGGCAACGTGGGGTCTGCGACCGCAGCCGTTCGAGATCGGCATCGGCGTGGCCGCGCTGGGATTCCTGCTCTCCCTGTTCGTCGGCGAGACCCGGCCGGATCGCGGCGGCCCCGCACCGAAGCACGAGGCGGGCGCGGTGGAGTCGACCTTCCTCCCCGTGCTGGCCCGCGGCTCGTGGAGCGACCCGGCGCTCGCGTCGGCGAGCCTGGCCGGACTGGCGACCAACCTCAAGGACGGAGCCCTCTGGGGGCTTCTACCGGTGCTGCTCGCCTCACGGGGGATTCCCCTGGCCCGCATCGGCTCCGTCGTCGCGCTCTACCCGCTCGTTTGGGCGGTGAGCCAGCTGTTCTTCGGCCCGGCCTCGGATCGTTACGGCCGCAGAGGACTCATCATCGGCGGCCTGGCGTTCCAGGCCGCGGGCGTCGTGGGTTTCCTGGCGGGCGACACATGGGGCACCGCACTCGTCGCCGCGTGCGTCACGGGGCTCGGCACCGGGATGGTCTACCCGACCCTCCTCGCCTTCGTGTCGGACCGGAGCGAGCCCGCCTGGAGGGCGACCGCCCTGGGCGTCTACCGACTGTGGCGGGACCTGGGATACGCGGCCGGAGCGCTGTCGGCCGGCCTGATGGTCGACGCGCTGGGGTTCGACGCCGCGCTGGCGGGCGTCGTCGCCCTGCTGAGCGGGGCGGCGTTCGTCTTCCTGTTCCGGGCCCGGGACGGCTGACGCTCGTTCCCGGACCCGGTGGCGAAGTTCAGGGCTGACGAAGCTGCCGTGACGACCAGTGGATCGCGCGAATCAGCCACCCACCGTCCGCCCTGCCCAGGACGACGAGTTCGGCACCCTGCGAGTTGACTTCGCGGTCACCCATCGTGCCCCGCGCTACGTTGGTCGACCAGGCCCAGGCGACGTCGCCCACCACCCGGACCTGGATCTGGCCACGCTCGCGTGGCACGGCGGCGGCGAACCGCATGTCGCCCGCGAGGTGCCCGCTGCGGTAGTGCGACTTGTCCTCGATCCCCCCGCTCTCGAGGATCGTGACGTCCTCGGCGAGCAGCGAGAGCGCTGCCGTGGAGTCACCGGAGGCCAGCGCCCGATGGAATGCGTCGACGGTCGCGACGACCTCGCTGTCCACGGACTGTGCGTGCAGCGGCGCCGCTGCGCCCGCCAGCAGGGAGAGGGCCAGGAGCAGCGGTGCGACGTTCAGAGAGTCCCTTCGGTTCATTCGGATCATGAGTCTGTCTCCATCATCGTGTAAGGGCACCGTTCACGACGTCTGCTGGGTACGGCTCAGCCCGCGCCGACGCCAGATGAGGTACAGCGCGGGAATTACCACGAGCGTGAGGAAGGTCGAACTGACCATGCCGCCGACCATGGGCGCAGCGATGCGCTTCATGACGTCGGCTCCGGTCCCGTCGCTCCAGAGGATGGGCAGGAGACCCGCGATCACGGTGATGACGGTCATGGCCTTCGGACGCAGGCGCTCCAGGGCGCCTTCAACGACGGCCGCGGCCACGTCAGCCCCCTCCCGCAGGCGACCTTCCGCACCATACCGCTTCCAGGCCTCGTCCAGGTAGATGAGCATGACCACGCCCGTTTCGGCGGCGACCCCCGCCAGCGCGATGAAGCCCACCCATACGGCGACGCTGGTGTTGTAGCCAAGCAGCCAGAGAAACCAGACGCCACCCACAAGGCTGAACGGGAGGGCGAGCATGACCAGTGCCGCCTCGGTGACGTTGCCGAAGTTCACGTACAGGAGCGTGAACACGATGAGCAGGGTGAGCGGAACGATGGTGCCGAGTCGTTCCCGGACACGCTCCATGAACTCGAACTGACCGCTCCAGACGATCGAGTATCCGGTCGGCAGCATCACCGAAGCCGCGACGTGCTCCTGCGCCGCGCGCACGTATCCGCCCACGTCCGGGGTGTCGATGTCCACGAACACGGTCGTCACGGGGAAGGCGTTTTCGGTCTTCACCGACATCGGTCCCTGGACAACGGTGACGGTCGCCAGCTGTCCGAGCGGGATCTGTGCGCCGCCGGGGGCCGGCACCAGCACCTCCCGGATCTTCTGCACGTCGTCTCGAAGCTCGCGCGGGTAGCGCACGTTCACCGCGTACCGCTCCCTGCCCTCGACGGTAACCGCCGCGTTCGTGCCACCGACGGTGGACATGACTGCCTCGTGCACGTCGCCCGCGTTCATGCCGTACCGGGCAGTCTCCTGGCGATCGACCTCGATGTCGATGTAGTACCCCGACACGCCGCGCTCGGCGAAGGCGCTGCGCGTTCCGGGCAACTCCTGCAGGGCCCGCTCGACCTGCTCGCCGAGCGCCTGGAGCGTGTCGAGGCTCGGACCGAAGACCTTCACCCCCACCGGCGTGCGCACGCCGGTGGCCAGCATGTCGATGCGACCCTTGATGGGCATCGTCCAGGCGTTCGTGACGCCGGGCAGCGCGACCGCGACGTCCATTTCGGCGATCAGTCGATCCCACGTCATCCCTTCGCGCCACTGCTCGCGGGGCTTGAGCGTGACCGTGGTCTCGAACATGTCCAGCGGTGCCGGGTCGGTCGCCGTGCGGGCTCGTCCTGCCTTGCCCAGCACGGTCTCCACCTCCGGAAACGACACGAGGACGCTGTCCTGGTATCGCAGGATCTCGCGCGCCTGTGCGATCGAGATCCCCGGCACCGTCGTGGGCATGTAGAGGATCGACCCCTCCTGTAGCGGAGGCATGAACTCGCTGCCCAGCTGCCTCCACGGAACCACCGTCGCCGCGACGATGACCACCGAGGCTACGACGACCGCCCAGGGCCGGCGCACGGCCATCGAGATGATCGGCCGGTACAGCCAACGGAGGGCGACATTGAACGGATTTTCGCTCTCCGGACGGATGCGCCCGCGCACGAAATAGCCCATGAGCACCGGCACGAGTGTCACGGAGAGGAGCGCGGCGCCGCCCATCGCAAAAGTCTTCGTGAACGCCAGTGGCTTGAAAAGGCGCCCCTCCTGCTGCTCGAGCACGAAGACGGGCAGGAAGCTGACCGTGATGATCAGTAGCGAGAAGAAGATGGGGGGACCCACCTGCCGGCAGCTCTCGGCGACGACCTCCCAGCGATCCCGGCCCTGGTCGGAGCGCTCCAGGTGCTTGTGCATGTTCTCGATCATCACGATCGCGCCGTCGACCATCGCGCCGATGGCGATCGCGATTCCACCCAGACTCATGATGTTCGCACTCACGCCGATCCAGCGCATGACTAGGAACGAAATGAGGATGCCCAGTGGCAGGGTGATGACAGCCACCAGCGCCGAGCGCAGGTGCACGAGGAAGACCGCCACGACGAGCGCCACGATCAGAGATTCCTCGACGAGCTTTTCGCGCAGCGTATCGATGGCTCGGGCAATGAGGTCACTTCGGTCGTAGGTCGTGCGGATCGTGACTCCGGCCGGGAGGCCAACCTCGATTTCGTTGAGTCGCTCCTTGATCGCCTCGATGGTTCCCCACGCATCGGCGCCATAGCGCATGACGACGATGCCTCCGACCGCCTCACCACGGCCGTTCAGGTCCGACGCGCCGCGCCGCGGCGCAGGGCCAACCTGTACCGTCGCCACGTCCGCGACGCGCACCGGAGTCCCGCTGGCGGTCGCGCCCACCGCGACGTTGCGGATGTCGTCGATGCCTCCGAGGTAGCCGAGGCCGCGGATCATGTATTCGCGCCCTCCCATCTCGAGCACGCGCGCGCCGACGTCGATGTTGTGCGAGCCGAGCGCCTGCGTCACCAGTGTAACCGGAATGTCGAACGCCCGGAGGCGCTCCGGATCGACCTCGACCTGGTACTGTTTTTCGAAGCCGCCCAGACTCGCGACCTCCGATACTCCGGGCACGGAGGTGAGCTGGTAGCGGACGTACCAGTCCTGGAGTGAGCGAAGCTCCTGCAGGTCATGCGTGTCGGACTCCAGCACGTACTGAAACACCCACCCGACTCCGGTCGCGTCGGGCCCCAGCCGGGGATCCACTTCGGCGGGAAGCTGCGCCCGGATTCCGTTGAGATACTCCAGAACGCGTGAGCGCGCCCAGTAGATGTCGGTCCCGTCCTCGAAGATGACGTACGTGAGGGAGAGGCCGAAGAACGAATATCCACGGACCACGCGCGCTCCCGGCACCTTGAGCATCTCGGAGGTGATGGGGTACGTGACCTGGTCTTCGACGATCTGGGGCGCCTGCTCGCGGAAGTCCGCCTGGACGATCACCTGGACATCCGAGAGGTCTGGAATCGCGTCGATCGGCGTGGTGCTCATGGCCCATGCGCCGGCCAGCACCAGGGCGGCGGACGAGAGGAGGACGAGCCCGCGGTTCCGCAGCGACCACAGGATCACCGCGTCAATCATGGACGTGCCCCCCCGTGGACGGATCGGGGACCGTCGCCGGCTCCACCGCTCCGTGCTGCATCCCGGGCATCATCCCGCCCGTGGTGCCGAGGCGGGACTCGGCGTCGACGAGGAAGTTCGCCGCGGCCACGATCTCCTCGCCGGCAGCGAGACCCGAAAGAATCTGAACGTACTCCCCGGCCTGCACACCGAGGACGACCTCCCGGGGGGTCAGCATCCCCTCCGCGTCGTGCACGAAGACGAGATTGCGCTCACCCGTCACGATCACGGCCTCGAGTGGCACCGCGAGCTGGTCGGCGGCCAGCACGACGTCGAAGAAAATGGTGGCGAACATGCCCGGCTTGAGTCGTGCACCCGGATTCGGGAGCGCGATTCGCACGCGGTTCGTGCGACTCTGGACGTCCATGACCGGGTAGACGAAGCCGACGCGGCCCATGAGGTGCTCGCCCGGGAAGGCGGAGACCTCGACATGCGCCTCCGCCCCGACGCGAATGAGTGAGACGTCTCGCTCGAACACCTCACCCTCTACCCAGACCTCCCGCAGATCCGCGATGCGGTAGAGCATGTCCCCGGGCATCACCCGTTGTCCCTCGTTCACGCGCTTGTCGAGGACCACGCCGTCGACCGGGGACACCAGCGTGAGGGTCTTCTGGACCTCGCCCGTGGACTCGAGCCGGGAGATCTGCTCCTCGCTGATGTCCCAGTACCCGAGCCTCCGTCGGGCCGCGTCCAGCATCGCCCGCGCGTCCGCTCCCGCCGTGCTCGAATCCGAACCGACCCGCTCGACGAGGCGCAGCGCGATGATCAGTTCTTCCTGCGCGGCCACGAGCGCAGGGCTGTAGAGGGTCATCAGAGGCTCGCCTCGTCGCACGGTGGCGCCGGTCGTCGAGATGGCGAGCGTCTCGACGAAGCCGTCGACCTTCGGCGTAACCTCGGCGATTCTCGACTCGCTGGCGACGATACGTCCCACGGTTCGGATGGTCCGCTCCAGCGGCTGGGTACCCACGGTCACGTACCGAACGCCGAGGGCGCGTTCCTGAGCCGGCGTGAGGTGCACCATCTGACGATCGGTCGGAGCACCCATCATGTGCTGGGAGTGATCCATCTCGCCCATGTCCCCGGGCCCTGCGCCCGCGCCCATCGACGGTTCTTCGCCTGAGCCGCACGCGGTCGAGACGAGCGCAGCCAGGAGCACGGCGAGGCCAGCCATACGGGAACAGCGTATCATCGGTCACCTCCGGGGATCACCCCCGTCAACGCGTCGATGCCGGCACGAGCACTCTGGTACTCGGCGGCGAGACGCAGTCGTTCGATTTCGTACTGGTTCACGGTCATGCGGCTCTCCAGAACCGCCATGAAGTCCAACGCGCCCACGCGATAAGCGGACAGGCCCGACTCGACCGCCGCCCGTGCCTGGGGCAGGACGTCGGTACGGAGCAGCTCGGAGACGTCCGCGGCTCGGAGCGCGGCAGACCTGTGCTCGGCAAGCTGCGCGTACGTTTCGTTGTAAAGTTCCAGCTCACGGGCCTGGGCCGCGGCCTCCACCGCCTCGGCCTGACGACGAAGCGGGTCCTGGACCGATGCTCTCCACAGGGGGAGCGGGACCCCGACCATGACCGACAGCAGATCCTCGAAGTGGGGCCGCTGACTGTATCCGAGGGTGAGGCTCACATCGGGCAGGTGCGCCTTCCCCGCGAGGTCACGTGCATCTCCTGCCGCATCGATGCGAGCCCGAGCAGCGCGAAGAGCGGGACGCGCCTCCGCCAGGCCCATGAGTACCTCCAGGCTGGGTACCTCGGGGTCGGGCCCGGGCAGATCGAGGGCCGGCACGGGAGCGTTCGGTCGGCGGCCGACGAGAGCATTGAAGCGGGCCTGCGCGGCGGTGCGCTCCTCCTCCATGACCCGGATGTCGACCGCCATCCGAGCCTGGGCAACCTGCGCCTGCAGGATGTCCTGCTGCGCACCCGCGCCCACCGAGTAGAGCGTGGCCGCGGTGGCCTGGAGATCCGCCAGCAGCGCTTTCGTCTCCGCCATGACGTCGATGGCCCGGTCAATCCAGGCCATGCGGAAGTAGAGCGTGCGCAGGCGTTCCACGACGGCGGCGCTGACTTCGGTCGCGTCGAGCTCGGCCGCCGCCAGCAGCTTCTCCTCGCGCGCCGCGGACGCGGCTCTCTTCCCCGACCACGGCAGCGTCTGCGACAGCTGGATCTGGTTCATCGCCATCGCATTGCCCGTCGAGAAGTCGAACGGGCGGTTCATGAGCCCAAGGTCGAGCATGGGCTCCGGAAGAGCACCGGCCGGCGCCACGCCTTCCCGCTGGACCTCGGCGAGGAGACGGGACGCCCTCACCTCCGGGCTCTCCCGCAGTGCCAGCGCGATCGCGTCGCCGAGACGAAGCGTGTCGCTCGATGTCTGAGCCTCGACCCTGCGCGGCTCCGCCAGCATGATGCAGGCTCCCGCCATAAGGGCGAAGCAGATACGGTGTGTGAACACCGAGACCTCCTGTCTTGATCTGTGACCGGGACGTCCGAGACTGTCCGCCCATGTGGGCGGCCGGACCCGCCGCGATGCACGCGGCGGAGGGTGATCAGATCTTCGGAGGTGGTGTCGTGATGCCGAGGTCGACGGCGAGCGGCCCGCCCGAATCGACGCGATCCGTGCGGCGGGCGTGGAAGTGGGTCACAGGGAGGTCGGCTCCGGCCGCCTCACAGAGCGCGGGCGCCCCGCACCCGGACATCGCCACGCACTCGGCCGGAGTCGGGACGTGCGCATTCGAGGCGTCGTGGCCGAAGACCTCCGCCGCCTCACCCCGAGCCGCACTCGAGCCAGCCGTCATGTGCCCGTCGTGCACGCCCGTGACGCCCGCCCCCGGGTCGTGCGCGGGGGCCGATGCGCCGCCGTCGTGCGCCGTCTCGGCCGACGCGTGATCCTCGTGGCCCTGCGCACACATGCCCAGGGGCATTCCGAGGCCCTGGAAGAGGAACAGACCCGAAAGGACGAGTCCGCTGCGACGGCGGAGGCGGCGTGAGCGCATGGGCAAAGATGCAACCGATGGCTCGCGACCCCAAGGGCCGCACCCGGTCACGCGGGGTGGGCAAGCCTCTGCCAGAGCTCAGTCAGCTGCGACGACACCTCGTCCATGGCCCGCTCGGCGATGCGGTCGAGCCGCTGTGCAATGGCGGGGCCCATGAGGCGCTGGAGAAAGCGGGCCGGATACTCCAGGTCCCAGTCGAGGAACGGCTGCGGTCCCTTCTCCAGGTTCTCGATGATTCGGATGATGAGGTACGAGTCGTCCAGGAGTCCCGGCAGCCCCAGCGTCATCTCGGGAAGCAGGTCCACCGGCTGGAGGTAGTACTGTTCCGCACGCTCCAAGAGCGGGAGCACGACTGCGGAAAGCCCACGCTCATGCGACGCCTGCCTCGCTCTCGCGAGAAAGACCGGCACCGATTCGATCACTTCGAGTGCGACTTCGGCCGCCTCTCGAACCTCGGCGTCCTCCGCCTCCGGGAGCGCCTTGCGGATGAACCGTACGAGGCTCTCCATACCCCCTCGCGCCTTGGCGCTTTCGATGATGGCGAGGATGTCCGGGAGCGCACCTTCGCTGGCGAAAGGAACGTCGTCGTCGGGACGGCTGAGGCTCGGCTGGGTGGGGTCCGTCACCGTCCCGCCCCAGCGTAGACGACCTCGCCTCCAACGATCGTGTAGGCGACGGCGGTCGCCGGGATGCTTGCCTCGTCGATCGTCATGACGTCCTGCGTGAGCACCGTGACGTCGGCGAGCTTGCCGACCGCGAGGGTACCCTTGATGTCCTCTTCGAACGCGCCGTAGGCGGCGTTGATGGTGTAGGAGCGCAGCGCCTCCTCGCGGCTCATGCTCTGCTCGGGGTAGAGGCGCTCCCCGTTGGCCATCATGCGAGACACGCTGGCATACCAGCTGGCGATCGGATCGACGTCCTCGACGGGGGCGTCGGTGCCGTTCATCACCACGGCGCCAGAACCCATGAGGCTCTGCCAGACATACGCGCCCTCCTCGGAGCGCTGCGGGCCAATCTTCGCCCCGATCCACGGTCCATCGGAGGTCGCATGCACACCCTGCATCGAGGCGATCACCCCGAGCTGACCGAAGCGCGGGATATCGTCGGGGTGGAGGTGCTGTGCGTGCTCGATGCGCCAGCGGTAGTCACCGGGGCCGGCGGCGGCATAGGCGCGCTCGAAGATGTCGAGCGTCTCGCGATTGCCCCGATCGCCGATGGCGTGGACGTTGAACTGATACCCGTGCTGCATCGCCAGGCGCGCAGTCTCGACCACGTCCTCGATGGGTGTCGTGTTGAGACCCGACGACTTGGGCAGGTCGTCGTAGGGCTCCAGAAGCCACGCCCCGTGCGAGCCCAGCGCCCCGTCGATGGACACCTTGATGGAACGCACCGTGAGCCGGTCGCCGTACCCGATGGTGCGGTACGCCGCGAGGTTCTCCGCGAGCGACGCCGGGTTGGCGCGGATCATGACATAGAGGCGAATCTTCAGGTCGCCGTCGTCGACCATCCCTTTCCAGAGATCGACGTCGGACCAGCGGGCGCCCGCGTCGTGGAAGGAGGTGATCCCCTTCGAGAAGGCTTCCTCCTGAGCCAGTAGCGTGACCCGACGGGGGTCCGGCTCGTTGGCGGTGGCCAACGCGGGCCCGAGCAGGCCGGACGCCGTTTCGCGGAACGCGCCGACCGGACTGCCCGATGCGTCCCGGACGATCTCGCCGCCGTCGGGGTCCGGCGTGGCGGCCGTGATACCGGCCAGCTCCATCGCCTTCGCGTTGGCGAAGGTGGCGTGTCCGCTCGCGTGCGTCAGGATGACGGGGTTGTCCGGGGACACCGCGCTCAACGCGGAGTGGTGCGGCAGGCCGTCCACATTGGGTTCCGGCGTGCGGTCCCACTTCTCCTGATGCCAGCCACGGCCCGTGATGAGCTCGCCGGGCTGGGCCTCGGCGACGGCCGTCTCGACCATACCGACGACTTCGTCCCAGTTGGCGACGTCCATCAGGTTCAGCTGGAGCTTCGACAGGCCGACACCCGTGTAGTGCGCGTGCCCCTCGATGAAGCCCGGAATCGCCAGCTGACCATCCAGATCGATGACCCGCGTCTCCGGGCCGATGAGGGACTCGACGTCGGCGTCCGACCCCACCGAGACGATCCGCCCGTCGCGCGCGGCCAGTGCCTGCGCCTCGGGCCGGCTCGCGTCGAGGGTCACGATCTTACCGTTACGCAGGACCAGGTCCGCGGCATCGTCTCCGGCCCCTCCGCATGCGGAGGCCAGAACGAGAACGACCGCCACGCCCATCTGTCGAATTGTGCCTCTCACGCGGAAACTCGCCTCGCTCGTCTGTATGGATCACGCGGTGCCCTCGCGCGAAGGTAGCACGCGCGCCGCCTCCGGCAACGCAGCGGGATTCCCTCACCCGCCCCCCCGGGCGCCCGACCTTCCTCACGTCACCCGACGACTCCAACGGCGAACCGCTCCTTCTTGATCAGCCCGGACGACCTCCACGAAAGCGCGGCGCGCCGCGCCGCGTTCCGCCGTCACGCGGACGCCGGTCCGGTCGCCCGGCGGCGCCTTCGGGGAGCAGACCGGCGTTGATCTCCCTCCCGAGGATTCAGAGGGCGCTCCACCTGCGTCAGGGCGAAGGGCGCATGTTCGGTGTGAGGGGCACGTTCCTCCTGCGAACACGACCATCGGGTCGGAACGGAGAACCTGCTCTGGATCGCGATGCGCGCTTCGCGACTGCGACTGCAGAGGTCGCGACTACGCTCCTCGCGCTCGATCGCGATTCATTCGACCGTGCCATCGAGCAGAATCCGGTCGTGGCGCGCGGCGTCTACCGCGTCCTGACCGCGAGGCTGGGAAATACGCTCGCCCAGGTCGCCGCGGGCTGAGGCGCCTCAGAGGTCGATGTGGCGCAGGCGCAGACTGTTCGCCACCACGCTGACCGAACTGAACGCCATCGCGAGCGCCGCCAGGATCGGGTGCAGGGCGCGAAGCATCGTCGGCAGGAAGGTCAGCGAATAGAGAGCCCCCGCTGCGACGGGGATCAGCGCAGCGTTGTAGAAGAACGCCCAGAAAAGATTCTGCTCGATCGTCTTCATCGTGCGTCGACTCAGCGCCAGCGCCTCGGGGACCGAACGCAGGTCGCCGCGCATGAGCACGACGTCCGCGGTTTCCATGGCGACGTCCGTCCCGGTTCCGATGGCGATGCCGACGTCCGCCCGCGCCAGAGCCGGCGCGTCGTTGATCCCGTCACCTACCATCGCCACGGGGCGTCCGGACTCCAGCTGGAGCGCCTCCACGACCGCGGCCTTGTCCCCAGGCAGCACCTCCGCACGCACCTCGTCGATGCCCACCTGCGCGGCGATGCTGCGCGCCACCCGCTCGTTGTCGCCCGTGAGCATGATGACCCGGAGCCCGGCGGCCCGAAGCTCCTGGACCGCTTCGGCGGACCCCTCCTTCACGGCGTCGGCCACACCGATCAGGCCGAGCACGAGACCGTCCCGGGCGACCCATACCGGCGTGCGTGCCTCTCGCTCGATCGCCTCCGCGCGGTCGATCCACGCGGCCAGGGAATCGTCTGAACCGCCGTCCAACTCGGCCGCCACCAAGGCTCGCGTGCCGACCAGGATCGTGTGGCCATTCACGTTCGCGCGTACGCCGCGGCCCGGCACCGCCTCGAATCCGGCCGGCTCGGAGAGCGCCAGCCCGCGCGCGCGCGCCTCCTCGATGATCGCCATGGCCAGAGGGTGTTCGCTGCGCCGCTCGGCGGACGCTGCCAGCCGCAGGAGCGCCGCGTCGTCACCGTCCGAGACGACATCGAAGACGGCCGGCTCGCCACGGGTGATGGTTCCGGTCTTGTCGAGCACCACCACGCCCAGCGCGCGTGACAGCTCGAGCGCTTCGGAGTTGCGGAAGAGGACCCCGCGACGGGCGGCCCGGCCGGTCCCCGCCATCACGGCCGTGGGCGTCGCGAGGCCGAGGGCGCACGGACACGCGATCACCAGCACGGCTACCAGTCGGATGACCGAGTCGGTCAGAGAGGCGCCGGCGACGAGCCACCAGACCAGAAACGTCAGCGTGGCGACCGCGATGACGATCGGCACGAACACCGCCGCCACACGGTCTGCGAGCCGCTGGATCGGGGCCTTGCTCCCCTGCGCCCTCTGAACCATCCGGACGACATTGGCCAGCGCGGTGTCTGAGCCGACGTGCGTGGCCCTCATGCGGAAGGACCCTGTCCGGTTCACGGTCCCCCCGACGACGGGATCCCCCTGCCCCTTCTCCACGGGCAGGCTTTCACCCGTGAGCATGCTCTCGTCGACCGCCGACCAGCCGTCGATCACGACGCCGTCGACCGGGACCCGGTCCCCGGGCCGAACCACCAGGACGTCGCCGACCGCCACCTCGTCGAGGGGGACGTCCACCTCCGCTTCACCCTCGACCCTTCGCGCCGTCGCGGGACTCAGGTCCATGAGCTCGCGAATCGCGGAACCGGTCTCGCCCTTCGCGCGCACCTCGAGAAGCTTGCCGAGCTTGATGAGCGTGATGATGAGCGCCGCCGTCTCGAAGTACACGTGCTCGCCCGCGGCCGTGCTCCCTCCCGTGAGCAGCGCGGCGATCACGATCGAGTACACGTACGCTACGGAGGAGCCCAGAGCGATGAGGAGGTCCATGTTCGCCGCCCGGTTCCGGAGCGCCTTCCACGAACCTACGTAGTAGTCCCACCCCACGTAGAACTGCACGGGCGTCGCGAGAGCGAACATCAGCCAGTTCACCCACGGAGCGTGCGCCCACATCCCCAGCACACCGAAGTCGCGCGCCATGCTCAGGACGAAGAGCGGGCCGGCGAAGGCGACACCGATGCGGAATTGCCGCTGCTGGCAGGAGATCTCCCCCGCGCGCGCGATCGCCTCGGCCTCCTCGGCCTCGGCGGTCCCGGCGGACCCGTCGACCGGCACCAGACCGTACCCCGCCCGTTCGACGGCCGCCGCCAGGCCCTCGACGGATACGACCCTCGGGTCGAAGCGAACGGTGGCGCGCTCCGAAGCGAAGTTCACCGAAGCGTCATCGACACCCGGCGTCTTCCGAAGTGTCCGCTCCACGGTGGAGGCGCAGTTGGCGCAGGTCATCCCCGTCACGGGCAGGACCATCTCGCGCGCGCCCTCTCCGGACGCGGGTTCGGCCGACGGCGTCGCGCCCGCCCGCGCGCGCAACGTAACCTCAGTCTTGGGATTCATGCCCCGCTCCAATACTTACCCGACCGGAGGGTAGCCGATCTCCTTCATGACGTCCTCGATCACGACCCAGTCGGTCACCTCCGGATCCCACGACACCTCCACGGTCCGCGTCGCCTGATCGGCCGACACCGACGAGACACCACCGACCTCGCCCACCTCGCGTTGGATCGTCGTCACGCAATGACCGCAGCTGATCGCGGGCACGGATACCGTCTTTTCGTCCATGTCGCTCCGCCTCCTCGACGGGTAATGCAAGGTTCAGACCTTGCCGCTCGCTTCGAAGACCTGCAGGAGCTCGTCGAGCACCTTCGCGCTCTCGGGGCCGTCGGGGTCACGCATGGCGTCGACGACGGAGCCGTGGAGGTGCGTATCGAGCACCATGGAGCTCACCTTCTACAGAGCCCGCTGGACGGCCACGATCTGATCGACGACGTCGATGCAATCGGCGTCGTCCTCGACCATGCGCTGCCCCCCCGAACGCGTCCTTCGACGCTCTTGAGGCGGCGCACGATCGCGGCACGGTTTTCACGCGGCACAGGCACTGGCTCCCTGACCGCCCATGGGGGGCGGGCTTGTATTGTTTCACGTTCATGACAGCCGGGGTATCCGTCAACCGCGGGAAGCGCCCCGGCGCGGCCGCGTGCGAACGTCTGCCGGTACCGGCAGACGCGTCACACGGCTACGTTCGCGTCGCGCTCCTGACTCACGCCAAACGCCGGACGGCCATGTCGCTCAAGTCATCGATCAAGACGGTTCTGACGCTCGGACAGGGTGTCGTTGCGGGGATCCCTGAAGCGGCGGACGACGCGAACCCCTTCGAGCTCTTCCAGGCCTGGTTCGAGGCGGCCAGGGAGTCGGGTATCTTCGAGCCGAACGCCATGGCGCTCGCGACCAGCACCGCCGACGGTCGCCCGTCGGTCCGCATGGTCCTCCTCAAGGAGGTGGACGAGCGTGGCTTCGTTTTCTTCACGAACTACGAGAGCCGCAAGGCGGCGGAGATCGAGGCCAACCCCCACGTCGCACTGGTGCTCCACTGGTCCGTCCTGGAGCGTCAGATCCGCGTGACCGGTCCGGTCGTCAGGATCTCCCCGGAGGAGAGCTTCGCGTACTTCAGCTCCCGCGGACGCGGCAGCCGGATCGGGGCGTGGGCGTCGACGCAGAGCCGTCCGCTGCCCGACCGGACCGAACTGGAGGCCCGGGTGGCGGAGATGAAGGACCGCTTCCCGGATGGGGACATCCCGCTCCCGCCCTTCTGGGGCGGGTACCGCGTGGAGCCCGAGACGATCGAATTCTGGCAGGGGAAGGCCGACCGACTGCACGACCGGCTGGTGTTCGAGCGCGTCGACGGCGCCTGGAACTCGCACCGCCTCTACCCCTAGCCCCGCCTCGCTCCGGCAGGGCCGGACCCGGGGGTGACACTGGCGCGCAGGCCCCCGGCCGCGTCCCTTGTGCGGACCCGTCCCCTTCGCCGGATCGCCCGCCGTGCCCGACCGCAGGTACTTCTCCCGCCGGACGTTCGCCTTCCTGCGCGATCTCGAGGAGAACAACGACCGTGCATGGTTCGCCTCGCACCGCGACCGCTACGAGAGGGACGTCCGTGAGCCCGCGCTGCGCCTGATCGAGGATTTCGGCCCGCACCTGGCGAAGCTGAGCCCGCACTTCCGGGCGACCCCGAGGTCGCTCTTCCGGATCCATCGCGACACCCGCTTCTCGAAGGACAAGTCACCCTACAAGACCGCCATCGGCGTACAGTTCCGCCACGACCTGGGGAAGGACGCGCACGCACCCGGCTTCTACTTCCACCTCGCGCCCGGCGAGGTCTTCCTCGCGCTCGGCATATGGCACCCCGATGCCGTGGCGCTACGGTCGATCCGCGAGCGGATCGCCGACGACGGCACGGGCTGGAAGCGGGCATCCCGGGGCCGGAAGTTCGCGGCGACGTTCCGTCTCGAGGGGGACTCGCTCCAGAGGCCCCCGAAGGGGTTCGACGCCGATCATCCCCTCGTCGACGACCTGCGCCGAAAGGACTTCATCGGCGTCCGTGACGTGACGCAGGCTTTCGCGACGTCGAAAAATCTGCCCGGGGCCCTGGCCGAGCAGTACCGGGCGGGGCTCCCTCTCATGCGCTTCCTGTGCGAGGCGCTCTCGGTCCCCTTCTAACACGCCCTTCGGAACACGAGGCCCCTGCATCATGACCGGCAATCTTGGCCTTCAGGCCGCCCTGGCCCTCTTCCCGATCGCCCTGGGCGGTTTGCTCCTCGTCGGCTTCCGCGTGCCCGCGAAGCACGCCATGCCAGCGGCGTACGTCGCGGCCGCGGTGGTCGCTCTCGGATTCTGGCGGATGTCGGCCGCCCGGGTCGCGGCGGCATCGATCCAGGGGCTGTTCCTCACCTTCGACCTCCTCTTCATCATCTTCGGCGCCATCCTCCTGCTTCAGACGCTCGAGCGCTCGGGAGGGGTCGCTGCGATCCGGCGATCCTTCCACGGAATCAGCGACGACCGGCGCGTGCAGGTGGTCATCGTCGCGTGGCTCTTCGGCTCGTTCATCGAGGGCGCCGCCGGGTTCGGAACGCCGGCGGCGGTCGTGGCGCCGCTGCTCGTGGCGCTCGGCTTTCCGGCGGCGGCGGCGGTCATGCTGGGCATGATGGTCCAGAGCACCGCCGTCACCTTCGGCGCGGTCGGGACACCGGTGCTGGTCGGCATATCCGGCGGGCTGGGAGGCGAAGAGTTCGCCGCCGCGCTCGCCTCCGTGGACATGACGATGCCGGATTACCTGAGGGCGGTCACGGCCAAGGTGGTGCTCCTGCACGCGGTCGCCGGGGTCCTGATGCCGACCTGGATGATCGTCATGCTGACGCGCTTCTTCGGGGCGAATCGCTCCTGGACCGAGGGGCTGGCCATCGTCCCCTTCACGCTGCTGGGCGGCGTCGCGTTCACCGTGCCATACGTCCTCTTCGGCACCTTCCTCGGGCCGGAGTTCCCCTCCCTGCTCGGGGCGCCCGTCGGTCTCGCCATCGTCGTGACCATCGCACGGCGGGGCTGGCTGCTCCCGGCCGATCGATGGGACTTCCCGGAGCGGGCTTCGTGGAAGCCCGAGTGGATGAGCGGGCTGGAGGACGAGCTGGCCGACGTGCCGGAAGGACGAGGCGTCTCGACGCTCTCGGCGTGGGCACCGTACGCCATACTCGGCGGTCTGCTCGTGCTCACCCGTCTTCCGTCGCTCCCCGTGGGCGCCTGGCTTCGCGCTCCGGCGCTGACGTGGAGCGACATCCTCGGCTCGGGGATCACCGCGACGACCACGCCGCTCTACCTGCCGGGCTTCATTCTCCTCGTGGTCGTGGTGATCACCGCCTTCCTCCACCGGATGGAGCCGGCCGCGCTGGCTTCTGCCTTCCGCTCCTCCACGCGGGTCCTGGCCGGAGCGGGCATCGTCCTCGTTTTCACGGTGCCGATGGTGCGCGTGTACATCAATTCGGACGTGAACGCCCTCGGCCTCCTCTCGATGCCCCTGGCCATGGCGGAGTGGGTGGCAGGGAATGTCGGCTCCGTGTGGCCGTTCTTTGCGCCGATGACGGGCGCGCTCGGCGCGTTCATCGCCGGGTCGAACACGGTGAGCAATCTCATGTTCTCGGCCTTCCAGTACGGCGTGGCCGAGCGGCTGGCGATGTCGACCGTGATGATCGTCGCCCTGCAGGCCGTCGGTGCCGCCGCCGGTAACATGATCGCCGTGCACAACGTCGTTGCGGCCTCCGCGACCGTGGGCCTCCTCGGTCAGGAGGGCTCGACGCTCCGAAAGACGATCCTGCCGACGCTCTACTACCTGCTCGTGGTGGGCGCGCTCGGGCTGATCGCGGTCCACGTGCTGGGGGTCGGCGACCCACTCATGGGGGGCTGAGCCGCCGGGCCCGTCGGCGCGACCGGCCGGGCCAGCGGGCGGGACGCCGCCGCCTCGGTCGCGTCAGCCCGCGAGGTCGAGCAGCAGATCCGCCACCCGTGTCGCGCCGCCCCCCGCATGCGGTCGTCGCGGCATCGCGAGGAGCTCGGGAATCCTGTCGATCCATACCCCCCGGGCATACTCGTCCGCCGAAACGCGAAAGCCGCTCAGCTCCGCGGCGGCGAACGCCTCCAGCGGTGGCATCTCGCGAAAGTCGGGACGTGTCACGTACGCGAACGGGAGACCTTCGCTCCAGACCTCCGCGACGGTTCCGTAGCCGAGCTTGGCAACGACGCCGTCGGCGGCGCTGAGCAGGTCCGGCATGTAGAGAGGGGAGTCGTTGTCGAAGAGGAGGAGGTTGTCGCGCTCCTCGCACGCGACCGCCCCGGTGACGACGAAGCGGACGGTCTCCATGGCGCGGAGTCGATCCAGGAACCCCAGGTCCTCCCCGTACCCGCCCATGGTGACCACGACCACGGTGTCCGTCTGGGCGAGGCCGAAGGCGCGCCTCGCGTTGGCGCGATCGAGACGGGGACGGCGTCCGATCGGATCGACGATCTCGGCCGCCGGATCACGCACGCACAGGGGGCGCGCCTGCACGTGGACGTCTGCCCGACGCGCGCAGGCATCCAGGTACGCACCCGCGGTCCCGAGCTCCGGCACCTCCGGCGCGAGCGGCTCGTAGAGCCATCCCCAAGAGAAGCTCTCGAGAAGGAGCGAGGGGACCCCCGCGGCCTCCGCGACCGCGACACCGAGCGGCGCGATGTCACACAGTACGGCGCTGCAGCCCGCGGCCCGGACCGCCGCGGCCAGCGCCTCCACCCTCCGCTCGTCGAACGGTACCAGCGACCGGAGCGCCTCGGCGGTGGCCGCCGGGTCGCTCCGCAGCGCGGAACGCTGCCGGAAGCCGACGTCCACGACTTCGCGGTGCTGACGGAAGAGGCCAGGAATCGATTCGTCGAAGAACCAGCGCGGAGCGGTCGTAAAGACCTCGAAGGTGGCTCCGCCCCTGCGGTTCGCCTCCGCCATCACGGCGGAGCTGCGGGCGGCGTGACCGAATCCGTGTGGCGAGACGAACGTCGCGATCCGCGGCCCGCCCCCCCCGACGCCGGTCACCCGACCCGTCTCGTCCGCGCGCTCAGCGCCCCAGCGCCTGAGCGATACCTTCGGCGGCGCGCGCGATGCACGAGGCTCCGATGGCCTCGGTCGCGCCACGGGCGTCACCCAGCACTCCATTCGGCGTCACGGCGCGGAACCCCTCCCGGAAGATGCGCTCCATGAGCGCCTCGTCGAACTCCTGGACGTGCCCCTCCTCCGCGCGCGACGAGCGCACGAGGTCGGGCCGGATGCAGAGGATCTCCGCGGTCTCCGCGATGTCGGCGTGCCCGCCCACGCGCCGCACGAGGTCCGGGGCGTGTTCCGCCACCGCGGCGCGCCAGAAAACCATGAAGCCCACGAGGTCGGTGTACGCGTCGACCCGGCAGGCCGGTGCCACGGCGGCGCGAAGGTCGGGCAGCATCTCGGCCAGAGGCGCGAAGTTGCCGCCGTGAGACGGCACGAAGCAGAGGCGAGTGAAGCCGTGGCGCGCGAGGCTCACGGCGTAGTCCAGACAGACCGCCTCGAGCGTGTTCCTGCGTAGAGAGATCGTGCCGGGAAAGCCCATGTGGTGTTCCGAGCACCCCACGCGGATCGTTGGCGCGACCAGGGCGTCGCCCAGCCGGCGCGCCACTTCGACGGCGAGGCGGTCGCCGCGAACGGCGTCGACCAGCAGGGGCAGATGAGGCCCGTGCTGCTCGACGGCGCCCACGGCGATCACGACCGTCGTGCGACCCGCGGCGATCGCCTCGCCGACCTCGGGCCACGTCATCTCTTCGAGGAGCAGCGTCTCGTCCATGGTCGGTAGTGTAGCCCCTGCACACGACGGCGCATAGCTTCGCCCGGCACCGGAATTCCGTTCGCTCCCGCCCGTCACAGGAGTCCCGAATGCGCGGTCGCATGATGGAGACGCCCCTCCTCGTATCGTCCCTCATCGAGCACGCCGGACGCGTGCACGCGTCCCGGGAAATCGTCGCGCGCACCGTCGAGGGGCCGATCCACCGGACCACCTGGGGCGCGGTGCGATCGCGCTCCCGGCGCCTGGCGAAGGCGCTCCGCTCCCACGGAATCGCCGAAGGCGACCGCGTCGGCACCATTGCCTGGAACACGCACCGCCACCTCGAGATCTACTACGGCGTCTCGGGCATGGGTGCGGTCTGCCACACGCTGAACCCCCGGCTCCATCCGACGCAGCTCGTCTACATCGTGACGCACGCGCAAGACCGCATCCTCTTCGTCGACCTCACCTTCGTTCCGCTCGTGGAGGCGGTGGCAGACCAGCTCGGATGCGTCGAAAAGGTCGTGATCATGACCGACGCGGCACACATGCCCGTGACTTCGCTCACGAACGCAGTGGCGTACGAGGACTTCCTCGCCGGGAGCGACGACTTCGAGTGGCCCATCCTCGACGAGACGGCTGCGGCCGCGCTCTGCTACACGTCGGGAACGACCGGCAACCCGAAGGGCGTCCTGTACAGCCATCGGTCGACCGTGCTGCACGCGCTCGGCGTCTCCACGCCCGACGTCTTCGGAATGAGTCGGTCCGTCTCCGTCCTGCCCATCGTGCCGATGTTCCACGTGTGCGCCTGGGGCCTGCCCTACGCGGCGGCCGCCACCGGGGCCGCGATGGTCATGCCGGGGCCCAAGCTGGACCCGGAGAGCCTCAGCGAACTGCTTGACTCGGAGCGGGTGACGTTCTGCGCGGGCGTCCCCTCGGTCTTCCTCGGCCTCGTCGCCCACTGGCGCGCGCGTGGCCTGGCGCCCGGCGGTCTGCGCATGGTGCTCATCGGGGGTGCGGCATCGCCCCGCTCGCTCATCGCCGCGCTGGAGGGCGAGTTCGGCATCGAGTTCAGGCACGGCTGGGGGATGACCGAGACGAGTCCGCTGGGATCCGTGAACACCCTGCTTCCGGAGGAGCGGGCGCTGCCCGCGGAGGAGCGGTCGCAGCTGCTGACGCGGCAGGGAATCCCGCCCTACGGGGTCGAGCTCCAGATCGTGGCCCCGGACGGTACGACCCTTCCCCGAGACGGCGTCGCGTTCGGCGAGTTGCAGGTACGCGGCCCCTGGATCGTCGACGGGTACTTCGAGAGCGACGAGCAGCACCTCACCGCCGACGGGTGGTTTCCCACCGGAGACGTCGCCACCATCGATCCCGACGCGTGCGTCCGGATCACCGACCGCACGAAGGACCTCATCAAGTCGGGGGGCGAGTGGATCAGTTCCATCGACGTGGAGAACACGGCCATGGGACACCCCGGCGTGGCCATGGCCGCCGTCATCGGGATTCCGGACGAAAAGTGGGGCGAGCGACCGCTCCTGATCGTGGTCCCGGCGCCGGGCGCCCCTCCGACGAAGGACGAGATTCTGGAGCATCTGGCCGGCTCGCTGGCGAAATGGCAGCTGCCGGACGACGTGATCTTCGTCGAGGCCCTGCCAATGGGCGCCACCGGCAAGGTCCAGAAGCGCAAGCTCCGGGAAGAATACGGGAGCCGCTGACGGGGGTGGGGGCGCGGGCACGGGTGACCCGGTCCTCAAGGCGGCCGGCTCGGATACCGGACACGGCCCGCCCCCTGTAGATTGTCTGCCGAGTGCGCGACGCGCGCATCGACGCCGACCCGCAGCGACAGACCAACCCGTGCATCAACCCGACTGTCCGATCGATCACGAACGTGCCGAGCGCACGGTCGACACCCTCCCGGGTCCCGTGCGCAGGGGTGTCTACTTCTCGGTGGGCGCCGTGAGCGTGGCCCTGGGGGTGATCGGCATGTTCGTGCCGCTCTGGCCGACCACGTGCTTCCTCTTGCTCGCGGGATGGTGCTTCGCGCGCAGCTCCCGGCGAGCGGAGCGCTGGCTGCACGAGAACCGGCTCTTCGGGCGGTACCTCAGGGACTATCGGGAGTACGGCGTGATCTCGCCTCGCGTGCGCATGACCTCGGTCGTGACGCTCTGGGCCTTCATCGCGGTCTCCGGCTTCCTCCTGGCGAGCCGGCTCTGGGCCGTCGCGCTGCTGCTCCTCGTGGCCGTCGCGGTGACGGCGCACCTCTACTCCCTCCCCACACCTCCTCGGGCTTCCGCCACCGACTGACGCCGTCGGTGGGGGGCGTCGAGGGCCCAATCGAGGACTCCCGACGATGTGGACGTTCCCTGGCCGTGCGCGCTGCCTCCGGCTGGTTCTCCTTACCCTGCTCGCCGCGTGCGGAGCTCCCGGCCCGGCGGAGATGCCGGCCCCCGCCGACATGGACGGGGCGCGTCCGGCCGCGCCTTCAGGGTCGCGCGAGGCCCGCGAGACGTGGGACGACATCGTCGCGGACGCCGACGAGACCGATGAGGGCCTGTTCACCGTCTATCGCGACGGCACGGAGTACCGCTTCGTCATCCCGGACTCGCTCCTCGATCGCGACATGCTCCTCATCAGCCGCGTCGCCGGAGTGCAGGCCGGGATGGGCGGGTTCCTACCGGCCGGCGCCGCGGTCAACCGACAGATGGTGCGATTCGAGCGCGAGGGCGACCGAATCCTGCTCCGGAAGTACTCCGGCGAGGCCGTGGCCGCGGATACCCTGGCGATCGCCGCATCGGTGGAGTCCAACTATTTCGCGCCGATCCTCGCGTCGTTCGAGATCGAGCGCCGGGACGCGGCCGACGCGGCTTCGCTCGTCGACCTGACGGACTTCTTCGAGGGCGACACCCCGGCCATCTCGGGCCTGCGCGCATCGCAGCGCCGGGAGTACCAGGTGCGGCGCCTCGACGGCGACCGGAGCTTCATCCGGCGAGTGCGCTCCTATCCGCTCAACGTGAACGTTCGACACACGCTCACCTACGACGCCGGCGCGCCGCCGTCCGACGAGCAGGCGAATACCGTCTCGATGGAGATGGCGCAGTCGCTGGTCCTCCTGCCGGCCGAGCCGATGCGGCCGCGATACGCCGACGCCCGGGTGGGCTATTTCACCATCGAACGCATCAACTACGGCCTCGACGAGCAGAAGGCCGCCACCGAGACGTTCATTCGCCGCTGGCGCCTGGAACCGTCCGACACCGCGGCGTACGCGCGCGGAGAGCTGGTCGAACCGGTCAAGCCGATCACGTGGTATATCGACCCGGCGACCCCGGAACGGTGGCGCGAAGCCGTCCGTCAGGGCGTGGAGAACTGGAACGAGGCGTTCGAGGCCGCAGGCTTTCGGAATGCCGTACGCGCACTCGACCCTCCGAGCCCCGAAGAGGACCCGGAGTGGGATCCCGAGGATGTCCGCTACTCCGTCGTCCGCTGGTCCGCGAGCCTGACCCGCAACGCCCAGGGGCCGAGCACCTCGGATCCGCGCACGGGTGAGATCATCGAGAGCGACATCGTCTGGTACCACAACCACATGCGCTCGTACCGGAACTGGATGATGGTCCAGACCGGGGCGGCGAACCCCGGCGCGAGGGCGCTGCCTATCGACGACGAGCTCATGGCGGAGGCGATGGAGCAGGTCATCACGCATGAGATCGGTCACGCCATCGGCCTCCCGCACAATATGGTGGCGAGCTCCGCGTTCCCGGTCGACTCCCTCCGGTCGGCGTCGTTCGCGAGCAGGATGGGTGTGGCGCCCACCATCATGGACTACGCCCGCCAGAACTACGTCGCGCAGCCCGGCGATGGTCTGGCGCCCGAGGACTTCCTTCGACGCATCGGACCGTACGACCTCCATTCGGTGAACTGGGGATACCGACTCATCCCGGACGCCCCGACGCCCGAGGCCGAGCACGAGACGCTCGACCGCTGGATCGTCGAGAGAGCGGACGACCGGATGTTCAAGTACCTCCCGCAAGGGGGACTCGGCGTGACCGATCCCCGCGCGCAGACGGAGGACATGGGCGACGATGCGGTACGCGCGTCCGCGTACGGCATGGACAATCTCCGGCGGATCGTACCCAGCCTGGTCGAATGGACGACGCGTCCGGGTGAGGACTACACGGACCTGAGGGAGATCTACGAGGAAGCGCTCTCGCAGTGGAACCGCTACGTCGGGCACGTGCTGACCGTCGTCGGTGGCGTTCATGTCGACCTCAAGACGTCCGACCAGAACGGCGCGGTCTACGAGGTCGTGCCGCGCACGACGCAGAAGCGGGCGATGGCCTGGCTGGAGCGCGAGGTGTTCGCCGCGCCCGTATGGCTCAACGACCCGGCCATTCTCGCGCGCGTCGGTCCGGAAGAGGGTGGCCTCCGCGCGCTCCAGCGCCGACAGGCGTCGGTGCTCAACCGCCTCCTCGACGCGCGGCGCATGGACATCCTGTCGGAGATGGAGGCCACGCAGCCCTCGAACGCGTACCCGCTCGTCGAGTTCCTCGACGACGTGCGCCAGGCGGTCTGGAAGGACCTCGACGCCACGGCCGCGATCGACGGGTACCGGCGGGCACTCCAGCGGGCGTGGCTGGAGCGCATGGCCTCCCTCATGATGGAGCAGCCCCAGGGCAACGCGTTCCAGGGAGCGGCGCCCGACCTCTCCCGCTCCGACATCCGTCCGTTGATCCGGGCCCAGCTCGTCGAGCTCCGCGCTGACGTTTCGAGCGCCTCACGGCGCATCCGGCACCGGGTTACCGACGCTCACCTCGCCGACGTGATCAGCCGGATCGACACGATCCTTCAGAACGACGAGGGATGAGGTCGGAGGCGGCTCGACGTCTCACGGATTCCGGAACTCCGCCATCCACGCCCCGATGGCGCGCTCGAAATAGGCGGGGTTGAAGAGCACCCACTGCGCCATCCCGGCGGGAAGCCGGTACTCGGCCCCCGCCTCCTCGGCGGTGAGTCCGCGCTCCATGGCGCGGCGCGCCGCGGCCTCCACGTCGTCCAGCAGGTCGATGTACCGGTCGACGTCTTCGGGACCGGCCAGGGCGCCGTGCCCCGGCACGAAGGTGGACGCGCTGCCGGCCCGCAGGAGGCGCACGGCCTGCGAGAGTCGCGAGGGGCTGGCGTCGACGTAATTCGGGAACATCCCGTTCCACACGAGATCGCCGCAGAAGACCACGGCGGGGTCCGTCACCTCGATGGTGACGTCGGAGGCCGTGTGGCCCCGACGCGGAACGACGATGAGAGAGCGGTCTCCGAGGTCGATCTCCGTGGGCCGGATGTGGTCGAGGACCGTCACGCGATCCAGGATCTCGACGGGAGCGTCACGGGTGGCGCGAATCGCATCCCGGGTGCTCCCGGTCGCGAGGACGGCCGGGGCCCCCGTGGCCCGCGCCCCCCGCAGGCCCCCGGTGTGGTCGCCGTGGTAGTGCGTCAGCACCACGTGCGTCGGCGGACGCCCGACGAGGCGCGTCGCTTCCTCGGCCATCCACAGGGCACCCTCGTTGGACCCGAACGCCTCGACGACGACGACGCCGTTGCGACCGGCCACGATGCCGCCGTTGCACAGCGTGGTGCGATCCTCGAGAGGGGTGGAGACGAGCGCCCAGATGCCATTGGCCACGCGCTCGATGCGCCCCCACGGCGCGCGGGACACGACCGGGAAGCGCTCTTGCGCGCTCCACGCGGCACGACCCCGTGCGAAGGGAAAGACCGACATGAGGCCGACGTGCGCCGCACACGAGGCCGAGGTCCGGACGAAGTCACGTCGACTGAGTCGGTCGTCACACACGCGGTTCGATCTCCGCTGGTGTTTTCCAGGCTCCGAAAAGCTACGCCGCAGAACGCGGGAAGGCGACCCGACACCACCCGGGCTGGCGGATCTGCGGCGACGACGCCAACCTGGCGGCCATGAAAATCCGCACCCTCGCGCTGGTCGTGACCGGCTCCGTCGCCGTGCTCGGCGCCTCGCTCGGCCTCCGTGGTGACGCCGAAACCGTTTCGCAGACCGTTGTCGCGCTCGACTCGGTCCGCCTCCTGACGACGCTGTCCGTGCTGGCGCACGACTCGATGGAGGGTCGGGCGGCCGGAACGGAGGGGGGAGCCCGTGCACGGCGCTTCCTCGCGGGGAGACTGGCAGAGGCCCGCATCGAGCCCCTGGGGACGAACTTCGACGCGGCCTTCGAACTGCCCGAGGGCCGCGGGACCGGCGTGAACCTCGTGGCGCTCCTCCCCGGAGCGGTTTCGTCCCCCTACATCGTCCTCTCCGCACATTACGACCACGTCGGGGTCCGCGACGGCCAGATCTACAACGGGGCGGACGACAACGCGTCCGGCACGGCCATGGCGCTCGAAATCGCGCGGGTGCTGAGGTCCGAGCCCGCGCACCATCCCGTGATCCTGGTCCTCTTCGACGCCGAAGAGGGTGGCCTCAGGGGCGCGCGCCACTTCGTGGCGGAACCGCCCGTGCCGCTCGCCGACATCGCCCTGAACGTGAACCTCGACATGGTCGCCCGCGCCGAGGGGGTCCTCTGGGCGGGCGGCGCCTTCCACACTCCGGCGCTCCGCCCCGTGCTCGAGAGCGTAGCGGACCGGGCGCCTCTGGCGCTCCGCCTGGGCCACGACCGCCCCGACGCCCCCGAAGGCGACGACTGGACGACGCAGTCCGATCACGGAGCCTTCCACGCCGCGGGGATCCCCTTCGTCTACTTCGGCGTCGAGGATCACCCCGACTACCACCGCCCCACGGACGACTTCGAGGCGGTGAACCCCGCGGACTTCGTCGGCGCGGCCCGAACCGTGCTGGCCGCGCTGCGCGCCCTGGACGCGGCGCTTCCCCTCCCCCCGCCCGAGGCTCCGCGATGAGCGAGAAGCGACTGCGCGTCCCCCACCCCCTGGTACTGCTGACCGGCTGCGTGATCCTCGCCGCCGCCGCCAGCTACGTCCTCCCCGCCGGGGAGTTCGACCGGCGCTACGACGACGCGACGGCACGCACGCTCGTGGTCCCCGGCACGTACCACGCGGTCGACCCGGACCCGGTGAACCTCTTCGACGCGATGGTCGCGCTGCCCATGGGGATGGCGGATGCCAGCGCGGTCATCTTTCTGGTCTTCCTCATCGGCGGCGCCTTCACCGTGGTCGACGAGTCGGGCACGCTCCGACGGGCCATCCCCTCGCTCATCCGGGCCCTGCGTGGGCGGGACATCCTGATCGTCCCGGTGGTGTCGCTCTTCTTCGCCACGGGCGGCGTCGTCCAGAACATGCAGGAAGAGATCATCCCGCTCATCCCGGTCCTGATGCTTCTCGTCGCGCGCCTCGGATTCACGCCGATGGTCGCAGTGGCCATGAGCGCAGGCGCCGCGTTCGTCGGTTCCGCGTTCAGCCCCATCAATCCGTTCCAGGTGCAGATCGCTCAGAAGGCGGCCGAGGTGGAGCCCCTCTCCGGCGGCCTCTTCCGGACCGTGTTCCTCGTGCTGGCCCTCGTGGTCTGGATCGGGGCGACGATGCGGTACGCGAAGGCGACGCGGGGAGCGGCGCAGGGTGCGGTGGAGACCGCGGGTGAAGGCGACCCGATGACCGGGCGCGACGGGCTCGTGCTGGGCATGGTGGCCGCCACCTTCGGGCTCATGGTGGTCGGGCTGCGCTCCTGGGGATGGGATTTCGATCAGATGTCGGCGGCCTTCTTCATCATGGGCATTCTCGTCGGGCTCGTCTCGCGCATGGGCGTGACCGGCACCGCGGAGGCCTACGTGAAGGGCTTCCGGGAGCTCGCCTACGCCGCCCTCCTGATCGGTTTCGCTCGCGCAATCTCGACCGTGCTCGAGCAGGGATTGATCATCGACACGATCGTCAATGCGATGTTCACGCCGCTCGAGGACCTGCCCCGTCTGGCCTCGGCCCTCGGGATGATCGTCGGGCAGGCACTCATCCACGTTCCGGTTCCGAGCGTCAGCGGTCAGGCGGTGCTGACGATGCCCGTGCTGGTGCCGCTCGCCGATCTTCTCGGCCTCTCCCGTCAGGTGATCGTCCTCGCGTACCAGTACGGTGCGGGGCTGTGCGACATCGTGACGCCGACCAACGGGGCGCTCATGGCCATCCTCGCTTCGGCCGGCGTGCGCTACGAGCACTGGATGCGCTTCGCGGGCCCGCTCTACCTGGCGCTCGTGGCGCTCGGCGGCGTGTCGATCGCGGTCGCGATCGCCATCGGGCTCCAGTGAGCCGGATCCGCGTCGTCGCCGCCGTCGTCGAACGCGAGGGTCGGCTCCTCCTCGGGCTGCGCCCGGCGCACAAGCGCCACGGGGGTCTTTGGGAGTTCCCCGGCGGCAAGATCGACGAGGGAGAGGACCACGAATCGGCCACCCGCCGCGAGCTCTCGGAGGAGCTGGATCTGCGCGCCCAGTGCGTCGGAACGCGACTGTTCGCCGTCGAGGACGAGGGCTCCCCCTTCGTCATCGAATTCTACGCCGTCGAGGCGACGGGCACCCCGGTCGCGCGGGAGCACGCGGAGGTGGGGTGGTTCACCACGGAAGCGCTCGAAGGGATGCCGCTGGCCCCTGCCGACCGGGCCTTCGCCGGCTGGTACGCGCGCCGCTCGACGCCCTAGAGGTCGTCCAGTCCGTCGGGATCCGGGCCCTGTCGCACGCCCCCCTCTTCCCCTGCGCCGATACAGCGCAGCAGGTCGACCGCCCGGGCCCGCGGGATCTCGCTCTTGAGCCCGTCGACGGTGACCGCGCCCCGCCCGATGACGTGGCCGCCGTGCGCCAGCGCGACCGGCCCGCGGTCGTCGAGCTCCGTCGGGACGGTCTCCCGGTGCAGCAGCGCCCGCAGCTCGGCCGCCGTCGGCTCGACGACCCGCTCGCCCACTGCCCCGTCGAGCCACCGCAGGAAGTCGTTGGTCGGTCGGGGTCGGCCACGGCTGTCGAAGTCGATCGCGCGGATGCCCACCGAGATCGGCCGCCACCCCTCGCCGGTCCACGACGGCAGAGGCCAGGCATCGAGGGTGTGCATCCACGCACGACCGCCCCGCAGCGTCCACCGCACGCCCGCCAGATCCGCGTCGACGCCGAAGCGGTCGCGCACCTCCGCGACCCCCTCTCTCAGAAGCGCCTCGCCTGCTCCTGCATCGATATCCTCGCCGGGGAAGACCGCCGGCACCGGCGTCCAACCCGACTCCGCCCCGTGCCCGTGCCCCGAGCCATCGTCCAGCCGGCGGAGCCGAGCGAGGAAGAGTCCGCCGGAATCGAAGTGGTGCGGGTAGATGCGCGCGGCGCCCTCGAGCCGGGCATCGTACGGCACGCCGTCGAACGAGGTGAGCCCCGGCGCATGCGGCACGGGCAGGTCGAGAGGCTCGAGGTCCACGGGGAGACGAGCGAGCGCGTCGCTGACGACCGCCTCGTTCTCCTCGGGAGCGAAGGTGCACGTCACGTAGAGGATCGTGCCCCCCGGCCGCGTGACGCGCACCGCCTTTTCGAGCAGCGCCCGTTGGGCGCCGGTCACGTAGCCGACGAAGGAGGGTGACTGGTTCGGGGGCTGACCGCCCCTCCGGCGCAGCGTACCCTCTCCCGAGCAGGGTGCATCCACGAGTACGCGGTCGAACCGCACGTCCTCGGGAAAGTCCCGACCGTCCCCGGCCACGACGAAGACACCCGGATGCCCCAGCCTGTACACGTTGCCCAGCAGGCCGCGGATGCGGCTCTCGCTGATCTCGGACGCCACCAGACAGCCCGTGTCTCCCATGAGGTCGGCCATGTGCGTCGTCTTGCCGCCCGGCGCCGAACAAAGGTCGAGCACCCGCTCGCCGGGACGAGGTCCGATGGCGGGAGCCGCGACGCCCGTCGACGCCTGCTGGACGTACAGGAGCCCGAGCCAGTGCTCCTCCGTGAGCGCCAGCGACCCCGGGCCCTCCTCGACGCGGTGGAAGCCCGGCAAACCCTCGAGCGGACACGTGCGAAACCCCTTGGCCGTCAGGCGCTCCAGAAGCTCGGCCTCGGGGACCCGTCCTCGGCGGATCCGGAAGACCGTAGGTTCCGGCGTCTCGGCGATGGCGCTGAAACGCGCGAAGTCGCCGATGATCGACCGGTACCGCTCGAGATCGACCCGCCGCGTCCGCTCCGCGCCTCCGCGCGCACCGCGCGCACCGCGCCGTCGGCGTCGCCCGCCTGACGAACCCCGGCCCATCGCGGCGTGAAAAAGAGCCACCCGGTCAGAGACCGAGCAGATCCTCGACGTCGATGTCGTCCTCTTCCCGGACCAAGGTCAGAATCGCCGCCTGCGGCACCACGAGATACCGCTCGCCCTCGAAGGTGATCTCCACGGCGGCGCGCCGGAAGAAGATCGCGTAATCCCCGATACGGGCCTGCAGCGGCACGTATCGCGGCTCCCCCGGGGACCCGCCGATCTTCCACGGTTCGTCGTCGAGCTCCGTGGGCGCGGAGACGGCGTTGCCCGGGCCGGTAGCCACCACCTTCCCGCCCTGCACCGCCTGATTGTCGACCGCGGTGCGAGGCAGGTAGAGACCCACGTGCGTGCGGTCCTCGCCCTCCTCGGGCTGGATCAGGACGCGGTCTCCCACGACGATGAGGCGCTTTCTGGGTTCGGACATGGGCGGAACGATTCGAAGCTCGACGTTTCGGCGGCGCAGGTGCCGTCCGAGGTCCGACAAGGTCGCTTCAGACCAGCATTCCCGCCACCGCGGCCGTCATCAGGGACGCCATGAGCCCCGCGCCCATGGCACGAAGCCCGAGGCGCGCCAGGTCGTGACGTCGGGAAGGAGCGATCTCCCCAAGTCCGGCGATCGTCATGGCGACGGAGCCGAAGTTCGCGAACGTCGTCAGCGCGTAGATCCCGACGACGAGCGATCGCGGGTCCGCGACCGCACCGGCCGCCAGCTGCCCGGACAGCTGCGCGTAGGCTACGAACTCATTCAGCACGAGATCGACTCCGATGGTGCGGCCGATAAGGCCGGCATCCGCCCACGGGATTCCCAGGAGCCATGCCACCGGGGCGAGCACGGCGCCCAGGATGCCCTCGAGCGTGAGGCCGGGAAGACCGAAGAAGCCGCCCGCCCAGCCGATGACGCCGTTCAGCATCGAAACCAGCGCAATGAACGCGATGAGCATGGCGCCCACGACCAGAGCCAGCCGAAGGCCCTCTCCGGCCCCGCGCGCCGCCGCGTCGATGACGTTCACGTCGGACGTCGCGACGTCCTCGGTCAGCCGGCCGGCGGTCACCGGTTCCCCGGTCTCCGGAACGAGCAGCTTCGCCATGACGAGCGCGGCGGGCGCCGACATGATCGATGCGGCGACGAGGTGGCCCGCGGCGTCGGGGGCGAACGGCAGCATCATCGCCGCGTAGGCGGCCAGGACCGTGCCCGAGATCGTCGCGAGTCCGGCGGTCATGACGGCCATCATCTCGGATTCGGTCATCCGCTCCACGTACGGCTTGACCACCAGGGGCGACTCCATCATGCCCACGAAGATGTTCGAGGCCGTACACAGCGTCTCGGCCCCCGACGTCCGCATGGTGCGCTGCATCACCCACGCCGCGCCCCGCACCACCCTCTGCATGATCCCGAGGTGGTACAGGACGGTCATGAGCGAGGCGATGAAGATGATGTTCGGCAGGATCCGGAAGGCGAAGAACGCGCCGGTGCTCGCGACCCGGTCGGCCGAGGCGACGAAGCCGCCCGCCGCGTCCTGCGAACCCACGGGGACCTGGCTCGAGACGAGGTTGCCGAAGACGAATCTGCTCCCCTGCTCCCCGTAGCCCAGCACCGCATGCACCACGTGGTTGATCGCGTCGAACGCCGCGACGCCGACAGACGTCCGGAGCACCAGGAGCGCGAAGCCGATCTGCAGCCCGATCCCCCACGCCACCAGACGCCACGACACGCTTCGGCGATCGGACGAGAGGGCCCAGGCGACCGCGACCAGCAGACAGAGCCCCACGGCTGCACGCACGCGGTCTTCGATCACGGGGTCACGCCTCCGGAGGGGTTCGGGTGGGCGGCCATCATACGGTGCGGGCGATCCCGGCGGTAGCCACGCGTGATCCCCGTGCCGGCCCCGGCCGTGTTCATTAGACTGGGCGGGTCCGTCACCGTCACCCATCGAGGAACGCATGTCCAGGCTTTCATGCTACCCGGTCCGAACCCTTTCCCGTCTCGCCACGCTCGTGGCGCTGGCCTTCGGGCTGTCGTCCGGTCCCGTCGACGTCGGGGCGCAGAGCACGCTCCAGCGCGGGCGCTCCGACGCCGGCATGGTGAGTGCCGCGCACCCGCTCGCCACCGAGGCGGGGGTCCGCATGCTGGAGCTCGGCGGCAACGCGGCGGACGCGGCGGTCGCCGCGGCATTCGCGATCGCGGTCGTCGAGCCGACCATGAACTCCATCGGCGGACGCAACCAGATCCTGGTGCGGACCCCCGACGGCGCGTTCCACGGCATCGACGGCACGACGCAGGCGCCGTGGGACTACGACTACGCGACCGCGCCCCGGGCGTCCTTCGGCTACGCCGTAATCGGGATTCCCGGCGCGACCGCCGGCCTCCTCCGACTGCACGAGGAGTATGGATCGCTGTCACTGGCCCAGGTCATGCAGCCGGCCATCGACTACGCGGAACACGGCTTCCGGCTGCTGCCCGGGGACGCCGAGCGCCAGGCCTCCGGCGCGGAGGAAGCGCTGCAGTTCCCTGGAACCGCCGCCGCGTACTACAAGGGCGACGGATCACCGTACCGGGCCGGTGAGGTCCTGGTGCAGCCCGACCATGCCGAGACGCTGAAGAAGATCATGGTCGGTGGCCGCGACGTCTTCTACCGCGGTGAGATCGCACGGGCGATGGCGGCCGACTTCGCCGCCAACGGGGCCACGATCGACCTCGAGGACCTGGCCCAGTACGTCGCCGAAGACAACCGCATCGTGCGCGGGAGCTATCGCGGGTACGAGATCGTGGGCACGGACGTGCCTGCCGCGGGCGTCCTGTCGATCCAGGCGCTGCACGTCATGGAAAACTTCGATCCCCGCTCCATGAGCGAAGCCGAGTGGTTCGCGGTCACGGGCCAGGCCCTGCAGATGGCCCAGCGCGAACTCGCCGTGCTCGGGTCCGACACCGCAGCGACCCGTGCCACGTCGAAGGAGTACGCCGCACGCCTCGCCGCCGAGATCGCCGCGCCGGGGCGTCCGCCCGCGGGCGGGGAACTCCCGCTCCCCCCGCTGGGGCCGCGCGACGACCACATGGGCCACACGACGCACCTGTCCACCGCGGACGCGAACGGAATGTTCGTATCCCTGACGCAGACGCTCGGCCCGAACATGGGCTCGAAGGTCGTGACCCCGGGGCTCGGCTTCCTCTACGCGTCCACGCTGGGGGGGTACCTCGGGTCGATGACCGAGCCCGGGATGCGGGCCCGGTCGAACATCTGCCCCCTGATGGTGCTCAAGGACGGCGAAGTGGTACTCGTCCTCGGCGCGGCCGGGGGTGGCATGATCCCGCCCGCGGTGGTGCACGCGATCACGCGCGTGATCGACTTCGGCATGCCGCTGCCGGACGCCCTCGCGGAACCCCGCGTCGCGGGCGGATCCGGTGGCAACGGACTCCTCGCGGAGATCACCGACGGGGACGGATGGAGTCCGGCCGAGCTCGAGGAGATGCGAGCGCTCGGCCTCCAGGTCACGCCGGTGCCCCGCTCGGGCTCGTTCGGACGCGTCCACGGCATCCAGTTCGACCCGGCCACGAAGACGTGGGTCGGGGCAGCCGATCCCGACTGGGAAGGGTCGGCACGGGGACCGAGCGGGCGCTGACCCGACCGACGCCGTGGGGCGTCGGTCGAGTTCCGCCACGAAAGGTTGCGCGTGGTGCTTGCGGGCACGGAGCGGCCCGCGCCAATTGACCCCGGCAGGACCCGTCCGACATCGCCGTGGCGCGCACTCTCACGTTGGCAGGAACGAAATGCTAGGCTCCACCTACCGCACCCGGGCGGCGACGATCGCGTTCGTCGCGACGCTCGCCTCGACTCCCCTTCAGGCGCAGGTTCCGGCGCAGCAGCTGGCCTCGCTCGAGTTCAGACACATCGGCGTGGTAGGCAACCGCGTCGCATCCGTCGCGGGCGTGGTCGGTGACCCGCTGACGTACTACGCCGGTGCGGCGTCCGGCGGTCTGTGGAAGACCGAAGACGGCGGGATCACCTGGCGGGCGGTCTTCGACGACCAGGACGTGCACTCCGTAGGTGCGCTCGCGGTTTCGATGTCGGACCCGCAGATCGTCTGGGCCGGAACGGGAGAGCCCCACATCCGCTCGAACGTGACGCTGGGTGACGGCGTCTACCGCTCCCAGGACGGAGGAGAGAGCTGGGAGCACATGGGACTCGACGCCATCGGCCGGGTCTCGCGCATCGTGATCCACCCCACGGATCCGGACATCGTGTACGTCGGCGCGCTCGGACACGCCCACGGGCCACAGCGGGAGCGCGGCGTCTTCCGCACGAAGGACGGCGGCGAGACCTGGGAGCACGTCCTCTTCGCCGACGAGAACACGGGCGCGTCCAGCGTCGTCATGGACCCCAACAACCCGCGGATCCTCTTCGCCGGGCTGTGGACCGTGGTGTTCAACACATGGGGTCGCGAGAGCGGCGGGCCGGGCTCCGGGATCTACATGTCCCGCGACGGGGGTGACAGCTGGACGAAGCTCGAGGGCCGCGGGCTCCCCACCCTGCCGGTCGGAAAGGTGGACGTCTGCATGTCGAAGGCCAATTCGCGGCGCGTGTACGCGCTCATCGAGACGGGCGACGGCGTTCCGTGGAAGGGACAGGAGACGGAGAGCGGAGAGTTCTGGCGCTCGGACGACGGCGGCAACAACTGGGAGCTCGTCAACTTCAGCCGCGATCTCGGCGGTCGCACGGGCTACTACAACAACTGCCGCGTTCTTCCCGACGACGAGAACGAGATCTTCTTCCTGACCGCCGCGCTCTCCCGTTCCTGGGACGGTGGCCTGACCTACGTCAACCACGAGGGGTCGCAGCGCCCCGGCGGTGATTACCACGACCTGTGGGTCGATCCGGAGAACGGCGACCGCCTCGTCATCGGCAACGACCAGGGCGTCCACATCTCGAACAACCGAGGCGAGACGTACCACCGCGTGGAGCTGCCCATCTCGCAGATGTACCACGTGACCGCGGACAACGCGATTCCCTACAACGTCATGGGGAACCGGCAGGACGGACCGTCGTACCGCGGCCCGAGCAACACCCTCTACGGCACCGGCCCCGGGAGCATTCCGCGCGGCGACTGGCACGCGGTGGGCGGCGGCGAGAGCGGGTTCGCGACCCCCGACCCGACGGACCCCGACATCGTCTGGTCGAGTGCCTCCGGCTCGGGCGCGCGTGGCGGCATCGTCGTGCGCCACAACGAGCGCACCCGGCAGTTCCGCAACGTCGAGGTCTGGCCGGAGAGCACCGGTGGATGGTCCGCGGAGGAGCTCCGCTACCGCTTCCAGTGGACCTTCCCGCTGCTCGTCTCACCGCACGACCACAACACGCTCTACGTGACGAGCCAGCACGTCCACCGGACGCGCAACGGGGGGCAGAGCTGGGACGTCATCAGCCCCGACCTGACCACGAACAACAAGGCGCGCCAGGGCGTCAGCGGCGGCCTGACGCCCGACAACATCGGTGTCGAGTACTGCTGCGTGATCTACGCGTTCGACGAGTCTCCCGTGCAGCCTGGTGTCTTCTACGCCGGCTCGAACGACGGCAAGGTCCATGTGAGCCGCGATGACGGACGCACCTGGCAGGACGTAACGGGCAACATCCCCGACATGCCTGTCGACGGCGTGGTGCGCGGCATCGACGCGTCGAAGTGGGACGCGGGCAAGGCCTACATGGCGGTCGAGGCGCACCAGGTCGGTGACTTCGCGCCGTACGTCTACCGGACCGAAGACTACGGGCAGAGCTGGACGAAGATCACGAACGGCATCGACGACCACATCCTGAGCTTCACGCGCAGCATCCAGGAAGATCCGGTCCGGCCCGGCCTGGTGTACCTCGGTACCGAGAACCGGGTCTACGTGAGCTTCGACGACGGCAACCGCTGGCAGGCGCTCGTCAACAACATGCCGCCCTCGCCCGTGTACGGGATCGTCGTGCAGGAGCACTTCAACGATCTGGTGATCGGGACGTACGGACGCGGCTTCTGGATCGTGGACGACATCACCCCGCTCCAGCAGCTCACGGACGAGGTGCGGCGGTCGGCGGCGCATATCTTCGAGCCGCGCGACGCGTACCGTTTCAACGAGCGCACGACGCCGGCCGAGCAGACCATCGACAACAGCGCCGGCGAGAATCCGCCCAACGCCGCGTTCATCAACTACTGGATCGGCGACGCGAACGTGGGCGCCCGGGCATCCGTCGTGATCACGGACGACCGCGGCGCGGTCGTCCGGACGCTGCGGGCTCCGACCCGTCCCGGCATCAACCGGGTCTTCTGGAACTTCGAGGGCGAACCGAGCACACCGATCGAGCGTCGTGTTGCTCCCCTGTATGCCGACTGGGTGGACTACGGCCCCGACCGCGTGCGCGTCCAGGGCGGCATGTCGCTTCGGCACCCGCCCGGCAGCTACACCGTGACGCTCCAGGTGGGAGACGAGGAATTCTCGACCGGTCTGACCGTGCTGAAGGACCCGAACTCGGAAGGGACCCTGGCCGACATCCAGGCCCAGCTGGCGCTCATGAAGGAGCTGCGCAACGACTACGACGCCGCGGCAGACGCGATCAACCGGATCGAGTGGGTCCGGCGCCAGCTCTATGACCTCGTGGACGTGCTCGACAGCCAGGGCGGCGCCGACGACCTGATCGAGGGCGCGGGCGAGCTCGATGCGAGCCTGATCGCCATCGAGTCGGAGCTCACGCAGCTCCAGACCACGGGAACAGGCCAGGACGGAGTGCGGTATCCTGCGAAGATCGTGGAGAAGCTCCGGCACCTGGCGGGCGGGGTCGGCACGGCGGACTTCCGCCCGACCGATCAGCAGGGTGAGGTGCACGTGCTCCTCCGCGAACTTCTAATGGAGTCGCGGGACCAGCTCGACGCGCTGCTGGCCGGTGAGCTGGCCGCGTTCAACCAGCTTCTTCGCGACCGCGGGCTCAATCCCCTCATCAGCGACCACCAGCAGACTCCCTGAATGGACGACTCCATGCCCGAGCGCGGGCCCACGCCGACGCGAGAGAGCGTCTGCAGCTTCCCTCTCTCCGACCGGGTGGGCCTCGCGCTCGGGTTCGTCGCTCTGGCGACGCTCCCGACCGCCGCGCGGCCGGTCGCGGGCCAGTCGCCCGTCGACGCTCCTCCCGCCGGGTACGCCGCCTTCGAGGTCGCGAGGTCGCGCAGCTGCGTGACCACGCTCGCGGAGCTCGATCGGCTGGACGCGAACCTCGATCCCCTCGCGCAGCGTTCCCGCAGATTCCTCGGCATCGCGGAGGCCATCGCCATCGAGGACCGTTCGATCGTCACCTGGCTGAACCCGCTCGAACCCACTGAAGGGGCGGTGAGGGACTGGTTCGTCACGGATTCGGTACTCGCCGTGCGCTTCGTGTCCGGCGGTGATCCTGCCGTCCAGCAGGCCCGCCAGCAGGGACGCGAGGCCATCCAGACGACCGTGACCGACGCGCTCGCGATCGTCCAGGCCGAAGCGGACTCGGTTCTCTCGGAAAACGAGGAACTCATAGCGCGCGGGGCCTCGTGCGACGGCGCCATCTTCGTCCGGCCGGTCGTGATCGAGGCCTGCGGGGCGGACGAAAGCCAGCTTTGCACCGCGGCGAGGCAGCCGCCCGTCGAGGACGTGCGCTTCCGCTTCGTCGACGCCGCCGAGGACGTGTGGGAAGTCCAGGAGCTCCGCCCATGGACGTCGCCGGGTCCGCTCCGGTTCGGGGCCGCGGGCCTCGAGGGCGCCCGCACCGTCGGGTACGCGCGGGTCGGAAACGTGGTCGTGACCGCCGCGCTCTCCGCGCTTCTGAGGGAAGGCGCCACCCTCACCGCGGCGGAGCGCGTCCGCTGGGAGCAGACGAACCAGGCCCTGGGGCTGACGCTCGACCACCCGGAGCTCGTCTTCACGCCGGCGCTGGCGCTCAGGGCGGCGCTTCCGCAGCCGATCGCCGGGGAGGAGCGGTATCTCCTTCACTTTGGTGATCCGGGCGCGCCCGACGTGCTCTGGACGGGTCAGGCGGGGACTGGCGCGCCGCTCGAGACCTCGCTCCCCCTGCAGCCGAGCCAGGTTCTTCGACTCCGGTCGGGGGACCCGGTCGTGCTCACTGCGGTCCGGGGGCGCCAGAACGACCCCGTCTTCAGCGTCCCGCTGAGCGAGATGGGTCAGGCCGCCTCGGTCCAGTCGCTGCTCACCTACCTGGGAACGACCTTTCCCGCGGACGTGCGCCGGCTCCTCCCTCCCGGAAGCTGACGTCGTCTACCGGACCGGACCGCTCCCCCCGATGCGGTCGTCCGGAACGAATCGGTCGCGCGCGGGCATGATCACGGCGGGCAGCGTTTCCGCGTCCATCACCGCGTCGTCAGGAACGATCTCGTTCATCCACAGCAGATACGCGATGACCGCGTAGACCTGGTCCGGCGAGAGGATCCCCGGCGTGGCCTGGGGCATCGCCTTGCGGATGTAGTCGAACAGCGTCGTCGCATAAGGCCAGTAGTTGCCGATCGCCTGTGACGTCGGAGCCAGCTCCCACGGCGAAGTATTCACGAGCCGGTCGTTGGGCCCCTCCGTCCCCGTGGGGCCGTGGCACGCGACACACCACGTCTCGTAGACCACCTTTCCCTGAGCGACCGACCCGCGCCCCGCAGGCAGCCCGGCTCCGTCGGGGCGGACGTCGATGTCCCACGCGGCGATCCGGGCGGCGGAGGCCTCGGCACCGAACCCGAAGCGGGACGGCGCGTGGGCGGGGACGGCCGGCTCGCCGGCGTCGAACGACGCGAAGAGGGCATCCGCACCCGAACTCGGCACGGAGCGCGTACCCCCGAAACGGTCGGGCGCCTCGCACGCCGTCATGAGCACCCCGAGCGCGGCGACCATCCCTGCATGACGCGTCTTCATACCAGCTCTCCGAGCCCGAAGGTGACCTCGCCCGTTCGTGCGATCTTCCAAGCCCGCTGGTGGTTCTGGTGGTACGAGGTGCGCTGACCGCGCGCATCCCAGAGTTGCTGTACCGTCGGCTGCACGTAGCCCGTCTCGTCGGTGGCCCGGCTGAGCAGGATCGTGTCCCGGCCGCCCCACTCGAACAGGTGGCGGAACCGCACCGTCGAGCGCGGCAGGATCGGACCCTGCAGCGCGGCGTCCACCCAGCTCCGACCTCCGTCGGCGCTCACCTCCACGCGCGTGATGCGTCCTCGCCCCGACCATGCCAGCCCCCGCACTTCCCACCACCCCGGCTCGGGGAGTACGAACGGGTAGGACGGGAAGGTGATGACGGACTTCGCGTCCATGACCAGGCTGAACTGCCGCACGGTGCCGTCGCCGAGCGGGTCCGTGTACTTCGAGGTCTCGTCACGCGTGTGGGTCGGGCGGTCCGTGACCTCGATGCGGCGCAGCCACTTCACGGACGTGTTCCCCTCGTACCCGGGGTTGAAGAGGCGAAGGGGATATCCCTGTTCGGGCCTCAGCCGCTCCCCGTTCTGCCCGTAGGCGAGCAGGCTGTCCTCCATCACCTTGTCGAGCGGGACGCTTCGCGACATGACCGCGGAGTCGCTCCCCTCCGCGAGGATCCAGCTCGCACCAGGGCGCACGCCCACCTCGCGCAGGATTGTGGCCACGGGTACCCCGGTCCATTCGCTCGTGCTGAGGAGTCCATCCAGCGCCTGCACGGTGATCTCCGTCGGCATCCGGTCACGGCTGTACACGCCGCCCCCGTTGCCCGAGCACTCGAGGAACTGGATACGCGACACCTGCGGGAAGCGCTCGAGATCGCGCATCCGGAACACGGTGGGGCGCTCGACCATCCCGTGCACGAGGAGTTCGTGGTCGTCGAAGCCGATGTCGGGAATCCCGGCGTGGTGGCGTTCGAAGTGGAGGTCCGACGGTGTGATCGTTCCCATGAGGTCCGCGAGCGGAGTTCGCGACGACGATGACAGCGCCTCGCCACGGAGCAGGCGCCGGGGCTGCTCGCCGGGGGCGCGGATCCCAAGCTCCGAAACGATCCGTCCCGGGACCCTGGTCGGATCGACCGCGGGGCCCGAGGTGGGAGCCTCCTGGGCCACCAGCCGGACCGCATCGGCCTGCGTCTTCACGAGACCGGCCGCGATCACCCCGGACGTCGTGGTGATCCAGGCCCTCCGTGAAAGCTTCGAACCCTCTTCGCGTGACATGCGGGTCTTCCTGGACAGGGTGAACCGAAGGGCAACAAGCTGCGGACCCGGCCGCGATAAGGCCAGTGCCGGGCCGACTGGACTCGATCGGCGCCGGCGGGCAGATTGCAACCGATCCTCCAACCGGACCGAGTCCTCCATGGCACACCGCACGCGCCTCGCACCACCCGCCCGCCGACCGTTCCTCCTCGGTGCACTCGCCACCGGCCTGGTGACCGTGCTGACCGCGCCGCTTTCCGCCCGTCAGGCCGAATACCCGCCGGAGTTCGACGACGTGATGCCGCTGCACCACGACGGCAAAGGCCTCGGCCCCTTCTCCCGCCTTGTCACGACGTCGTCTCCCGAGGCTCAGCTGTACTTCGATCAGGGGATCCAGCTGCTGTACGCCTTCGCGCCGGTGGAGGCGGCCCGTTCGTTCCGCGAGGCCTGGAAGCGGGATCCGGAGTGCGCCATGTGCTACTTCGGCGAGGCTTGGGCGTGGGGCTCCTACCTCAACGGACCGATGACGTCGCCCGACGCGCCGAGAGCGCACGCCGCCATCACGAAGGCGCTGGAGCTCGCCCCGGACCACGCGAACGAGGTCGAGCGCGCGATGATCGAGGCGATGGCGGTGCGCTACGAGGCGGTCCACGACGCCGGCCGGAGGCGGGAGCTCGACGAGCGCTGGGCGAAGGCCGCCAATGAGCTGTACGTACGCTACCCGACGGACCTGGACGCCGGCTTCCTCGCCGGCGAGTCGCTGATGCTGCTCCAGCCGCGTCGCGGCACCTGGGACGTGAACAACCCGGAGGTCCAGGAGATCCACCGCGTGCTCGAGACCGTGCTCGCGCAGGACATCACGCACCCCGGGGCCTGCCACCTGTACATCCACGCCACCGAGCCGACGGTCGTGCCCGGCAAGGCCGAAGGGTGCGCCGAACACCTCGGGCGGTCGATCCCGGGGGCGAGCCACATCCAGCACATGCCGTCGCATACCTACAACCGGGTCGGCCGGTGGGGCGACGCGGTACGCGCGAACACGGACGCCTGGCACTCGGACCTCAAGGCCGCGCACGGGGAAGGCTTCGCCATCTATCCTTCCCACAACCTGCACATGCTGCTCTTCGCGGCCTCGAACGACGGCCAGGGGGCGGTCGCGATCCAGGCGGGCAAGGAGTACGCGGACCTCATGGACGGGGCGAATTTTTACGAAGCCCTGACGCTGTTCCGCTTCGGCCGCTTCGAGGACATCATCGAGCTCCGCGACCCGCCCGAGGGCACGGTATTCCGCGGACTCTGGGATTTCGGGAAGGGGTATGCCCACCTCCGCGCGGGCGACGAGGGCACGGCCCGCTGGTACCTGCACCGGATCCGCACCGCCATGGAGGCAGATCCCGACGACCAGTTCCGGGGGCACACCGCGACCCAGCTGCTCGGGGTCGTGTCCGCGCTCCTCGAGGGCGAGATCCTGCGGGCCGACGGCCAGCTCGACGAGGCGATCGCCGTGCTCCGGGAGGGCGGCGAGATCGAGGACGGCCTGCGCTACGACGAGCCGGAGCCCCTGAACTTCTCGGTCTGGCAGTGGTACGGCGACGCGCTCCACGAGGCCGGTCGGCACGAGGAGTCCGCGGCCGCGTTCCGCCACGAGCTCGAAAAGCACCCGCTCAACGGGTGGTCACTCTTCGGACTCGAGCGGGCGCTGCGGGCCCAGGGAATGACGGCGGAGGCGGACGAGGTCCACGGGCAGTTCCTCGCTGCGTGGTCCCGCGCGGACGCCTACATCCGGTCGCCCGTGCACTGAGGCGCGGGGAGGAGGTGCCCGGTCAGGCGTACTCGTCCTTCCCGGCGGCGGCGACGATCCCCGGCGTCCGGGGCCGGCGCGCCTCCTCCCCGCCCAGCACCCGCTCGGTCAGCAGCGCACCGTAGCCGAGCAGGGCGAAGACGAGGGTCGCCACGAAGTACTTGATCTCCTGGAGCACCCCTCCCACGAGCACGCTCCGCTGCGCCTCCTCCGGCCGGAGGCCCCGCACCTGTACGACGTCGAGCGCGAAGATCCCCATGACGCCGATCAGGATCACGGCGGTCGCGAGGCAGATCCCGGCCGTGACGCGCAGCACGACAGGGCGCCGATCCACGATCGAGGCGCCTATGATGAGCATGAGGCCGAGCGTCGGCGTCTGGAGGTATCCGGCCGAGAGCCCCAGGAAGCCGTACCGCCACGTCATCTGGCCGGGCCGCAGGGGCCAGACGGTGGTGAGTAGATCGATGGCGGCCGTGAGGATGAGCGCGAATCCGAAGAGGTACACGCCCCGGATGAGCCAGGGTGACAGATCGTCGCTGCGCATGACGGCTCTCTTGGATTGGGGTATCGGTCCCGGCGACGCGCGTCGGAAGACCGCGGCATGGCTATACCTATCTAAAAGGCGCGGCCGCGGGGCGCGAGGATGTCGACGCGCGCCCCGACACGCTCACATCCGCGAGACCGCGAACCGCCCGACGGCGGCACCGGCGCTTCGGGACGAAGGAATCACGCGTCGATCGCTCCGAGGTCGAAGACGGGATACGCGCCGACCTCCTGTGCCAGATACCGCTCCACCGCGAGCACGAGAGGCCGGGCGCCCCCGAGACGGGGGCGGACCTCGTCCGGGTCGAAGGTGGGGGTCGTGGCCGGCCCCTGGGTCACATACGCGTGCGTGAGGAGGAGCGTCGCGGCCCGCAGATTCGCCTGACGATCGCCCTCACCGGACTCGAGCTGCCGGAGCGCGGCTTCCACGGCCGCACCGGCCGCGGTCCTGCCCGTACTCCCGCCGAACAACGACCAGACGACGCCGCCGACCAGCGCGAGGACGGCCCCGAGCAGGACGAACGGCCCGGCGAATTCGCCTCCTGGAACGAAATCGGCCACGGCGGGCCAGGCGACCAGCGCAGCACCGCCGAGCAGGGCCGCGAGGCACCCGACCGGGCCGGCGCTCGGCGGAAGCGGGTTCTCGACGATCTCCCGGCGGGCCTCGCGCACCACGAGGCGGTCCCGGTCGGTGAGGTGCTCGGGAGCGGAACCGTCCGGATCGGTCATGCGCGCCGGCCCCGCCCCTCGCTCACCGCCCCAGCCTCGCGTTCCCCATCCACCACTCCGCCTCCGCCTCGGAAACCGGACCCATCTTCCCGCGAACCGACCGGAACAGCTCGTCGGGGCGGTAGACCGTGCCCGAGCGGATCACGAGGTGCCCGTTGCGCGTGTCGGTGATCGTGGTGAGCGGGTCGCCCCGAACGATGAGCAGGTCCGCGTACTTGCCGGGCGCGATCGTTCCCAGCCTCGCATCCACGCCAAGGGCGCGCGCCGCGTTGGCCGTCCCTGCCCGCAGCGCCGCCGCGTTGGGAATGCCGGCGAGCACCATCGCGTGCAGCTCCCGGTGCGCTCCGAAGCCGCTCCAGAACTCGCCCCAGCTCGGGTGGTCCGTCCCCAGCGTGAGGTGGTTGGCCCCGCCCGCGTCGAGGAACGCCTTCACGGTGCGGCGCTTCACGTAATAGATGCGCTCGAACTGGTCGTTGGGCGTACGCGGCAGCCGCGCCTCGACCACGTCCCGGGCGTACGCCGTGAGAAAGTCCATCTCGTTCGCCCAGTCGTTGAACACCGCGGGCTCGCGATCGGCGAAGTAGCCGTATGCGGTGAGCGTCGCGTCGAAATACGCCCCCTGCTCCACGAAGAGACGCGCCTGCGCGCGGATCCGCCCGGCGGTCACCGGGTCCCCAAGGTCGAGGGCCTCGAGCGAGGCGTAGGCGGACCGACTGGCCGGGAGCACGTCGCCGCCGAGGAAGTGCTCGATGCGGTCGATGCCCATGAGAATCGCGTCCCTCGGGTTCACGCTGTCTCGGAAGCCCGAGTCGAGATGGCCCGTGACCGTGATCCCGTGTTCGTGCGCGACCTCGATCAGGGCGCGCAGCTGTTCGGGCCGGATTCCCTTCGCCTTGAAGCCGCGGGCACCCCGAAGGGCCCAGTACGTCGCCTCGCGCCGGATCGAGTCGGGCGTCATGGCCGCGTGGTCCCACCCCGGGCGGGCCGTGCCCCAGTAGGGCCCGGAGGCGTGGATACGCGGCCCGGGGATCTCGCCGGAGGCGATCCGCTCCCGGCCTCGGCGCGCCTCGGCAGGATCGACCTCACCGGCCGGGAAGGTCGACGTGACTCCGTTGGCCAGGAAGAGCACCGGATTGACGGTGTACTCGTCCACACGGCCTTCTCCGAAGAGGTCGACGGCGTAGTGCGCATGCAGGTCGAAGAGGCCGGGCATCACGAAGTGGCTCGCGTCGAGCAGCAGCGCTTCGGCACCCGTGCCCATCGGATCCACCTCCCCGACCCGCATGATCGTGCCGTTCCGGATGAGGATCCCGGGGTTCGGGCGCGCTGCGTCGGAGGTGCCGTCCCATAGCCGTCCACCAAGGACGACGAGGTCACCTTCCCTCGGCTCGACCTGGGCCGCGGCGTCGGTGGAGAGGGATGAGGAGAGCGCGCCGAGGCCCGCCAGCAGGGCGAGCGTCCGGCGCATGCGGACGAAGCGGAACACGATGGCGTGAGGCCGTGTCGTGGCCGGACGCTTGGGCGTACTGGAAACGTTGGTGTGCATGCGTGTAAGATCAGGCGGAACCCGGAAGGAGCAACCCGATGCCTTACTACGAATACCACTGCGGATCGAACGGACGGACCCTCGAGGTGCGCCACGCGATGGACGAGAGCCTCGCGACATGGGGCGAGCTGACGGAGCGTGCCGGCGCCGAGCCGGGCGACACTCCGACGGACGCGCCCGTGGAG
>JAURER010000095.1 GCA_030827315.1 Gemmatimonadota bacterium | reverse complement strand
CTGCTTCAGCCACTTCCAGGTCTCGGTCGCACTCGCCGAGGTGTAATCCGGCAGCGCGGCTGACGTCGAAGTGCTGATGTTGCGACGTCGGACCTTGTTGATGAGTTCCAGCGCGGTGAGGTGATTCCCATTCTGCGCCAGGATCGCCTCAGCCTGGACGAGCCTCATCTCCCACCCGCTCACAATTCGCTGATCGTCACCCTGGTCGCTGTACTTCTTTTGATTGCTCCAAGGCACCTGGCCATACCCCGACAGCGAACCGACCGCGTAGGGAAAAGCGGGATCCGTGAACCACTCGAGGCGAGGATCGCCGGAACGATCGTACTCCTCCTTGTGCCACGTATGGTTCAGGGACCACGACAGGTAGGGTTTCCGAGCGTTCGACCAGTAGATCCCGTTGTAGTAGGCCTGCTCGAGCGCGTCGAATTTGATATTGAACTCGAAGTCGTCGGGGACAGTCGCTGCATCACCTGCGGCTTCCGCGTACTTCTTCAACCACAGGTATGCAGACGCACGTCCACCGCGCGCCGCGGCCTGCTCGTCTGCGCTCGAGGCGTAGCTCAGCGCCTGCGTGAAGTTCCACACGGCGCGGGTAAACATGGAGTCCGTGCCCTGAACGTAGACACCCGGTGCCGCATCGGCCGGGTCCTGCGAATCGAGCACGGCGTCACACCACCACTCGCCGAGCGTCCGGTACGCAAATCCAGCATAGAGGTGGGCGAGGTACATCATGTCGTCGTCAGCATCCACCGCGGTGAACCGCTTGATCGCGGTCTCCGCGATGAACCGAGCCTGCTGCGTGTCGTTCCAACGCCCCACGTCGTCCCCGGGGCGCACGTGCCCGCCCTGAACGTCGACGTCATGACCGAACGCCCCGATCTGCCCGCCCGGGAAAACCTCCCGGGACAGGACTGCCATCGTGTAGTTGCCGTACGAAAGCGTCTCGGCGAGCCGGCGCCAGGCTCCGTTGACGAGCCCAGCCTGAGAAGCATCCTCGGCCAGGAACTCGTCCTGGACCGGGCCCGGGTTCACCACGTCGCACCCGCTGATGGAGAACGTCGCCACCGCAACGCAGGCAGCGGCCAAAGTCTTCATAGTTGTTTTCATGATCGGCACCCCCTAGAACGTGACCCGGAGGGACATGCGCAGCGTCGCCGGCGACGGAATACGCTCCGTCTGGCTGCCGATACCGTCATCGGTCGCCGCGTCGTTGCCCTGAATCTCCGTGTCGTACCAGGGGACCTCCTTGAACCACGCGTAGGCGTTGGAGAGCGTGAGGGTCAGCGTTGCACCCGAAACGTTCTGCGGGAAGAAGCGCTCGACCGGAATGGCGGCCGAGACCTGACGGAGACGGAACGAGTCCGCGCGGTACCAGTTGTCCCGGGCACCGCTTGGCGTGCACTGCTCGCGGATTCCGTCGGGCGTGTCAGGCTTCAGGGCGAGCGCCGCGCTGGTAGCGGTCTTCACGCCAGCCGGTCCGACGTACCAAGGGAAGCAGAGCGCGGAGCGAACCGAACGGCCCACCGCGATCGGCGAAATCTCGATCCAGTTGCCCGAGCGGTAGTCACCACGCGCGGACAGCGTGATGTTGCCCGGCACGCGGATGTTCAGGCTCGGAGTGACGAACTTCGTCGGCAGCTGGGGTCCGATCGGAATGTTCGCGGTGCAACCGGCCTGCGTGAGCGTGGGATAGCCTCCCCGGCCCTCGGAATCGTCGCAGGCATACTTGAACGAACCTGTGACACCCTCCGGGTTCGCCGTCCTGCGATCCCACTGCACCGGAACGGGATATCCCTCAATGATGCGACCGTTGAGGTCACTGAACTCCGGAATGCAGGTCGTCTCGTCGTTCGGGTCCTTGCAGAGGCTGACGACCTCGGAGTTGTTCGTGCTGTAACCCAGGCCGAAGTTGACGCCCCAGTTCGCGCCCTCGAAGAGGGCCGCATCCAGCTGAACCTCGATGCCGGAATTCGCGATCTCTCCAACGTTTTGGAGCTGCGACGCGGTGAAGCCGGTCGACGGAATCGCCGCCACGTTCATGAGCGCGTCAGTGGTGGTCTGATTGTAGTAGGTGAACTGACCGGAAAGGCGGTCATCCATCCACGAGCCGTCGAAACCCATTTCCCACTCAGCTGTCACCTCCGGGCCGAGCTCATCGTTACCGAGGTTCGCGGGCGTGAAGGCCGGATCGCCCGCGAAGCCCGCGGGGCTCCAGGTGCGAACCGCGTCGAAGGCGCCGGGGGCACGGCCGGACTGACCGTACGCGGCGCGCAGCTTCAGGGTGCCAAGGACATCAGGAGCGAACGCCTCATCGCTCAGGATCCAGACGCCGCTGACCTTCGGGTAGACCTGCAGTCCGAAGTTCTGCCCGAACGCGCTGTTTCCGTCGACGCGGACGCCCGCGGTCAGGAAGTAGCGGTCCGAGAAGTCGAAGACATTCTGAACGAAGAAGCCGGCGTTCCACACCTTCTGGCGAGACTCCTGCGCGAAGGTGAGCGCGGCCGACGTCACGGTCGGCTCGGCGGCACCGGGGAAGTTCTCTCCGTAGGCCTGGACGCGGCGATCCTCGTCACCGACCGCCTGGCCGCCCCACGAGAACGTCGAATTGATGCTCTCCGTGAGACCGAAGCCGTACGAACCGACGTAGTCGAACG
>JAURER010000046.1 GCA_030827315.1 Gemmatimonadota bacterium | reverse complement strand
TCGCGATTCTGGCGCTCGGCTTCGCGAGCACGTTTTACGAGCCACCCGAGATCGCCTTCCTCACCTACGAGATCGAACTCGTCTCACCTCCGCCGGCGCAGCAGTCGGACGAGCCGACACCGGCCCGGGAGGAGATCGTCGTCGAGCGCCCCGACCCCGAGCCGCCACCGCCCGAGCCGGAGACCGAGGAGGTCGTCCCGGTGGAAAAGCCCGAGCCCCAGCGGGTGCGCGAGGAAGCCCCGAAGCCGGTCGAGAAGACCCCGCCGGAGGTCGCGGAGGAGGTCGCGGTCGCGGCCGCGCCGGAGGCTCCGGAGGAGCCGCCGGAGGTCACGGGAGAGGCCCTGAACGTGCGCATCGAAGGCCTCCGCCGCGATTACCCGCAGTATTACGCGAACATCATCCGCCAGATCCAGCGCTGCTTCCGCTGGCAGCAGGGCGGCAACTGGGAGACGACCGTCTTCTTCTACATCGACCGCCAGGGCCGCGCCGCGGACATGCAGTTCGTGACCCGCTCCGGCAGCACCGCCTTCGACTTCGAGTCGATGGGCGCCGTCGAGTGCGCGGGGCAGGGGCGCTTCGGACCGCTTCCCGAGGACCTCCCGTACGACCGCTTCCCGGTCCGATTCCGCTTCCGGCCCGCAGGGGCGCCGGACGCACCCTTCTTCGAACCCGTGCACGCCGAGCGAGGTCACGTACGAGCATGAGACGCAGGAATCCATCAGTGCGCCGTCGCCTGGTTGCCGTCGTGCTCGCCGCCGTCGGCTGCGCGCTGCTCCCCGGACACCTTCGTGCGCAGGAGGACCTGCCGGGGGTCGAGCTCGGGCTGTTCTACGCCAATACGTACCGACCCGCGCTCGCGGTCCAGCCGTTCACGGGCTCCTTCGGTGGCGCCGGGATCGCACCGCAGGTGGAGGCGATCGTGGGGCGCGACATGCGGTACTCCGATCGCTTCGAGGTTCTCGACTCGCTTCCGGGGGCGCTCGTGGGCGAGCGCGTCGACTACGCGCTCTGGGACCGGCTCGGAGCCGTCTGGCTGGTGACGGGGCGTGTCGAGGGCGCCGGCGACGGCTTCGTGCTGCTCGTCGAGCTCCACGACGTCGTCTACGGCGAGGTCCGCGAGCAGGGGCGATTCCGGCTGCCCAATCCGTCCGACCCGGACTTCCGCATGGCCGTCCACCGCACCTCGGACGCGATCGTCGAGTGGGCGACCGGCGACCCCGGCATGGCGGCATCGCGGATCACCTTCACGATGATGGACGCGGACGGAAACAAGGACATCTACGTCATCGACTCCGATGGCGAGAATCTGCAGAGGGTCACGCACTACAACCACATGACGGAGTCGCCGACCTGGTCGCCCGACGGCCAGCGTATCGCGTTCGCCTCCTGGAAGACCGGCGTGCCCCGCATCTACGAAGTGGACCGCTTCGGGCGCAACGAGCGGATGGTTCCCGCCGTGAGGGGGGAGGGCGACTACATCACGCCGACCTATCATCCCGACGGTCAGACTCTCGCGTTCGCCGTGCTCGGCAGCGAGTCGCAAAGCGGCATCTTCACGTACAACCTCGCTCAGGGCTGCTGCCTGGCGTTCCTCTCCGGCGGTCCCTGGTACGATCTCTCGCCGACGTATTCCGAAGACGGCCGCTGGCTCGCCTTCAACACGCTGCGCTTCGGGGACGCGGTCCCTCAGGTCATGATGATGCCCGCCGAGGGGGGAGCGGCCGAGACGCTTTCGCCCTACGCCTACGGGAGCGGAGGCTTCTACGCGGCGCCCGACTGGTCGCCCCACGGGGAGCTCGTCGCCTTCCATGGTCGCATCGACCGCCGCGGCCGGTATCACATTCTCGTGGCCAATCTGGAGGACGGGGGCCGCGTGCTGCGCCAGCTGACCTCGGAGGGAAACAACGAGGCTCCCAGCTGGGCGCCGGACGGACGCCATCTGGTCTTCTCGGGCGAACGGAGCTGGGGCTTCGGGCTCATGGTGGCCGACGTGACCACCGGCCGCATCCGCCCGCTGCTGAGCGGGCGGCGCGTCGACCTGCCCGACTGGTCTCCCGCGGTCGAGGCACGATGATTGCAAAGGTGGCCGGAAAGGGGCGATGGCCGGCGTAACGCACGCTCCCCGACCGGTCGCCACCTCGACGCGAAGATGTTGCGTTTTCGGGGCTTCGGCCCTAAGTAGCTGAAGGTCTTTTCACGGTGGAAAACGGCATTAGCTTCGTGCGATGCAAACAGGATTCCCCGTCAGTTCCTCAGTTCTCACCAGTTCGTTCAACCCGGGAGATGGGATGATCGTCCGTCGCTTTTTCGTCATGGTGTTCGCCGCCACCCTGCTGGTGGGCGCTTGCGGAGGTGACCCGCCGCCGCCTCCTGCTCCGCCGCAGCCGGACCAGGACTCGCTGCAGCGCTACAATGACTCCGTCGCCGCCGCCGAGGCTGCGCGTCGGGCCGAGGCCGAGCGCCTCGCCGCCGAGCGCGCCGCGGAAGCCGAGCGTCAGCGTCTGATGCGCGAGGCTCGGGCCACCCTCGAGGAGATGGTCTTCTTCGACTACGACGAGTCCGAGATCCGTGACGACGCCGCCACGGCGCTCCGTGCCAAGGTCGACATCCTTCGGGCGAGCCCGGAGGTCCGGATCCGCATCGAGGGCCATGCCGACGATCGCGGTTCGACCGAGTACAACATGGCGCTCGGCAATCGCCGCGCCGAGGCGATCCGCGCGTTCCTGGTGGGCTTCGGCCTCGCCGAGAACCGCTTCGAGATCGTCTCGTTCGGTGAGGGGCGACCCCTGCAGCAGGGGGACTCCGAAGCCGCCTGGGCTCGCAACCGTCGTGGTCAGTTCGTGATCACGGCCGGTGGCGACGCCATCAATCCGGCCCGCTGACGACGTGACCCGTACGCGGCCCCTGCCCCGGCGCAACCGGGGCAGGGGTCCGCTGGCGCGATGATCATGAGGCACTCCTTCCCGACGGCCCGTGTCGCGGCGACGCTGGCCGTCGCGTTCATGTCCGGCGGCTGCGCCATGAAGGGCGACATCCGGCTCCTCCAGGATGAGCTGCGTACGGTCGCCGCGCGGCAGGACTCGCTCATGCTCGAGCTGCGAGAGCAGACGCTGTCCACGCAGGACACGCTGCGCACGCAGGGCGATCAGATGTTCGACCTTCGGGGAGACATCAACCGCCAGCTGCAGCTCATCAACCAGTCTCTCGCGCGCATCGAGGCGCTCGCCGGCGAGAACCAGCGAGGGCTGACGGGTGTGCGCGACCAGCTCGCGAACCTGCGCCGGCTCCCCCCGGGTGGTGTGACGACCGACCCGTCGGCCGCGACGCCCGGCGGGGAGAGCCTGGTGGGCGGGGGCGGAAATCCGGACGAGCTCTGGCAGGTGGCCCGGGAACAGCTCGAGCGCGGATCCCTGAATTCGGCGTCTCGTGCGTTCGAGCAGTTCATTGCCGAGCACCCCGAAGACCCACGCGTGCCGGATGCGCACTTCTTCCTGGCCGACATCCTCACCCAGCAGGACCGGGCGGAGGAGGCGATGGCCAAGTTCCAGGAGATCCCGCAGCTCTTCCCGACGGCGGACCGCGTCCCGGACGCTCTGTACAGGATCGCCGTCCTGCAGATCGAGGCGGGCGACGTGGATGCCGCGAAGTCGACGCTCGAGCGGATCATGAATACGTATCCCGACGCGATGATCTCGATGCTGGCCAGGGAGAAGCTGCGCGAGATCGGCGGTTGAGACCGGGGGAGGGTGCCTGATTGCGCTGCCCCCAGTGTGACGCCACCGAGAACCGCGTGGTCGACACCCGGGCCAGCCGGGGCGGCCGGGCCGTGCGCCGTCGGCGCGAGTGCACCGTGTGCGGCGCTCGTTTTACCACGTACGAGTACGTCGAGGAGCGACCGATCCAGGTGCTCAAGCGCTCCGGAGCCATCGAGGACTTCGACCGCTCGAAGCTCCTGCGGAGCGTGAAGGTCGCCTGCGCGAAGCGGCCCGTGTCCCTGGCTCAGATGGAGGCCCTCGTCGACGACATCGAGGACGTGTTCTCGCGCCAGGCCGGAGCCGAAGTGCCCAGCGAGCGACTCGGGGAGCTGGTCATGCAGCGACTGACCCCGCTCGATCGCGTGGCCTACGTGCGCTTCGCTTCCGTTTACAGGAACTTCCAGGACGCGGGTGAGTTCCAGGAAATCGTCGACGAGATCGAGGACGCACAGCGGCGCGAGGAGCTTCGCCGCAACCAGGTCGAGCTCAAGATCTGAGGTCCGCCGGGCCCGCCGCGCGGGCTCGTCGTACCGGTCGAACCACCCGTTCAGACGCGAACACCCGACGACCCGCCGAGATGCGAAACCGCAACCCGAGGGGCGAAATGCCCTTTCTCGATCACCTCGAGGAGCTCCGCTGGAGGATCCTCTGGGCGCTCCTCACGCTCATCCTCGGGTCGATCATCTCGTTCGCGCTCGTCTATTACTTCAATGTGCTCGAGCTGCTCGTCGAGCCGATCCGCGACGCCTACGAGAATCCGGATCTCAAGCTGATCTTCCTCTCGCCGGCCGACCCCTTCTTCGTCACGCTGCGGCTCGCGATCTACGGCGGGATCATCCTGTCGTTCCCCATCCTGGTCTATCAGGTCTGGGCGTTCCTCTCTCCGGCCCTCGAGCGGGAGGAAAAGCGGGCGATCGTGCCGGCCATGTACCTCGGCCTCCTCCTCTTCATCGGGGGCGTGGCGCTGTGCTACTTCGCCGCGCTGCCGGTCACGCTCGAGTTCTTCAAGGCCTTCCTTTCCGATTCACTCGAGGGGCAGCTGGAGATCAACGCGACGCTCGGGTTCGTCGTGAAGATGCTGATCGCCTTCGGGGCGGTCTTCGAGCTTCCCATCGTCATTCTCGCGCTGAGCCTCATGGGGCTGGTCACGCCCCAGTTCCTCCGGTCCAAGCGGCGGCATGCGATCGTGCTGATCACCGTGCTGGCGAGCTTCATCACTCCGGGTGACGCGATCACGCTCACCATCATGATGATGTTCCCGCTCGTGATTCTGTACGAGTTCGGGATCTTTCTCTCGGCCGGCGTCTACCGGCGCCGTGCCAGGGCGGAGACGCGGTACGAGTCCAGCCTGGAACCGCCGGTAGGGTCGGTGGAGAAGAAGTGAGGCTGCCGGCAGTCCGGACGCCGGGGCTGCTCTCCCCTCGCGCGGCGTGGGCGCCTCGGGTCGGCGCGGCGTGTCGCCTCACCTCCCCGCTCTCTCGCGCGCTCTTGACCGTGCTGGTGATGGCGCCGGCGGCTTCGGGTCAGGTAGCGCCCGACTCCCTCCGTGCGGACCCGCTTCGGGCCGACACGCTGCGAGCGGATTCACTCGAGGCGATCCCCGACTCGCTTGCGCAGCCTGTCGACTCGGCCCGCCTCGCGATCCTGCGCCGTCTCGAGCGGCTTGCCCGTCCGGTGGGCGCCGACAGCGTCCTGTTCGTCCAGGACTCGCTGCGCCGCGAGCAGGCTTCCGAGGGGGTGCGCCCGGGCATGTCGATCGCCGGTGACTCGGTGGCGAGCGCGCTCATGCGGATGCCGGGCTTCTCGATGACGCAGTACGAGGGGGCCTCGGCGGACTTCGAGGCTCAGCGCCGCGTGCTGGTCCTGCAGGCCCCGGCGGAGGGACGCGCACGGGTCAACCAGGAAGGGATCCTGATCGAGGCGGACAGCTCGATCACCTTCGACGAGGCCAGCGGTTCCATGCGCACCGTGGGCATGGCGACCTTCACGCCCTCCGACGGGGACCCGGTCGACGCCGCCAACATGATCTACGACATCGAGCAGGGCCGGGGGAGCGCGGTCGGCGCGGAGACTTCGTGGACTCAGGACGGCGCTCAGTGGATCGTGCGCGGCGACATGCCGTATGCGGCTCAGGACTCGACGTTCATGGCACACGCGGCCTTCACGTCGTGCGACCTGACCGAGCCGCACTACCACTTCGAGACGGACGAGATCAAGATCGTCGCCGGAAACGTGCTCGTGGCACGCGGCGTACGCCTCTACTTCGCCGACGTGCCGGTGGCGTGGCTCCCCTTCCTCGCGCAGAGCCTGGAACGGGGGCGCCGTTCGGGCATCCTGACCCCCCGCTTCAGTGTCAACGACATCGTCAGCACGTCGAGTGGCTACCGGCGGAGGGTGAGCAACCTCGGCTTCTACTGGGCGGCGAGCGACCACGCGGACGCGCTCGTGGCGATGGACTGGTTCAGCGAGACGTTCTTCGCCGTCACCAGCTCCATGCGCTACACGTTTCGGCGGCAGTTCCTCGACGGCGACCTGGCGGTGCGCCGCTACTGGAACTCCGACGGGTCCCGGGAGCTGGCGCTCGATACGAGGCACTCCTGGGACATGGACGAACGGACCCAGCTGCGGATCTCCGGACGATTCGTTTCCAACAACGACTTCGTGCGGGAGAACTCGTTCAATCCGAGGGAGGTCACGCAGTCGATCGACTCCGAGGCCGGCCTCAATCGGCGTTTCAGCTGGGGATCGGTCTCCACCTCCGCGAACCGGCGTCAGTACCTCTCGGACGACCGCACCGAATGGCTCCTTCCGTCCGTGAACGTCTCGCTGTCGCCCATCACGCTGTTCCGTGCCCCGAGCAGCGAGGCCGCGTTCTACAACAACATGACGTGGTCCGGCTCCGGGGGGCTGAGACGGAACACGGTCGAGCGCCTTCAGCCGGACACCTTCGCTCTCGCGACGGCGAACACCAGCAACGATGCCGGTTCCCTGCGCTCGAACCTCAGTGTCGGGAATCTGACCTTCTCGCAGTCGGCGGAACTGAGTCAGCGCACGCTCCTCGACGTGCCCGAGGCGTTGCTCCTCCTGGGCGATTCGGCCGATGCGTCGATGCTGGTCTCGGGGATGCCCGTTCGGGACGTGAGCGACGCCACCCTGGGCTGGAACCTGGGGCTGAACTACCAGCAGCAGCTCATCGGGTCCACGACGGTGACGCCCCGGCTGAGCGTGGCGGGAAGCTTCTTCCGCTCCGACCAGGACTCGCTCGCGCAGAGCTTCGTCGCGGCCCCGAGGCGCGTGTCGTTCGGCGCACAGCTGAAGACCGATGTCTACGGCTTCTTCCCCGGCTTCGGTCCCTTCGAGGCGGTACGCCACAAGTTCTCGCCCTCCTTCGACTATCAGTGGAGCCCCGAGACCACGCCCACGGCGCTGCAGAGGGAGATCTTCAACTCGCGGGCACTCCAGCCCCAGAACGTCATCTCGCTTTCGCTCACGCAGACGTGGGAGGCCAAGCGCCGCAGCGACGAAGAGGACGACGAGCAGGGTCCGGACGCGGGGGACGGGGCGGCGGGGGATCTGCCGGCGGCGGACTCGCTGGCCACCGCCGCGGACCGGACCGGACTTCAGCCGGGCAGCCGCGATCCCTTCGCCGCGGGACGCCCCGGGGGGACGGGCCCCGAGAGCGACGGGCCGCAGCGCGTGCAGCAGAACCCGTCGGTGACGCTCCTCGCATGGCGCAGCAGCGTCATCCAGTACGATTTCGTCCAGGCCGACTCGGCGGGGTCGAAGCTCGCGGGCTTCGAGACGACGCGCCTGTCCAACCAGTTCTCGTCGGACTACCTGCGCGGTCTCTCGGTCTCGATGGACCACGAGCTGTGGATCGACGACGTCGGGACCGGGGGCATGATCGCCCGACGGAGGTTCGATCCCCACCTGAGCAGCGTCAACTTCGGCTTTTCGTTGGGCTCGTCGTCGGCCATCGTGCGCCTGCTGAGCTTCCTCGGCGGCGGCGACGACGGAGAGGTCGTCGAAGAACCGGACAGCCTGACGATCGACGACTTCCAGGGGGACATGGACGAGTCGATGATCGTGCCGGTGGCCGGTCGTGAAGCGATGGCCCCGGCGGGTGGAGGGCGCCGGGGCGAGGCAGGGGGGTGGAGCGCGAATCTCTCCTACTCGCTCCAGCGCCCGCGCGATCCCACGCGCCCGGCAAGCCAGATGGTCAGCGGAACGCTGCGGCTGCAGCCTACCGTGAACTGGGGTCTGAGCTGGCGAACCGCCTTCGACCTCGAGGTGAACGCCTTCAACGACCACTCGATCCGCCTGACCCGGGACCTGCACCGCTGGCAGGCGAACTTCGACTTCCTGCAGACCGCGACCGGTAACTGGACCTTCCGGTTCGAGGTTTCGCTGCTCGACAACCGGGACCTCAAGTTCGACTACCGCCAGCGTAACCTCGACCTCGGTCTGCCGTCGTCCCGCAGGTGATCTCGCCCGGTCGGGTGTCCGTCCCCCCGGCGCATCGTGTCCTCCCGAGAGGACGGACAGCCTCGCAGGCGGCGGCACATCTCCCTGTACTGCAAGCGGTTGCATTCTGGCACGCCCTCTGCTCTGTGGGTGGCAGGAATGCGGCTCCGCATGGATGGGCGACACGCCGTCGCCCCGTGCCGGCGCCGCCCGCGGAGGGGTGATGAGACGCACGCTGAGGGTTTCCCTGATCTCGATCGCGTTCGCCACGGCGTGCGCGAGTGACGTCGTGTACGTGGAGGACACGGTTCCGTCCGCGCCGCGGGGGCTCGAGGCCAGCTACTACGCGGGGTCCGTCACGCTCAGCTGGGAGATGGGCGCGGCGTGGAACGGCGAGGCTTTTCGCGTCTACTCGCGCCGGATCACGGACTCGCGCTGGTTCCTCATCGCCGAGGTCACGAGCTGTATCGACGAATTCTGCGTCTACGAGGACATCAACGTCTTGGGCGGTCAGCGTTACGAGTACTTCGTCGCGGCCGTCGCCCCGGGCGGGACCGAGGCCGTCAGCGGGACCGTCGAGATCGCCGTGCCCGAGCCGATCGCGCCTCCGGTTCCGGACGCGCCCCGCGTGATCGCCCTCGACAACGCGAACTACCTCGTCTGGGGCGAAGCCTCACGCGCGGCATCCGACTTCTCACACTACCGAGTCTACTTCCAGGACGGGTCGACAGGGTTCTTGCTCGGCGAGACGGACTCCGAGGGCTTCCTCGATCTGCTCGCCGCGAACGGGAGCACCTACGAGTACTACGTGACCGCGATGGACGCCGACGGCCACGAGAGTGCGGCGAGCAGCCTGGCCGGGGGAACGCCACGTCCGGATTTCACCGGTGAGTACGTCTACGACTGGTTCGTGGCGCCGCAGAGCTCCGGGTTCCGCTTCCAGGAGGACGACGGCGCGTATCCGATCCTCGCGGGGGACGACCCGCGCCGGCACTTCAGGCTGGAGACGGACGTGAACGGCTGGTGGCTGGTGCCCGGGGCCGACGCCGCCATCTATCCGGTGGGCTTCCCCACGACCGCCCTCAAGTGCGGCGTGGCGGCCGACGCAGAGTGCGTCGACGTGGTCACGGCACCCTCGAGCGGCTACGTCGCCGAGGGTGTCCCGCTTGCCGCGCAGGAGAGCTACGTCCTGCGCGTGGTGGGCGACGACGCGCAGCTCCACTACGGCGTCGTGCGCGTGACGCTGCTGGGCTTCGATCAGGCGGACACGCCCCTCATGATCTTCGACTGGGCGTACCAGCTGCAGCCGGGTAACCCCGCCCTCGCGCCGGCCCGCGGCGGCTGAGCCTCGCCTCCGGGCGCCCGCACGGCAGGTCGCGCCGGCGGGCGCCGGGCACCGTGGGGTTCGCGGCGCTCGCACGTCCGGGGCGCGCGACCCATCTTCCATCATGCTCAAGGTGCTCGAGGCGGTCCCGAACTTCTCCGAGGGGAGGGATCTGGAGAAGGTCGAACGGCTGGTCCGCCGGATCGCCGAACACGACGTCGAAGTGCTCGATTGGTCGGCCGACGCCGATCACCATCGCTCGGTGGTGACCTTCATCGGGGAGCCGGACGACGTCGTGGACGCCGCGGTGGCGGCGGCGGCCTTCGCGGCCCGGCACATCGATCTTCGCGGGCATCGGGGCGTGCATCCTCGTGTCGGCGCGCTCGATGTCCTTCCTTTCGTACCCGTCCACGGCGCGACGATGGACGATGCCGTGCGGGCGGCGCGAAGGGCCGGCGAGCGCATTGCGGCGTCCGGTGTCCCGGTGTGGTTCTACGGCGCGGCTTCCGCGCCGCCCGGCCGCGGACTCGCGGAACTCCGGCGCGGAGGGTTCGAGGGGCTGCTCGACGGATTCCCGGAGGGCCGGGAGGCGGACCTGCCGCGCGGCGCGCTCCGTTCGCATCCGACGGCGGGCGTCACCTGCGTCGGGGCCCGGGAGATCCTGCTCGCCTGGAACGTGTTCGTGCGGGGCATCGACACGGAATCGGCTCGGGGGATCGCGGCCGGCATCCGGGAGCGGGGCGGGGGATTCCCGGGGTTGCGCGCCCTCGGCCTCTTCCTCGAGCGTCAGGACAGGGTGCAGATCTCCATGAACCTCGAGGACCCGCACACGACCCTGCCCTCCGAAGTTTTCGAGGCGATCGAGGAGGCGGTCCGTGTAGCCGGGGGCGAAATCATCTGCACCGAGGTGATCGGCATGCTGCCCGATACCCTTGTGCAACCGGGCATTGCGGACAGATTACACCTTCTGGACGCCGACCACGATCGGGTCCTGTCGAGTCGCGTCGCCGATTTCGTTTCGGCTCGCGCCGGTCCGCCTACGGAGTTCCCGGACGTCACCGAATGAGCATCGAATCGCTCAAGCAGCAGGCGCGAAAGCACGAGCAGAACGAGGACTGGACCAAGGCCCTCGATCATTACAAGAAGGCGCTCGCTGCCCTCGCGCGTGCAGACCAGGTCGACATCGGGTTGTACAACCGGGTCGGAGACCTCCACGTGCGCGTCGGAGACCTTGACGAGGCTGTCGAGCACTACGACAAGGCCGTCGGGCTCTACCGCGAGGCGTATCTGCCGAACAACGCGATCGCCGTCTGCAAGAAGATCATCCGCAACGCGCCGGATCGGCACCGTGCGTATCTTCTCATCGGGCAGATCCGCGCCGAACAGGGGTTCTTTCCCGATGCGCGCACGAACTTCCTCACCTATGCGGAGCGGATGGCGCAGGACGGTGACCTCGACGAGTCGTTCCGAGCGTTGATCGAGTTCTGCGAACTCGCACCCGACGAAGTCGAACTGCGACTCACGGTGGCCGAACAGATGGCTTCGAGCGGCCGAGCCGAGGAGGCGACCGAGCAGTTCCTGATGGCGCGCCGGCACTACGCCGAGTCCGGGATGGCGTCTGAGGCCCAGCGGGTCGAAGCCCGGATCCTTCAGCTCGATCCCGGCGCCTTCGAGATCGGCGCCCCCACGGGGGGCAAGGAAGCCGACGATGGTGGCTTCGACCTTCCGATGCTGTCGTGGGACGACGACGACGCGGATGTTGCGACCGAGCTGCCGATGATGGAAACCGCCGGCCAGGAAGACGCCGATGGTGGCTTCGATCTCCCGCTCGTCAGTATGGTCGAGGAGTCGGACGAGGCCCTCGATGACGATCTGGGCATGACGCTCACGGCGGACGCGTCGATCGAGTCGGAAGTCTCCGACGCCTTCGAGTCGGCCATGGAAGAGGTCGCGTCGGACGCGGGCTCCCCCATGCCCGAGCCTCCGTCCTCGCCGGTGGAGCCCGGGCCGCCCGTCGCGGAAGCGCCGGCGCCCGAGCCGCCTGCCGCGAAGGCTCCGACCGCCGGCTTCGTGGACTTCGGCGCGATGATCCTCGGCAGCGTCAAGGAGAAGGACACGCGCATGCGCGTCTCCTACGAGGAGCCGTCGGGTGACGAGCAGGCGGACTTCGCACGGATGCTCTCACAGTTCAAGGACAAGGTGTCCGAGAACCTCGACGCCAGTGACGTGCGTGCGCACCACGATCTGGGTACGGCGTTCAAGGAGATGGGACTCCTCGACGAGGCGATCAGCTCGTTCCAGGCAGCGCTCCGGGCCTCCCCGCACCACCTGCCCACCTTCGAGCTCATGGGCCAGACCTTCCTCGAGATGAACCAGCCCGAAGCGGCGGTGAGGTCACTCGAGCGGGCACTGACGAACTCGCCGGTGGTGGAGGACGAGCTGGTAGGCATCTACTACTACCTCGGTCGCGCGTACGAGTCGCTTCAGAACCGGGAGTCGGCGACGGAGTACTACGACCGCGTGTTCTCCCTCGACATCAACTTCGCCGATGTCACCGAACGGCTTCGAGCGCTTCGGTAGGTCGCGGCCGATGCGACTTTGCCGGGACCTCGCGGTCCGGAGGGTCCCGTGACCCGGACCCTGAAGGGGACGACCCCCAGCCTTTCGGCCATCCAGGCGCCGGTGCGCTCCTCGCTCGACCGGGTCGGCGACGAGATTCGCCGGATCGTCGTGGCCGACTTCGACGACATCGAGGAAGTCAACGAGCACCTGCTCTTCATGCGCGGCAAGCTCTTTCGGCCGACGCTTCTGCTCCTGTCGAGCCGGGTGGCGGGGCGCGATCACCCCGAGACGCTCACGCTGGCCGCGGTGGTGGAGCTCGTTCACCTCGCGACGCTGGTCCACGACGATGCGGTGGACCACTCCGCGCTCCGGCGCGGGCTTCCCACGGTGAACGCCCTCTGGACGCACCAGGTGGCGATCATCATGGGCGACTACCTGTACTCTCGCGGCGTTTCGGAGCTCGCGCGCACGGGGAACATCGAAGCACTTGCCGTGCTCGCGAACGCCGCCAATGAGATGTCGGTGGGTGAGATGCGGCAGCTCACGTCGTACGACGCGCTCGACTTCAGCGAGGAAGACTACTACCGGCTCATCGCCGCCAAGACCGCGTCGCTCATGTCGGCCGCGTGCGAGATGGGCGCGATCGCCGGAGCGCCGGAGTACCGGCGGCCACTCTCGCAGTATGGACACAACCTGGGCATGGCGTTCCAGATCGCGGACGACCTGCTGGACTACACGGGCACGGAAGCGGTCACGGGCAAGCCCACCGGGCACGACCTCCGCGAGCGCAAGGTGACCTTGCCGCTGGTCGAGGTTCTCGGCCGGGCCTCGGAGGCGGAGAAGCGGGAGATCCGCTCCTTCTTCACGCGCGTGGATCCGACGGACGAGGAGATCGCCCGCGTGGTGGACATCGTGCGGTCCCGGGGCGGTCTCGAGTACGCGGCGGCGGCCGCGGAGCGCTATGCCGAACAGGCCCGCGAGGCACTGGCGGAGGTGCCTGAGGGAGCCGCTTCGGAAGCGCTCGCGAGTGCGGTCGGATACGCCGTGGACCGTCGCCGTTGATGACGGTGCACGGGGGCTGCCGTGGAGTGAGGCTCGGAACTCCTGCGCGGAAGGACCAGTATGCTCAGTAATCCGCACGGTCGCGAACGTCTCGTGAAGTTCACGTACACGCTCGTGCTGGGGCTATTTCTCGGCGGGCTTCTCACGAAGCTCGTGGAGATGGCGCTGCCGGCCGGCACCGCGTCGAGCGAGTTTCTGCTCACTTCGGTGAACGCGTCGGTCGGGCCTCTGTCCGTGGACCTCGTGGCTGTCGCGTTCATCCTCGGACCGGTTACACTCTCACTCAACTTTCTCACGGTGGTCGGCATCGCGATGGTGGCGATGGTCGCCCGCTCCATGTTGTAAGGAACGGGGCATCAGTCCCCACGGAGGCATCGTACCATGGGTCTAGGTGGATTCGGCATGGGGGAGATGATCTTCATCTTCCTCATCGTCCTGCTACTGTTCGGCGCGAAGCGCCTTCCCGAGATCGGATCGTCCCTGGGCAAGGGGATCCGTGAGTTCAAGAGTTCGGTCCGAGAGATCGAGCACGAGCTCAAGATCCCCAATGATCGGCAGATTCACCGCTCGTCGCCCCCGCCCGAGCCCGTGGCGAAGGCGACGGCCGACGAAGGTGAGCCCCGCAAGCTGAGCGACAGCGTTCCGACGACGGAAGGCTGAGACGCCACCGCCGAACGGACTTCGAGTCGCGCGGAGCGGCAGGGGCAGCGGGAAGAGAAGAGGGCCGGGCGCCGAGGCGCCCGGCCCTCTTTCGTTTTCAACGATTCGGCGTGCCCGGGGACGGGCCCTGCCACCTTCGGATCAGAAGACCATCGGGATCTGCGGGAGGGCCTCGTCCTGCTCGACCAGCACGACGTCCCGCCGGTCCACGATTCGCGCCGCAGCGCGCAGAGCTTCGATCCACTCCCCGACGCGCGCCTGCTGTCGCGCCGCGACGGCCGCCTGGCGCTGCTGCTCGATCTGCGTGCGCCACGCAGCGTCATCCGCCGTCGTCCGCGAGATGACTTCGATGACGTACGCGTTCGCGGGCGTGACCACCGCGCCGCTCACCTCGCCTGCCTGCAGGCCGAAGGCCGCGCCGATTGCACCGTTCTGCCGTCCGATACCCGGAACGAAATCGTTCCGGCTGAACGGGCCCGCGGTCCGGACCTCGAGGTCCAGATCCGCCGCGACGTTCTCCAGCGCCTCACCCCCGCGTGCCCGGGACGACGCAGTCTGAGCATCCACCGCGGCCTCGGCCATCTTCTTCTCGAAGAGCAGCGTGGAGCGAATCGCGGGCGTCGCGTCGGCGAGGGGAAGGATGCCTTCGGGCTCCGAACTGACGAGCTCCAGGGCGTAGAAGGCCGTCGAGGTCTCGAATACGGGGCTCACATCTCCCGGGGAGGCCTCCTCGAAGAGCCAGTCGGCGCCCTCCGACACCTGACCGGCCCCGGGGATGAACGCGAAGTTCTGAGCGAGGTCCATGGTCGACGACGCCAGGCCCGCCGCCGCAGCGGCCTGCTCCAGAGGCATTTCTTCGCTCATGTCCTCCAGGGAGTCGGCGAGGGTGAGCAGGGCGATCTCGCTCTCGTCGGTGCGGGCCACGGGAACGAGGATGTGGCGGGCGCGGGCGCTGTCGGCCGCCCAGCGCTCCTGGACCTCGATGACGTGGTACCCGAACGACGACCGAACCGGCCCGACGACCTGCCCGACGGGGGCAGCGAAGACGGCGGAATCGAAGGGCGGCGTCATCATGCCCTTCGCGAACACGCCGAGGTCTCCCCCGAACTCGGCCGTACCCTGGTCGGACGACTCGCGAATCGCGACTTCCGCGAAGTCGGCGCCGTCCAGGATCTCCTGGCGGAGGGCAGCCGCGGCTTCGCCCGACGCGACCGTGTCGGCTGCCGTCGGCGTCTTCTCGATGACGGCGACCTGCACCGTCGCGCGCGCCGGAACCTCGAACTCCTCCTGGTGGGATCGCCAGTACGCTTCGATCTCCGCGTCGGTGACCGTGAACTGATCGTCCGGGTACCGGGTCGCGGGGTTCATCGGGATGTAGCGGATCTCGACCCGTTCGTTCTGGTCCCGGTACTGCTGCCAGAGCTCCGCGTCCGACACGAAGATGCCAGAGGTGACCTGCCGGCCGAGCTTGAGCTGCGGGATGGTCTCGCGGTAGTACGCCTCGAAGATGAGCAGCTGCTCGGGCGGCAGCGAGTAAAGGAACGACTGGTAGGCCGGACGGTCGAGCATGCCGGAGTCGTCCATGAACTGCGCTGCGAGGTAGTCGGGCGGGTATGCCTGCGCCGCGTCGCTGATCTCGCGATCCGTGACCGTGATTCCGCGACGACGGAGTTCCTGCCGGATCAGCAGCTGATTGACGACCTGGTCGAACGCCGCGTCCTCGATCTCCTTGTTCTGCTGGGAGCTGATCAGGTCCTCCTGGGAACGCTGGACCTGGTCGTAGATCTGGCGGTACGCGGCCATGTACGGCTCGTACATGACCGGGTCGCCGTTGACCGACCCGATCTCGCCGAGGCCACCACCGCTCTGCCCGGTGATGTCCATTCCCCACTGGAAGACCATGAGCGCGACGAACGCGATCGCCGTGAAGAGCATGATCGGCTTCGTCGCTTCCCGCATTTGACGCATCATCAGACGTCGTCTCCTACTGCCACAGATCGGTTGAAAAACCGCAGGAAAACAGGCCCGGAAGGATAACCGCTCGCGGTGGGGGCCTCAACGGCGGGCCGTTTCTCTTTCGTTGACACCATTTCCGCGCGATCCCTATCTTGCCCCGTCGGGGCGACCTGTCCTCTTCCTGAATACTCGCGGGAGTTCGTGTGTCCGAGTCACTGGATCGGGAGATCCGGACGCTCCAGTCGATCTACGGTTCCGAGCGCGATACGGGCGGAATGGCGTTCGCGTCGCTGGCGGACGCGTTACGTCGCCGCGGAAACGTGCGCGAAGCACTCGACCTCCTGACCCAAGGGACTTCGAGGCATCCCGACTACTCCACCGGGCACGTCGTCACCGCGCAGCTCTACCTCGAGCAGGGGTTGCACGCCGAAGCGGAGCTCGCCGCCCGTCGCGTCCTCGATCTGGATCCCGGGAACATCGTCGGGCTGGCCACCTTGGCCGTGACGCTGCATGCCCGCGGTTCCATCGAGGAAGCCGATGCGTGCCGCGCGACCCTGGCCGAGCTCGACCCGGAGTCGGACGAGGCGAACTCGCTCACCGCCCTGGATCTGCCTCGATCCGAGGCTCCGGGCGACGCTCCGTTCGACATGGTATCGCTGGCGGCGCCCTCCATCGCTGAAGAGGAATCGCTCGCCCCGGACCACGAGGACGAGTCCTCCTTCCCGGACGCGCTGGTGCTGGCACCGCCTGCGGAAGACGCGGCGGAGGCGGAGGAAGCGGTCGTCGAGCTGGGCGCGCTGGCGCCCGAGCCGGCGGAGGAGGAAGCGGTCTTCGACGTGGGCGCGCTGGCGCCCGAGCCGGCGGAGGAGGAAGCGGTCTTCGACATGGCCGCGCTGGCGCCCGAGCCGGCGGAGGAGGAGGCGGTCTTCGACATGGCCGCGCTGGCGCCCGAGCCGGCGGAGGAGGAGGCGGTCTTCGACATGGCCGCGCTTGCGCCCGAGCCGGCGGGCGAGCCCGACGATGCCGTCTTCGACCTTGGCATGCTGGCTCCGTCCCCGGGCACGAGCGAGGGTGACGTCGACGCGGACGAGGACGCCCAGAGGCCCATCTACACCCGCACGCTCGCGGAGCTTTACGTCAGGCAGGGATTCAAGGACCGAGCTGTGGACGTCTTCCGGAACCTCCTGAAGACTGAGCCGGGCGCGGAGGACATCCGGCGCCGTCTGGCCGAGCTCGAGGGCAGTGCGCACGATGCTGCCGGCCAGACGCGGGCACCGGAAGCCGAGGATGAGGTCGAGACGCTCGCGCGCGACCTGTCCGAGTCGGGCGCCCACGTCCACGACGTCGATACGCCGTTCGCGTGGTCGGGCGAGGACGCTTCGCACGCGGCCGCGGACGATTCGGAGAGTATCGCCGACTGGTTCGCACGACTCCTCGAATGGGGGGAGCACGAAGAGCCATGAGAATCGCCGTGGTCCACGGGCCCAACCTGCGCCTTCTCGGACGGCGTGAACCCGAGGTGTACGGGACCGACACGCTCGACGACGTGAACGAGAGGCTCGAGGCGCTGGCGTCCGAGCTCGGTGTCCAGATCGAGACGTTCCAGTCGAACCACGAGGGGGAGCTTCTCGACTTCATCGACGAAGCGGCGGGTCGTGTCGACGGATTCCTGATCAACCCGGGTGCGTTCACGCACACGTCGATCGCCCTGCGGGACGGGCTCGTCGGCGTCGACCGGCCTTTCGTGGAGGTGCACCTCTCGAACACGGCAGGGCGCGAGCGCTTCCGACGCCACTCCTACCTGTCGCCGGTCGCGTCCGGTGTAGTTTATGGCTTCGGCGTGCACAGCTATCTTCTTGGGCTCAGGGGCCTGGTGGCACGTCTCGCCGGCCGGTGACCCCGCGACCCAACCCCAGACAAGACATTTCATGGCCAGCACGGCGGATTTCCGCAACGGAATGGTGATCGAGATCGACGGAGATCTCTGGGCTATCACCTATTTCCAGCACGTGAAGCCCGGAAAGGGCGGCGCATTCGTTCGCACCAAGCTCAAGAACGTTCTCACGGGCAACGTCGTGGACCGGACGTACCGTGCAGGCGAGAAGGTGAACGACGTGCGCCTGGAGCGCCGTCCGGTCACCTACAGCTATACCGACGGCGACCTGTACTACTTCATGGACGCCAACACGTTCGACATGATTCCGATCGCCGGTGATCTCGTGGGTGCGGACCAGCTCCGGTTCCTCAAGGAGAACATGGAGTGCGAGGGACTCGTCCACGGCGAGAACGTGATCAGCGTCGAATTGCCCCAGTTCGTGGAACTCCGGGTCACGCAGACCGACCCGGGCTTCAAGGGTGACACCGCCCAGGGTGCGACCAAGCCGGCCACTCTCGAAACGGGCGCCGTCATCAACGTCCCCCTGTTCGTCGAGGAAGGGGAGTTGCTCCGGATCGACCGACGCGAAGGGAAGTACCTCTCACGGGTGAACTCATGATCGACTTCGAGTTCGTCGAGCGCCTGATCCAGGCTCTCGACCAGAGCAGCATCGATTCTCTCGAGATCGAGCGTGGGGGAACCCGCGTGCGACTCTCCAAGACGCCCGCGGTCTCGGCCGCTCCGGTGCACGTGGCGGCTCCGGCCGCGTACGCCCCCCCGCCGACCGTCGTTTCGGCTCCCGCCGTTTCCGCGCCCGGGGCGTCGGCTCCGATCGAAGCAGCGGCGCCAGCGAGCAGGGGGGACCTCATCGATGTGACGTCGCCGATGGTCGGTACGTTCTACCGGTCGCCGGCGCCGGATGCACCCGCCTACGTGGAGGTCGGGGCGCGCGTGTCCCCCGGGGACACGCTCTGCATCATCGAGGCGATGAAGCTCATGAACGAGCTCGAGTGCGAGGTGTCGGGCACGATCGCCGAGATCTGCGTCGACAATGCCCAGCCCGTGGAG
>JAURER010000029.1 GCA_030827315.1 Gemmatimonadota bacterium | reverse complement strand
GGGGGCCGAGCGGCCCGGCCGCGCGGCGGTGCCCCGGTGCCGAGCTACTCGGTCGGTGGCTCTCGGGAGGCCGCCGGCAGCGCTCGTCCCTCTTCGGGCGGTGCGCGACCCCGTTCCGGCGGCGGTTCTACCCCGTCGGCGGTCCGTCGCCCCTCCGGCGGCGGTTCGACGCCGTCGGCTGGGAGACGCCCCTCCGGTGGCGGTTCTACCCCGTCGGCGGTCCGTCGCCCCTCAGGCGGCGGTTCTACCCCGTCGGCCGCGAGTCGCCCCTCGGGCGGCGGTTCGACCCCGTCGGTCGCGAGACGCCCCGGCGGACAAGGCTGATCCGGGGCGCAATCGTCGGTCACGGGCTCCAGCCCGGGGACGTCGGAGTCGGAGTCGTGGCCGCGAGCTGCGGCTCCGATCTGCGTTCCGGGCGCAGGGTCCGTGCCGCGCACGGCATGTGCTAGCTTACTCCGCCATGAACGAGACCAGCGACGCCGGCGCGGCCGGCATGGATTTCATTCGCCAGCGGGTCCGCGCGGACCTCGCTTCGGGTCGCTACGACGGACGCGTCGTCACGCGTTTTCCTCCCGAGCCGAACGGCTACCTGCACGTCGGTCACGCCACCGGCATCTGTCTGAACTTCGGGATCGCGGCGGAGTTCGGTGGGCGGTGCCACCTCCGCTTCGACGACACGAATCCGGAGAAGGAGAACGAGGAGTTCGCTCGCTCCATCCAGGAAGACGTGCGCTGGCTGGGCTTCGACTGGGGCGAGCACCTCTACTACGCGTCCGACTACTTCGAGCGGATGTACGAGTGCGCGGTGACCCTCATCCGGAAGGGGCTGGCGTACGTGGACTCCCAGCCGCTCGAGGCGATCCGGGAGGGGCGTGGCACGGTGAACGAGCCCGGCAGGCTCTCGCCCTATCGCGACCGCGGCGTCGAGGAAAACCTGGATCTCTTCCGACGCATGCGCGAGGGGGAGTTCGGGGACGGTGCCCACGTGCTGCGGGGCCGGATCGACATGGGTCACCCGAACATGCTCATGCGCGATCCGGTGCTCTATCGGATCCGCCACGCGTCTCATTACCGGCAGGGAGATGCCTGGTGCATCTACCCGTTGTACGACTACGCGCACTGCCTCGAGGACGCGTTCGAGGCAGTGACGCATTCGATCTGCACCATCGAGTTCGAGAACAACCGGGAGGTCTACGACTGGGTCCTCGAGAGCGTGGGGTTCGGTGAGCCCCGGCCGCATCAGCACGAGTGGGCCGGGCTGGACCTCGAGAACGCGGTGCTCTCGAAGCGCGCGATCGGCCCCCTGGTCCAGGCCGGGGTCGTGTCCGGATGGGACGATCCGCGCCTCGCCACCATTTCCGGCTATCGGCGCCGTGGGATTCCGCCGGAGGCGATCCGCCTCTTCGCGAAGATCGTCGGCGTGACCCGCTCCGGGGCCCGCACGGAGGAGGCCAAGCTCGACTTCGCCATCCGCGAGGTGCTCAACGCGGAAGCACCCCGGGTCATGGCGGTCCTCGACCCGCTCAAGTTGGTGATCACGAACTGGCCCGAAGGCGCCGAAGAGGAACTCGAGGCTCCGTACTTCCCGCCCGACGTCGGCCGGGAGGGCAGCCGGGTGGTTCCTTTCGGCCGCGAGCTGTGGATCGAGCGGTCGGATTTCGCCGAGCATCCGCCCGAGGGTTTCCGGCGGCTGGTGCCGGGGGGCGAGGTCCGACTGCGCCATGCATACGTCGTGCGCTGCGACGAAGTCGTTCACGACGAGCTCGGTGAGGTCGCCGAGCTGCGGTGCACGTACGATGCGCGGACGCGCAGCGGAACGTCGCCGGATGGCCGAAAGGTGAAGGGCACGATCCACTGGGTGGCCGCCGGCCATGCGCGGGACGCGGAGGTGCGCCTCTTCGCGCCCCTGCTGCTGTCGGAGGAGGAGGCCGCCGAGGCCCGAGACGCTGACGCCCCCCTTGGGGCTTCCGTCGCGGACGAGGCGGCGGTGAGTCTGCTCTCCCGCGTGAATCCGGCATCGCTGACGGTGGTGCGCACGGCGAAGGTGGAGCCGTCGGTGGCCTCGGACGATCCCGCGACCCGCTATCAGTTCGAGCGCAACGGCTACTTCTGGCGCGATCCGGTCGACGGCCGGGGCGAAGCGCTCGTGTTCAACCGGATCGTGGGACTCAAGAGCGGCTACGACGGGGCCCGGGCGGCGGAGCCCGCCGGGGCTGACCGACCCGCGGCCGACCGTCATCGAAAGGCGCCGCGCGACAGCCAGCCGTCATCCGGGTCCGGGCCGGGTGCGAGGCCGCAGCTCGGCGACGCCCGCATCCGCGCTCGGGCAGAGGATCCCGCTCTCGCCCGCCGCTTCGAGCTCTACACGGGCGAGCTCGGACTCCCGGAGGAGCAAGCGGACCTGCTGACGGGCACGCCCGCGGCCGGGGACTTCTTCGAGGCCGCGCTCGCGGTCCACGACGACGCCGCTACGGTCGCCGGCTGGGTCGTCAGCGACGTTCGCGGCGTGCTCGACGGACGAGGGATCTCGGAGCTGCCGTTCGACGGCGCGGCTCTCGGCCGGCTCGTGGCGCTCGTCGCCGCCGGTTCCGTATCCCGCAGGGCGGGCAAGGACGTGCTGGCCCGCATGGCGGCCGAGGGTGGTGATCCCGCCGAGCTCGTGGAGGCCATGGGACTCGCCTCGGTGTCCGACGCGGACGAGCTCGCCGCTATCGTCGACGGCGTGCTGGCGCGCTGGCCCGACAAGGTGCGGGAGTACCGCGAGGGGAGACCCCAGCTCGTGGGCCTCTTCGTCGGCGAAGTCATGAAGGCGACCCGTGGGGCCGCCGATCCACAAGTAGTCCGAACCCTGCTCAGTCAAAGGCTCGACTCGTGACCATGCGTCTCCGCTTCGCCCCTTCTCCGACCGGGTATCTCCACGTCGGCGGGGCGCGCACGGCGATCTTCAACTGGCTCCTGGCCCGCAAGGAGGGTGGGGTCTTCGTCCTCCGCATCGAGGATACGGACCGCGAGCGCTCGAGTGACGAACACACGCGCGCCATACTCGACGGCATGACGTGGCTCGGGCTGGACTGGGACGAGGGTCCCTTCTTTCAGAACGAGGGCGTCGAGCGGCACCGGCGCGACGCGCTGCGTCTACTGGGGGAAGGTAAGGCTTACCGCGACTTCTCGGATCCGGACGAGGTGCGTGCCGAGGCCCAGGAGAGAGACATGCATCCGAGCCGGGTGGCGCGCGAGAAGGCCGACGCGCTCGCGCCGGGAGAGTCCGACCGACGGGCCGCCGCGGGTGAGCCTTTCGCGATCCGTTTCCGGGTTCCCGACGGAGAGACGCGCTTCCAGGACCTCGTGCACGGCGACATGCGCTTCGGCAACTCCGACATCGACGACCTCGTCATTCTCCGGTCGGACGGCACGCCGGTCTACAATCTCGCCGTGGTCTCCGACGACGCGGACATGCGCATAACGCACGTGATCCGGGGGGACGATCACCTTTCCAACACGCCCAAGCAGGTGCTCCTCTACCGCGCGCTTGGCCTCCCGGAGCCGATCTTCGCGCACGTCCCGCTCATCCTGGGCGCGGACGGGAAGCGACTCTCGAAGCGGCACGGCGCCACGGCCATCGGCGACTACGCCGCGGAGGGGATCCTGCCCGAGGCGATGGTCAACTTTCTCGCGCTTCTCGGATGGAGCCCCGGGGACGACCGCGAGTTCATGACCGTCGAGGAGCTCATCGCGGCTTTCACACCGGAACGGATACTGAGGAAGAGTTCCGTCTTCGACACGGAAAAGCTGTCGTGGCTCAACGGGCGGCACCTCTCCGTTCGTCCCGATGCGGAACTCGCCGGCCACATCAGGAGGCACCTGGCGGACGAGGCGACCCTGCGTGCCGACCTGCTGGACGACCCGGCCTGGATGGCGGCCCTGCTGCCGGTCATCAAGGTGCGGGCACGGACGCTCGACGAGCTCGGTGACCAGGCCCGCCCCTTCGCGTGCGACGAGCTGCACTACGACCCGCACGCCGTCGAGAAACACTGGCTGAAGGATCCGGCCGAGGCCATCGAAAGGCTCGAGCGTACGCGGCACGCGTTCGCCGGCGCTGCGTGGACGCAGGACGCACTCGAAGACCGGCTGCGTTCGCTCGCCGAGGAAATGGGCACGGGGGCCGGCAAGCTCATCCATCCCCTCCGCGTGGCGTTGACCGGCAACATGGCCAGTCCCGGGATCTTCGACGTTCTCGTCCTTCTGGGGCGCGAGCGCTCGGAGGACAGGATGGGTCGCGCAGTGAAGCGTATTCGCGCCTCGTGAGCTTTCGGGGATCGGCGCGAGGAGGACCGCGACGAAAACATTTCTTGACACCTTTCCGAAGCGCACATTAGGATAGCCCCCATTCCAGAGTCGGGTGCGTTCGGCGCCCCCCTGCAGGTGTGATTCGTTGGCCAGATCGGAAGCGTCAGCCCCGCGCGAGGTTCCTACCTCGAGTCGTCAGGTCGAGCCGCTCACAGAGGTCGAGCGCAAGATCCTCGATTTCATGGTGCGGTACCTGCGCGCCAACACGTATCAGCCGTCGATCCGGGAGATCGGGGAACGCTTTGGCATCAAGAGCACGAAGACGGTTTCCGAGCATCTGCAGGCGCTGGCGGAGAAGGGCTTCCTCGAGCGCGATGCGTCCCGCTCGCGAGGGGTGAAGATCCTCGGCGTCGACCTCAGCGCCGACACGGTCGCGGTTCCGTGCTTCTCCGAAGTGCCGTCGAACGGTCGAAGCCGGGACGCTGAGACGTACTTCTCCGTGGATCGCCAGATGGGTGGCGAGAACGGATCGTTCATGCTGCGCGCGAGCGCCGGGGACCTGGCCGTCCTGGGTATCGGAGAGGGTGACCTTCTGCTGGTCTCCCCGGCTTCGGTCGATGACGTGGATGACGGCTCCGTGATCGTCGCCGAGGTCGGCGGCGCTGCCTCCTTCCATCGTTTTTCGCGGAAGGGGCGCGGTGCGCGTCTGGACGCGCTCCGCCCCGGCGGCGGTTCGGTGCACGTCGACGATGCGAACACCCTCCAGATCTTGGGCCGTGTCGCCGGCTTCTATCGGCGCGTCGACGAGATTCCTGCGATCGCGCTCACGCAGCATTGAGCGTGGCGCGGACCTCCATGTCCGCAACGACGGTACGAGACGTGTTCCGGGACGATGAATGGATGGGCTACGCGCTCGATCTCGCTCGCCAGGCCGAGGAGATGGGCGAGGTGCCCGTCGGGGCCGTCGTCGTGGAACGAAACGAGATCCTCGCTGAGGGCATGAACCGCACCGTCATCGACTCCGACCCGACTGCGCACGCGGAAGTGGTCGCCATCCGCGCCGCTGCCCTTCGACGCGGTGACTGGCGCCTGACCGACACGACGCTCTACGTCACACTCGAGCCGTGTGCGATGTGTGCCGGCGCCATCGTGCTCGCGAGAATTCCGCGCGTAGTCTTCGGAGCCGACGATCCGAAAGCCGGCATGGGCGGGTCTCTGGGAGACCTGCTTCGCGACGAGCGCCTGAACCATCGATGCGAGGTGCACCGCGGTGTGCGTGCCGAGGAGTCGTCGGAGATGCTGCGCGCCTTCTTCCGCATGCGCAGGCGCTGAAATGACGCTCGCTCCCGTCCGGGCTGCGTGGTGGTCCCGCGCCGCGACCGCGGTGGTCCTCCTTCTCGTGGCGGCGGGCTGCACGGTCGTTCGCACCGCGCCTGAGCCTCTGCAGCCGCGGGTGACGACGGGCCCGCCTCCGAGCCCGCAGCCGCCGGTCGAGCCGAGGGCCGAGACGAGCGCGCCCCTGCCGGTCGAGCCGCCCCAGCAGGGATTCGACCCGGTCCGCCGGTTCGACGAGGTAAGGGCGCTGTGGGTCGTGCGGTACACCATGACCAGCGCCGAGGCGATCCGGGCCATGATCCGCGATGCCGAGACCGCTGGGATCAACACGCTGATCGTCCAGGTCCGCGGTCGGGCGGACGCATTCTACCGGTCCAACATCGAGCCCCGGGGCGAATCGATCGTCGAGGGCCCCGATTTCGACCCGCTCGCGCTCACCATCGCCGAAGCCCACGCCCGTGGCATGGCGGTCCACGCGTGGGTCAACACGCACCTCGTGTGGGGTCCGGCCGCACTGCCGCTGAGCCGCGAGCACCTGGTCAACGCCCACCCGGACTGGCTCGCCGTGCCACGCGCGCTGGGTGTCGATCTGGCGGGCGTCGATCCGTTCGACCGGCGTTTCGTGGAACGACTCGTCCGGTGGGCGGAGGAGAATCCCGCTACGGTCGAGGGGCTGTACTCGAGCCCCTCGCACCCGGAGGTGCAGGACCGCGTCCACGCCGTGTGGCTCGATCTGGCGACCCGCTACGACCTCGACGGGATCCACTTCGACTACATCCGGTTCCCCTCGGCTCAGTACGACTACTCCGTCGGTGCGCTCGAGCGCTTCCGTCTCTGGTCGCGAGAGAAATTGCCCGAGGCACGGTGGGTCGAGCTGGACGCCGCCTACGAGGACGATCTTTTCGGGTTCGTGGACGGCGAATCCGCCCTCTGGGCGGAGTTCCGTCGCGAGCAGGTCACCCGGCTGGTGTCACGCATCCGGACCGACGTAAAGCTGTTGCGGCCGCGACTCGTGGTGTCGGCCGCGGTGATCGCGGACCCCGATGTGGCCTGGAGCGATCGCTTCCAGGACTGGCGCGCCTGGCTGCGCGACGGGCTCATCGACATCGCCGTGCCGATGGCCTACACCTCGGACGCGACCCGCTTCGAGGCCCTGGTACGAGCCGCGCGCGAGGCCGCGGGGACCCCGGAGCGGATTTGGGCCGGCATCGGAGCGTACATGAATCCCGCGGAAGGCACGCTCGGCATGATCGACATTGCGCGCGCGGAGGGTGCGGGGGGCGTCGTCCTCTTCTCCTACGACTGGGCTGCGGGAGAAGGACAGGGCGACCCGACAGACCCGCTTCTCAGGCGGATCGGCCGGGCCCGTTTCGGACGCTGAGCCGGCGGGGCCACGAGCCCGGCCGCGCGGACTCGATCGAGGCCGCCTACTCCGACGCGTGCGCTGGCTCCTGCGGGACGACGGGGTCTTCGGTCGCGGTGCCGAAGAAGCGCACCGCACCCCACAGAACGGCGATTCCAATCGCCAACGCGAGCCACGTGGGCAGTCCGTAGGCCGTGCCGAGGTTCCCGAGCACGAGGCCGAGCCCGGCGACGAAGAGCGCGTACGGCAACTGCGTACGGACGTGGTCGACGTGGTCGCATGCCGAGGCCGTGGACGAGAGGACCGTCGTGTCGGAGATCGGCGAGCAGTGGTCGCCGAAGATGGCCCCGGCCAGGACCGAGGCGATGCCGCCCAGAAGGACGGCGCCGTTGTCGGCACCCGGATGCACGTCCGGTCCCCCGAGCGCCACGGTGAGCGGAATCACCACGGGCAGCATGATCGCCATCGTGCCCCACGAGGTTCCGGTCGCGAACGCCATGGCCGCGGAGGTCACGAAAACGATCGCCGGGAGGAGCTCGACAGCGACCCGGTCGGAAAGCATGAGTGCCAGGAAGTTCGACGTGCCGATGGCCTCCGTCACCGCGCCGAGCGACCACGCCAGCACCAGGATGATCATCGCGAGCATCATCGCTCGCATCCCGCCAGCGACGGAATCGATGCATTCGCCCAGACTCAGGAAGCCCTGACCGATGGAGATGGCCATCGCCACCAGCACGCCGGCGAGCGAGCCCCAGAGCAGGGTCGCGAAGGGGTCAGCCTCGCCGAAGATGTCGCGCAGCGGGGCGTCGGCTCCCACCTGGGCGACCCCGGACGTGTAGAGACCGACGAGGACGACGCCGACCACCGTGAAGACCGGGATGCCCGCGTTCCACCAGCGGCGTGGCACGCCCTCCTTGGGCGACATCGTGTCGGCTGAGGTCTCCGCGGCCAGCATCGCGCCCTGGCGATAGAGGCCCCGTCCGCCCGAGGCGCGCCGCTCGGCCGCGGCCATGGGCCCGAAGTCCCTGTCCATCACGGAGGTCAGGAATACGAGGACGAGTGCGAAGATCGGGTAGAAGAGGTGCGGGATCGTCGCGATGAACACGGTGAAGGGGTTCAGCGCGAGGAGTTCGGCGGCGACCGCCGGATTCTGCTCGGCGGCGATGGCGACGCCGTCGCCGATGAGGCTGATCTCGTAGCCCACCCAGGTCGAGATGGGCACGAGGGCCGCCACGGGGGCTGCGGTGGAGTCGACGATATACGCCAGCTTCTCGCGCGAGATCTTCAGACGGTCGGTGATCGGTCGCATCGTGTTTCCGACGATCAGCGTGTTGGCGTAGTCGTCGAAGAAAATCGCCATGCCGGCGATCCAGGTGGCGAGCTTGCCGCGGCGCTGCGTGCTCGCGAAAGGGGCCACGGCCTCCACGATGCCCAGCGTTCCACCGTTGCGTGAAATGAGGCCCACCATGCCGCCGAGCAGGAGCGAGAACACCATGATGCTCGCGTGGTCCGAATCGGCCACTGCGGGCGTGACGAAGGTGTCCATGAGGCGCCCGAATGCCGCCAGGGGGTTCCAGCCGGCGACCACGAATGCACCGAGCCAGACGCCGGCGAAGAGGGCCGTCACCACCTCGCGGAACAGCAGCGCCAGCGCGATGGCGAGGAGCGGGGGCAGGATCGAGATCCAGCCGTTCGTGAGCGTCGCGTCGACTTCGAACGACGACCCTCCCACGGCCACCTGCAGCGGAAGCTGATCCGGCGAATCGACGACGAGATCATGAGCCGTCGCACGTTCGCGCGGGGGCACCACGCCCGACGCGAGCTCCGTTCCGTCGGCCGTGGTGACGCTCCAGGGCGCGGCGTCGCCCGCCGGGCCGACGACGGTCACCTCGAACGGGACGCCCTTCAGGATCACGGCGGGCGGAAGAAGCTCCTGGGCCATCGCCGGCGCCGGGGAAGCAGCGGCCAGGGCGAGGGAAGCGAGCGCAGCGGCGAGTGGACGAAGGCGCATGGGCGGGCAGGAGCGCTGTGGCCGGCGCGGGCAGGCACCCGTGCAGGTGCGGGGAAGGGTAAGCGACGCGGCTACAATGGGTGTTTTGTGCCATTCGTGACAGACCCGGGAGCGGTCGTTGACCGCGGAGGGGCGAGAGCCGAACTTACCGCCGCCCCGAACAGCCGGAGCACATGACGCCCGGCTGGCGCCCCTCGAACCCGCCGCCATGACCGCTCGAGCCCGCCACCACGTGATGAGCGAGTCCGACGTGCGTCGAGCCGTCGCCCGCATGGCGCGAGAGATCGTGGAGCGGAACGGGGGTACCGACGGCCTGGTTCTCATGGGCATCCATCGCAGGGGTGTCCAGATCGCCGACATGGTCCGGCGGGAGATCCGCGAGGCGGAGGGGGTCGAGGTCCCGACCGGCTCCATCGACATCACCCTGTACCGGGACGACCTCGAGGTCATCGGCCCGCGGCCCATCGTCGGGGGTTCGAACCTCCCGGCTGCAGGCATCGACGGCAAGGTGGTCGTGCTCGTTGACGACGTCGCCTACACCGGGCGGACCACGAAGGCCGCCCTCAACGAGGTCGGCGACTGGGGCAGGCCGCGCAGGATCGTGCTCTGCGTCCTCATCGACCGCGGTGGCAGGGAGCTTCCCATTCAGCCGGACATCACGGGACGCGAGGTTCAGGTGCCTGAGGGCCAGCACGTGGAGGTGCTCGTTCCGGAGCACGACGGCCGCCTCGGAGTCGATCTGGTGGAGAAGGGGGCGGAGAGCTCGTGAGCGAGGTCGGCAAGCCTCTGGGCAAGGACCTGGTGGGCCTCGAGGGGCTCAGTGCCGACCAGCTTCGCATGATCCTGGACACCGCCGAGCCCTTCAAGGAGATCTCGGAGCGGCGCATCAAGAAGGTGCCGGTGCTGCGCGGCAAGACGATCGTCAACCTCTTCTTCGAAGCATCGACCCGGACGCGCATCTCCTTCGAGTTCGCGGAGAAACGGCTCAGCGCCGATACCGTCAACATCTCGTCGACGGGTTCGTCCGTGGCGAAGGGTGAGACGCTCGTCGACACCGCGCGGAACCTCGAGGCCATGCGGATCGACATGGTCGTGATCCGGCACGGCGCTTCGGGTGCCGCGCGCTTCCTGGCCGAGCGGATCCCGTCGAACGTCATCAACGCCGGTGACGGCTGGCATGAGCACCCGACGCAGGGGCTGCTCGACCTCCTCACGATCCGCGACCGGATGGGCAGGATCGAGGGGCTCAGGGTCTGCATCGTCGGTGACATCAAGCACTCGCGGGTAGCCCGGTCCAACATTTACGGCCTCCGGGCCCTGGGCGCCGAGGTGGCGGTGTGCGGACCGCGCACGCTCCTGCCGCCGGCACCCGAAGAACTCGGCTGCCGCGTGTTCTCCCGCGTCGAAGAAGCCATCGAGTGGGCGGACGTGCTCAACGTCCTCCGGCTCCAGCTCGAGCGGATGCAGGCCGGCTACGTGCCCAGCCTCCGCGAATACAACCGGATCTGGGGCGTGTCGACCGCGCGGCTCGAGGCGGCACCGAGAGACATCCTGGTGCTGCACCCGGGCCCGATGAACCGAGGCGTCGAAATCGACTCGGATGTGGCCGACGGGCCGCACTCCGTGATCCTGAACCAGGTGACGAACGGGGTCGCCGTTCGAATGGCCGTCCTCTACCTGCTCGCGGGCGGGCAGCCGGAACGGGCCGAGGCCGCCAAGGAGGGAGGTGAGGCGTGAGCGAGAAGATCCTTCTTAGGGGTGGCCGGGTGGTGGACCCGAGCCAGTCACTCGACCGCGTCCACGACGTCCTGATCGTCGACGGCAGCGTGGCCCGACTCGCCGACGGGATCGAGGCGCCCGAGGACGCCCGGACGGTCGATTGCGCGGGCAAGGTCGTATGCCCCGGGCTCATCGACGTGCACGTGCACCTGCGCGAGCCCGGCGGCGAGCACAAGGAGACCATCGCGACCGGGGCTGCATCGGCGGTCGCCGGTGGGTTCACGGCCGTGTGCGCCATGCCCAACACCGACCCGCCCATCGACGACCCGGCGGCCGTCGGCTTCGTGGTGGCGGCGGGACGGGCCGCGGGACTCGCTCGCGTGTACCCGGTCGGGTGCATCTCTTCCGGGCGGGCGGGCGAGCGCCTGGCGCTCGTGGGCGAGATGGTCGACGCCGGTGCGGTGGCGATCACCGACGACGGGAGTCCGGTCATGAATTCCGGGCTCATGCGCATGGCTCTGGAGTATGCGCGGGCCTTCGGGATCCCGGTCGCGGACCACCCCGAGGACCTGGGGCTGTCGGACGGTGGGCACATGAACGAGGGGATCGTCTCGTCGCGGCTGGGTCTGGGCGGAAAGCCCAATGCGAGCGAGGACATCCACATCGTGCGCGATCTCCTGCTCGCCGAGCTGACCGGCGGGCACATCCATCTTCAGCACGTGTCGACCCGTTTCGGTGTCGAGTCGATCCGGCAGGCCAAGGCCCGCGGCGTGCACGTGACGGCCGAGGCATCACCGCACCACCTGGTGCTGACGCACGAGGCCGTCGACGGGTACCGGACGGAGGCGAAGATGAACCCGCCGCTCCGGGCGCAGGAGGACGTGGACGCGGTGCGCGCCGGCCTCGCCGATGGCACGCTGGATACCATCGCCACGGACCACGCGCCGCATCACTACGACGAAAAGGAAGCCGCCTTCGCCGACGCGCCCAACGGGATCGTCGGGCTCGAGACGGCTCTGGGGATCGTGCTCACCCACGTGGTGGGAGAAGGCGTCATCGACCTGCCGACGATGATCGAGAGGATGAGCTGTCAGCCCGCACGGGCGTTCGGCCTGCCGGGGGGTACGCTGGCGATCGGCGGCCCTGCCGACGTCACGGTGTTCGACCCCGGGGCGCGGTGGGTCGTGGACGCGGGGCAGTTCCGCTCCAGGAGCCGGAACACGCCGTTCGGAGGATGGGAGCTCACCGGGCGCCCGACGATGACCATCGTGGGCGGGCGGATCGTCTGGTCCGGGTGATCGTCGGCGCGGCCCGCGACCGGTGCCAAGCGAGAGACCCGGGGGCTCGGCGGAGCCGCCCGGGTCTCGGTGCTTCGAAAGGAACCGCCGGAGCGCCGGCGCCTCCGCGGTCAGGCCAGCGCGTCGACGTGACGGGTCAGGCTGCTCTTGATGCGGGCCACGCGATTCGGATGGTAGAGCCGGCGCGTGGCGGCACGGTCGAGGATCGACACGGCCTCGCGGAGCTTGGCTGCTCCTTCCTCGGCGCTGCTCGCGGCGCGCACGTTCTTGATGGCGGAACGGATACGGGAACGCTCGGACCGGTTCTTGAGCCGGGCCGCGGCGCTCAGTTCCATCCGCTTTTTGGCACTCTTGATGTTCGGCATTGCGACGCTCTGAAGCGGTTTCTCGACAACTTTCAAGCAGGGAAAGCTAGAGGAGACCGGCGATGGGATCAACGGGTAGGGGCCTGCGGGCCGCGCCGGTACCTTAATCGGCCATGAATGCCTTCGTCGCGATCATCGTCCTGCTGATTTCCATCGTGGTCCACGAGGTGGCGCATGCGTGGCAGGCCCGGCGGGAGGGAGACGACACGGCCGAGAGGCTGGGGCGGATCACGCTGAACCCGATTCCGCACCTCGATGTGTTCGGTTCGTTCATCGTCCCGGCTCTGCTCTACGCCAGTGGCAGCGGATTCCTCTTCGGTTGGGCGAAGCCGGTCCCCGTGAACCCGGCGAACTATCGGGACTACGTCGGGGGTGACATCCGGGTGTCGCTGGCCGGCATCGTGTCGAATCTGGGGCTGGCGCTCCTGGCGACGCTTCTGATGGCCGTGGTCGGGAAGGTCGGGAGCCTGAACCTTGGTCCAGCCCCGCTGGTCGACTGGATGTACTCGGCTCTGTGGTACGGCCTTTACATCAACCTGATCCTCGCCTTCTTCAACCTGATCCCGATCCCTCCGCTCGACGGTTCCCACGTGCTGGCCCACCTGCTTCCCACGGATCTGCAGCTGCCGTACCGCCTGGTCGGGCAGTATGGCATCCTGCTCCTCATGGCGCTCATGTACTTCGCGCCGGGTGCGTTGGACACCCTCCTCTGGCCCGTGGACTTCCTTGCGGGACTCGCCGATCGGTTCGTGCGCCTGTGGACGTGATGCTCGCCGAGCGCGCTCCGGGGCGCGACAGCACCTTCCTGGTCGAGATCGACCGCTTCCAGGGCCCCCTTGACCTCCTGCTGCACCTGATTCGCACGCAGGACATCGACGTCTTCGACATTCCCATCGCCCGGATCACCGACCAGTTCCTCCAGGTCATCCGGGCGCTCGAAGTCACCGATCTGGACGGCGCGGGCGAGTTCCTCGAGATGGCCGCCACGCTCATCCACATCAAGGCGCAGATGCTCCTGCCACGCCCGGGTGAGGACGAGGACGAGGACCCTCGTGCCGAGCTCGTGCGCCGGCTCCTCGAATACGAGCAGATCCGTGACGTGTCGGAGCGCCTGCGCGTAGCCGAAGCGGAGCGCGGGCGTCGTCGTGGCAAGGGGTACGTGCCGCCCCGGCCGAGACAGCACGTCTCCGAACTGCCGCTCGAGACCCTGTGGGACGAGATATACGCCGCCGCCCTCCAGGTCAGGATGCCCGTGCCGAAGGAGCGCCAGCACAGGGTCACGACCCGCACGGTGACGATGGAGGAGAAGTCCGTCCTCATCCTCGACCTGCTGAAGCGCTCCACCCGCATCGAGTTCAGCAGGCTCCTCGACGGATTCCGGGAGCGGTCGCACGGGGTGATGACCTTCCTCGCCGGCCTCGAGCTCACGCGGCGCCGGCTGCTCTTCCTCAGACAGACCCGGCCATTCTCGGAACTCTGGATCTACCGGCGAGAGGATGCGCCGGTAGACGACGGAGACGAAGCCCTGGACGAACACGTCGCGGCCACCGCGACCGACGGAGTCGAAACGCACGTGAACGACGAAGGAGTCGACGCTTGAACGCGCACCAGATCGTGGAGGCGGTGCTCTTCGCCTCCGACGCGCCCCTCACCGCCGACGAGATCGCGCGGGCGGACGAGATGCTCGACGAGGATCTGGTCGAGGAGGCGCTGCAGTTCCTCCGCGCGGAGTACGACGACGCGGCGCGGTCATTCGAGCTGGTGGAGGTCGCGGAGGGGTATCAGATCCTGACGCGCGCCGAGTTTGCCCCATATCTGGAGCGTTTCGACAACGTGCCGCGCCCGACGCGGCTCTCGGGCCCGGCGCTCGAGACCCTCGCCATCATCGCGTACCGCCAGCCGATCGGACGCATCGAGGTCGAGTACATCCGCGGGGTCGGCGCGTCCGGTGTCATCAAGTCGCTGCAGGACCGGCGGCTGATCGACGTGGTGGGTCGAGCCGAGGGGCTCGGCCGTCCGCTCCTGTACGGCACCACCCAGTTCTTCCTCGAGCACTTCGGCTTCAAGTCGCTCGAGGACCTTCCGCGGCCGGACGAGCTTCCGGTCGTGCTGCGCGAGCGCATTCCGCTCGGCCCCGAGGAGCCGGTCGTAGAAGGCGCCGAGGAGAGTGCCGACGACGCCGTGCCGGCTTCGGAGGTCACTGCAGGCGAGGAAGGGGGCGATACGCCGGCCGCCGCGTCGGACGAGGAGGTCGCCGCGGATGCGGGGGCGTCCCGTGCGGAGTTGGACGACGCCCCGGCGGACGTCGAACACGGGGATGATGTTGGCGATGACGCGAAGGCCGACGGTGGATCCGAAGATCGGGACGACCGGGACGTCGGCTTCGACGCCGACGACGACGCAGCCGACGGCGACCTTCCCGGCGAGCGGGAGCGCTCGGACGCGAGCTGAGGTTGGAACGCGTGTCCGACGGCGTACGCCTCCAGAAGTACCTCTCGCAGGCCGGCATCGCTTCGCGGCGCGAGGCGGAACGCCTCATGATCGAGGGACGCGTAACGGTGGACGGAGAGATCGTCCGGGAGCTGGGCGTGCGGGTGGTACCGGGCCGGCACCGCGTCGTTGTCGATGGAAAGGAGGTCGGCGCGGCCACCCCCCGGTGGATCCTGCTCAACAAGCCACCGGGAGTCCTGACCACGCGGGACGACCCGCACGGGGGGCGGACCATCTACGACGTGCTGCCGGAAGAGCTCGCATCCCTGCGCTACGTCGGGCGCCTGGACCGCGACGCCGAGGGTCTGCTCCTGCTCACGAACGAGGGCGACGTAGCGAACGCACTGCAGCATCCGAGCCGGGAAGTGGAGCGGGAGTACCGGGTCGAGGTGGCGGGTACGTTCGGGCCCGAGGCGGCGACGCGGCTGCGGCTCGGCGTGGTGCTCGACGACGGTCCCGCGCGGGCCCGGAAGGTCGAAATGATCGAGGTCGGACCGGTCACCTCCACGCTCGCGATCGTGCTTGCCGAAGGGCGCAAGCGCGAGGTTCGCCGCATGCTCTCGGCCGTCGGACACCCGGTCCTGCGGCTTCGCCGGATCCGCTTTGGGCCCATTACGCTCGGAGGGCTCGAGCGAGCGGCGTGGCGAGATCTGACGGCCGCCGAAATCGGTCAGTTGCGCAGCGCGGTCGGGTAGCGTCCCGGCCTTCGCCAGCTTCCGCGCCCGTCTCGGAACCGCGGCAGTCCGACCCGCGGAATGTCAGCGGTGGAAGGCGCGCCGGGACCGCCAGAGGTCCGGGTGGAAGAGAATCAGCACGGTGAAGATCTCTAGTCGCCCGACGAGCATGAGGAAGGTCATGAGACCGAGTTCGGGCCAGCCGAGCCAGCCGTAGTTGTCCGTCGGGCCGAGCTCGGCGAATGCGGGTCCCACGTTGCCCACCGTGGCGATGCTGCCCCCGATGGCGGTGAGGATGTCGAGACCGAGCATGGCCAGCGTGATCGCGCCCGCCAGGCAGATGAGCAGGTACAGCATGACAAAGCCGACGACGCGCGCCCCGACATCGTCCTTGACCGGCTTGCCGCCGATTCGGGTCATCAGGATGGCCCGGGGGTGCAGGTGCTTCCGGATCTCGTTGCCCGTCTGCTTCAGAAGCAGCATGACGCGCATCGTTTTGATGCCGCCCGCCGTGCTGCCCGCCATCCCGCCCACGAAAAAGAGCGCGAAAAGTACGAGCTTCGCGCCCGGTACCCACTGTTCGTAGTCCGCGCTCACGTATCCGGTGGTCGTGACGATGCTGAGCGTCTGGAAGATGGCATGGCGGATGGTGCGCTCGACTTCCGGAGCCGGGTCAGCCACGAAATTCACGCCCGCGATGGCCAGCGCGGCGAGCAGGATCACCATTGCATAGAACCGCCACTCCTCGTCTCGCAGGTACACCATTCGCCCGGTCGCGGCACGGAAATGGAGGGTGTAGTTCACGCCGGCCAGGAACATGAAGAGGATCGTCACCCACTGAATGAAGCCCGACATGTCCATCATCGACGTGTTGCGCGTGCTGAACCCTCCGGTGGCCATGGTCGAGAAGGAGTGGTTCACCGCCTCGAACGGGCTCATCCCGCCCAACCCGTAAAGCAGCGTGAGAAGGGCGGTCAGGCCGAAGTAGACGAGCCACAGGAGCTTGGCGGTCTGCGTGATTCTGGGCCGAAGGCGCTCGTGGGTGGGCCCAGGCACTTCGGCCCGGAAGAGCTGCATGCCACCGACACCCAGGTACGGGAGAACGGCGATCACCAGGACGATGATGCCCATGCCGCCGATCCAGTGCGTCATCGAACGCCAGAAGAGTACGCCGTGCGGCAGAGCCTCGACGTCGGCGAAGATCGTCGCACCGGTGGTCGTGAAGCCGGACATCGCCTCGAACACCGCCGCCACGGGCGAGGTGGTGACCCCGGTGAGAAGGTAGGGCAGCCCGCCGAAGAACGCCGTGGCGGCCCAGGCTGTCGCGACGATGGCGAAGCCCTCGCGCGTTGTGACGTCTTCGTCGAAGCGCGTGGCAAGGTAGACGGTGATCCCGAACACCGCGGTGACCAACGCCGAGAGGAAGATGCCCCCCGCGTCGCCGTCCCCAAAGGGGAGCGCCACGAGCCCGGTCAGGAGCATCGCGAAAGCGACGAAGACCTGCAGCAGCCCGACGACGTTGGCGACTTTGAAAAGCGACATCAGTCGAAAAGCGCTTCGACTTCGGGGATCGCCTCGGGCATGGCGAAGACGATCACGTCGTCTCCGGGCTGCAGCACGTCCGTGCCTCGCGGGATGATGATCTCGTCGCCGCGGAGGATGGTGCCGACCACGCCTTCCTTGGGGAAGGCCACGTCACGAAGCGCCTTGCCCGCGATCCGGGAGTGGGGCCGCACCACGAACTCAATGGCTTCGGCCTCGATCTCCGACAGTGAGGCCACCGTCATGACCTGGCCTCTCCGGATCCGGCGCAGGATCGCGTTGACCGCGGAGATGCGGGGCGACACGCTGGCGTCGACTCCGACCGTGGGGCCGAGCTGCATGTACTCGAACTTGTGGACCAGGCTCAGGACCTTCCGAGCGCCGGCCTTCTTCGCCAGAAGGCTGGAGAGGAGATTCGTCTCGTCGTTGCCGGTCGCAGCCACGAACCCGTCGACACCGCTCACGCCCTCCATCTCCAGGAGTTCGAGGTCGGTCGCGTCGCCGTGCAGCACGAGCGAGCGGGGCAGGGCCTCGGCCAGCTCGACGCAGCGACGCCGGTCGCGGTCGAGCAGGGTGCACTGCACTCCATGCGCCTCGAGGAGTTCCGCAATGTACTGACCTTCGGGGCTGCCCCCCGCGATCATCACACGGCGCAGCTCGAAGCGGTCGTAGCCGGCGAGCGGCGGTACCTCGTCAAGCTCCTCGGACGGCGAGATCAGATAGACGAGATCGCCGGCCTCGATGGTGGAGTCCGGTTTCGGGATTCGGGTCGTGCCGTCGCGCACGATGGCGGCGGTGACGTAGTGGTAGCCCTGCTTGAAACGCTCCCTGAGGTCCCGGATGGTGCTCCCGGCCACCGGCGCGCCCTCGCGGACCTTGAGTCCGACGAGACGGACCTTCCCGTCGGCGAATTCGACCACCTGCGTGAAGGCGGCGTTCTGAAGGATCAGGAACGATTCCTGCGCGCACTCGCGCTCGGGGTTCACCATGAGGTCGATGCCCATCTGCTCACGAGAAAGCACGGAGTTCGCTTCGTAGTAGTCCGGGCTCGAGATGCGTGCAACGGTGTATCCCACGCCCAGGCGTTTCGCGGCGAGACAGGCCACGAGATTGACCTCGTCGCGACTCGTTACCGCGAGCAGCATGCTGGCTTGTTCCACCTGGGCCTGCCGAAGCACGGAGAGCGACGCGCCGTTTCCGACGATGGTCTGCACGTCGAGCTGCTGGGCGGCGAATTCGGCGCGGTCGGGGTCGGACTCGACCACGATCACGTCCTGGGCTTCTTCCGACAGGCGCTGGGCCAGGTGGAAGCCCACCTCGCCGGCGCCAACCACGACGACTCTCATCTTTTCGCGGAACTCCGCTGTGAGCGGGGGCCCTCCGCATGAGTCGGAGGACCCGACGGGAGGGAAATTAGCGCTGGCGGGGACTCGTCCATAGGGCGCGCGTCGGGCTATCTTCCCAACATCCGGGCCCGTAGCTCAGTTGGTCAGAGCAGCCGACTCATAATCGGTAGGTCCCAGGTTCAAGTCCTGGCGGGCCCACTCGCGCCGCACTGTCCCGTGCGGTGCGTGCGTCACTCCTCGGGGTCGGGCGGACGGCGAAGCCGTTTCGTCCGACCCCGACGCTTCTTCTGGTCGACCCGCTGTCGCTTCGACGCGGCCGGGGGCCGGGTCGGGACGCGCGGCCTGTCCACGCGCGCGAGCTCCGCCAGCTTTTCGCGCAGCCGGCGCAGCGCGACCGCCCGGTTGCGGTGCTGGCTGCGCTCCTCGCGCGCGAGCACGCGTACGCCGGTCGGCAAATGCACCAGCCGGACCCCGCTCTCGGTCGTGTTCTGATGCTGCCCCCCGGGACCGCCCGCGCGGAAGGTCTCCACCCGGCACTCGGCCAGCAGGGCTTCGTCGTCGACGGGGGCCGTTGGCATGCTATGGAACTCGCTGAGGGTAATCACTACTCTACGCAGGTCTACTCCGTCTTCCCGCCCGTCGATGAACTTCGATCTCACAGACAGTAACCCGGGGCTGAAGTTTCTCTTCAGCCTGGCCTGTCTCGTGGTGATCGTGTACGGGCTGAAGTTCGCGGCGCCGATCCTTCTTCCGTCGGCACTCGCGCTCTTCCTGGCGATCCTCAGCCTGCCCCTCATGGCGTGGCTCCGCAACCACCGCGTCCCTACGGTGGGTGCCGTGGTCATTCCCGTGCTGGTCAACGTGGCCGGCGTGGGGCTCCTGATCCTGGTATTGAGCGGCTCCGTCTCCGAGCTTCAGAAGGAGCTGCCGCGCTATCTCAACACGCTCACGCAGCTGCAGGAGTCCTGGTTCGAGGCGTTCGAGGCGCGCACGGACATCGTGCTCGGTGCCTACGTGACGACGGAGATCGTCGACCCCGCAGCGGTCGTGGGCTTCGCACGCGACGCGCTGGGTCGGATCGCTCAGCTGTTGTCGATGACCTTCCTGGTCTTCCTGATCATGGCGTTCATGCTCAGCGAGGCGACAGTCTTTCCCGACAAATTCTACTACCTGACGGGCCACTCTTCGCCCGACGAGGACCGGCTCGGGAAGGTGGTCAGCGAGATCCAGACGTATCTAGGGATCAAGACGGTCGTGTCGCTGGCGACGGGGCTCCTGCTCGGCGCGTGGTCGTATGCGATGGGGCTCGACTTTCCCGTCCTGCTGGGGCTCGTCGCGTTCCTGCTGAACTACGTGCCGACGGTGGGGTCCATCATTGCCGCCGTTCCCGCCGTGCTGCTGAGCGTGATTCTCGTGGGGACGCTCAGCCACGCGCTGCTGGTGACCCTGGGCTACGTGGTCGTGAACACCCTCTTCGGCAACATCCTGGAACCGAACCTGATGGGTCGTCGGCTCGGACTCTCGACGCTCGTGGTCATCCTGTCCCTTCTCTTCTGGGGCTGGGCATGGGGGCCGCTGGGCGCGCTTCTGTCCGTTCCGCTGACGGTCGTCATGAAGATCTGGCTCGAGAACACGCGGGACCTGCGCTGGGTTGCGGTCCTGCTGGACAAAAATCCACCGAAGACCCCGGTCCGTCCCGAGCTCGGAGACTGACGTGCCGCGCGTTCCTTTCCCGGATCTCCCCGGACACGGGCGGCTCTGGGTCTTTCCGCTCAGTCGTGAGCTCACGGACGCCGAGCGGGGTCGGTGCGTGGAGGTCGTCGACCGCTTCCTGGAGCAGTGGGCGGCGCACGGGCATCCGCTCCGATCCGGTCGCGAGCTCAGGGAAGGCCGGTTTTTCCTGGTCGGAGTCGACGTGGACGCGGAGGCGCCTTCGGGGTGCTCCATCGACGCCCTCACGGGTCACCTGCGTGCGCTCGGCGCGGAGCTGGGCGCCACGTTCATCGACCATTCCCCTGTGTGGTACCGCGACGGCGAGAAGGTACGCACGGCCTCGAGGGCGGAGTTCCGGGCGCTCGCGGAGGCCGGTGGCGTGGGACCGGATACCCGGGTCTTCGACACGAGCCTGACGCGCGTCGCCCAGGTCCGCGACGGCGAGCTGGAGCGACCGGCGGCCGAGACATGGCACGGGCGGGTCTTCTTCCGAAGCAGACGTCCCGCCTGATCGGTCCCCGGGCGGAACCGGGAGCGGCGGTGTTCCGTCCCGTCAGGCGCTCGCGAGTCCCCCCGCGAGGAAGTCGGCGGCTGCGGCGTCGGCCCAGAAGCGCGGCGCCCACGGCCATCCCTCGACGAAGCCCACGTGTCCGCCCCGTTCCTCGAGCGACCAGTAGAGCGACGGGTTCGCGCGGGCGATCGATTCCGGAATCGCTTCGGGGGGAAGGAAGGGGTCGTTGCGGGCATGGAGCAGGAGCGTGGGGACCCTTATGCCCGACAGAAAGCGTTCACTCGAGCACGCCCCGTAGTACTCGCTGGCGTCGGCGAAGCCGTTCAGCGGGGCCGTCAAATGATCGTCGAACGCGCGAATGGTGCGCGCTCCGTCGACGGCCGCTAGGTCGAGCACCGCCGCCAGGCGGTCCCGCTTGCACGCGACCTTCCTGCGCAGAGAACGCAGAAAGTACGTCGAGTACGCGCGCCCCATGAACGAGCGCTCGAGCAGGTCGCACCCCGCGGCGAGGTCGTACGGAACGGACATCCCGACCGCCGCGTCGAGGAGGCCGCTTCCTCCATCCGTCCGCTCACCGAGCATCTTGAGCAGAATGTTGCCACCGAGCGAGAAGCCCAGCGCGCCGACGCGCCTCCCGGGGTACCGGACCCGGATCGCCTCGATGACGAACTTCGGGTCGGACGTCTCTCCGGAGTGATAGAACCGGAGCGAACGATTGGGCTCGCCACTGCATCCCCGGAAGTTCATCGCCACGGGTCGAACGCCCCGGGCCAGGAGCTCCCTGCAGACGCTCCGCACGTAGGTCCGGCGCGACGACCCTTCGAGCCCGTGGAGGACGAGCGCAACCGGGGCGCCGGGGGTGGGATCGGGTCCCCAGTCGACGTCGAGGAAGTCCCCGTCAGCGGTCTCGAGTCGCTCGCGGACGAACGCCGGCCCCTTCGCGGATCGGAGCGCCCGCGCGAGCAGGGTCTGAACGTGAGGGCCCCGCGCCCACCACGGGGCCCGGAACGGTCGTGGTGGGGCGGGCACGGTGGTATGGCCAGCCGATTCGCGTTTCGTCATCGTTCGAGCGGCTACCCGCGCGGCATGGAACGGGTCCGGCATGTGGCGCACGCCCGGGGGCCACTGAAACGTGGCAGTCCGGCCGGGCGTAGGGGTCAGCGTCGACGAGAACCCCAGACGAGGATCGGATGGAGCTGACGTGGATCCGCGCGTTGTTCGCGCTCGCGCTCTTCCTTCACCCCGCGCAGGAGCCCGACGGTGACCGGCTCTACGGACGCGTGCACACGGCCGAGGGCGACGTGGTCGAGGGATTCCTCCGATGGGATCGCAACGAAGCGGGGCCGAATGACTTCCTCGACGGACGCCGGCAGATCTCGCCCGACCGGATCCGGGAGGCCGAGCGCCTCGATCCCGACTTCGCGCGGGTCCAGCGCGAGGCGCGCAGCCTCGTCGCCTTCGGCATGCGGATCACATGGGACGAGGACGACCTGGCCGATCCCCCTTCGTCCCGGGTCTCTATGCGCCTCGCGCACGTCGCGACGCTGAGCGTCGTCGATGGGCGCACCGCCCGGGTCACCCTGCGGTCGGGGGAGGAGCTGATCCTGGAGAGCTCGTCCACGGACCTCGGAACCGGACTGCGCGAGGTGGTGGTGGAGCGATCCGGTCTGCCCGACCGCGCCTTCCGCTGGCGTGAGCTCCAGCGCGTGGACTTCCTCTCGCCGCCCGACTCGCTGCGCCGTCCGGAGAGCCGTCGTCTTCACGGCACGGTGGTGACGTGGGGAGACCTCGAGCTCACGGGGGACATCGCGTGGGACGTCGACGACGTCCTCACCGGCGACGTGCTCGAAGGGCGGGACGGCGGCGGAGCGGTCGAGATTCCGTTCAGAGAGATCGCATCGATCGAACAGGATGGGCCGCGTCGCGTGCGCGTCGTGCTCGTCAGCGGAGAGGAGCGGACGCTTCGAGGCTCGAACGAGGTGAACCGGGGCAACCGCGGCATCGAAGTGTCGGACCCGGCGCTCGGGAAGGCCGTGGTACGGTGGGTGGACTTCCGCGCGCTGCGCCTGCACCCGGCGCCGGCGGCGGGGCCGCGCGACGAGTTCTCACCGGGCGCGCCGATTCGGGGAACCGTCCGTGCCCGCGACGGCCGCGTGCTGGAGGGTGCCGTTCGCTGGGGCGTCGACGAAGAGCAGCTCTGGGAGTCGCTGGACGGCTGGCACGGTGACACGCAACTGAGCGTGGAGTTCGGACGGATCGCGTCGATCCGCAGATTCGACGAGGAGCGCGTCGCGGTCATGCTGCGTGACGGGCGCGAGATCGTCCTCGAGGATCTGCACGACGCCGGGAGGCTCCATGACGGGATCTTCGTGACACCGGAAGGCCGACCGACGAGGCTGGTCCGCTGGCAGGACTTCGAGCGCCTGGAGATCTCCCGATGAAGCTTGGTGCCCGCATGGCCGCAGTGCTCGCCGCTTCATCGTTCGCGGCGTCCGCGCTGGGCGGGCAGGAGCCGGTCGGCGCCCGGGCCGACAGCTACCGGGACCCCCTCGCCCGCCGACTGCACCTCGCCGCCATGGACGCGCGGGCACGGATCGACGACGACGTACTGCGCTACACGGCCGTCGTTCGCCAGCGGATCGCCGCGGCGCTCCGCATGCCGCTCAAGGACCGGACGCTCTACCGCTCGGAGTCGGCTCACCGGCTCTGGTGGGATCGCGACGGCGAGAACCTCGTGCAGCTGCTCGCGTACCGGGAGCAGACGCCCGCGGGCGTCGACCGCGAAAACGTCGACCTCGGCCGGTTCGATGCCGCGTTCGATCCCATGAACGATCGCCTCTTCTTCGGGCTGGGGGGCGACGGCGAAGACGCGGGCGATGCTCAGGGAGACGGCTTCCGGTTCGAGCACCCGCTCTACCCGGAGTACGTCGACCGCTACTGGTTCAGCTCCGCGGACTCCCTCGTCCTGGCTTTGCCCGACGGACGGCGGATCGTGGCTGTGGAGCTCCAGGTCGTCCCGCGCGTCGCGGATGTCCACCGCATGACCGGGGCGCTCTGGATCGAACCGGAGTCCGGGGCCCTCGTGCGCGCCGTGTACCGACTGTCGGACACCTTCGACGCCTTCCGCGACGTCCCGGACCTCGAGGAGGACGATCCGGATCTGCGCTCGGTCCCCGGTCTGCTCAAGCCGTGGACGGCAGAAGTTTCCATGATTTCGGTCGACTACTCGCTCTGGGACTTCGAGGTCTGGCTCCCGCGCAGCATGAGGGTGGAGGGCGTCGTGGCCGCGGGCGTGCTCCAGGCACCGATATCGCTGGACTACGCCTACGAGATCGAAGCGGTGATCACAGAGGCGGGTCGCGCCCGCGGCGTGCCGGCGCTGCCCGAGGCGAACTTCCGCAAGCGCAGCGAGGCCATGGCGTACCTCAACCAGCTGGCGTTCGGCGAGGAGGTCCCGTTCGAGGTGTCGCACAGCGGCTGGAACGATCGAGCGCGGGACCGCCGGGCGGCGAGCTACCTGGTGCCGACGGACCGGGCCTTCCTTGGAACCAGCCCGGAGCTGCCTCCGCCCGTCTGGGACGATGCCGCGGGCTTCTCGTCCGAGGCCGAGCTCGAGGAGAGGTTCTCACGGCTCGCCGACCTGCCGCTGGCTTCGCTTCCGCAGATGCCCACGACATTCCGGTGGGGGCTGCAGCGCCCCGACCTCGTCCGCTTCAACCGGGTTGAGGCGCTGTCGCTCGGTGGGCGCTGGCAGGCCCGGCCCGGGAGTCCGGCCGGTCCCCTGACCCTGTCGCTCACGGGCCGCGTCGGTTTCGGCGACCTGTGGCCCAATGTCGGGGTGGACGTGGCGCAGGAGACGCTGAGACGCCGGGTCGCGGTGTCGGGCTACCGCGATCTGGTGCCGATCGACGAAGGCGCGCGCCACCTCGGCCCGGGGAACTCCCTGCTCGCCCTGCTCTTTGGACGTGACGACGGGGACTACTGGTACCGGTCGGGCGCATCGCTGACAGTCCAGCCGCCCGGCGCGGCCCGACGGTCGTACCGGGTGCGGGGCTTCGCGGAATACCACCAGGCGGCGAACGTCAACACGAGCTTCGCCCTGTTCCAGTTCTGGCACGACGACTGGGCGTACCGGACCAACATCGTGGCCGAAGAGGGGTGGGAGTACGGAGGCGCGGTGGACGTCAGCCCCTGGTGGGGGACGGACCCACGGATGGCCCAGGGAGGATTCGATCTGCACGTCCTCGGAGCGACCGGCATCGACGACTACGTGCGTGCGTCGCTGGTTGGTCGGTCCGTCATTCCGTTTCCGGGGCGACTGCGGGTGCTGCTCGAGGCGGGGGCGGGGACGTCATGGGGCGACCCCACCGTCCAGAGGCGCTGGTACGTGGGTGGTCCGCGGACCCTCCGCGGGTACGCACCGCGCCTCGCGGCGGGTACGGCATTCGCCCGCGGGCGGGCGGAGGTGGCGCGTTCGTTCGACTTCGGGGCGCTGCTCCTGTTCGGCGACTGGGGGTGGGCCGGGGACAGAAACGCGTTCGACCTCGAGAACGGTTTCTTCGCCGGCGGGGCAGGGGCGTCGCTCGTGGACGGGCTCCTTCGGCTGGACGCCGGGTACGGGTTCACCACGCCCCGGGGCTTCCGCCTCGACCTGTACCTCGACGCAGCTCTCTGAGGGCCCCCCGGCACGTGGATCGCGACGCACCTCCGGCGAGACGGCACGCGGTGGCACCGCGTGGCGTCCGCTCACGGCTTCGTGGGCGTGCGGTCGCGAGCGTCCTGGTCCTGGCGGCCGGGGGCCCCTTCCGGGGTGCAGCGGCACAGGAGGCCGACACGAACCGGGTGGAGAAGGGGGACACCGTCCGGGTCATGGTCACCCCGTCGGCGCTCCCGGTCACGGCGTCGTTCCTCGGGTGGAGTGGAGAGACCATGCTGCTGGACGTCCATGGCCTCGATGACCCGTGGTCGGTCTCCGTCTTCCAGATGCACAAGCTCCAGGTCCTCACGAGGCGCACGAACCGCGAGGGCTTGCGACACGGTCTGGTGCTGGGCGGGGCCACAGGCCTCTTCCTGGGTGCGGCCGTCGGAGTGGCGCTCAATGCGTCCGGTGTCACGCACGACCCCGCGCGGCCTCCGGGGCAGATCGTCACCGCCGGCATCCGCGGAGCGTGGATCGGCATCGTGATGGGGGCGGTCGCCGGGGGGATTTACCGGGGGCGGCGGCCGGGCCGGGGCTGGGTCAACCTCGGGCTTCCGGGAGAACGCTGAGGGGCGCCAAGAGAAAGAGTGACATATGAACAAACGACGAAACACGGAGAACGCACCAAAAGGTGCTAAACAGCGTTATCGTGTGGGCGCTGGGTTGCGTTGACCCAAAAGGCCTCATTGTGTACAGTGTTCACATGTCAGATCAGCGCGAACACATCCTGGGCTGCGCCTGCGACCTGTACCTGAAGCACGGGATCGAAGGCTTTTCAATGCGCAAGCTGGCCCGCGAGGTCGGTGTCACCGCGCCGGCGCTCTACCGTCATTACGACGGTCGAGAAGAACTCATCGCCGAGGTGCTGCGCGAGGCGCACCGGCTCTTCTCGCGATATCTCTACGGCGCGCTGGGTGCGCCGACGCCCCTGGAGCGCTTCATCGGTGCCGGCGAGGGGTATCTGAGCTTCGTGATCGATCACCCGCGGTGGTATGCGATCATGCACACCGCGCCGGAGCATCTCGGCATGGACGCGCTGCCGGGCGACATCGCCGCGATGCAGGCCGCGATCAGTCAGTTCTGGAACGATCGCGTCCGGGAGTGCATGCAGGCCGGGATTCTCCGGCACGGGGACCCCGAGGAGACGGCGGTCACGATGTGGGCGCACGCGCATGGCATGGTGCACCTCTACCACCAAGGGTGCCTGCACGCGTCCGAGGATGAATTCCGCATGCTCTTCAAGGCCTCGGGCAGGCGCCTCATGGCGGGCGTGGCGACGCCGGAGTTCGGCGCGGAGCTGGAGCATCTGGCTCAGGAAGAAGGGGTGAGTGGATGACCGTCAACGAGAACCGCAGAATGTGGACGATGAAGAGAACACTGATCCTGCTCGCCGTCGTTTCGGTGCTGACAGGTGCGCCCGTGCCCACCCAAGCGCAGGACTCGAGCCGGGAAGGGCTCGTGGAGCTGGTGCGCCTCGCGCTCGATTCGAACCGTGAGCTCATCGCGGCCCGGGAGGCGTACGTGACCGCGCAGGAGCAGGTCTCCGAGGCCTGGAGTCAGGTGATGCCGTCGGTAGACCTGAATGCGTCGTACCAGAGGAATATTGCCGCGGCGGTGAACTTCCTCCCGGCCGTGATCTTCGACCCGACGGCCGGACCGGACGACTACATCGGCGTCAAGTTCGGCGCCGACAACGTCTGGAACTCCACGCTCTCCCTGGAGCAGCCGCTCTTCCGGCCCGGCGTCATCGTGGCGCTCGGCGCGGCGCAGCGCTTCGAGACCCTCCAGGGCGAGGCCGTCCGGGGGCGGGAGCAGAGCATCGTGACCCGGGTGCGCTCGGGTTACTACCAGCTGCTTCTCGCTCAGGAACAGGCCCGGCTCACGGAGAACTCCGTCCGGCGCGTCCGCCAGTCGCTGGACGAGACCCGCGCGCTCAACCGCGCCGGCCTCTCGGACGACTACGACGTGCTCCGGCTCGAGGTCGAGCTGGCGAATCTCGAGCCGAATCTCCGGAGGGCCCGCAACGCTGTGCTCCAGGCCAGACGACAGCTGGCCATCCTGGTGAATGTCGCCGACCACGAAACGTTGGAGGTGCGGGGTTCGCTGGCGGAGATGGACCTCGACGACGTCTCGGCCAACTCTCCCGACAATCTGGAGGTCCTGACGTTCAACGGGGCCACGATCGGCGGACTCGACGAGGTCCAGGCGGCGCTGGAGGAGGGTCTGTCCGTCGCGCTGACGCAGCGGTCGGACCTCCGTCAGCTCGATCTGACTGAGGAGCTGCGGCGTACCGAGATGCGTGCGGAACAGGCCGCGTACCTGCCGGAGATCACCCTCTTCGGGAACTACGTCGTGAGCGCGCAGAACAACGGGGCGCCGAGCTTCTTCGCCTCCGGTTCGGGGCAGCGCGCCGATTCGAAGTTCTTCGGGCTCCGCGTGTCGCTCCCGATCTTCCAGGGCCTCGGCCGCGTCGCGCGGGTCGATCAGAAGCGTGCGGCCCTGCGCGAGGCCCGGGCCAACTCCGAGCAGGCTGTTCAGGCGGCGCAGAGTCAGGTCCGGACGATCATGGAAGCGGTGGAAGAGGCCTACCTCCGGGCAAGCGGCCAGAGGCTCGCGGTCCGGCAGGCTCAGCGAGGCTTCGAGATCGCGAGCGCGCAGTACGGGGAGGGGATCGGGAGTCAGCTGGAGCTGACCGACGCTGAGGTGGCGCTTCGCCAAAGCGAGTTCAATTACGCCCAGGCGGTCTACGACTACCTCGTAGCCCGCGCTCAGTTCGACGAGGCGACGGGACAGGTGCCCGTCATCGACGTGGACGCGAGGTGAGTACACCGATGACGATCGACGAGCGGGGGCACGGGCGGGGAACGTGCGGCGTGGGGACCCAGATCATGCATACCGAGAGATTCGAGCGAACGAAGATGGCCCGATACAGGAGATGGTTCGCGTCGGGGGCGCTGGTCGTCCTCGCCGCGTGCGGGTCCGCCCAGGCGGACGGTACGGAGGACGCGGAGGCGAGCGATCGGTTCGTTCGCGTCATCAATGTGCAGGTGGCTCCGATCACCAGGGAGCGGTTCGTCGAGGAGATCCGTCTCACGGCCGTCGCCATGGCGAACCGAGACGTCATGATCGAGGCCGAGGAGAGCGGACAGATCACGGAGATCTTCCGTGACCGCGGCGATCGTGTCGCGCCCGGGGACCGGATCGCCAAGATCGACGACGCGGTCCTGACGGCTCAGGTCGCTCAGGCGCGGGCCGCGGCCGACCTCGCTTCCCAGACGTGGGATCGACGCCGCCGGCTCTTCGAGGACGAGGGCGTCGGCTCCGAAATCGCGTACCTGGAGGCCAGGTTCGCCGCCGAGCAGTCCGCCGCCGCGCTCGCGGTCCTGGTGGAGCGACTGGACCGCACGGTGGTCCGAGCGCCTTTCGGGGGTGTCCTGGACGAGCGCCATGTGGACGTCGGGACCATGGTCGGACCCGGCAAGACGATTGGCCGGATCGTGCAGCTGGACCCCGTGAAGGTGGTCGCGGGCGTTCCGGAGCGTTACGCAGCGGACGTCGCGGTGGGTGCCACTGTCGAGATGGTCTTCGAGGCGCTCGGCGGGGCGACGTACGCGGCGAGGATCCGGTACGTGAGCTCCACCGTCGATGCGCAGAACCGCACGTTCGGGATCGAGGCCGAGGTCTCGAATCGCGATGGGGCGATCAAGCCTCAGATGGTCGCAAACGTGTCGCTCGCCCGGCGGCTCATGGAGGAGGCGATCGTGGTGCCGCAGGACGCGCTCATCCGGGTCGAAGGCGGCTACGTCGTCTTCGTGGTGGCCGAGCGCGACGGAAACGAGGTCGCCGAGGTGCGTGAGGTCGTGCTCGGGCCGGCGCGGCGCAACCTGGTGGTCGTCGAATCGGGCGTCGAGTCCGGTGAACGGCTCGTGATCGTTGGACAGAAGTCGGTCGCCGACGGCGATCGCGTCAACGTCGTGGATCGGTAAGGGGCAACATGACTTCGGACACACCGACGGGAAACGGCGCCGGGGGCGCCGACCGCGACGGACTCCATTCGTTCCGGGAGTTCGGGCTCACGAGTCTGGCGATCTCGCAGCGGACCTCGGTCCTGGTGCTGCTGCTCATCATCGCGCTGATGGGCTCGCTTGCATACCGGGCGACACCGAAGGAGTCGTTCCCCGAACTCGCGATCCCGATCCTCGTGATCAACACGATCTATCCGGGCGTTTCACCGGGTGACGTCGAGAGCCAGGTGACGCGGGTGCTCGAGGAGGACCTCTCCACCATCAGCGACATCAAGGAGCTCACATCGACCTCCATCGAAGGGTACTCGAGCATCACGGCGGAGTTCGACGCCTCCGTGGACCTGGATCAGGCGCTGCAGAAGGTCCGTGAGAAGGTCGACCTGGCAAAGGTGGACCTCCCCGAGGACGCGCAGGAGCCGAGCATCATCGAGTTCAACTTCTCCGAAGTGCCGATCATGCAGGTCAACCTTTCGGCCGATTATGGTCTCGTGCGGCTGAAGGAGATCGCCGAGGAGCTCCAGGATCGCATCGAGACGATCCCGGCGGTCCTGAGGGCCGACGTGCGCGGCGGTCTCGAGCGCGAGATCAAGGTCGAGGTCGACCTCTCGAGCATGAACTACTACGGCCTCACGCTCCAGGACGTCGTGGACGCGATCCGCAGCGAGAACGTGAACATCCCGGGCGGATCGATCGACGTGGGTGACACGAAGTACCTCGTGCGCGTGGATGGCGAGTTCGAAGATCCGGCGATGATCGAAGATCTCGTCATCACCATCGAGAATGGTCGCCCGGTTTACGTGCGCGACATCGCCTCGGTCGACTTCGGCTTCGCCGAGCGTGCGACGTTCGCGCGAATGGACGGGCGTGCGGTCGTCACGCTCGACGTGGTGAAGCGCTCCGGCGAGAACATCATCGAGACCGCCGAGGCGGTACGCGCGGAGATCGAGTCGATGCGGGCGCTCTTTCCACCGACGACCGACGTCGTGATCACTTCGGATTCGTCGGCGGACATCGAAGACATGGTGTCGAGCCTCGAGAACAACATCATCAGCGGGCTCATCCTCATCGTCGGCGTCCTGCTGTTCTTTCTGGGGCTTCGGACCTCGCTCTTCGTCGCGGTCTCGATCCCGTCCTCGATGTTCCTCTCGTTCATCGTGCTCAAGGCCCTGGGCATCTCGATGAACATGATCGTGCTCTTCAGCCTGATCCTCGCGCTCGGCATGCTCGTCGACAACGCGATCGTGGTGGTGGAGAACGCGTACCGCTTTCTCGAGGAAGGCTTCGACCGCGTCACCGCGGCCCGGAAAGCGACGGGCGAGGTGGCGCTCCCGATCATCGCCGCGACGGCGACCACGCTCGCGGCCTTCGCGCCGCTGCTCTTCTGGCCCGGTGAGGTCGGCGAGTTCATGGGATACATGCCCAGGACGCTCATCATCACGCTCTCGAGCTCGCTGTTCGTGGCGCTGGTGATCGTGCCGGTGCTGTGCTCGATGTACATGACTCTCGACGGCACGCCCACCACGCCGCTCCGGCCGGCGGCGCGGTGGACCCTCGTCGGCGGCACGGGCCTCGTGCTCCTGCTGATCGCGCGTGCGAATCCGCTCACGGCCGGCATGCTCGTCGCGACCGCGGTCCTGCTCTGGGCTCTGTACCGGAGGGTGCTCGACGCGGTGGCCAGGACCTTCCAGGATCGCCTGCTCCCCGCGGTCATCGACGACTACGAGAAGAAGCTTCGGTGGTCGCTCGATCACCGCGCACGGGTCATCTCCGGTACCCTCGCCATTTTCGTCTTCGCCGGGCTCCTCTTCGGACGGTTCGGCGTGGGCGTCGAGTACTTCCCCGAGAACATGCCGCCGGGCCAGCTGCTGATCGACGTGGAAACGCCGGTGGGCACTCGCGCGGACGTGACCGACGAGGTGGTGCAGCGCATCGAAGAGGAGCTCCAATCCATCGGGGGGCGGTCCGACTGGAAGTCGACGGTCGCCACCACCGGCTCTGCCGGTGGCGGGGGCAACCCGATGGGTGGCGGAGGTTCGAGCGGTCCTGAATCGGGACGGATCTCGGTCTCGCTGGTCGAGTTCCAGAACAGGGACCGGGACGCCTTCGCGACGCTGGCCGAGATGCAGAACACCATCGGTTCGGACATCGCAGGGGCCACGGTGGTCGTCGACAAGGTGTCCGAGGGACCGCCGCAGGGGTCGCCGGTAAGCATCGAGATCGTCGGTGACGATCCGGCGCAGCTTCAGGCGCTGTCGGACGACCTGATCGACATCCTCGAGAACGCCCCCGTGTTCCGGAAGCTGGTCGGGCTCGAGAGCGATCTGGACGTCGCTCGTCCCGAGCTCTCCGTCGTCGTCGATCGCGAGAAGGCCGCGCTCTACGACCTCAATACCTCGAAGGTCGGCGGCGCCATCCGCAGTGCGATCAACGGGGTGGAGGCGGCGAAGTACCGCACCGGCAACGACGAGTACGACATCGTGGTGCGCCTGTCGGAGCGGTACCGGGACGAGCTCGAGGGCCTGCGCGAGTTGACGGTCATGGCCGAAGGTGGAGTCCAGGTCCCGCTGGTGTCGGTGGCGACGTGGTCGGTCGAGGAGGGCGCGGGCGCGATCCGTCGCAAGGATCAGTCCCGCATGGCAACCATCAGCGCTGACGCGGCGGCGGGGTACGCGAACAACGCCGTGCTCGCGGAAGTGCAGTCGACGCTCGAGGACTTCCAGGGGGCGCTGCCGCCGGGCTACACCATGCGGTACACGGGGCAGTCGCAGGAGCAGGCCGAGGCTTCGGCCTTCCTCGGCGGTGCCTTCCTGACGGCGCTGCTGCTCATCGGCTTCATTCTCATCAGTCAGTTCAACTCGGTGATCAAGCCGGTGATCATCCTCACGTCGGTGATTATGTCGACCATGGGGGTTCTGATCGGGCTCGTCGTGTTCCGCATGCCGTTCGGGATCATCAACACGGGTGTCGGCATCATCTCGCTGGCCGGCATCGTGGTGAACAACGCGATCATCCTGATCGACTACATCGACGTGCTCCGCGACCGCGACGCCCTGAACCGGCGCGAGGCGCTGGTGCAGGGGGGCAGGACGAGATTTCGTCCCGTGGTGCTGACGGCGCTGACCACGGCCCTGGGCATGGTTCCGCTCGCGATCGGGCTCAATTTCGACTTCTTCGGCCTCTTCGGAGCGCTGGACCCGGAGCTGTACTGGGGTGGTCAGCAGGCGGCGTGGTGGGGCCCCATGGCCGTCGCCATCATCGCGGGGATTCTGTTCGCCACCTTCCTCACGCTGATCCTCGTGCCGGTGATGTACTCGCTGGTCGACGACTTCGAGCTGTTCTTCCGCCGTCATTTCGCGTCCACCGGCGATGCGGAGGCTGCACCGGTCGCTGAGGTGCCCGAGCACCGCATCGATGCGGCCGTGCGCGGGCGCCCGACGCAGACGCGGCCGCCGGCGGTGGAGCCCGAACCGGTGGGAGCCCGCCGCGTACCGTCGCCCGGTCTCCTCG
>JAURER010000060.1 GCA_030827315.1 Gemmatimonadota bacterium | reverse complement strand
GCCGGGACGGTTCGTACAAGTGGTTGCGCTGGAATGCCTACCCCGAGCCGGAATCCGGACGACTCTACTCGATCGCCCGGCGTACCGGGGTGTCCGAGGCGTCCTCGTGATCTACCTCGAGCTCTTCGCCGGCTTCATCTACCCCCTCATGGGCGGAGACCTGCTCGTGCGCGGCGCCGTCGGTCTCGCGCGAAGGCTGCGCATTCCCGCCGCCGTCGTCGCGGCCACGGTCGTCGGATTCGGAACGTCGCTTCCAGAGCTCGTCGTCTCGGTCCAGGCCACCGTCACGGGGTATCCGAACCTCATCCTGGGCAACGTGGTCGGGAGCAACATCGCGAACGTCCTCCTGGTCGGGGGCGCGGCGGCGGCGATCTTTCCGCTGGTGTACGAAGATGCCGCGGCACGGCGCAACGCCTTCATCATGATCGCGGCCTCCGTCGGATTCGCGGCGGTCTGTGCCTTCGGCACGCTCGGCCGGCCGGTTGGCGCCGCGCTGCTGGTCGCCTTCGGCGTGATCATGGCCACGACGGCGGGGTCGACGCTCCGGGCGAAGGCGAACGCGGACACGTCGACTCCGCTGGACTGGGTCCTCGGCCTGCCCCACCGTCCGCCCACGATCGGGCTGTTCATCTTGGCCGGGCTCGTCATGCTGCCACTCGGTGCCCAGATGCTGGTACGGTCCGCCGTGGACTTCGCCGCCCGCTTCGGGATCCCCGAGACCGTGGTGGGCCTGACGGTACTCGCCGTGGGAACGTCGCTTCCGGAGCTCACGACGACCGTCCTGGCGGCGCTCGAGAAGCGAAGCGACGTCGCCGTCGGGGCGATCGTCGGGAGCAACATCTTCAACATCCTGACCATCATGGGCGTGTCCGCACTTCTCAGCGCCGAGCCGATCCCGGTTTCGGTCCGGTTCGCGGCGTTCGACCTTCCCGTCATGCTGATCTCCAGCGCCGCGCTGGCGTGGTTCGCCTGGCGGGCGAGAGCCATCGGTCGCGGCGCGGGGATCGCCATGCTTTCGGGATACGGGGTGTACCTGGCGATCCTCCTCATGCTCGCATGACTTCCGGAGACACGATGTCCGAAGCGGTTACCTACAGCAGATATCTGAAGATCGAAGAGCTGCTCTCGCTCCAGCAGCCGCGCGACGAGGTCGAGCACGACGAGATGCTCTTCATCGTGATTCACCAGGTGTACGAGCTCTGGTTCAAGGAGGTGCTGCACGAGATCGACTACTGCGGGCGCCTGCTCGGCGAGGGCGACGCGTCGAGGGCACAGCACACGCTCCGGCGGATTCTGACCATCCTGAAGGTCATGGTCTCGCAGCTCGACGTGCTGGAGACGATGACGCCCACCGAGTTTCTCACCTTCCGCGAGAGGCTCGAGAGCGCCAGCGGCTTCCAGAGCGACCAGTTTCGTCAGCTCGAGTTCGCGCTTGGGAGGAAGTCGTGGGCGTCCGTGGAGCGGTTCCCCGAGGGGAGCCGGGCGAGACTCGCCCTGGAGCGTCGGTGGAATCGGCCCACGCTCTGGGATGCCGTGCTCGCCTACCTCGCCCAGGAGGGATACGCCGTGCCTGCAGACCAACTCGAGCGCGACGTCACCGCCCCGGTCGGACGTTCGGAGGCACTTCAGACCGTCTTCATCGAGCTGTATCGGGGGGACTCGCGCAACGTCGAGCTGTGTGAGCGCCTGGTGGATCTCGACGAGGGGATCCAGGAGTGGCGCTACCGACACGTGAAGATGGTCGAACGCACCATCGGCTCGAAGTCCGGCACCGGTGGCTCCGCGGGGTCGGCCTACCTTCGCTCGACCCTCAACCAGCCACTCTTTCCGGATCTGTGGGAGATCCGGGCCGCTCTCTGACGCCCCGCGCATGACGCACTCCATCGAGACGCTGGCGCGCAGCCCCAACTCGCTCGCGGAGCACTACCGGTCCTTCCGAGTGGCCGAGCGCCTGCTTCTGACCGGGCACTCGCACCAGGCATGGCCCGACGTCGCGCTCGAGGGACAGAAGCGGGCGTGGATGGATGCCGCAGAGCACGCGGACGGCAAGTGGTCGCACGTGGCCCGGCGGGTGGAACGCGTCGCCGAGGGATACCGTGCGCTCATGGGCGGCTGCACCGGCGATATCACGCTCGACACGAACACACACGCGCTGGTGGTGCGGTTCCTGTCCGCGCTGCCGCTGCGTGATCGCCCGCGGATCGTCACGACCGACGGCGAGTTCCACTCCATTCGCCGCCAGCTCGACCGGCTGGCCGAGGAGGGTGTCGAGGTGGTGAAGGTCCGCTGGGACCCCGTCGAGTCGCTGGCCGAGAGGGTGGCCGAGCGGGTCGACGACCAGACGGCAGCCGCGATGGTGTCGTCCGTGCTCTTCGGCAGCGGGCTGATCGTGCCGGAGCTTCCCCTGGTGGCCGACGCGTGCGTCCGCCGCGGAGCGGAGCTGCTCGTGGACGCCTACCATTCCCTCGGGGCCGTACCGTTCTCGCTGGACGGCATGGAGGGCGCCTTCGTCGTCGGAGGCGGCTACAAGTACCTGCAGCTCGGCGAGGGGAACTGCGCCCTGCGCGTGCCGCCCGACTGCGCGCTTCGTCCGGTCGTGACCGGCTGGTTCGCCGAGTTCGCCGAGCTAGCCGACGCGCGGGTGCCGGGTGAGGTGCGCTATGGCACGGGCCCGGCCCGCTTCGCGGGTTCGACGTACGATCCGACGTCGGCGTACCGTGGCGCCGAGGTGATGGACTTCTTCGTCGCGCACGGGCTCGACCCCGACTTCCTGCGTCGGGTCAGCCAGCATCAGGTAGGCCTGCTCGCCGATACCTTCGCGGCGCTCGATCTGGACCCGGCCGTCGTGCGTCTGCACGCGACGGTCCCCGTCGAAGCCCGTGGCGGCTTCCTGGCGCTGGAAGCTCCGGACGCGGGAGGATTGCACCAGCGCCTTCTCGAGCGGGGCGTGCGTACCGACTATCGGGACACGGTCCTGCGCTTCGGGCCGGCGCCTTACCTGACCGACGCGCAGATCGTGGAGGCGGTAGAGCGGCTCGCCGACGTGGTGGAGGACTAGGGTTCCGGCGCGAGCACCGCGTCGTCCCCGACCCGGATTTCTCCGTCGTCCAGGACCACCCCGAAAACGCCCCCGTTCCAGTCGGGGTCCAGGGCTTGCGTGAGCCCGTGAACCTGAGCGTCCATCCGCTCGCACGGGCGCGTCTCGCCGAAGATCCTCAGGCGCACGTCGCCGAGCCGGAGCACCCGGCCGCGTGATTCCTTCAGGCGCACGCCGCTCACCATCACGTTGGCCCGACGCATGTGCGGCTCGACGTCGGGGAGCTCCGCTGAGATGCGGTCGAAGATCTCCTTTTCGATGACCGTGACCTGACGCTTGGAGCGCCCTCGGTTGGCGTCGCTCTCGATGCCCTCGCCTTCCACGAGCGTGACCGCGTCCACGGGATCCATCGGCCCGCGATGCGCGCGCTTGACCCAGAGGCCTTCCACTCTTCCGCTCACGGGGCCGGTCTCCTCGACGACGGATAGTCCACGATGTTCTCCCACTCCGACGCGTCGGAGCGCGCCACGACGGCGATCACGGGTTCGGTGTCGCTCAGGTTCACGACCTCGTGCGGCACGCCCGGCTCGATGAAGATGAAGTCTCCGGCCTCGTTGTCCATCGACTTTTGGAGGTTCTCTCCGTACTCGTGGCGCACCCGCCCCTGAAGGATGAAGAGCATCACCTCGAAGTCCACGTGGATGTGCGCGTACGCGACGGCACCCGGGGGAACGGTCGCGACGTTCATGGAGAGGGCTCTGGAGCCGACATTCTTCGCCGACATTCCGGTGCGGTAGCGAATGCCGTTCCATCCCCGGTGGGTCTCGGGGTTGCGGATGCAGAGGATGCCGTCGCCGTCTTCGGTGCGGGCCGCCAGGTCGTCGGTGTCCCCCGTGCTCATCGGACCATCGCCTCCAGCGCTTCGGGGGTGCGTGCGAGACCGCGCGTGAGCACCTCGACGCCGTCGTCCGTGACCCGTACGACATCCTCCACGAAGACTGCGATCTGGAGCTCGTGGTTGTAGTACCAGGGCTCTACCGTGAAGACCATGCCCGCCTGGAGCGGCTCGTCGGGAAGTGCCGGGTCGCCCGCGTTCATCCCGATGTGATGGCCGAAGAAGAAGGGCGTCTGCATGTGGCGTTCCTCGTGGTCGGGGATCGCCTCGTACGCGATGCGCGTCAATTCACGAAAGGTCACGCCCGGACGGATCGCGGCGATGATCGCGTCGGCGATGCGCGTACTGAGCTCCAGCTTCTCGCGCTGCTCGGCCGAGAACGTCCCGCTCACGGGGAAGGTGCGTCCGACGTCGGAGATGTACCCGTCGATTTCGCAGCCCACGTCGAGGATCACGAGATCCCCGGCCTCCATGGGACGGTTGCGCCGGTCGTAGTGGGCCGCGAGCACGCGCCAGGGCCAGAGGCTGTTCGGGCCGGACTTCACGATGGGCGTGAAGGGAATGGTCTGAGCTCCGAGCGCCCGGCACGTGGACTCGAACTCGCCCTGGAGGGTACGCTCGTCGACCCCCGGGGCGATGCGGCGGGCCGCGGCGCGGATCGCCTGCACGGTCGCGTCGGCTGCGATCTGCATACGCTCGCCCTCGTATCGACTCTTGACCATGCGACCCTGGGCGACTTCCTCAAAGGCGTTCGCGAGTCGGATGTTCGGATACTCGGCCCGGAGCCGGAGGATCATGGCGCGGTCGGGGTCGAGAGCCCCGAAGCGGGGGAGCTCGGGCTCCGCGAGCGCGCCGGCCGAGCCGCCGTTCACGCGCACGAGGGTGCGCGCACGGACCGTCTGCGCGAGGTATCCGTCGAAGTCCGCCATGGGCCGGTACTCCTCGATCCCCGCGATGCTGCGCAGCTGGTAGTCGCCGAGGAGCGGCCGGCCGGGAAAGTCGTTGGGGCGGCCGGGGTTCTCGAAGCGGTAGTCGGTGTCGGGAAGAAAGAGGATCGAGCGATCACGCTCGGCGTCGAGTACGAGGACGGAATTCGGGACCTCGAGACCGGTGTAATACCAGAAGTCCTCCAGCTGACGGAAGGTGTCGCCGGCGGTGGCCCCGTCGGACGACGGCGCGATGAACACCCCACCCCCGCTGTTTCTCAGGAGCCGGATCATGTTCGAGCGCCGGAAGGCGTACTCCTGCGGGCGAAATGGCAGGCGCCGCACCCAGTCGCCGTAGCGCTGCTCGGGGGGCGCGGCTCCTGGCTCGCCCCGGGAGACGGGGCCGGCCGCGGGCGGCGTGTCCTGTGCGACGAGCGTCGCGGGGGCGACGAGGAAGGCGGCCGCCGTCAGCCGGCACGCGAGACGGGCGATTCGGGGAACAGGCATGTAGAATGCAGGTCGGCGCGGGTGATCGACGGTCGTACGTTGCGCGGACGTCGAGACGCCCGCCAGCCCCGGTGGGCCCGCCGAGGTCGGTGTTGACGGAAACGGAAGGTGAGGAGGCGAAGCTGTCACTGAGACTTCAGATCGAACTGGTCTACGACCCGGGGTGTCCGAACGTGGACCTCGCCCGCGAGATCCTCACGGCGTCGTGCCGGGGCTCCGGGGCGCCCGCGGTATGGACCGAGTGGAGCAGCGACGACCCCGAGTGTCCGCTCCGCCTGAGCGGGCTCGGCTCCCCGTCCATCCTCGTGAACGGGGAGGACGTGGCGCCCGGGCCGCACCCGTGGACCGAGCGGGACGAGGGGGACGGCCCTCGCTGCCGTGTGTATCGCGACGGCGACTCCATCGTTCGTGCTCCGCCGCGCCACCGGGTGGAGCGGGCGATTGACCGGGCGCTCCAGCCTGACGTCGGCTGACGTGGAGGGACGCAGGGACTTCCTGATCGTCGCCGCGCTGGCGCTGGCGGTCTTCGCGCAGGCTGTGCCGAACCTGGTGCGCGAGTCGCTCACCTTCTACGAGCTTACGTACGTCCCGAGCGGGTATTCCTACTGGGTCCCGGGCGACTACCGGCTCAATCCGGAGTACCCGCCCTTGTCGAAGCTCCTGGCCGGATCGCTTTCCTGGACGGGACGCCGCCTCGCGGGGTCAGACGACCACGTATCGCCTCCGACGGGACGGGTCTGAAGCACGGCAGCGGTGCGGCTCTTCTCTTGGCCCGGTGCGAGCGCGGTGCACCTGGCCTAACTTTCATGATCTCCCTCCCGACGTACCCCGTCCCGATCTGTTTCCTAATCCGGATGCTTCGTATGCGATTCTTCGCTCGTCTTTCCGCGACTTGCTCCGCCCTTGTGATGGCCGCGCTGCTTTCGACGCCCGCGGCCGGACAGTCTGGCGGTGTCGATGCCGTTCTGCAGGACCTCCTCGACTCCTACCAGTGGCGCAACATCGGGCCCGACCGGGGTGGCCGGTCGATTGCCGTGAGCGGCGTGTCGGGCCGCCCCGACGAGGCGTACTTCGGGGCCGTGGGCGGAGGCCTCTGGAAGACCGTCGACGGTGGAGACAACTGGTTCTCCGTCACCGATTTCCAGATCAACTCGGCGTCCGTGGGTGCGGTCGCGGTGAGCGAGACGAATCCCGACCTCGTGTTCATCGGCACGGGAGAAACGTGCATTCGCGGCAACATTCTGCCCGGTGACGGCGTCTACCGGAGTCGTGACGGCGGAGAGACGTGGGAGCACGTGGGATTCCGCGACTCGCACGGCATATCGAAGATCCGCATCCACCCGACCAACCCCGACGTCATCTACGTGGCGTCCTTCGGGAAGTACTCCGCCCCCAGCGACGAGCGCGGCGTCTTTCGGAGCAACGACGGCGGCGACACGTGGGAGCGCGTGCTGTTTCGTAACGACGAGACGGGCGCCATCGATCTGGTCATCGACCGCAACGACCCCGACATCCTTTACGCCTCGCTCTGGCAGGCCTTCCGCAAGGAATACACCGCCTCGTCGGGCGGGCCGGGCAGCGGCATGTTCAAGAGCACGGACGGCGGGGACAGCTGGACGGAGATGACGCGCAATCCGGGCATGCCGCAGCAGGGCATGGTCGGCCGCATCGGGCTGGCCATCACCACCGCGGACTCGGATCGCGTCTACGCGCTGGCTGAGCACGACGAGGGTGGACTGTTCCGCAGTGACGACGGGGGCGCGACGTGGGAAAGGGTGAACGACGAGCGACGGGTCCGCCAGCGGGCGTTCTACTACACGCACGTCTTCGCGGATCATCAGGATCCGGACGTCGTCTACATGCAGAACACGTCGCTCTTCCGGTCCTCGGATGGCGGCGCGACCCTGGAGGTCATCGACAACGGCACGCACGGTGACTTCCACGACCTCTGGGTCGATCCCGACGATCCGGCGCACCTGGTGGTTGGCAACGACGGCGGTGGCGCGGTGAGCTTCGAGACGGGAGCGCAGTGGACGGACCAGGAGTTCTCCACCTCGCAGTTCTACCAGGCCGTCACGACCGCCCACATCCCCTTCCACGTGTGCGGCTCGCAGCAGGACAACAGCACGCTGTGCCTGCCTTCCGCATGGAACGCGAGCCGCCTGGGCAGCGACGATGTGAACCCGCTGGCGGGTCAGCCCAACAGCATCACCGAGGGGTCGATGGACGTCGCGTACGTCGTGGGCGGCGGCGAGCCGGGTTACATCGCGCCCGATCCGCAGAACCTGGACATCTTCTTCTCGGGAACGAACAACGGGCGCTACATCGACAAGTACAACAAGGAGCTCGGCACGTCGCGGGAGGTGAACCCGTTTCCGTGGTTCTATTCCGGCGAGCCGGCCCTCGAGATGGAAGATCGCTGGCAGTGGACCTTTCCCATCATCTTCTCGCCCCTGGACCCGAACGTGCTCTTCACGTCGTCGAGTCGCCTGTGGAAGTCCGAGGATGGGGGGAACAGCTGGGCGCAGCTGAGCCCGGATCTCACCCGGCACGACCCGATGACGCTGGGTCGCTCCGGGGGGCCGATCACGGGCGACATGAACGGCCCCGAGGTCTACGCCACCATCTTCGCCGTGGGACCGGGCAAGGTGGACATCGACGTCATCTGGACGGGCTCGGACGACGGCCTGGTACACGTGACCCGGGATGGCGGCGCGAGCTGGGCGAACGTGACCCCGCGGGACATGCCCGACTTCGGGCGTGTCAGCCAGATCGACGCCTCGGCCTTCGACACGGGTCGTGCCTACGTGTCGGTACGGCGTCCACTCCTCGACGATTTTGCGCCGTACATCTGGAAGACGACTGACTTCGGAGCCACCTGGACGAAGATCGTGACAGGCCTCCCTCACGGAGCCTACGTCAACGCGATTCGCGAGGACCCGCGCCGGAGGGGACTCCTGTACGCCGGCACCAATCAGGGTGTGTGGATCTCGTACGACGACGGTGGGACGTGGCAGGCGCTCAACCCCGGATTCCCGACCATTCCGGTCACGAACGTGGTCGTGGAGGACAACGAGCTCGCGATCGCGTCGCACGGACGCGGCTTCTGGGTCCTCGACAACATGGCGCCCATCCGCCAGGCGGACGCCGATCTCGCGAGCCAGGCCATGCGCCTCTTCGAACCGCCCGCGGCATACCGATCGGCGGACGGAGTCGTGCTCTCGTACTGGTTCCGTGAGGCGCCCGAAAGCGCCCGCCTCGAAGTGGTGAGCTCGGCGGGGGAGGTGGTGCGCACCTTCGAGACCGCCGCCGAAACGGCGGACGCAGCGGGCGAGAGCGCGGGGCGGGACCGCTACGCCCCGAGGCCCATGCCCGCGCAGGCAGGGCTCAACACCATCCGCTGGGATCTCCGCAGCGACGGCTGGACCGCGTTTCCCCGCATGATCTTCTGGGGCGTGCGCTCCAACGCGCCGACGCTGCCTCCGGGCCGGTACACGCTGCGACTGACCGCGAACGGGCAGACGGACACGAGTGAGTTCGACATCCGGGCGAACCCGTGGATCACAGACGTCACCGTGGCGGACATGGTGGCGCAGTTCGAGTTCGCCACGGAGATCCGGAATCGGGTGGAGGATGCGAACCAGGCTGTGATCGCCATCCGCCGCATGCGCACGCAGGTGCTGGCGCGCACGGAGGAGAGTGATGACGGGGCCCTGCGGGAGGCGTTGCACGCCCTCATGACGGCGGCCGAAGAGGTGGAGGCCGACATCTATCAGGTTCGGAACCGTTCGGGACAGGATCCGCTCAACTTCCCCATCAAGGTCAACAATCGTCTGGCAAACCTCCTCTCCATGGTGGACTCGGGTGACGGGGCTCCCAATGACGGCATGCGGGAGGTCTTCCGCATCATGTCGGAGGAGCTGGACGGTTACCTGAATACGCTCGCCGGGGTCTGGTCGGACGAACTGGCCGCCGCGAACGGTCGGCTCGCCGCGCTCGGGCTGGCTGCGCTCGATCCGTGGGACGTCAGCACGAAGATCTGGGCGCCGGAGGGGCTGTAGCGCCGCGCCACTCGGTGCGGGCGCCCGCGCCGGGGAGGGAGGGCGTCACCGGACCCGCGGTGCCGCCCTCTTTTGGCCTAGGTCCACGAAGTGCACCGGGACGCTCCTGTCGGCGTCGGCGTCGGCGCGCCGGGGCAGGCTCGATGGCGGACTGGCGCCGGCGTCGGGGACCCACAATCTTCAAAACTCGAATTTCTAGCAGGCGGAGGGGCGCTCGGATGTCTCCCCCCCGTGCTCGCTTCTCGGACGCGGAGATTCGCATGTACGGCCTCTTGAATCGAGCAGTGCGTGACCTCGTGGTCGCGAATTTTGGCGAATCGACCTGGGACAAGATTCGCGCGCGCGCGGGCCTGGCCGAATCCCGGTTCCAGGCGATGGAGCAGTATCCGGATTCCGTCACCTACGAACTGGTGGGGGCGCTTTGCGAAGAGACCGGGATGACCGCCGATCAGGCCCTTGAGGCGTTCGGTGAATACTGGATCCAGTACACGGGTGCCGAGGGGTACGAGCACCTGCTCGAAGCATCGGGGGACACGCTTCCCGAATTTCTGAACAATCTCAATGACCTGCACACGCGCGTCGCCCTCATCTTCACGCACCTGAGCCCCCCCTCGTTTCTCGTGTCGGACGAGACGGAGCAGAGTCTCGTGCTTCACTATTTCTCGCACCGGGAAGGGCTGGGTCCCGTCATGGTGGGGCTACTCAGGGGGCTGGGAGCCCGGTTCAACGTCGACGTCGTCGTGGAGCGGGAAGTCATGCAACGCACCGATGACAACCGGGTTCACGAGACGTTCAGAGTGGCTTGGAATGGAGCCTGACGCTCTCCCCCATTCCGAGGAGACCCGGGACACAGGGCTTGTACGAGAGCCATCGGCGGGCGGCGAGGTCCGTCCATCGATCGATTCATTCGTAGACGGGCTCTTCCCCTTCAACTTCGAAGTGCAAAGGGACTTGCGCGTGGTCCGGGTCGGCCCCGCCTTTGGCCGCCGCTTCAATAGTTTCAGGGAGGGAGTGCTTCTCCCCGACAGCATAACCGTCGTCCGCCCGACGTTAGCCCTCGACTTCACGGCGCTGCAGAATCACTCAGGCCGCCTGGTGGTCCTGAAGCTTCGGGCGGGCGATTTGATGTTCACCGGACAGTTCGTCGATCTCCCTCATCGCTCGACGTTGTTGTTCATAGGTGGACCGTGGGTCGCCTCCATCGAAGACATGAAGGCTTTTCGACTGAAGCTTTCCGACTTCCCGCCCCACGACCCCCGGGCCGACCTCCTCCTCCAGGCTCAGGCTCGCGACACGATGTTGCGGGATCTCGCCGAGACGAATCGTCAGATGAAGGAGGCAGAGGAAAAAAACCGGGTGCTTCAGGATCACTTCGCGCGGCTCCAGAGGGTGGAGATCGCGGGCCAGGTGGCGGGGGGGCTGGCGCACAACTTCAACAACCTCCTGGCGATCATCCAGGGGCAGATCGAGCTTGCGGTCCTGCGGATCGAAGCGGGTGACACCGAGGGGGCACGGGACCGTCTTTCGCAGGTGAGCAACGCCGCTTCCGATGCGGCGGAACTGGTCAAGCAGCTCGGGACTCTGAGCGTCGATCGCCGCGCCGAAATCGAGGAGGTCGACCTCCTCGATACGATCGAACGAGCCAAGCGGCTGGTCCAGCCCCTGCTCGGTCGGCAGGTCGTGTGGGAGATCGCGTCGCCCGCGGGAGCGCGTCCCGTCGCGCTTTGCGACCGCGGTGGGCTCCAGGAAGTCCTGCTCAACCTCGCGATCAATGCCGCGGAAGCCATGAAAGGCTCGGGTCGAATCCTGTCGACCGTGACGCTGAGCGCGGAGACGGAAGCGGCGACGCTCGGCGTCCCGCGGGGCGCGAACAGCCTGCTCTGCCTCACGTTCGAGGATACGGGCCCGGGCATACCGGACGAGTTCAGGCATAAAGCGTTCGAGCCGTTCTTTACGACCAAGGGGGAGAATCACAGTGGCCTAGGCCTCGCCACGGTCGAGCACCTCGTCATGCTGAGCGGTGGTGCGGTTAGGCTCGTGTCGCGCGAGGGGTCAGGGGCCACCTTCAAGATCTTCCTCACGGCGGCGGCCACCGTCGCGGCGGCCCCGCCGCGGCGTGTTCTGATCGTCGACGACGAACCAGCCGTCCTCGAGCTTCTTGCCCAGGTCCTGGAGATGGCAGGGTTCGCCACGGAGGCCTTCAACGATCCCACGAAGGCCCTGCATGCCATGGAGTCCGGAAGCCGCTTCGACGTGATCGTGTCGGATGTCCGGATGCCCGGGGTAAGTGGG
>JAURER010000038.1 GCA_030827315.1 Gemmatimonadota bacterium | reverse complement strand
TGGTCTCCCACATGGGTGGCGGCCGCTTCGTGGTCTGCCTCCTGGGGACGAACCTTCCGGGGGGGCGTATCGCCGCGGACCGCATCGACCTGGCGCTGAGCGGGGTGGCGCCGGGAGCGACGTGCTTCGGTCTCGCCGCCTTCGCCGCCGGGATTGAGGACTCCCGGGCGCTGCTTCAGATGGCGGAAACCGCCCTGCTCGCTGCGCAGGCTTCCGGCGGTGGCGTGGGGTTCGCCTGACCTTCTCGGACGATCGCACCCTGGACGGCCTGGTCGAGGAGACCCGTGGCCTCCAGCCCTGGCGCAAGGTCTTTCACGCCTGCACGGGTCTGACGGTGGCCGGGAGCATCACCTTCCTGGACCTGCCCCGGAGCGCTGCGCCGGCTGCACTGGGCGGCGTCTTCGTCCTGCTCGCGGGGCTGGACCTGGTGCGCCTGCGCCTTCCCGGAGCCAACCGGATCTTCTTCCGCCTCTTCGCGGCGCTGGCCTCGCCCAGGGAGCGGGCCGGCGTCGCCTCGTCGACCTGGTACGCACTGGGGCTGCTGCTCACCGTGGTCCTCTTCCCAACGGGCGAAGCCGTGAGCGCCATCCTGGTGCTGGCCCTCGCCGACCCCATGGCCAGCGTGGTCGGCCAGCGCCTGGGCCGACACCCCTTCCTCGGTGGAACGGTTGAAGGAAGCGTCACCTTCGTCGTCGTCGCGCTGGCGATCCTCGTCCCCCGCCACCCCCTGCCGGCGGCAGGGGGCGCCGCCCTCGTCGCGGCGCTGGCGGAGCGCCGGGGCTGGCCTCTGGACGACAACCTCGCCGTCCCACTCGTCACGGGCCTCACCCTCGCGGGCACCCGCCTCCTGCTCGGTTGAAGCGCCGGCCTCAGCAGCCGACCAGCGTGATCTCGTCGGGCTCGTTGGGTACGACGCAGAGGAACTCGAAAGGCTCCGCGCCCTCGTCGGCCTGGTAGTTGTGGGGCACGCCGGCAGGGATATACACGACATCCCCGGCCTTCACGTGATGCACGTCTGCGCCGATCTGAACTCGCGCGCTGCCACGCAGGACGTACTGTTCATGCTCCACGGAGTTGGTGTGCATGGGCATCCCGCCTCCGGGCTCCATGATGAAGCGGCGCATGGCGAAATTCGGTCCCTGGTCGGGCCCGATGAGAACCTGACGCTTCGTGCCCGTGCCCGCCTTGACCTCGTCGGCGGGGAAGGCATCGACGTTGCGAACGGACATATAGACAACCTCCGGAGGGTCGGTCGATGACACAGAGCGGGAAGTGGAGCGCATGCGATGGCTTCGCGCAACCGGGCGCGCCACATCACTCGGCCGGGAGGCGGGCGACATCCACCCGCGCCGCCGGCCGCACGGCGGCGTGCGTGCTGGCGGTCGTCGTCGCCAGCTGCTCCGGCGAGGACCCACCACGGGACGTTCCCCTCGAGGAGCGGACACCCAAGGTCCTCCTCATCGGCATCGACGGCGTCCGCGTCGACGTTCTGGCCGAAGTACCCACCCCGAACATCGACCGGCTCGCCACCACGGGAACCTTCACGCAGAGGACGCGCACCACGACCCCCTCCGTGAGCGGACCCTCGTGGTCCTCGATGCTCACAGGCGTGTGGCCCGCCAAACATGGCGTCACGGACAACGACTTCGGCGGCCGCCGATACGACGCCTACCCGGGCTTCCTGACGCGCCTCGAGCGTGCCCGCCCCGAGCTGTCGACGTTCGCGGTGGTGGACTGGACGCCCCTCATGGAGCTGGAAGGGGGCTCCACCGCCGTGGGCCCCGAGGTCGACCGGAGGGAACTCCTGGACGGATACGCACTGGGGTGGGCCGAGGCGGACGCCCGGGCAACGGCGCTGGCCATCCAGGAGATCTCGAGCGCTGATCCCGACGCGATGTTCGTCTACCTCGGCAACCCCGACGAGACGAGCCACCAGACCGGATCCATCGGAGCGCCCTACCGCGACGCCATCGCGATGGCCGACCGACAGGTCGGGATGCTGGTCGACGCGGTGCGTGCGCGGTCCACGTACGGCACCGAGAACTGGCTTATTCTGCTGAGCACGGACCACGGCCGCACGGACGATGGCGGTCACGGGGGCGACTCCCCCGTCGAGATGACGACGTTCATCCTCGCGAGCGGACCGGCGGCCGCCGTCGGCACCGTCGAGGGCGAGAGCTTCATCGTCGACGTCGCGGTGACGGCCCTAACGCACATGGGTGTGGAGATCGACTCGACCTGGCAGCTCGACGGCAGGTCCGTGGGGCTGCGCTGACCCGCTGCCCCGCGCCGCGACCCCGGAGGGCAGAAAAAAAGCAGACCCGGTGAGCTGAACTCACCGGGTCCCTTGTCGAGGCGACCGTGACCCTCCCGCCAACAGTCACCTCGAGATTTTCGGGCCCACCGGAAGCCCCTGCCCTGAACTTCCGGCAGACCCGGGAGCCGTCGTTCGTGGGTCGGGTGGAGTGCAGGACCCGAGACCGCGACTTCGGCTCCGAAAGACTGAAATAAGTCTACCGGGTCGCGTTGGAGGGTGCCGTCGGGTAGTTCCAGCATCGGCGCGTCGGGAGATTTCCGACGCGAAACGGGCGAACGGTCAGCCGCGGGCTCGGTACAGGGCGACGCGTAGCGGCGGCTCCACCGAGTAGTGGAAGTGGAGCTTGTTCTCCCCGCGCTCGATGACGTTCGAAATCTTCTGCTGCGGCTTCGGCTGGTCACGCCCACCGCGCTCGTTCTCGACAATGGCGATCCCGCCTTCCGGGAGCCGCGCGACGGCAGAACGCACTTCTTCCAGGAGGCGGTCCAGCAGGAGCTGTTCGGTCTCGCTCTGCACGCCCCCCTCCGCCTCAGCCACCAGATGGAGCGTCTCGATGTGCTCGTAACGCGCCCCCACTTCGTCGGCCGGAATCGACGCCTCGTGGTCCCGACGGAATCCGACCTCGTTGAGCGCCTTGGCCTCGAACTCGCAGGTGACGCTCTGGTAGCTATTCCCGTACAGTCGGAAGATCTTCATCGATGACGGTTGGTGCGCGTGGTGTTGGTGCCGGTCACGCACCTGGGTTCAGAAGAGCAGCGAGCTCATCGGGCGTCAATTCGGACGCGGACTTGGAGCCGAGTCCCTGAGCTGACCGGGACTTCCGGCCACGAGTGGACGTGGACCGGGTCTCGGTCCGGGGCACGCCGGCGTAGTCGTATTCCGGAAGGTGGATCCTGGGCACGGCCCGGCCGAGCCGGTGCTCGAGGCTCTTCAGGGCCCCGAGATCGCCCGCGGTCACGAACGTCACCGCAGTCCCCGTGGCGCCCGCCCGGCCCGTACGACCGATGCGGTGCACATAGTCCTCGGGATCCAGCGGGACGTCGTAGTTGACCACGTGGCTGATCCCCTCCACGTCCAGGCCCCGCTGCGCCACGTCGGTGGCCACAAGCACGCGGACCTTGCCCGTGGCGAATCGCTCGAGAGCCCGAGTGCGGTGCTTCATGTGCTTGTTGGAGTGCATCACGTCGACGTCGATGCCCTCGCGCTGGAGCCGTGCCTCGAGGACGTCCGCGCCCGCCTTGGTGCGGGTGAAGATGAGGACCTGGTCCCAACCGGGCTTGCGCACGAGTTCGAGCAGGAGGTCGGGCTTTTTCTCGGGCTTGACCGAGTAGAAGACCTCCTCGATACCCTCAGCTGTCGTACCGGCCGGCGTGGCTTCGACCCACAGCGCCTCCCGGGTCATGCGGAGCGCGAGGTCGTGCACGCCGTTCGGCATCGTGGCGCTGAACAGCATGGTCTGACGCCGGTTGGGCATGTCCCGGAAGATCTGCTCGATCTGGGGCCGGAACCCCATGTCCAGCATGCGGTCGGCCTCATCGAGCACGAGGTACGACACTCTGGAGAGGTCCACACGCTTCGACTGCATGTGGTCGATGAAACGCCCCGGAGTCGCGACGATGACTTCGAAGCCCTGTTCGAGCGCCTTGAGCTGGGGGCCGTAGCTCACGCCGCCGAAGATCGCTTCGGAGCGGATGCTCGTTCCCTTCGAGAGGGCCACCGTGTCGTCGGAGACCTGCTGTGCCAGCTCGCGGGTCGGGCAGAGCACCAGGACCTGCAGGCCGCCGCCTACGTCCACGCGCTCCAGCGCGGGGATCATGAAGGCCGCTGTCTTTCCGGTTCCGGTCTGAGCGATGCCCACGACGTCCGAGCCGGCGAGTCCGGCGGGAATCGCCTGCGTCTGAATGGGGGTCGGGATCGACCACCCGAGTGCCTCGATCGCCGCGAGGCGCTCCGGCGAGATGCCGAGGTCTGCGAATGTTTTCGGTTCCAACTCGATGCGTCCTTCGAGAAATGCACACGGCCCGTACCCGAAGTCGGTTCCGGACCAGGCCTGAAGGTAACCGGCTTCCTTGCAAAGGGTGTAGCACGATTGCAACTTCGCGCGCGCCTGGGGGAGGGTTCCTCTCCCCATCACGAACCCGTCAGAAGGCGCGCCGCGGCTCCCTGCGATGGTCCCCGAGAACCCGGACTCCCGGCGGACAACGGTCCTGTTCGTCTGCCTCGGCAACATCTGCCGATCCCCCCTCGCCGAGGGCGTCTTCACGCACCTCGTCCGCGAAGCGGGACTCGCCGACCGCTTCACGGTGGACTCGGCGGGAACGGGTGCCTGGCACGTCGGAGAGCCGCCCGACGCGCGCGCGTCGATGGTGGCGAGCCAGCACGGTGTCGAGCTCCTGAGCCGGGCCCGCCAAATTACCGGGCGAGACCTCGAGCGCTTCGACTGGGTGATCGCGATGGATCGGGAGAACCTCCGTAACATCGAGCGTATGGCGGAGACGATCGACGCCCGTGCTCGAATCCATCTGCTGCGCGAGTTCGACCGGGACCGCGACAGCGACGAAGTACCCGACCCCTACTACGGCGACGTGCGCTCGTTCGAAACGGTGTACGGGATCGTGCACCGCTCCTGCGAGGCGTTGCTCGAACGGCTTCTCTCGACGGCCTGAGCGGGCCGTCAGCGCGAGTGCACGTGGCTCCGGCCGTGGCGGCGGCGCGTGGCCGCCATGGGTCAGGCTGAGGCGCTCGCCCCCACCATCGCCGCGATGCGGCGGAACGCCTCTTCGAGCACTTCGTCCGACGTGGCAAAGCTGAGGCGAACCCAACGGTCGTCACCGAACGCGGCGCCGGGCACGAGCGCGACGCCCTGCTTCTCGAGCAGTTCCGAGCACCATGCGGTGGCATTCGCGATTCCTTCGCGAAAGAGGCCGTCGACACGAAAGTACAGGTAGAACGCCCCGGCCGGACGCACGTACGGGACTCCCGGGAGCAGCTCCTGCATGCGTGCCACGACCAGGTCGCGGCGACGACGGAACGCGGCGCCCATCGTCACCAGCGAAGCCTCGGCGTCCTCCACCTCGGAGTAGGCGGCGAGCGCCGCCACCTGCGACGGCGTCGCTGCGTTGGAGGTCATCTGGCTCTGCAGGGCCGTGAATTCCCTCGAGGCCGTGGGGTCAGCGAAGGTGAAACCGATGCGCCACCCGGTCATCGCGTAGCTCTTCGAAGCACCGTCCACCAGCACGAAGTCGCCGAGGCTCTCGGCCGGCAGGTCGAGGATGCCGGGCGCGCCCGCGTCACCGTCGTGATGGATGTTCCGGTAGATCTCGTCGGAAATCAGCCAGATGCCGTGGTCTCGGCACCAGCGCGCGATCGAGTCCAGCTCCTCCAACGTATACACCGCACCGGTCGGGTTCGACGGCGAGTTGATGATGAGCCCCCTCGTCGCGTCGGTCACCGCCGCGTCGAGGTCCGCGGGCGTGATCTTGAAGTCCCGCTCCTGCGCCCCGAAAACCGTCACGGGCTCGGCCCGCGCGATCACGACCAGGTCCGGATACGTGGTCCAGTACGGCGCCGCGACCAGAACTTCGTCTCCGGGTCCGAAGAGCGAGAAGATCGTGTTGAACAGGCCCTGCTTGGCACCCGACGTGACCACGACGCCTTCCCAGGACAGTTCGCGCCCCGCACGCCGCGAGAGGTGGCGCGCGATGGCCTTGCGGAGCTCGGGGGTCCCGGCGGGAGGCGTGTAACGCGTCTGGCCGTCGCGAATTCCCTCGATCGCCGCCTCCGAGATGAAGGCGGGGGTGTCGAAGTCCGGCTCGCCGGCGCTGAGGTTGATGATGTCACGCCCCTCCGACGCCAGCTTCTTGGCGAGCGTGCTCACCGCGATCGTGGCCGAAGGCTTTAACTTCTCGATGTTCTCGCTGAACTGCATAGGGTCCTCTGCCTGGATCTTTCGGGGCCCGCAATATGGCGTCGGCCCGTGAGGCGTGAAAGCTTCGACACCATGAAACCGCCCCGACTCGACTTCTGGTTCGATTTCGTCGATCCCCTGTCCTGGCTTCTCGCGCTCGAGCTCGAGCCTCTCGAACGGGCCGACGAAATCGTCGTGCGCTGGCTCCCGCTCGAGCTGCGCCCGCCGCCGACGCCGCTCACCGCGATCGACGACCCCGAGCTCGCCGATCGCTGGGCCAGGGCTCGTGCGATTCGCGGCGCGGGAACGCCCCCGTTCGCGCCGCCGCGGCTGGTTCCCTGGACCCGAAAGGCGCACGAACTGGTGCTGCACGCCGAAGAGCAGGATCGAGCCAGCCAGGTGAGGATGCGCCTGTTCTCCGCCTACCTGCTCGAGGGGCGCGACATCGGGCGCGTGGATGTGCTCGTGGACATCGCGAGCGTCGAAGGTCTCGACCCCACGAACGTCAAGGCGGTCCTGGACGTCGACCGACACCAGGCAGCCGTCGCGGCCTGTCTGGACGCCGCCGCGGCGGCCCGCGTTCACGTGCCGCCGACCCTGGTTCTGGACGATCGACGCGTCGAGGGGTTCCACAACGGTGCCGCGGTCCGCACCTTTGTCGGCACCTGATTCTCATCGCACCCCCCATCCGCACCCAGTCATGGCCGGTTATCAGCGCAAGACGGCGTTCTCTCGCACGGAAGTCCTCGAGACGGCGGAGGCCTTCCTTCCCGGGATTCTGGGCCTGACCCGGGCCAAGGCGTCTTCTCACGGCGCCACGTACAACGGCGCCGAAGGCACGGTGACGATCTCCGCCCATGCTCACGGGCCCTACACCGACGTGGTCGCCACGACGGACCGCCTTCGGACATCGCGCCTCGATTACGAGGTCCAGCGATTCCTCAACCAGCTGCCGTACGAGCCGGGCGACGCAGGCGGCCCCGGATCCGGCGAACCTTCATAGACGAGCCCACCGTGCAATCCTTCGAGGACCTCGGCACCGCTCCCGAAATCACCGAGGCCCTCGCGGCCGAGGGAATCGAGACGCCCACGCCGCTGCAGGAATCCGCCATCCCCGTGGTGCGACAGGGGAACAACATCATTCTCGAGGCCGGGCCCGGAAGCGGCGTGCACGCCGCGTGGGCTGTCGGCGTGCTGGAGCGCGTCGAGGCCGGCGGTCTGCGGCCGAGTGCGCTCGTGCTGTGCGCCACGCGCGACACCGCCGAACGGCTCGCCGAATCGACGGCTCGGCTGGCGTCGCGTACCGATCATCGGGTCGCCGCCCTCGGAAGCTCGTGGGTGCTTCCGGAGCAGGCGGACATCCTCTTCGCCACGGTCGAGGACGCACTCGCGCGCCTCACCGCGGGGTCGCTCCCGGCCGACGCCGTCTCGATCCTCGTCATCGACCAGGCGCACCTCGTCGAGGAGACGTCAGGGCTGACAGGGGTCGAGAAGGTCATGGACTACCTCCCCCCGGGGACCCAGCGGATCCTGAGCGCGCTACCCGTCACCGAAGCAGTCTCCGACTTCACGGAACGGCATTTCAAACGGACCATGCGGCTCCCCACTCCGGAGACTGGAATACCGAGCCGCGGGAGCGTGCGCTTTCGTATCGGACCCGAGCCACGGGAGGCGGTAGCCCTGCGCGTCATCGAGGACGTTCTCGGCGACGGCGCGCGGCACGTTCTCGTCTTCTGCCGCACCGAAGACCGTGCGGCCGACGTCGGAGATTACCTAACCCTTCACGGCTTCGCCGCCGGGCCGCCCGGGGACGAAAGCGTTCCGGTCTGGCTCGGCGTGGACGCCCTCGAGGCCCGCGACGCGGTCCGGGGCATCGGGAGCGTGGTCGTGGTCAGCTGCGACGCCCCTGCCGATCCGGACACCCTGGACCGGCGTCACTCCCATGGAGACGACGGCGTCGTCGTGGTGCTGCCGCGGGAAGTCGCCCACCTCAGGCACCTCGGACGCCGCACCGGCTACGGGACGGTGCCGTTCCCGCCTCGCCCGCGCAGCCACGACGAGATCGATCGCCTTCGCCGGACCGTGGAGGCGGCGCTCGAGTCGGAAGACACGGCGCCCTACATGCTCGCCCTCGAACCCCTGCTCGACCGCTACGACGCGGTGGAGGTGGCCGCAGCCGCACTCGCGCTCCTCAGGCGCAAGGTGCCGGTCGCGGGGGCCGGTCCGGCGACGCCGACGGGGCCGAAGGAGGAACGAGCCGGCAGCGCACCCGCGTGGGCAAAGCTCTTCGTCACCGTGGGAGAGCGCGATGGGCTGCGAAAGGGCGATCTGCTCGGCGCCATCACCGGTGAGACGGGCGTCCCCGGTGACGCGGTGGGCCGGATCGACATCAAGGAAAGCCATACGCTCGTGGAGGTCCACGACTCGGTGGCTCACCAGGTCATTGAGGCGCTGAACGGCACGACCATCAAGGGTCGCTCCGTGCGCGCGGACTTCGACCGACCCCGGAAGTCGTCCGCACCAGCCCGTAGGCCACGCCCCCGCCAGGATCGCTGACGGCGGGGCAGACCGTTCGCCCGAAACGAGCGAGGCCGCGTCGCGGATGCGACGCGGCCTCTTTTGTCTCCCGAGCGCAGCGGGTATTCGTGATCCCCGCGCCGAAGAGGGTCGGACTCTGCTAGTTCAGAGCGTCCTTGAGCCCCTTGCCGGCCTTGAAGCTCGGCGTGTTGCTCGCGGCGATCTTGATCGTCTGACCGGTCTGCGGGTTGCGGCCCTGACGAGCCTTCCGGTGCTTCGACTCGAACGTGCCGAATCCGGTGATCTGGACCCGCTGTCCACCCTTCAGCGCCTTGGCGATCACGCCACCGTTGGGCGAGAAGAGCGCGTCCACCGACTTGGCGGCGTCGGCCTTCGACATTCCGGTTGCGGCGGCGAGGGCATCCACGAGGTCGGACTTGTTCATCTGGCGGCTCCTGGGGATTGAAACTGTGAGGGCAGGGTGCGGCTGAAGCCGCGCTGAGTTACCGGTCCGGAAGGCTCCTCGCGGAACAGGTTCCACGCTCGAACCACCCGCACCAAATCGAGTCGCTCCGGGCCTGCGGGTCACGACCGTGGTAGGGTAAGCGCGTCACTTCGGAGCGTCAAGAGATGAAATCGCGATAGCCCGCGCGGTTCCACGAGATTCGCCGTGCCGTACCTTAGTCGCTCTTGCACCTACGCCTGACACGCCTTCGCACCGGGTGTTCCGGGGCTGCGACGGAACGCTCGGCCCGCGCGAACTACTTGTAGCGGTAGGTGACGCGGCCGCGGCTGAGGTCGTACGGCGACATCTCCACCTTCACCCGGTCGCCTTCCAGCACGCGGATGTAGTTCTGCCTCATCTTGCCCGAGAGGTACGCGAGCACGTCGTGCCCGTTTTCCAGTTTGACCCGGAAGGTCGCGTTGGGCAGAACCTCGGTGACGGTCCCCTCGATTTCGATCGCGTCTTTCGCCACTACGTCGCTGTCTGGGTTCGGGTGAACGCGCGGGAGCGCGTGATTCGCGGGCCAGAAGAAGCCCGTCGCCTGGTCCCGCCGGCGACGCGTACCTTAGTACCGGCCCGTTTGGAGGGCAACGACCCGCTACAGTCGGAAGCGGTAGCTCAGCTTCATGAACAGGCCGTCACGCGTGGGCCGCACGTTCTCGAAGCCGAACGCCGAAGCGTCCTTCATCTGTCTCGTGTACCCGAAGAAGAACACGGTTCCGGGAGACGGCTCGTAACCGACGAGGGCCTCCACCCGAACGTCGTGGCTTTCCGATCCGCCGCGCGGGGCACACGCGCTGGTGGAGCAAGCGAAGATCGGAAGTCCGGTTGCGGGGTCGGCGAGTTGCAGGCTCACCTGGGTACCGTACTCGACGATACTGCGAAGGAAGAGCGCCCGGCTGAACTGGTACTGAGCCCGAACCCGGGGAATCACGGCCTCGGAATGCTGGACCGCGTCTCGCTGACGCTCGAGTCGGCTGTACGTGACCCCGACCTCACCGGTGAGCGCCCGCGTCGGATACAGGTTGAGGCTGACCTGGGCCGACGTCGACCTGGCCAGATCCACGGCAACGCCGTAGCCCCGGTCGAAGATCGGCACGTCACTCCAGGTATATCGAATGTTGCCTCGAACGCGCTGCCAGCTGTTGAGCCAGAGGCCCAGCGTGACGCTCGGCAGCCCCGCGAACAGGGACACGTCCGGTAAGAACGCCTGGAGGGCTCCGTCCGGCTGCTTCACGAAGAGGCCGTCGTACTCCTCCGGCCGGTAGTCGAACACCGACTGCTTGTAGTTCGCGAACACCGTGACGTTGTTCCTGAAGCTCACCCTGCTGCTCAGCTGAACCTCGCCCTCCCCCAGCCGCTCGCCGTTCCAGAAGCGGTCGTGATCCCAGTAGGCCTTGGCGTCGATTGACGGACTCACCTGTTCGATCAACGCGCCCCGCTTTCCGAACCAGTTGTACGAGGCACGGGTATTGACCTGTGCCTGGCCGATCCGCTGGAAGAACCCACTCCCGGGTACGAAGCCGGCCTCCGAGTCCTCGAGCTCCGCATTGAACGAGAAGGTGCGCCCGGCTCGCTCGAAGCGGGCCGACATCATACCGCCGTCGAGACGGTCTTCCACGCCGGGCTCGCTGGTGAAGCTCTGCGCGCCCATGACCGTGATCGTATACCGGCCGCCCAACTGGAGCCGCATGTCGGCGCCGGCGACCCGGTTGAACTCGGACGCGTCGATGGTGCGATCGGTGTAGACGGCGCCGACGGTCGAAGAGCGACCGACGTCGGCTCGTGCCCGGAGCATGTTCACGAACACGTTCGGCGCGCCCTGTGTGAGCGTCTCGTCGACGGCGCCGAGGTACCCGAGGTTCAGCCCGCCCACCTTTCCCGTGAGCTTTCCGCCCGCAATCGGGTTCTCGACGGTGCGCGTGTACACGAGCTGCTTCGGCATCCCGAAGATCTCGGTGCCCTCCAGAAAGAAGGGGCGCCGCTCCGGAAAGAAGAGCGCGAACCGCTCGTTGACCTGGACCTGCCCCGCGTCGGCCTCCACCTGGCTGAAGTCCGGATTGTACGTCGCGTCGGCCGTCAGGTTGGACGTCACGCCGTACGTGGCATTGAATCCGAATTCGCCCGACGGACTGTCGTGCTGGAAGACCCCGTCCGGATCCAGGGCGCCGTTGCGCGCGCCCGTGACGACCGGGTTGAGCTCCATGAAGAGCCCCATTTCCAGATTCCGCAGATCGTTCAGCCGGCCGGCCTGGGTGAGCTTGTTGGCCACGTTCGCCGTGATGGGCGCCCAGGAGCTCTTGAAGCCGTTTCGCTGGATGTTGCGCTCGACCTGGAAGCCCCAGGTCTGCGTCTCGTCCTCCGGGAAGCGGAGACTCTTGAACGGGATGCGGAGCTCGGCCTCGTATCCCCAGTCGGTGATGCGGGCGTCCGAATCCCAGAGGAAGTCCGGGGCGTCGTCGATAGGCGAGAACATTCCGTGCCCGCGCATGCCGGTGCCGCCTCCGCTCTCGTTCCACAGGCCGTCGTGCTGCACGCCCAGCGGGTTGACCGTGAACACGTACGCCCGCCGCTGGTCATTGAAGGTGTCGAGAATGAAGCGGACGTAGTCGTCCGAGAACCCGAACGAATCGCGCTCCGACAGCGTGGCGCGAATCTGCTCCGGATTCGTGTCGTAGGCCCGGACCGCGAGATAGATGGCGTCGGAGTCGACGAAGACGAGCACCTCGGTCGTCTGGGAGGCCGGCGAGCCCTCGATGGGGTCGAACTGCGTGAACCCGTCGAGGAGCGCCGCCTGCTGCCAGGCGGGCTCGTCGATGCGTCCGTTCACGTCGATCCGGGCATTCGCGATCGCCGGGGTCGCGACGTCGACCTCGGCTGCCGAGCCGTCGTACCGCACGACGGCCGTCGCACTGGCCACGGACCCGATCGCCGGAACGCTATCGGGCCGTGCCGCCCCGCCGGAGGCGACAGCCGCCGCCACGACGGCGACCTGAAGAAACGAATGGATCATCTATGACCGAAGCTCGAGAATCACGCATCCGAAAGTGCGCGACGGTGCTGCGTGACTGGGTAAGCTAATGCCCGAGTGCGTATGATGGTGCATCCACGATGACACCCTGTTCGAGTCCGATGCTGACCAGGAAGCAGCCATGACCCGGCCCGTTCGCTTCGACGACGCGCAGCGACGGGCGCTCCATCATGCCTGGATGGACGGTGAGACCCTGCTCTGCCCCGTGTGCGCACTCCTACTGGACCAGCGCGAGGTTCCGCCGCGTCCGGACGTCTCCTACGTACGCGACCGGTTATGGCTGTCGTGCCCGGAGTGCCACCGGACGGCGGTTCTCGACCGGAGACAGCCGCGGTGAACGACCGGGAGCGGGCCTTCGCCTTCTTCGGCACGTCAGTCCTTCTCCGTGCCACCGGAGAGGCCCTGCGCCTCCCGACGGTCGCCGAGCTCGCGGAGGTCTTCGGCGATGCCGGACTCGAACAGTCACGCGTACCGGTCGCGATTCGCGCCGCGCATGGACCTTCCGTTGCGTTCTCGTTCGACGAGGACCACCCCGTCCCGGACGGATTCCGGGTCGACGGCCTGCGGGTCGCCTGGCACACGCTCGGAGAGGCGGACTTCCGCGCGGCCGGTACCGCGCGGCAGAAGGTCGAGTGGTATCGCACCCACCGCTTCTGTTCCCGCTGTGGTGCCGCAACCGCAGTGGATGCCGCGCACGAATCGATGACCTGCCCGGCATGCGGACAGCACCACTTTCCGCGCGTGGCGCCCGCCGTCATCGTCCTCGTGCAGCGCGGCCCCGAAGCGCTACTGGGCCGCTCGCCACGATTCCTGCCCGGGGTCTACTCGACGCTGGCCGGCTTCGTGGAGCCAGGCGAATCGCTCGAGGAGTGCGTCCACCGGGAAGTCGAGGAGGAGGTCGGAGTGCGTATCGCGAACCTCCGCTACTTCGGCAGTCAGCCGCATCCATTTCCGAATTCTCTCATGGTCGGGTTCGTCGCCGACTGGCTGGACGGCGAGATCCGCATCGATCCTCGCGAGATCGAGGACGCACGATGGTTCACGCCCGAAGCTCTTCCGGAACTCCCCCACCCCATGTCCATCGCCCGGGCGCTCATCGAGGACTTCCGGGCGAGGGTCGCCGGCTGATGCGTCCCCGTGGGCCCCGGAGCGGCTGCGCCACGCAGCCCGCCGGCCGCTCCCTATTGCCGGTTCGGCTCCCGGCACCCGAGGTTCACTGCCGAGGATGGCGACCACCGCGCCACCGGCCCGACCGCGGGCCGGCCCTTCATGACACGGAGACCGAGTCGACGTGATGACCAGCCGACGTTACCCCCGACACCGCCACCTCCGCGGCCGGTTCACTGCGGGCGCCCTCTCCCTGGTGGCCTTCGCCGTGGTCCTGACGCGTCCGGTCGACGCATCCGCGCAGGCCGCGGGCATTCTTCCTCGAGCCGCGCACCTGCCTGGTTCGACGAGGGCCATGGGGCTTGGCGACGCCTACGCCATGACGTCCGGCCACGCCGACGCGGTCTTCTATCACCCGGCGCTGCTGACCGGCGCTTCGGGCATGGGCGTCGAGGTTCAGCGCTGGACGCAGAACGGTTCCGCGGCAGCACTCTCGGGAGCGGTGCAATGGCTGGGCGGCGGGATCGGCGTGGGGCTGCGCACGCTGCAGTACGGGGCACTGCGTCCGGGAGCCGCCGCTGTCCCCGCGGGCCAGGACCACCTCTTCGACTCCGGCACGGAACCCGTGTCGGAGCGTATCGCGACGCTGGCGTACGCCCGCGAGGTGGTGTTCGGCATCGACGTCGGTGTCGCGGTCGACCTCGTCGATGAGCGTTTCCCCACCGACTCGATCAACGGGCACGGGGTGACGATGTTCGACCTCGGTGTTGCGCGAGATCTGGGCCCGGTGACGCTCGGCGTCACGGTTCACGACATCGGGACCAAACCCGTTTTCGACTCGGGCATGGAGCCCTCCCGCATCGAGGTGGGCGTCGGCGGCTACGGCCAGGAGGTGGGGCCGCTCGACATCGGCTTCGCTGCCAAGCTCGGCGTGGACAACGACGAGGTCACCTGGGGCGGGGGCATCGAGGTGGGGTACTGGCCCATCCAGGGCCGTACCTTCGTCGCGCGCCTCGGCCTGCAGGACGTGCCCGAGGGCAGCGGCGCCTCGCCCGTCACGGCGGGCTTCGCCTTCTGGGGCGATGACGTCACCGTCGAGTGGGCATTCCGACCGTTCGAGGGTGCCGACGAGGGTGGCACGCACCGCTTCGGGCTGCGCTGGCGCTGAGCCCACCCCGGGGCATCCGGCCCCTGCGGACTCCGCTCAGGAACCGCCCGGCGTCGCCCCGTCGACACGGGCGGACAGGAACGCAGGGTCCAGGTCACTGAACCCGATCCCGTCGATTGCGACCTCGCCGGCATGCACGCGGTCGAACACGAACGAGATCGACGCGATGTCGTGCAGATTCAGCGACCGGTTGTCGGACAGGAAGTCGACGAGCGGAATCGAGTACGTCTGCATGATGAGTTCCCAGTGGCTCGGGAACCGCTGCCGCTCCAGGTCACCCCGACGCAGGACGTACGTCTCCAGCGGGCGCCGGATCGCACCGTAGTGACTCAGCGTGACGCGCGCCGAGCGGCCGGTCCGGTCCGTGAGCTCCACGCTCAGGTCCACGGGCACCTTCGCGTCGTCGTCCGCATTCCGAGCGGCCGAGTCTCCCTGGTTCGACGCGGCGCGGGTATCGCTCATCCCGTCGTTTCCGGAGCCCTCGGCGGGTTTGCGCGGACCGGGCACCGAGTTCGTGGGCCCGAGCAGAAAGTCCAGTGTCGAACCCGACCACAGCCGCCACGCCCCCGAGAGCCCGCCGGGCAGTTCCACGCTGTACCGGGCGGGGGGGCCGTGCGATGCCGTGTCCACTCCGGCGATCCGGTTGTTCCAACCCACCACCACCGCCTGGTTCTCCTGCGAGGCGGACGTGTTGTTGCGGTTGCTCGAACGCAGTTCGAGCGTCTGCTCCTTCCACGCGGCCAGCGAGTCGCCCCGGATCACCACGCCGGCCGTCGACCCCGAGGTCACGTCGATATCCTCCTCGAAGGTTGCCAGCGGGCGAAAGTCACTCGTCTCGAAGCGGGTCACGTACATCGTCTCCGGGAGCCACTGGCCAATCACTCTGTGGTCCCGGAAGATCGGCAGGTAGCGCTTGTCGCCCTTCGTCACGACGTCGAGAAATGCCGAGACGTAGATCTCCGCGAAGCGGCGCTGGTCTTCCTGCGGCATCAGCCCGCGCAGATCCAGGATGCGCCCACTCCGGGGCCCGTTGTCGTTGGGACCCCAGACGGTATTCCACTGCCCGTGGTTTGCGCGGTAGACGTAGATCGCCGACTTGAAGTTGAAGTCCGACCGGTCGGTGAACTGCAGCCGGTCGTAGATGCGCAGCCCATGGAAGCTGGTCACGTCGCCGTCGTGCGAGCCGTGGAAAGTCAGGTAGCTCACGTCCTCGACCACGACCTTTCGCCCCGTGGGCAGGTACTGGCCGTCCACGGGGGCAATCGACACGATGCCCTGGATGTCGTACCCGAAGTCGAAGGTCAGCGTTGCGTCGTCCGGGTAGTGTGAAAGCCGGTTGAAGGCCGCGGCGTTCGCCACGGCCTCGCCGCCGCGGGAATGACCGATGAGCACGATGTTGCCCAGGTCCACGATTCCCTCGAAGGGGTTTCCTTCCGCCTCGTTGAATTCCTCGAAGAGCTGAACGTGGCGTAGCAGGAACCAGCCCCGCGCGTCGTTCTCGTCGCGGATCCCCCCGTTGATGAAGTTCTCGTCGACGCTGGCGAGGATGTATCCGCGGCTCGCGAGCAGCTCCCCGAGATAGTCGTAGCCGGGATCCGAAAAGTCGCGCATGTCGTGATTCCCGTGCACGACGAGAACCAGGGGAAACGGACCGGGTCCGTCCGGATACCAGACCCGGGCGTTGAGCGGCATCTCCTTCGGGGTAAAGCCCCAGTATTCGTTGCGCTCCCGGGCCGCCGGTCCGAGGTTCACCATCTTCGACACGTCGACCGTCGGCGTTGTGATGGAGACGGAATCACGGTACTCGGGACGATTCCTGTCGGTACCCGAGCCGTAGTAGAGAGTGCGGACCGCGTACGGGCCCCGCGCTCCCGGATCGGGCGCGTCGAGCACGTGACGGGCCAGTACCACGTCCGCGTCGCCGGGAGTCAACTGGAGAGCCGGCGTGCATGCCGCCAGCCCCGTGATCACCGCCAGGGTCCACCGTATCGTCTTGGTCATGCGCGTCATGATGGCCCCACGCCCCGAGGGTGGCAATCGGCGGCTTCCTTGTAGAGTTTACGCCTTCCGAACACGAATGGAGAAACCATGGCCAACCCGACCGTCACGATCGAAACGAACCAGGGCACCATCGTCGCCGAGATGTTCATGGACTCCGCCCCGAAAACCGCGGGCAACTTCATCGAGCTCGCGAAGAAGGGATACTACGACGGGCTCGTCTTCCACCGCGTCATCGACGGTTTCATGATCCAGGGCGGATGCCCCGAAGGCAGCGGCCGGGGCGGTCCGGGATACCATATCCCCGACGAGTTCGGAAAGGGCCTCGCCCACACGGGCGCGGGCATCTTCTCGATGGCGAACGCGGGCCCCAATACCGGTGGCTCCCAGTTCTTCGTCACGCTTGCCGCCACGCCCTGGCTCGACGGGAAGCACGCGATCTTCGGCAAGGTCACCCAGGGGCTCGAGGTCGTGCAGGCCATCGGGAAGGTGCGGACCGGCATGGGAGACCGTCCGGTGGAGGCGGTTGTGATGGAAAAGGTCACGGTCGCGGAAGAGGCCTGACCGACGGTCAGTCCCTGCGAACGGGCCGCCCGATCACGATCGTGACGTTGTCCGACCCACCGTCGTCCAGGGCATCCTGCAGGAGCGCCTCGCTCGTCGGAAAGAGGGACACAGAGAAAGAGGGTCGCGGCTCCTGCGTCTGCAAAGCGGCAGCCTGACCGCCGGCCTGGGCATCGAAGCGGGTCTCGGCCGCCGCTCCCGTCAACCGATGGGGCGCTCCAGCTTCCCGATTTCGTATCCCTCCGGAGGCTCCGCACCGAGCAAATGCCGCACGAAGTAGTCCCAGCGCCGTCTCATCATGTACGGTTCGTTCCCGAAGCCGTGGCGCCGGTTCGGCATGAGAAGCAGATCGAAGTCCTTGTTCGCTGCGATGAGCGCGTCGACGACGAGCATGGTGTTGGAAGGCGGTACGTTGTCGTCCAGCGTTCCGTGGGCGATGAGGAGCTTGCCCTTCAGGTTCTCCGCCAGGAGCTGATTGGCCTGGTTGTCGTAGTTCGTGGTGCCGTCCGGATAGACCTCCAGGAGGCCCTGCCACTTCTCGCCCCAGTCGTCCTCGTAGTTCCGGTTGTCATGGTTCCCTGCCTGCGACACCGCGACGTCGTAGAAGTCCGGGTAGCGCATGATGGCATCGGCCGCAGCGAAGCCGCCGCCAGAGTGGCCGAAGATCCCCACCCGGTCGAGGTCGATCCAGGAGTAGCGCTCCGAGAGCTGGCGGATTCCCGCCATCTGATCGGGAAGCCCGTTGTCGCCCATGTTTCCGTAGTACGTCTCGTGGAACGTCTTGGAGCGCCCAGGCGTGCCCATGGCGTCGAGCTCGATCACGACGAAGCCGAGCTCGGCGATGGACTGCAGGTCTCGGTGCGACGCACGGAACGCACGCGACCCCACCGACCCGCTCTGCGGCCCCGGGTACAGGTAGTTCACTACCGGATACTTCCGGCTGGGATCGAAGTCGAGCGGACGGAAGAGCAGGCCGTACAGGTCGGTTTCCCCGTCTCGGGCCTTCACGCTGAACGGCATGGGCGGCTCCCAGCCGGTCGCCGCGAGCGCCGACGCGTCCGCCTCCTCGAGCGTCATGAGGACACGCCCGTCCCGGTCGCGCAGCACGGTGACCGGCGGAGTAACCGGCGTCGAGTACGCGTCCACGACGTAGTCGCCCTCCGGTGAGATCGAAACGACGTGATGCGCGCTGTCCGGCGTGAGCAGCGTCACGGCGCCGTTGTCGAGACCGACCCGGTACAGGTACTCGAAGTAGGGGTCGCCCGGCTCGCGCTCGTTGCCCATGAAGGTGACGGTGCGCCCCTGTTCGTCGACCTCGCGGATGTCGAGCGCGTTCCAGGCGCCGCTCGTGACCTGGCGCTTCAACGCCCCGGTCCCGGCGTCGTAGAGGAAGAGATTGCCCCAGTCCTCGCGCTGCGAGAACCAGAGGATCTCGTTCGAGCTCGAGAGGAAGCGCCACCCGCTCCACGACTCGTAGAACGTCTCCTCCACTTCCTGGAAGAGATCCCGCACCGCGCCCGTGCGTGCGTCGGCCATGCGGACGCGGGCCACCTTGTGGTCCCGCGAGCTCGACACGAAGACGAAGCGGCTTCCGTCGGCGCTCCACTCCAGGTCGCCGAGCTGACCGCCGCACTCGACGTGATCGCTGCACGTCGAGCGGTGCTGGTCCGGCTCCATGTCGAGACGAACCACATGATCGCCCGCCGGGCGGTCGAGGTCGAGCACCACGCGGTGGATGCGGAAGATGACCGTGTCCTCGGGCAACGGATAGCGCCAGGCGTCGAGCTCGGGATGCCCGACGTTCGTCCGCGTCAGGTACATCATCCCCACGCCCCGACCGTCGTGCTGGAACGTCGCGAGCTTCCGCGAGTCCGGAGACCACTTCACGACGGGCCGGTTCCGGCGAACCCATCCGGCATTGTTGGTGCCGTACCCGAAATCCTCCGTGCCGTCCGCCGTGAGCGGCGTCTCGCGCCCGGTCTCACGGTCCCGCGCCCACAGGTCGTGGTCACGTATGAAGACCACGGTACGGCCGTCGGGAGAGACCACCTCGTCGCTCCGCACCGGCGCGAGGCGGGCCGGGGCCGGCGTGCACGCATACTCCACGAGATCGCAGCGGAAGTGGGCGCCTCCCTCGAGCGTAAGCGTCACGTCATGGTCGGTGAACGCAAGGCTCGCGATGGGAAGGTTCAGGGGCCCCGCCGTGGATGCCTGCGCCTCCGACAGCGCGCCCGCCATCCGCTCGTGGTCGAACGCCCGGCTCTTCGACGCCGACGCCGGATCGACCATGACGAACTCGTGTCCGCCCGGCACGTCGTTGCGATACCAGAAGCGCCCCCCGTCGAGCCATCGCGGGGTTACGGCGGCGCCGTAGACCAGCGCGCTGGTGTGCTCGGAAAGGAAGCGCTCGGCGCGGGCGTAGTCCTCGGGCGAGAGCCCAGCGACCTGTGCGCCCGCGGAAGCGGGGACCAGCACCAGCGAGACGACGAGCAGCGCGACCGAGCGTCGCATGAAGACCTCCGATGACGGGAGCTGAAACGCGGAACGCAACGGGCCCACGGAGTAGCGCTCCGGAGGGCTCTCGGCGAGAATGTCGCCCTGGATGGATGGGCGGGCAACGCGAAGGAGCCCGCCCGAATTGAGCCGCCCGGGGCCGGTCCGGCGTGCAGGTGGCTCGCGACTTCAAGGTTTCGCACACGGAGCAAGCGCATGACTCGCCGCCTCAGTCACACACGATCCACGCCGGCAGCGATCGCCCGCGCCCGCGGCTTCACGATCCTCCCGTTCCTCTGCGCCTTCGTGCTCCTCTCGGGCTCCCCGGCCGCCGCGCAGCAGGGAGAGCGGCGCCCCCTGGAAATCTCCGACTACCGACTCTGGCGGACCATCGACGGCGAACGGATCTCCGACGACGGGCGATGGGTGTCGTGGACGTACGAGAAGGTGCGGGGCGACGACACGCTGACCGTACGCTCCCTGGATTCCGACAGGCGCCACGACGTCCCGCGCGCCTCGAGCGGGGTCTTCTCGGGCGATGGCGCGTGGATCGCGTACTCGATCGCACCCGGGCACCTCGAGATCGAGAGGCTGGAGCGAGAGGGGGACCCGGTCGCGCGGCAGGCGGGCCTGCTCGACCTGAGCACCGGCGAGACGCTCACCTGGGACGACGTGGAAGGCTTCGGCTTCTCCGAGACGTCGAGCCATTTCTGGGTGAAGAAGCGTAAGACCGATCGCGACGCGCAGCATGACGGGACCGATCTCATCCTGCGCAATCTCGCGGAGGGATACGAGGAGCTCATCGGAAGCGTCGGCGAGCTCGGCTTCGACGAGCAGAGCACGCACCTCGCGTTCACCGTGGACGCGGCCGACGGGGACGGCAACGGCGTGTACCTCCTCGACCTGGCCACGGGCGCGCGGCGCGGCCTGCACAACAGCAAGGACCGTTACGCGCGCCTGACCTGGGCGGAGAACGGTACGGCCCTGGCCGCGCTGCACGGGACCACGCCCGACGGAATGACCGAGCGCGCCAACGCGGTGGTCGCGTTCACGGAGCTCGGGGGGCGGCCGCGCACCCATCACTTTCCCGCGGAGGGCCAGGGGCTGCGAGACGGGTGGGTCGTCAGCGAGCGAGGGTCGGTGGTCTTCGCGGACGACGGCGCCACGCTCTTCGTCGCGACCCGGCCGCAGGAGGAGGAGCTCGAGGAGTGGCCCGAAGACGAGCTTCCGCTGGCCGATGTGAACATCTGGCACTGGCAGGACGACCGCATCCAGGCCGAGCAGCAGCGTCAGCTTCCACGTGACCGGAACCGTACGTACGTGGCCGCCCTTCTGGTCGGCGACGCGCGCCTCGTGCACCTGGCCGACGAGCGCATGCAGACCGTGGAGATCACCAGCGACGGCCGCTGGGGTATCGGGCGCGACGACGAGGACTACGTCTCGGACTGGAAGCCCGAGGTGGCGGACTTCTGGCGCATCGACACGCGCACCGGAGCGCGCGTGCCGGTACTCGAAGCGCACCTGCAGACCCTCGGCCTCTCGCCCGACAGCCGGCACTGGCTCTACTGGAAGGACGGCCACGTGTGGGACTACCGGATCGCGGAGGACCGCCACGTCAACCTCACGGAGCGCGCACCGGTGGACTTCACCGACCACGAGTTCGACCGTTTCGGCGAGAAGCCGCCGTACGGGATCGCGGGGTGGGCAGCGGACGGCCTCGGGGTGCTTCTCGACCATCGGTACGACATCTGGCTGCAGCCATTCGACGCAAGCCCGGCCACGAGCCTCACCGGCGGCCTCGGGGCCGACGCGGAGATCCGGCTCCGTTACATCCCCGCCGATCGCGCGGAGCGCGAGGTCGACCTCGACGGCCCACTGCTCCTGCACGCCTACGGCGAATGGACCAAGAAGGAGGGATTCTTCGAGCTCGCAGGTGGCCGGATCCGCGAACTCACCCTGGAGGACCGCAAGTTCGGCATGCCCCAGAAGGCGAAGAACGACAGCCGGTATCTCCTGACGGTACAGAGCTGGCAGGAGTTCCCGGACCTCTGGGTGACGGGCGGAAGCTTCGCGGACCGGCAGCGCGTGTCCACGGCGAATCCGCAGCAGGACGAGTTCCTCTGGGGGCGGCGCATCCTCTTCGACTACACCACCGACGACGGCATCCCGCTCCAGGGGACGCTCGCCATTCCCGAGACGTACCGCGAGGGCGACCGGCTGCCCATGGTGGTGCGCTTCTACGAGCAGTACTCGCAGGACCTGCACCGCTACCCTACGCCCACGTACCGGCACCAGCCGGACTTCGCGGGCCTCGTGAGCAACGGGTACCTGCTCATGCAGCCCGACATCCACTTCCGGATCGGCAGCTCCCATTCCGACATGCTCGAGGCGGTAGAGGCCGCCACCCGCAAGGTCATCGAAATGGGCTACGCCGACCCCGACGCCGTGGGCCTAAGTGGCCACTCCTACAGCGGCGGCGGTAGCGCCTACATCGCCACCCGCTCGGACATGTTCGCCGCCGTGGCGCACGGCGCTGCGCCCATCAACCTCGTCAGCGAGTTCAACCAGCTCTTCGTGGGGAGTGGGCAGAACAACCACAGCTACGACATCTACGGGCAGGGGCGCTACGCCACGAACCCGTACGACGACTTCGACCTGTACTGGGACCAGTCCCCCATCTCGGGCGTGGAGAACATGAATACCCCCGTGCTCTACCTGCACGGTGAGGAAGACCCCACGGTGAACTGGGAGCAGGGCCTCGAGTGGTACAACGCCCTGCGCTTCCTGGACAAGCCGATCATCTGGCTCTCGTATCCGGACGAGGGGCACGGCCTGCGCAAGCTCCAGAACATCATCGATTTCCAGTACCGTCTCTCGGACTTCTTCAATCATCATCTCAAGGGTATGCCCGCTCCGGAGTGGATGACGGACGGTGTCCCGCAGCTCGACAAGGAGCGACATCTGCGCGAGTACGCGCCCCGGATCTTCCGACCGAGACTCATCGGCTGATGTCGTCGGGTATCCCCTGACCCATCGGGCGGGTTGGCGATACCTTGCGAGCCACCCTCCCGAGCACCCGGCTCGAAAAAGCACCTGGAGTCATTCGTGTTGGAATTTCTGTCCTCAGCCGTTTCGGTGTTCTTGCACCCCTGGTCCCCCGGGATCGCGGGGATCCTGGCGGCCGCGGCCGCCGCCGCCCTGGCGTTCGGCGCCGACTGGACCGTGGAGTCGTCCGTGGCCATCGCCGATCGGCTCGGCATCTCCCCGCGCGTGGTGGGCCTGACCTTCGTGGCCATGGGAACTTCGGCGCCGGAGTTCGCGGTGAGCGTGACGGCCGCCACGCAGGGCGCGAGCGACATGGCCATCAGCAACGTGATCGGGTCGAACATCTTCAATCTGGGTTTCATCCTCGGGGGCGTGGCGCTGCTTCGTCCGCTCGAGACGGACGCGACCACGGTGTGGCGCGACGGCAGCGTGCTGATCATCAGCTCCGTCGCCGTCTGGGCGCTCTTCGGAATCGACTTCGGGGTGGAGCGATCGAACGGTGCACTCCTCGCTCTGGGCCTGCTCGGGTATCTCGTACTGCTGTACCTCTCGGAAGCGGGGAACGCGGCCAGCACCCGTGCGGTCAGGCAGGCGGCCTCCGAGGCCGCCGGAGAGGTTCGCGCGCGCTGGGACTGGCTACGCCCGGTCGGGAAGCTGTTTCTGGGCGTGGTGCTGATCGCGGCGTCGGCCGAGCTGCTCGTCGAGGCCGCGAGCACGATTGCCGAGTGGTTCGGCGTGAGCGAGTGGGTCATCGGCATGACCATCGTGGCCGCGGGCACCTCACTTCCCGAATTCACGACGTCGCTTCTCGCCGCGGTGCGTGGCCACCATGGCCTCAGCCTCGGCAACATGATCGGCAGCGACATCTTCAACGTCCTGGGCGTGCTCGGCCTCACCGCACTCATTCACCCCGTGACCATCCGGCCCGAAGCCTCCGGATCGATCCTCGCCCTCGTCGGCATGGTCGTAATCGCGGTGCTCTTCATGCGCACGCACTGGCGCATCGGAAGGGTGGAAGGCGCTCTCCTGATCGCGCTCGGTATCGCGCGCTGGGTCCTCGACTTCACCTGAGCCGCCGTCGCGGGCGCCGGCGCCGGCCATCGTAGCCGGTCACCTTCCCGGAACGGCTAGCCTACACCCCCGGCGTGCGGGGGAGAAACGCCCTCGAGGCGGATCCGCGGCGAAGGGTCGTGGGAAACCGAGAAGAGCCGAAGGCTCGTCTGCATGGTCGGGCCCATGAGCACGGCGAAGAGGACCGTTCCGAGCCCGATCGATCCGCCGAGCGCCGCCGCCGCCGCGAGCACCGTCACCTCGATCGCGATTCTCGAGGCGCGCAGGCTCCTCCCGATGCGTCGCGAGAGCCCCATAGCCAGCCCGTCGCGGGGGCCGGCGCCGAGGCGCGCCCCGATGTAGACCGCGGTGCCCAAGCCCAGCACGAGGATCCCGCCGAGGAACTGTGCCGTACCCGGGGCACGCCCGCCGGACTCGAAGAAGCGCACGTGTGGACGCAGCACGTCCACCCACGGTCCTATGAGGAGCATGTTGAGCACCGTCGCGATCCCCGGCCGGACGTCGAGCGCCAGGCGGCTCAGAACGATGAGCGTGAGCCCGACCATCTGAGAGATCCGCCCGAAGCTCAGCCCCGATCGCACCGAGATCACGTCGTGAAACGCGGACCAGGGGTCCAGGCCGATGCGGGCCTCGAGCATGAGGGCGACTGCGAGTCCGAAGAGGAAGAGGCCGATCTGGAGCCGGACCATGTCCAGCCAGAAGTCGCGGGAGTTCAGGAGGGTCCTCATCCGTCCCGCTGCCCGTCTCGGGGCCTCGCGCCCATCGGTCGTCCGGACGTCACTTCCCCATCAACTCCCTGGCTTCCCACTCCGTGAGCCCCACTGCGGAGGCTTCCACTCCGGCGTCGAGCAACTCGCGGTCCTCCGCCATGCGTGCCAGCGCCAGAGAGCCCGCGGCCGAGCCGGCACTCAGGACGGTCAACGTACCGAGCATGACGACGACCGCACCGGGAGGGATCCCGGGGCCGCCGACGACCAGGGGGACCAGGCCCACCAGCAGCCCGCCCAGGGCACCCCAGAGGGTGAACCGGGGCAGCGACAGCTGGTCGAATCTGCGCCGACGCCCCGCGACCCCGAGCACCGTCGAAAAGGTGGCACCCGACAAGAAGCCGGGCACCGCGAGCGCGGGAAGCGGTGCGTCGAAGACCTGCACGAACCACCCCATCGGGACGCCGAAGAACTCCATGGCCACGCCGATGAGCAGACCCACCATCGCCCAGGCAAAGGCCCACGTGAGTCCCATGCCGATCGCGCCGCGAAGGCGCAGCAGCCATCGACTCATGTCGGGCGGTCCCGTTTCGACACGCAGCGTGGGTTCATTCTGGCAATCCCCGCCACTCCGGAGCCGTCAGCGCGAACACGACGGTGTCACCGCAAGGCGTCCCCGATGCGGGCGGCTGGGTCGCGGGGCCGCGGACGACGCGGTACCCGAGCTTCCGGGGAACGGCCACGCTCGGCGCATTGGCGGCGTCGCAGTGAACCTCGATCCGATGCACCTCCGGCAGCGCGAAGCCCGCCGAGGTGAGCGCGCGGGTGGCCTCGGTCGCAATCCCCTGCCCAGCCCGCTCTACGCGGATCCAATAGCCGATTTCGAGCGCGCCCTCGCCGACTCTGGGCATCAGACCGGCCTCGCCGAGCACCTCGACGCCCTCCCGGTCGAAGATCGCGTAGACGAAGCACACGCCGGACCGGAACTCGTCACGGAATCTCGCCAGACGCAGCGCGATCGCGTGGAGCCCGGACGGTTCGTCCAGCGCAGGAGGAACCCACGCGCCGACATACTCGCGGCTCGAGGCGAACGCCGCGTGAAACAACGCGGCGTCATCGGGCTGCCAGCATCGGAGCACGAGGCGCGCGGTGCGGATGCGCTCGGGCGGGAGGGACGCGGACAGGCGCCACGGGGTATCGTACCGCGCTGAATTGAACACTGGATCGGGCCTCCGGGGGTTCGAGGTGGCGGCACCACCTGCCGGGGCACCCCGGCCTCGCAACGCGGCGACCGGCCACGGAGCCGGACACTCGACGCTGAGCCTCTGCCCGGTCGCGTAGTAGACGGACGGCGTGATCGCCCGCGGGGCAGACGAAGCGTCTTGCACATCCGAGGGCAGGAGTGATCTTGCAGCGATGTTCAGGTCCCGAGGAAAGAGCT
>JAURER010000097.1 GCA_030827315.1 Gemmatimonadota bacterium | reverse complement strand
GGGGGCCGGCGGCCCGGTGCTCAGGGGCACTCAAGTTCGTCGAAGGCGGGCGGAGCGCGCCATCCTCGTTCCCCGCGCCACGTCCAGGCGCACGGGTACAAGCGCCAACCATACACCTCATTTTTCACTCGATGTCATACCATCTATACCATTGCACTGCATATCGTTCTGTTTTTCTGGCTCGGCTCACGCATGCCACTCGAGCGCGGGGCGCGGGCGCCTCCGCGGCGCGGAGGCTCCGGCCCGAGGCCGGCCGGCGGCGGTCACCGGATTGCGCATCGCGGGCTTACCCCCCATGCTGCCGCCCCGTGACCGGGGCCAGCCCACGTAGCCTGCGCCCCGGATCCGGCCCTGCACCACCCCCAACCGTACCGGAGGCCCCGTGCCCGGACTTCTTCCCGACGTCGACCCAGACGGCCTGCTCGAGTATTCGGTCGTCTACACCGACCGGGCCCTGAACCACATGTCGAAATCGTTCCAGGCGGTGATGATCGACATCTCCAGCGCGCTCCGGAAGGTCTACAACGCGCGGGCGGCCGTCATCGTCCCCGGAAGCGGTACGTTCGGCATGGAGGCCGTGGCGCGGCAGTTCGCGACAGACCGCAAGTGCCTCGTCATCCGCAACGGCTGGTTCAGCTACCGGTGGAGCCAGATCTTCGATGCGGGAGACATTCCGGACGAGGAGATCGTAATGATGGCCCGTCCCGTGACGGACGCGCCGCTGGCGCCCTTCGCGCCCGCACCCATCGAGGACGTGGTCGCCACCATCGAGCGTGAGCGCCCCGACCTGGTCTTCGCGCCGCACGTCGAGACCTCCGCGGGGATGATCCTGCCGGACGACTACATCCGCGCCGTCACCGAAGCGGTGCACGCCGGAGGCGGGCTCTTCGTGCTCGACTGCATCGCGTCGGGCGCCGTGTGGATCGACATGGAGGCGCTCGGCGTCGACGTGCTGGTGAGCGCCCCGCAGAAGGGCTGGAGCGGCTCGCCGTGCTGTGGCCTCGTGATGCTGAGCGAGCGGGCGCTCGAACGCCTCGGGCAGACCAAGTCGACGAGCTTCGCCTGCGACCTGGCCAAGTGGCACCAGATCATGCAGGCGTACGAGAACGGTGGGCACGCCTACCATGCCACCATGCCAACCGACGGCCTGCGGTCGTTCGCGGCTGTCATCGCCGAGACCGAGGCGTTCGGCTTCGAGCTTGCAAAGGCGCGCCAGATCGAGCTCGGTGCCAGGGTGAGAGCGGTGCTCGAGACCGCGGGCTACCCCAGCGTGGCCGCCGACGGCTTTCAGGCTCCGGGCGTCGTCGTCAGCTACACGTCCGACCCGGGCGTGAAGTCCGGAGCGAAGTTCGCGGCCGCGGGGCTCCAGATCGCGGCCGGGGTGCCCCTGCAGGTCGGTGAACCCGACGGATTCCAGACGTTCCGGATCGGACTCTTCGGCCTGGACAAGCTCAAGGACGTCGACCGCACGGTCGCTACGCTCGAGAGGGCCATACTCGACCTCGACTAGGGAGGGCGGCGGGCCATGCGCCCTCGGGCCTGAAACGAAAGAAGCCCCCAGGACCCGAGGTCCTGGGGGCTTCCGTCAAAAAGCCGGCAACGTCGTACTCTCCCACCGGGCCTCCCCGGCAGTACCATCCGCGCTGTAGAGCTTAACGGCCGTGTTCGGGATGGGAACGGGTGTATCCTCTACGCAATCGTCACCAGCAAGACGAGAACAGAGGTCGAGAGAGTGAGAGCCTGAGCTGTAACGGCCGCGCATCTCCAGAGAGATGTCGCATGGTGAGATCCCGGAGGGGAGGAACTGGTCAAGCCGCACGGGCGATTAGTACAGCTCGGCTTCATGTGTTGCCACACTTCCACCTGCTGCCTATCAACGTACTAGTCTCGTACGGCCCTTTAGAGACCCGAAGGTCTGGGAGTATTCATCTTGGAAGGGGCTTCCCACTTAGATGCTTTCAGCGGTTATCCCGTCCCGACGTAGCTACCCGGCGATGCCCCTGGCGGAACAACCGGTACACTAGTGGTCGGTCCTTCCCGGTCCTCTCGTACTAGGGAAGGCTTTCCTCAATACTCCAACGCCCACGACGGATACAGACCGAACTGTCTCACGACGTTCTGAACCCAGCTCATGTACCACTTTAACGGGCGAACAGCCCGACCCTTGGGACCTTCTCCAGCCCCAGGATGTGATAAGCCGACATCGAGGTGCCAAACCGCCCCGTCGATGTGAACTCTCGGGGGCGATAAGCCTGTTATCCCCGGCGTACCTTTTATCCGTTGAGCGACGGCCCTTCCATACGGGACCGCCGGATCACTAAGGCCTGCTTTCGCACCTGCTCGACCTGTCGGTCTCGCAGTCAAGCTCCCTTATACGTTTACGCTCTTCGTGCGATTACCGGCCGCACTG
>JAURER010000033.1 GCA_030827315.1 Gemmatimonadota bacterium | reverse complement strand
CGCGCTCCGGTTCACGAACTTCTCGATCATCTCCCGGACTTCCGGGTCGAGCCCGGCCATGTACGTGCGGAGCTCCTCGAGCAGCGCGACGTCCACGGGGTCGGAGCCGAGCGCGTTGGGGGGAATGCGGTCCATCCAGGGCTTGAGAGCCCGGCAGACCCGGGCCACGATGTGGTTCAGCTCCCTCGACGCCTCGGCGTCGACCCGCGAGTGCCGGGCGATCTCATGGTAGTTGGCCCATGAGTCCGGCCCGAGAAACAGGTACGCTCCGTCGAAGCCCGGCTGGAAGGTGTTGATGAGCGGCACCACCATGAGGCCGTGGCGGACGAGATCGAGCTCATGGACGATCTCGGGCCGCAGCAGGCTGATGGCGTACGAGAACGTGGTGAAGTGGAAGCCCGGAACCAGCTCCTCCGTGATCGTCGCGCCGCCCACCAGATGCCGGCGCTCGAGAAGCAGCGTGTTCAGACCCGCCTTCGCCAGATAGCACGCGTTGACGAGCCCGTTGTGGCCGGCGCCGACGACGATGGCGTCGTATCGTTCGGTGGTCGTCATCGGGCCGCGCTCCCGGTCATGAGGGCCGTCTTGCGGGCCGGGTTGAAGAAGGGCGTCCGCTCGACACGCGCGAGAACCAGCTCGGGCCGGCGGATGACCGGCACCTCGAGATCGACTTCCGAGCCCGGCTGGGCGAGGTCGAGCGGCACCTTGGCGATGCCGATCGGGCGGCGCAGGAGCGACGAGGCGAGAAAGCTGCTCACGTAGCCGGCGTAGTCCCACTCCTTCCCGCCCCTCCGGTAGACGCTCATGGTGGTCTCGGCGTAGATCTCGTGATGCGGGGCGAGGATCCCGGCGGCGACGTGTACCCGCTCGTAGTCGTGCCAGTCCACCGCGAGCCCGACGGTCATCCACCGGCTCGTCCCCTGCTGCAGCTCGGCCTCGATCGCGGCGCGGCCCACGAAGTCCCGGCCGTCCTCGCCGAGCTTGCGAAACATCCAGCTCCACCCCAGCTCGACGGGAGTCTCGCGCTGCGCGTCGACCCATGCGAACCGGCTCGTGTGGAAGTCCGAGCCCAGGAGGAGGAGTCCTGCCTCGACGCGCGCCATCTTGAGGGCCGTCGTCCCGATGGGCGTGATGTTGTGCCCCTTCCCCTCGGCCATCAGCGCGTCCCATACCGTCAGCGCGTCGGCGGCGCGGATCCAGACCTCGTACCCGAGGTCGCCGGTGTACCCCGTGCGCGACACGATCACCTCGCACCCCGCGACGCGCGCCTTTGCGACGCCGAAATAGCGGAGCTCGTCGGCCACGTCCGTGAGCCCACCCAGGACGTCGTGGGCGTGCGGGCCCTGGAGGGCGAGGATTCCGAAGTCGTCCGTTACGTCGTGGACCACGACGTCGGTGAGGCCCCGCTCCCGGGCGAGCCGCTGGAAGTAGCGCAGCGTCGGCTCCGCCGCCGTGAGCAGGTACTCCCCGTCCTCGGGCTGCAGGACGACGCCGTCCTGCAGGACGTAACCCCGTTCGTCACACCAGCACGTGTACTGGGCGCGTCCGACGCCGCAGGCCCCGACGTCGCGGGCGAGTGCGTGCTCCAGGAGCGCCCTCGCGTCGCCGCCCGTGACCCGGTACTTGAAGAGCGGCGACGTGTCGAGGAGCGAGACCGCATTGCGGATCGCGTAATACTCGGCATTGAGCGAATACTGGTACTGGGGTGCTACGAGGTAGCCCGACCAGTGCTTCCAGATGCCGGTCTGGTTGAACGGCTCGAGCCTCGGATGAAAGTGCGTCGTGCGTGGTCTGAGCATGCGTTCGTAGTTTCTGATGGTGTCGGTCCGGAAGGTGTCCGAGCTCGCGGGCCCTCGTCAGTCGCGGCGCAGCACCCGGCCCGGGTGCGCGCCTTCGACCACCGCGTGGCCGTCCCACACCTGCACCCCGGCCACCCACACGCCGAGGATCCCGGTGGAGGGCGCGTGGGGGTCGTCGAAGTCCGCGTGGTCCGCGACGGTGTCCGGGTCGAAGAGCACGAGGTCCGCGACGGCCCCCTGCCGCAGCACGCCGCGCTCCGCGAAGCCCATGTGCCGCGCCGCGAGACCCGTCATCCGGTGCACGGCCTCCTCGAGCGACAGCGCCTGCTCCTCCCGCACCTGAGTGCGGAGAAAGCGCGTAAACGACCCGTACCCCCGCGGGTGCGGCCCGTCGAGCTCGCCGTCACTGCTGACGTTGGTGTGCGGCCAGGCGTACAGACGGGAGATGTCCTGCGGCGTCATGCTCCGCGCGACGATCGTCTCGCCCGCGTCCTCGGGGGCCCCCGGCCCGTAGACCATGTCGAGCATCGCGAGGTAGGTCGTGACCGGATCCTCGCCGCGCGCGTCGGCGATCTCCTGCAGGGTGCGTCCTTCGTAGCCGGGCTCGGGCGTGAAGCGCCCGAAGATGATCCCATCCGGCGTCGCGACCTCGGCGAGCGCGAAGCCGACCTCGTCCCGCGTGAAGTTCCCGTCGGGAACCAGCACCCGCATGGTCGACTGCCAGTAGGTGTAGGGGTAGACGTCGGCCGTGACGTCGATTCCCGCCGTCCGGGCGGAGTCGAGCTTGGCGAGAAGCTCATCGGCGCGTCCCCAGAGACTGGTCATGGCCAGCTTCATGTGACCGATCTGGACCGGAAGCTCCGCCTCGCCCCCGATGCGAAGGATCTCGTCGATCGCCTCCCAGAAGGTGCGGTCCTCGCTGCGGACATGGCTGATGTAGCGGCCACCGTACCCGGCCGCGACGCGGGCGAGGGCCACGACCTCCTCCGTCGTGCTGTGGAACCCCGCCGTATATTCCAGCCCGGTGCTGAGCCCCAGCGAGCCCGCCTCCATGTCCGCCCGAAGGAGCGTCGCCATGGAGTCGATCTCGGCGACGGTGGCCGCGCGCAGGAGATCGTCTCCCATGACGAGGCCGCGCAGCGTTCCGTGTCCCGTGTACGACGCGACGTTGATCGCCGGTGGCGTCGATGCGGCCCGCCCGAGGAAGTCGACGAGCGGGTAGCGAGACCCACCGTCCTGACCGACGACGATCGTCGTGATGCCCTGGCTCACCGCCGCACGGGCCGAGCGCATCTCGTCGAGCAGGCCGCGGTCGTGGTGGCTGTGCGTGTCGATGAAGCCCGGTGACAGCACGAGGCCACCCCCGTCCACGACCCGATCACCTCTGTCACGCGTGAGCTCGCCGAGCTCCACGATCGTGCCGTTCCGGACACGCAGCGAACCGACGACGGCCGCCGCGCCGGTACCGTCCACGATGCGAACGTTTTCGAACAGGAGGCTCTCCGGAGCCCCGCCACAGGCGGTCAGCAAGGCGAGCGCGAGGAGGGTGGCGCCACGCGCCGGGGAACTCGGCCGCGGTGCGGCGCGGTGTGGCTTCCGGAGCGAGCGCGTCATGTCATGGGTCATGACCGGAACATGCCGCCACGGTCGACGCCCGAGCAACCCAGGGATCCCCGGGCGCCCGGCGCACAGCCGGCATCCGGTTTCCCTGACGAGCCCGCGTGCGGCACGGTACGACCGGGCACGAAAAGAATCGGGCCGCCCCGGGTCAACCCGGGACGGCCCGAAAGGATCATTCCGATCCCCTACGTGTTGCTCAGAGAGCCACCACGTTCTCGGCAGCGGGGCCCTTGGCGCCCTGCACGACGTCGAACTCGACCTTCGCGCCCTCGGCCAGGGTCTTGAAGCCCTGCGCCTGAATCGCGCTGTGGTGGACGAAGCAGTCCTTGCTGCCGTCGTCAGGCGTGATGAATCCGAAACCCTTCTGATCGTTGAACCACTTCACGGTTCCCTTGGTACGCATCTGCGCTCCCGGGTTGTGCAGTCGGAGTCGCATGATACGTACTGACCGACCTGCTCTGTTGCGCGGATCTCCGCGCGAGTGTGACCTGCATGGTCACCATGCAAAAAAGAGCGACGGCTCTCAAGAATGAGACCCTCGCCCCCTTGAATCCTTACCACCCCATCACGGGGGTTACGAAGGAATGATCGCGCCGAAGCCGCGTGCGGTCAAGGCGCGTTCCAGGATTCCGGAGGACTCGCCGAAACAGCACGCGCGGCGTATCCTGGCGTCCTTTCCGACGGCCGCCGGACGAGGGGCCGCAGAGCCACTCTCGTGGAGGAGGTCCGAGGTGCGTGTTTTCCCGACGAGCGGCGTGGTGGTACTGGCCCTGCTCCTGGCGTCCTGCGGACGGGGCGCCGGGGACGACCGCGCCGCGACCGCCGCCGCCCCGGGCGACGGTGGCCCCGCCGGCCCGCCGATCGCGCTCGGCGCCGGCGCGCACGAGACGCTCCCGTGGGCGTACGTGCTCAACGACCCAGCCCCCGAGGGCGCGACCCCGCCCGATCCCGACGAGGTCGTGACCGTCCCGGGGTCCAGCCTGTCCCTGCGCAGACGGGATCTCGGCATCGCCAACGGCCCGCCCGACTGGCACCCTGACGGCCACCCGCCCATGCCCGAGATCGTCGCGAGCGGCGCCGGCGAGGGCGTCCTGCCGTGCGGGTACTGCCACCTGCCCAACGGTCAGGGCAAGCCCGAGAACTCCTCCCTGGCCGGTCAGCCCTTCGAATACCTCGTGCAGCAGCTCGACGACTACCGAGCCGGCCGCCGCCGCACCGCGGAGCCACGCATGGGCCCTCCTACGCTCATGACCACCCTCGGGCTCAACCTCTCGGCGACGGACGCGAGGGTCGCGGCGGAATACTTCTCCTCGCTCGAATACCGGCCGTGGATCCGGGTCGTGGAGACGGACAGCGTGCCCCTTACTCGATTCGCCGGATGGATCCACGAAGTCGTGGAAGGCGCGGGCGCCGAGCCGATCGGCGAGCGGGTGGTGGAGATCCCCGAGGACCTCGAGCGCACCCGACTCCGGGACGACGCCTCGGGGTTCGTGGCGTACGTTCCGCGCGGCTCCGTCGCCCGGGGGCGCGAGCTCGCGCGCTCCGGGGGCGGCGGGCGCACGGTGGCCTGCACGTTCTGCCACGGGGCGGAGCTTCGCGGAATCGGACCGGTGCCGGCGCTCGCGGGGCGCTCGCCCAGCTACATGGCACGGCAGCTCTTCGAATTCAGGACGGGCCACCGCGACGGGTCCTGGTCGGAGCTGATGGATCAGACGGTAGCGGCGCTCACCGTCTCCGACATCGTCGATCTCGTGGCCTATCTCGCCAGCCTCGATCCGTAGCCGCACGCGACAACGGATCGCCATCGCCGACCCTGTCGGACCCTCGCTCGAGCTGACCTCCGGGGGTTGTCCGCGCTCCGTGGGGTCCAGAGCCGCGTCGCGGGGAGGAGGCCTGTCAACGCATTGGGGCGCACCCGTGTCATTGCGTGAGTCCTCGGCACCACGGCTCCTCACGCTCCTGCTCACCGACCATGAAACACGCTCGTTGCCGACGATCTTTCGGGGTCGCCCTGGTCGAGCCCTCGCACCCCTGCCCTTCCGGGGATCGCCTCGGTGAACGGGGTGAACGACCGGCAACTCGCCTTCCCTTGATGCGCGCCCTCCTGATCCACGGCCTGGTGGCTGCGGCGGCGGTCCTCGCCGGCTTTCGCGGGGTCGCCGCCCAGCTGCCCACCGGGCTCACGCCCTCCGTGGAGAGCCGGTTCGACCCGACCCAGCGATACGGCGTGTACGTGCCCACGTCGTACCAGCCCGGCGTTCCGCACCCGCTCGTCCTGGTGCTCGACATGCGCGGCCGCGCCATGATCCCGCTCGAGCGGATGGTTCATGGAGCCGAAGAGCTCGGCTACATCGTCATGAGCTCGTACGACACCCGCAGCGACGAGGACGCCGAACCGAACGAACGCGCCGTGCGCGCGATGATCGAGGACGCGCAGGACTTCTTCACCATCGACCCCCGACGGCTCTACTTCGCGGGGATCTCGGGTACGGCGCGCGAGTCCTGGCTGTTCGCGGAGGATTACCGCGATTACACAGCGGGCATCCTCGGCTTCGGTGCAACGCTCCCGTCCCGCGTCCAGATCGCCGTGCTCGCCGCGGAAGGTCCCGTGAACTTCGCCTACTTCGGCGGGGCCGGGGACATCGACTACAACTACGAGGAACTCCGGGCGCTCGACTGGCGCCTCGACGACTACGAGATCCCGCACTTCGTCCAGTTTTATCCGGGCCCCCACGAGTGGCCCGCAGACACCGTCCTTGCCCACGCGCTGGAGTGGATGGAAGTCCGGGCGGTGCGGGACGGGCGGAGCCGACGGAGCCCCGCAGATCTCGAGGTCCTTCGGGATCGTAGAATCCGGATCGCGCGCGCCCTCGAGGCGGCGGGCGACGTGGAAGACGCGTGGCGAACCTACCAGGACGTGGTCGTCGAGTTCGACGGGCTGGTCGAGACCGAGGCGGCCCGGCTCGCCATGGCCCGGCTCGCCGCCGGGCCCGAACTGGAACGGGCCAACCGTCGACTCCGCGCCGAAGTGGAAGCACGGTGGGCCTTTCACGACCGCATGGCGGAGTGGATCGAACGGGTGGAGACCACGCTCCGCCCGCAGGACGTAGCCGCCGGTGTCTCGGAACTCCAGCTCCGGCGGCTGCAGGCCGTGAGCCGCGACGCCTCCGACACGCACGCCGCGCGCGCCGCGCAGCGCAAGCTCGAAGACGTATTCGTGCACGCGTCGTTCTACCAGCCAAGAAAATACATGCCCGCACGACGCTACGAGGTGAGCCGCGCATTTTTCGAGATCGCCCTCATGATCAAACCCGGCGACGCCACGTCATGCCTCGGACTCGCCCGCACCTCGGCGCAGCGCAAACGCCTGAGCGAAGCCCTGGAAGCTCTGTCGTGCGTCGCCCGGGCCGGAGCACTCACCCTCGACGTCCTCGACCAGGATCCCCTTCTGGACCCACTCCGGGCGGACCCGCGATTCGCAGCGCTCCGTGCGGAGGTCAGCGGGAGGTGAAGAGCGCCTTCGCGAGCATCCCGTGGACCCCCTTGGTGCCGTCCACGAGCTGCGTCACCCGGAGGTCGAGCGCGACCGAGCAGAGGATGTAGGCGTCGCTGGCGCTCATTCCGCGCTCATCGACCAGGAAGCGCACCATCTCGCGCGTCGCCATGCGCGCGGCTTCGTCGAGGTCGGGGTCGAGCCCCATCGAGACGTAGTGCGTAGGCGTCTCGGCCCGGGGCCACGCCAGCGTCCGGTCCTTGTGGAGCACGACTTCGATGGTGCCGTAGAGGGATGTCTCGATGGCGGTACCGCTCACCTCGCCGTCGCCCTGGGCTGCATGCCCGTCGCCGATGGAGAGCAGCGCCCCGTCCGCATGCACCGGGAGATAGACCGTGGTTCCCTCGACGAGCTCCCGGTTGTCGAGGTTTCCGACGTGGAACCCGGGGGCGCGACTGTCGATGCGACCGCTGAGCAGGGGCGGAGCCACGCCGATCGATCCGAAGAACGGGCGCACAGGGATCACGACGTCCTCGACCCCCTGCATGGTCGCCGTCGAGGTGATGGTGTCGATCTCGAACCGGCGCAGAGCCCCGTGGGGGAAATCGTCGGGAAGCGTGCCGCCGCCGGGGAGATGCCCGCTCACCCCGTAGGGCGCCAGAAACCCGATGTCCACGATGCGAACCTCCAGCACGTCGCCGGGCTCTGCTCCCTCGACGAGGATCGGACCGTTCAGCGGGTGCGCCCCGAGCCGAACGTCCTCCGCCTCCTCGACCGCGCGCATGGCGTCCGTGAAGCGCGACTCGCCGAAACCGGCCAGCCGGAGCCGGTCGAGACCCCTCGCCAGGAGGTTTTCGAAGGTCACGCTGTCCCCGGAACGAATCCTCACGGCGGGCTCCAGCGACGCGTCGTAGTACCCCCAGTGGATGTTCTCCGGGGTCAGGGGCAGCGCGTGCGTGGTCTGGGCCTCCGCGGCCCCGCCCAGCCCGGCGGCAGAAGCGACGATCGCGGGCAGGAGCGCCGCGGCGCGGCGTACGGGCAACTCGGTCGACGGGGCCATCTCGATGGGTCCACTGCTGTCGTTGGGGATCATGCGATCGCGGGACGGCCCGCGTCGGGAGAAGATCCCCGGCCGGGCGCGGCCCGGCAAGGCTCACCCTTCAGCCAACGAATTCCTCGACGAACGCCGACGCAGGCGCCGCGCGAAGAGCCGACACGTCGCCTCGCTGGACGATTCTCCCGTGGTCGAGCACGCACACCTCGGCCTCGAGGGCGACCACGTCCCGCACGTCGTGGGTCACAACGAGCGAGGGCACGCGCGCCGCGCGGAGCCGTGTCGCCAGGAAGTCTCGCACCGACCTGCGGCCGGCCGCGTCGAGCGCGGCCAGCGGCTCGTCCAGAAGCAGGATCCCGGGCTCGATCACCAGCGCACGGGCCAGCGCCACGCGCTGCCGCTCGCCGCCGGAAAGGCGATCGGGTCGCCGGTTCGCGAGATGGGCACACTCCAGACCGTCGAGCATCGCTCGGGCGCGTTCCCGACGCGCCGCCCGGGACACGCGGGTGAAGCCCGCGGGGAGGCCGAACGCCACGTTGTCGAGGACGGAGAGGTGCGGAAAGAGACCGTAGCCCTGGGGGACGTAGCCGACGCGCCGGGCCTCGCTCGGGCAGTCGATGGCCTGCTCGTCGCTGTACAGGATCGTACCGCCCACGGCGATCTCGCCCGCGAGCGGCGCGTGCGCGCCGGCGATCACGCGCAGCAGCGTGGTCTTCCCGCTGCCGTTGGCGCCGATCAGCGCGAGCGGCGCGAGCCCGCCGGACAGGTCGACGTCGATGGTGAGGTCTCCGACGCGGGCCCGGACCCGCGCACGCCAGCTCATCGAAGCCCTCCCGCACCCGCATCCCGAGCCGCTCGGGCGCCTCCGAAGGCTGCCCACGCCGCCGGCAGGAGACGGAGACCCAGCAGGAGCACCCCTCCGAGCGCGGCCAGCACGAGTGAGAAGACGACCGCCACGCGAACGTCGGACTCGAGGGCCGTGACGATGGCGAGGGGCATCGTCTGCGTGCGCCCCGGCATGTTGCCGGCGAAGAGGAGCGTGGCGCCGAACTCGCCGAGCGCCCGGGCCCAGGCCAGCGACGCGCCCACGACGAGTCCGGGCAGCGCGACGGGCACCGCAACCCTGAAGAAGGCGGCTCCCGGCGAGGCACCGAGGGTGCGTGCCACGATCATCAGATCGATCTCGACCTTGCGGAAGGCGTTGGCCGCCGCCTGGACGAAGAAGGGCGCCGACACCACGATCTGCGCGAGCAGCACCGCACCCTCGGTGAACGGCAGCGAGACACCGACGCCGCCCAGTGCGGGGCCCAGCAGCCCACGCCGGCCGAAGGTCTGCAGGAGGGCCACGCCGATGACGGCCGGAGGGATCACGATCGGCAGGTCCACGACCAGTTCCACTCCACGCGCCGTTCGCGAGGTCGAGGTCGCCAGCCACCACGCCAGAGGCGTGCCTCCGAGCACGGTCAGCACGAGACTTAGCGCGCTGGTGCGCAGGCTGAGCCAGAGCGCGGGCGCGAAGAGCGGACTGCTCGCCCCCGCCTTCAGGTCGTCGACCGACGCCGAGAGCAGGAGCGCGCCCAGCGGCAGGGCGAGCACCACCACAAGGATGGCGCCGAGGCCGAACCCCACCGGACCGAGGGGGGTGGCCAAGCGATGCGCCCCGGAGGGCGAGCTGCAGGCACGGTTCATCCTCCGGCGCACCCCGTCACGAATCCGTGGCGTCGCAGGATCGTCGCTCCCGCCTCGGAGCCGACGAAGGCCACGAACGCTTCCGCGGCGTCCGCGCGGCTCGAGTCACGCACCCGCGCGATCGGGTACGCCGCGCGCAGCGCGACCTCCGGCGGAATCTCGAGGATTCGGACAGCGGAAGACGCCATTGCGTCCGTGCGGTACACGATGGCGGCGTCGGCCTCGCCGAGCTCGACCTTGGCACGCACCAGCCGGACGTTTGTCTCCTGGGAAGCGATCCGGACGCGGACGCGCTCGGCGAACGCTTCCCCGTACACCGAGCCGGACCGTTCCAGAACCCGTCGCGTGTATGCACCCACCGGAACGTTCGGCGCCCCGACCACGAGACGGTGCGCCCGGTCGAGCTCGGAAAAGGCACCGACCGGGGTTTCGCCGTCCCGTGGCACGATCACGACGAGATCGTTGCAGGCGAAGACACGGCCCGACTCCACGAGCCCCGCGCGTTTGAGCGCCGCCATGTGGTCCTCGTCGGCCGAGGCGAAGACGTCCGCCGTCGCTCCCTGCTCGAGCTGAAGCCGCAGCGTCTGACTCCCCGCGAAGACGGTCCGAACGTCCACCCCGGCGTGTGCCCGCTCGAAGGCTTCGCCCACTTCGGCGAAGGCGTCGGTCAGCGAGGAGGCCGCAAGCACCACGAGCTCGACGCGCTCCGCGCTCCCGTCCGGCGCTCCGCGCTCGGGGGCGCAGCCGCCCGCGACGGCCACGAGCGCCGTGACGACGAGCACCGGGGCGTTTCGCAGGCTCAGACGGCCTCCACCGTCTCCGCGTGGCCGGCGGCAGACACGTCGTAGCCGGGAACCCTGGCCGCTTCGTCTCGGAACGCTCGCTGGCCGAGCAGCTCCACGAACCGTGCGACGTGGGGAAGGTCCAGGCGGGCGGAAGGCACGACGAGGTCGAAGCGTTCCTCGGCGAGCGGGACGAAGTGCAGCCCCTCGGACAACGCGACGCTCTCGATGGCGATCCCCGCGTCGACCACGCCCCACCGCACGAGCCGGCCCACCTCCCCGTGACCGGAGGCCAGCGGCCCGAGGCTCCAGGGACCTGCCTCGTCGGAGGAGACGGCCAGGAGCCGCTCGACGAGGCGCTGGGCGCCGGCGCCGGCTTCCCGGCGCGCGAACCGCACGTCCGGGCGGCGCAGGTCATCGGCCGCGCGGATGTCCAGGGGATTGCCGGGCGCCGTGACGATACCCTGCCGCCAGCGGGTCATACCGACGATCGTGTTCGAACGATCGGGAAACCGGGCACGAATCAGGGGCGCGTGTCCGCCGGGGGCGTCCACGTCGACGAGGTGGAGCCCGGCGAGATGGACCAGTCCGTCTTCCAGGAGCGCGAGGGCGCCTCCGCTGCTCGCGGGGATCCACGTGGCGCACGCGTCCCGGTACCGCATGCCGAGCCGGCCCGCGACGACGCCGATCAGGGGGGCGCAGCCCGCCACGAGGACGTTGCGGGAAAGGCGGCGCGGCTCGATCAGGACCTCGATCTCCGACGGACCGGTCACCAGCCCGTCCGCCGGGAGCGCTCCAGAGGCGAGCGGATGCGCTGCCCACACGCCGTCGACGCGGCCGACCGCGACGCGGCCGGCCTCGCGCGCCCCCGGAGCGAGCGCGGCGGGAATCGCGTCGCGCGACGCGAGCGTGAAGAGGTCTTCAACCGAACACCGCAGCGCCCGGGCCAGGTGGAGCGCCAGCGCCGTCGAGGGGACCTGCCGCCCGCTTTCGATGGCGATGAGCGCCTGCCGCGACACCCCGACGCATTGCGCGAGCTCGCTCTGAGAAAGACCGGACGCGGTGCGCAGTCGGCGAAGATCACTCCGGACTTGGGCGACGATCATCGGCAGGCGGAGGCGTGAGGAAGCGAGACGCTCACTTGTAACCCCTGCCTTACATTATGTAAAGCGTAACACCTACCCGTCGGCGCCCTTCACCGCTTCCAGGAAGCTCGCGCCGTACTTCTCGAGCTTCGCCGGCCCCACGCCGGGCACGGCCAGCAGCTCGTGCGCGGTTCCGGGGCGGCGCACCGCGATCTCGAGCAGCACCTTGTCACTGAACACGATGTAGGCCGGCACCTGCTGAGCGTCCGCAAACGCCTTGCGCAGTCCCCGCAGTCGGTCGAAAAGCTCCTGGTCCTCGGGAGAAACACCGGCCGCAGCGGCGGCGCTGCGGCCACCTCCGGAACCCGGGGCCCGGACGCGCGTCTTCTCCGTGGCCCCCGACGATGCCACGCCACGGCGGGTGCGGCCCGACTTCGCCATGGCCTCGGCCGCCAGCTCCGCCGGCCCGACCCCCGTACAGACGTCGCACGACGTGCCGCACGGCGCCATCGCCTCGTCGAAGTGGGCGAGAATCGTCTGGTGCCGGCACCGGCCCGACTCGACGAGCCGGAAAAGGTCGACGCTGGCCTGACGCTTCGCCTGCCACACGTCCGGGTCGTCGATCTCGTCGAGGAACCGCTCGTGTAGCTTCACGTCGGCCCACGAGTAGAAGAGAAAGCAGTCGCTGGGCAGCCCGTCGCGCCCGGCCCGGCCGATCTCCTGATACCACGACTCGACGTCCTTCGGCATGTCCCGGTGGATGACGAACCGGACGTTCGATTTGTCGATACCCATCCCGAACGCGATGGTCGCGACGATCACGTCGACCTCGTCACGCTGAAATGCCTCCTGGTTACGCTGGCGTTCCTCGGCGCCGAGTCCGGCGTGGTAGGGGCGTGCTTCCACGCCGTGCTCGCGCAGGAACGCGGTCGTCTGGTCGACCGAACGACGACTCAGGCAATACACGATACCCGACTCCCCCGGGTGACGCCGCACGAGCGCCAGGATCTCCTTTCGCGTATCGCCACTCCCCTTCTTGCGGCACCCGATCTCGAGGTTCGAGCGAAAGAAGGAGCCCTTGTACCCCGCCGGCCTGGACATGCCCAGCTGACGGAGGATGTCGCGCGCAACCGCGCGCGTCGCGGTGGCCGTGAGCGCGAGCACCGGAACGTCGAGCCCGTCCTTGAGCCCGCGCAGACGCCGGTACGAGGGGCGGAAGTCGTGCCCCCACTGGCTGATGCAGTGCGCCTCGTCGACGACCAGCAGGGAGATCGGACAGCCCTCCACGAAGTCCCGGAGTCGGCCGTCGAGCGCTTCCGGCGCCAGATACACCAGTTCGTAGCGGCCTTCCCGCAGCCCGGCGAGGCGAGCCTGACGTTCGTCCCGGTCGAGGGTGGAATTGATCTCCACCGCCTCGAAGCCGAGTTCGTGCAGCGCGTCAACCTGGTCCTTCATCAGACTGATGAGCGGCGAGACCACCAGCACCGTGCCCTTCATCATGCGGGCAGGGAGCTGATAGGTCAGCGACTTCCCCGCCCCGGTCGGCATCACCGCGATGCAGTCGCGCCGGGCGAGAACCGCCTCGATCACTTCGAGCTGGCCAGGGCGGAACTCTTCGAAACCGAACACGTCGCGCAGCACGGCGCGTGGATCGGACGGCGGGACGGCGGGCGGGGTGGTCGTCGGCAAGGGGCGCGCGTGGGTGCGAGGGGGCGGCTGAACCTAAGCACACGCCCGCGAACGCCGAATGCCTTCAGGGGCACGCCCTCTCGAGACCACCGCGAGGTGCGGGGCGCATCTGCGCCCCGCACCCCGACAGGAAGCGTGCGCTCACGCGGCCTTGCCTCCCTTACCACCGGAACGGCGGCCGCCCCAAACCACCAGGGCGACGGAGCCCAGAAGCATGCCGAGCACCGCGATCGAAGCCGGGTCGGTGGGCAGCGCCGAGAGCACTTCCGAGAAGGTCAGGCCTTCCTCGGCCGAGCCCTGTGCGGCCGAGATCATCGAGGCGAACGAGTACATGGCAACGTCCTCAGCCCCCCGAGGGGCTCAAATGGGTCGTGAACGGCGAGCGCGGGTGCGCGCACCGGAATGCGGATCATCGCGATGGGCGGCCGAGGCCACCCGCGCGCATCACGACCGCGGCGGAGCGTTCGCGGGGCTAGCGTCCATACCGAGGAGCCCGGTTCCCCGACGCACGGCTTGGCAGGCGACGGCAGTTCGGCAGGGGCGCTGGGGCACGACGCCGGCGCGCGCGCGACCTCGCCTCCTCCCGCCGACCACCGCGGTGCCGGGCGAGCCCGCCACACCCGCGGTGGTCCCCGAGATCTGGACGCCGTGCGGGAAGAGGAGCCCGGAGGCGGCCAGCTGCCCGTCGTCGTGAATCGGTCCGGCGTCGGCGGCGGAGCTCGCGGTGACGAGACCTGCGGTCGACTCCGCGACCGCGCCCGACGACAAAGCCCCGGTCGCTCCGAGCAGGAGCGCCAGGGCCATAAACACGCGTCGGGAGCGAGGCCCCCGCATCGTCGAATCCGGGTTCGGGCCGCTCCGCGGTGGCCGCCGATCGGCCGCCCTCAAGGGAGCGTGGACGAGAATCTAATGGCACGCCGATCCGCGAAGAAGATCAACCCTCGTCGGCGAGCTTCCTCAGGTACTCCCACGTATGGAAGCCCGTGGAATGGCCGTCGCTCCAGACGAACTGGAGCGCGTACCGGCCGACGTAGTGGATCGCCGTCGGATAGACGTCGGGCTGTACCTGGGCCGGCTGGAGCGTCCGCACGCCCGTCATCTCGTCGACGCACCCCGCGCAGGGGCAGGACAGACGGAGGTCTCGGGGCCAGTACTCGGAGCGGACGCCATCGGCCCAGTCGATGCGCAGCTTGGCGCCGTCTTCCGTGGGGCCGACGTGCACGGGCACGACGCGGGGTTCGCGGGCGGGCGTCATCCGGCGCCCCCGATGCGGTCGGCCAGAACGCGCGCGAGGGCCCGGAAGGCGGCACCGCGGTGACTCCGCGCATCCTTCTCCGCCGGCGTCATCTCGGCGAAGGTCTTGCCCACCTCCGCGTCGAAGACGAACGGGTCGTAGCCGAACCCGCCCTCGCCTCGAGGCGCGTCGACCACGACTCCGGGCGCCTCGCCGCGCAGAAGCAGCGGCTCCGCGTCCGCTTCGACCAGCGCGGCCACGCACACGTACCGCGCCGTCCGGCGTTCCGGAGGCACACCCGCCAGACTCCGCACCAGATGCAGGTTGTTGGCATCGTCCAGCTCCCGCCCCTCCAGGCCGGCGCCACCCGCGTCCGCATCGGGGGCGAAGCGCTTCGAACGCACGCCGGGCGCGCCGCCGAGCGCGTCGACCGCGATGCCCGAATCATCCGCGACCACGGGAAGTCCCGAACGGGCGTGAAACCAGCGCGCCTTGGACAGCGCGTTCTCCTCGAACGAGTCGAAGGGCTCGAGGTCGTCCTCGGCGGGGTCGTAGGGGATTCCGGCCTGGTCGAGATCGAGCACCTCCAGCCCCGGCACGACGTCGAGAATCCGGCGGATCTCGCGCACCTTTCCGGTGCTGCGCGTGGCCACGAGAAGTCTCACGAGCCGGAGAGGGCGCGGGCCTGCGCAGCGAGCAGCGCCTCGATCCCGCTCATGCCGAGATCCATGAGCGCGTCCAGGTCTCGCCGCGGGAACGGGTCACCCTCGGCGGTTCCCTGCACCTCGACGAGTCCGCCGCTCTCCGTAGCCACGAGGTTCATGTCGACCTGAGCCGCTGAGTCCTCCCGATAGTCGAGGTCGAGGCAGGCCACGCCGTCCACGAGCCCCACGCTCACGGCCGCGACCTTCTCCTTCATCGGGCTGCGCACGACCATCCCCTCGTGGAGCATCCACCGCAACGCGAGCTCGAGCGCGACGCAGGCGCCGGTGATCGACGCCGTCCGCGTACCTCCGTCGGCCTGAAGCACGTCGCAGTCGACGGTGATCGTATGCTGGCCCATGGCGCCCATGTCGGTCACCGACCGGAGCGACCGCCCGATCAGCCGCTGGATCTCCTGCGTGCGCCCCTTGGGGCCGGAGCGCTCGCGGCTGGTCCGCGTGTGGGTCGCGCGGGGCAGCATCGCGTACTCCGCGGTGACCCACCCCGCGCCGCTCCGCTCCCGCCAAGCGGGAACGCCCGCCACGACGCTCGCCGTGCACAGGACCCGTGTCTGTCCCGTGGCGATGATGCACGATCCCTCGGCATAGGGTGCCACGCCGGTATCGATGGAGACGGGTCGCCCCTGGTCGGGGCGCCGTCCGTCGTGTCGCTGCGTCATGGTCTCGTCCTTCGAACGGGAGTGAGATCGCCGTCAGACCGCGGCGGGCACCAAGAGCCGATAGCCGCGCTCCTCGAGCTCGCGAGCCACGGCCCTGCCGAGTACCTCGGGCTCGTCGAGCGGACCGGTGCGATCGGAGCGGACCAGACGTCGTCCGTCCGGCGTCACCGCCGCGGCCCAGAGGCGGATCCAGCGACCCGACGTCTGCGCCAGACAGCCGAGCGGGGCGTCGGCATCCATGTCAAGCGCCTCCAGCAGGGCGAGTTCGGCGCGCAGAGCGGTTCGCGTGGGAAGGTGATCGAGCACGGTCGCCTCGGCGATGGGGTGGCGGGCCACGAGGGCGACGGCGCCCTGGCCGGGCTCCGGGAGCCACGCTTTGGGGTCGAGCGCCTCGACGGCGGGCCCCACCAGACCGGCCAGCCGCGCCTCGTGGGCGCTGATGACGATCGCGCGCACCTCGCCCGACGCTTCCACCCCAGACTCCGCCCCGATCGGGATGCCCACCAGGGGTGCCGGCTCCAAGTCGGGGCGATGGGCGAGCAGAAAGGCGCTCCTTCTCGCTCCGGAGACCCCGACGCGGGCCCCGGTCGGAAGAGCATGCAGAGGCGTCGCCCGACCGGCGAGCCCCACCAGGACGTCGCGCACTTCCTCGCGCGGCAGCACCGCCACCGTCGTCAGATCGTCGGCGGCGCTTCCGCGCAGGGCCTGGATGCCCACGACGGCGAGGTCGATCGTGCCCTCGCGCAGCGCCCGAACGGGATCCGCGAACGGCCCGACCGACCGGAAATCGCCGCCCGAGGTCTCGTCGCCGACCAGCTCGACGTCGACACCCGCGGCGACCAGACGCGCCAGCACCTGCGGTACCCGCGACGCTACGTCGGGATGGGTCGCCAGCCTCGCGGTCCTGGGCATCCGGGCCCGTGGCTCAGGAGAGGTAGAAGAGCAGGTACGCGCTCAGAAGCAGTGCCACCCAGAGGACCATGCTGCCTGCCGGCCAGGACCGCGCGAGCGGCCCCATCTGGCCGTGCGCGCGGGCGACGAGTCCCAGGGTCGAGCGGACGAACTCCATGACCGATGCGCGAACGAACGCATCCGCACGCCCCACCGTACCGCCCACCGTCTTCACCACCCACGGCCCGAGCTTCCGGTAGAGGATCTCCGCGTCGATGTGCACCGCCCGCTTCTCGTCGGGATACACGCCGGTCCGGACCAGCGTCACGAAGCCGAGGGCGCCGAACGTCAGCAGCTGGAGCTGCGTGACGACGTGGCGCAGGTCGTACGGGTGATAGTCCATCTCGAAGGGGAGCAGCGTGTAGAACGCGGCCGGGAACGCGCCGATGAGCACGCACAGCACCGCCCCGATGCTCATGGCCACGAGCATGTTCTTCGGCGGCTCCTTGGCGCGGATCCCCGAGTCGTGCGCGAAGAACGAGAAGAACGGGATCTTGATGCCCGCGTGCTCCAGAACGCCCGCCGAGGCGAAGAGCATGAAGAGCCACACCACGTAGTGGTGCTCCTCGATAGCCGCGACCATGATCATGGACTTGGTCACGAAGGCGCTGAACAGCGGGAAGGCTGAGATCGCCGCGGCGCCCATGATGCACAGTGTCGCGGTCACGGGCATCGTCTTGTACAGCCCACCCAGATCGGTGCCCTTGGTTCGGCCGGTCATGGTCATGACCGCACCCATGGACATGAAGAGCAGGCCCTTGAAGATGACGTCCGCGAAGGCGTGCGCGACGGCTCCGTTGACCGCCATCGCGGTTCCGATGCCGATACCGGCCACCATGAAGCCGATCTGGTTGATCATCGAGTACCCGAGAACCCGTCGCAGGTCGTTCTCGAGGACGGCGAAGAAGATCGGGAAGAACGTCATCGCCGTGCCGATCAAGATGAGCGGCTCGGCGCCGGCGAAGCCACGCGCCAGCGCGTAGACTGCCACCTTCGTGGTGAAGGCGCTCAGGAAGACCGTGCCGGTGGGCGTGCTCTCGGGGTACGCCTCCGTGATCCAGTTGTGGGCCAGCGGGAAGCCGGCCTTGATGCCGAACGACACCAGCAGGATCCACCCTGCCCAGCCGTTGCCCTCGAGCCCCACATGGCCGAACTCCACGGAGCCGGTCTCGTGCGCGAGCATGAGGGCGCCGGACAGGAGCAGGACGCCGGACACGACGTGGATGATCAGGTAACGGAAGCCCGTCGCGTACGAGCGCTCGGAGTCCCTGGCCCAGATCAGGAAGACCGACGTGATCGCGAGCAGCTCCCAGAACACGAAGAGTGTGATGAAGTCGCCCGCGAAGACCGCGCCGAGCGCGCTGCCCGCGTAGAGCATGGCCGCCACGTGCTGCAGCCCGGCCCTGGCGTTGCCGACGATGTCTTCCTCACCGACGTCACCGGCGACCGACCCGTCGGGGGTACCGTCGCCCAGGTGGAGGGCATAGACGAAGCCGAGGAAGGCCGCCAGGTGGAAGAGGTATCCGAAGAGGAGGCTGAGCTTGTCGGCCCGGAACGGGGTGAGCGTGTAGCCGAGCAGTTCGAGGGTCAGGTACTGCTGCGCTCCGTTCGCCGCGACGTCGGCGCCCGCACCGACCCAGAGCATGACCCCGCCCACCGCCGGGATCGCGAGGACCAGCGCCTTGCGGGCTGCGCCCCGTGTGAAGCCGACCAGGACGGCCCCGACGAAGAAGAGCACGAAGGGGGGCAGGCTACTCATGCTCGCCCCCCTGGTACCGGCCACCACCCTGATAGTAGTCCTCGGACCGGATCAGCAGCGTGCGCATGGGGCGCGCGAGGAGCACGAGGAACCAGAAGGAGAGGAAGCCGTAGACCGGGTACACGAAGAAGCGCATGCGCTCCTCGAGCGGATGCGGGTGCGCGTTCTCCGCGCCACCGAGCATGAACTCGGCCGCGAAGAGGAGGCCGCAGATCACGTAAAAGACGATGAAGAAGCGCTTCACCGCCTCGGGACGATCCATCCACCCGACAGGCTCCTTCACCTCGTGATGCCCGTGGTGATCGTGGCTCACTGCCCACCTCCCGCGACGACCATGGTCATGAGCTCGTGCCATAGGTCCGGCCAGAAGAAGAGAACGACGGTGGCGGTGGCCGTGACGCCGATCGCAACGAGCGAGGGCAGCGGCGCTTCCTTGATGCCATCCGCGTGATGTGAATCAGGGGGAGGCGGGAAGAAGAACGCCTTCACGGGCACCTCGAGCAGGTAGTACAGCCCGAGGAGCGAACTCAGCATGAGGACGGCGAGCAGCCCCACCTGCCCCGCCTCGAGCGTCCCCATCCCGAGGAACCACTTGCTCCATGAGCCCCCGGCGGGCGGCAGCCCGATGATGCCGAGCGAGCCGACGAAGAACGCCCCGAACGTGATGGGCATGGTGCGGCCGAGGCCGTGCATCCGGCTGATCTCCTTCTCGTGCGCCGCGACCATGATCGCGCCCGCGGCGAAGAAGAGCGTGATCTTCCCGAAGGCGTGCATGGCGATGTGCATGCCACCGCCGATGATGCCGAGCTCGTTGGCGAGCATCGCGCCCAGCACGATGTAGGAGAGCTGGCTGATGGTCGAGTACGCCAGACGTGCCTTGAGGTTGTCCTTCCTGAAGGCGACGAGCGACCCGAGGATGATCGTCGCGGCCGCCGCCCACGCCAGCCAGTCCGTCGTGGGGAGCGTCTGCAGCAGGTCGATGCCGAAGACATACACGGCGATCTTGAGCACCGTGAACACGCCGGCCTTCACGACGGCCACCGCGTGCAGGAGCGCGGATACGGGCGTCGGCGCCACCATCGCGGCGGGCAGCCACCGGTGGAACGGCATCAGCGCCGCCTTGCCGACGCCGTAGACGTAGAGCACCAGGATCGCGGCGAGCACCGCCGTGGAGGCCGTTCCCGCCAGAATTCCACCGTCGCGGAAGTCCAGGGTTCCGGCCAGCACCCAGGTCCAGATGATCGCGACGAGCTGGAGCCCGACGGAGGTCGTGAGCAGGATACCCAGGTAGATGCGCCCCGACTTTTTCGCCTCTTCCGTCTGATGATGCGTGACCAGAGGGAAGGTGCAGAAGGTCAGGAACTCGTAGAAGACGAAGAGCGTGAACAGGTTGCCGCTGAAGGCAACCCCCAGCGCCCCCGCGATCGCGATCGCGAAGAAGAAGAAGAAGCGTGTCTGGTTCTCTTCGTGGTGGCCGCGCATGTACCCGATGGCGTAGAGCGACGTGACCGGCCAGAGGAACGAAGCCACCAGGGCGAACACCATGCCCAGCGGCTCGACCTGGAAGGCCAGCTCCACGCCCGGTACCACCTCGAGAAGGCTCAGCGCCGGTCGCGCGCCCTCGCGAACCATGCGCAGCAGGCCGAGGACGTGCCAGAAGGTGACCCCGCCGGCCACGAGGGTCGCCACTTCCCTCGCATTGGGGTTCGAACGCAGCGCGAGCACGGCGAAGGCCCCCAAGACGGGGAGCAGCACCGTGAACAGAATCACCATCCCGGGATCACTCACGGAAGCCCCCTGAGCAGCGTCTCGGCCGCTGCGGTGGCGACCTCTGCCGTCGTGGTCGCGTCGATGCCGAACCAGAAGCTCGCGATGACCAGGATCCAGGTGGGGACCAGCAGGCCGAGGGGAGCCTCCCTGAGCTCGTGGTCGGGGTCGGGTTCACCGAAGTACGCGACCTCCACCACCTTCCAGATGTAGACCAGGGCCATGAGCGAGCCGACCATGACGACGCCCGCCACCGCCCACTGCCCCTGCTCCAGCGCCGCCTGCACCAGGTACCACTTGCTGACGAAGCCGACCGTCAGGGGCACGCCGATGAGGCTCAACCCGGCCAGCACGAACGCCGCCATCGTCCAGGGCATCGCCTTGCCCAGGCCGGCCATCCTGTCCGTGCTCACCGAGCCGACACGGTACATCACACAGCCCATCGCCATGAAGAGCGCGCCCTTCATCAGGGCGTGGTTGAAGAGATGAAGGATCCCCGCCGTCACGCCCAAAACCGAACCGAAGCTGATGCCGAGCATCATGTAGCCGATCTGGGCCACCGACGAGAACGCCAGCAGGCGCTTCACGTTGGTCTGGTAGATCGCGACGAGCGACATCGCCAGGATGGCCACCACGGACAGCGGCATCAGGACCCGATGCAGCTCCATGCCGACCCACGCGAAGTCGAAGCCGAAGACCGTGAAGAAGAACCGCAGAAGCAGGTACACGGATACCTTCGTGGCCGTGGAGGCCATGAACGCCGTCACGGCAGAAGGCGCGTAGGTGTACGCGTTCGGCAGCCACAGGTGCAGCGGGAAGAGCGCCAGCTTCAGCGTGACCCCGACCGTGAGGAAGGCGAAGGCGACCGGGATCGTCCGGTTGTCCGCCACGGCCGGAAGGCGCTCCGCGAGGTCGACCATGTTCAGCGTACCGGTCATCACGTACATCAGGCCGATGCCGATGACGATGAACGTCGCGCCCACGCTGCCCATGATCAGGTACTGATACGCGGCCGTGAGCGCCCGACGGTCGTGACCCAGCGCGATGAGCGCGTACGCCGAGAGCGACGAGATCTCGAGGAACACGAAGACGTTGAAGACGTCGCCCGTGATCGCGATGCCCATCAGTCCGGTCAGGCAGAGGATGTACGCCGCGTAGAAGAGCGGTGCACGATCCTCGGTGATCTCCTGGGCGATGCTCGTGCGCGCGTACACGACCGTCACCGCACCGATCGTGGCGACGATGAGCGCGACGAACGCGCTGGCCAGATCGACGCGGTACTCGATTCCGATGGGAGGAGCCCATCCGCCCAGCTCGTAGCGGATCACGCCCTCGGCCTGCACCCGCCGCAGCAGCGCGAGCGCGGCGCCGAACGCCCACCAGCACGCGGCGGCGGCCACGGCCCACGAGAGGTCGCGCCGTCCGACCAGCGCCGCGACGGGCGCCAGGATGAGCGGTACGACGATCAGAAGCGCCGGAAGATTCTCGCTCACAGGCCGTTGTCCTTCCGGTTGATCTCGTCCTCGTCGACCGTGCCGTATGCCTCGTTGATCCGAACGACGAGGCTCAATCCCACGGACAGCGTCGCCACGCCGACCACGATCGCCGTGAGCATGAGCACGTGCGGGATCGGGTTCGAATAGACGACGTGCTCCGCTCCTCCCCCTCCGTGGTCGCCGGACTGGATCAGGATGGGCGCCGTCGCCCCCGTGATCTTTCCGAAGGACACGTACATCATGATCACAGCCGTCTGGAAGATGTTCAGCCCGATGAGCTTCTTCACCAGGTTGCCGCGCGCGATGAGGGTGTAAAAGCCGACCATCATGAGGACGATGACCGCCCAGTAGTTGACCATTCCGAGCATGCCGCTCACGGCTCGATCCTCCTCCGCCCGGCGAAGGCGTAGAAGAGCGCGACCATGACGCCGAAGACGGTGATCAGGACGCCCAGTTCGACCCCGAGGATGCCGTAGTGCTGCCCGTGCGCCGGATCGTGCGCAAGCACGCCGTAGTCCAGGAATCCCCCGCCCAGCGCCATCGTCACAAAGCCCACGCCCACGAAGATGGATACGCCGAGGGCTCCGCATACGTAGGCTGCCTTCGGCGGGAGCACCCTGACCACGTTGCCCAGACCGTAGATGAGCGCGTAGAGGACGAAGGCGGCAGCGAAGATCACCCCCGCCTGAAAGCCGCCTCCCGGGCCGTAGTCCCCGTGGAACTGCACGTACAGCGCAAAGATCAGGATGAAGGGGATGAGGATCTTGGCCCCCACCCTCAGGATGACCCGGTCATCCATCGTGCGCCTCCTCGGTGTCACCCTCGTGGAGCGTCGCCTCGAGTTCTTCGCGCGTCGTGCCCGGCCGAACCGTGATCCACTCGCCCTGATGGAAGACCCGACGTGGCAGCGGCCCGCGGGCCAGCAGGAGCAGGACTCCGACCATCGCCGTGAAGATCACCGCGGTCTCGCCCATCGTGTCGTACCCCCGGTAGGAGGCGAGCACGGACGTGACGACGTTGGGGATGTGCCCCATGTCGTGGTCCGACTCCTCCAGGTAATACGGCGCCACGTGGAGGTGCGCGGGGTTGTCCGGTGCGCCGAACGGCGGAATCTGCGACGTGCCGTAGACGAGGATTCCCCCGGTCAGCACGACGACGAAGAGCGGCAGTACAGGCCGACGCTTCGGCTCGGCCTCCTTGTGCCCCACCAGAGCCAGCGCGCCGAGCATGAGCACCGTCGAGATACCGGCACCGACCGCGGCCTCGGTGAACGCCACGTCGACCGCGTCCATGACCACGAAAAGCCCCGCGGAGACGAGGCTGTAGATGCCCGCGAGCATCACCGCCGCGAAGAGATCGCGCATGCGGGTGACAGCGATGCCCGTGATGGCCAGCATGGCGAAGAGAACCGCGGTCACGACGCCGGTCATGCCCCGCCCTCCTCGTCGGCGGTCCACGGCTGAACTCCGCCCGCGAGCCCGGCCCTCGCGAGGGCGTGGGTCGCGATGGGGCTCGTGAAGAGCAGGAAGGCGTAGGTCAGCACGAGGCGGACGAGCACGAAGCCGTAGCCTGCCTCACCGTGGATCATGCCCTCGACGGTGACCACCGCCATGCCCGCCAGGAGCAGACCGGCACCCATCGTGTCGGTCATGCCCGCGGCGTGGAGCCGGGTGTACACGTCAGGCAGGCGCAGAATGCCGACGGTCCCGGTCAGCATGAAGAAGAGCCCCGCGACGATGCACGCCCAGGCGACCAGATCGAACACGATGTCCATCAGTCGGCCTCCCTGGAGATGCGGCGGGTGAGGCCCAGGTCTCCGAACTCGAAGAACTTCAGCACGGCGATCGTTCCGATGAAGTTGATGAGCGCGTACACAAGCGCCAGGTCGAGGAACTCGGGCCGCTCCGTGAGGAATCCGAGGACCGCGATAAGGAGGACCGTCTTGGTACCGAAGGTGTTCACGGCGAGCACCCGGTCGTACACGGTCGGACCCAGCAGAGCACGTACGAGCGCAAGTGACATCGACACGAGGACGCCGACGGTCGCGGTGGCGAACATCTAGGCTCTCCTTCCGCGTTCGACCCGGGTGCAGCGGGCGTCCATCTGCTCCTCCTCGTCGGTCTCGAGATCCGCAGCGCTGAGCGCGTGGATCTGGAACTCCTGCCCGTGCACGCCGGTCGTGATGGTGCCCGGGGTCAGCGTGATGGAATTGGCGAAGATCGCCCGGCCGAGGTCGGTGTCCTGAGACCCGTGGAAGACGACCATGCGGGGGCTGATCGGCATCTTCGGGTGCAGGATCGTCTTCGCGACGACGATGTTCGCCACGAAGACCTCCTTCATGAGCCACGGCAGGTACGCCAGGAATCGCCCGGCCACGTGCAGGGGAACGCCCTCGGAGTCGACCACCTCCATTCTCATGGACAGGTAGACCACGAGCACGCAAGACACCGCGCCCAGACTCAGCAGCAGGGGCGTGTAATGTCCCGACAGCGAGATCCAGAACCCATAGAGGACCGCGCCCAGTCCGATCGCTCGGAGCACGCTGACTCCTGACTGTTTTGAGGTGGGAAAGGCGGAGGCGAGAAGCCCTCCGGGAAGAAGCGGGGGCGAATCTACCAGTTGGACTGGGCCCCGTCCACTATCTCCTGAACGAGCAGCTCGATCGCCCGGATCCGGCCGTTCTCCTCAGGCGATCCCTCAGGATACTCGCCACGCCCCGTCACGTTCGACGACTCCCACAGGATCACGTTTTCGACCAGGTCCACGATCTCGACCGTGACCGAGATGTTGACCTGTCGCTGAAGCACCTGGGCGGCCGCCCCGGGCTGTCCCGCCCGGTAGTTGGGTGCCGCCACGTCGTACCGCGTGATCCTCCCGCGCACGATCGCGTCGGCGACGTCGACGCCGGCCGTGCGGATGCCCAGCGCACCCGGAAGCCGACGGAGAAGCTGGTCGTACAGCTCGCCCGTGAGCTCGAAGCGGGCCGTCTCGTTCTCGAACGGCTCGATGGCGACGGTCCGAATGTGGGGGGGCGGAAAGGAGCCCGCCCGAAACGAGTAGTTGCAACCGGACAGCGTCAGGGCGACCAGCACCACGGCCGCGACTCTCGCGGCCCGCCCGGGTCCCCTGGCCTTCGCGTCGATCGAGTTCATGGGCACAATCTAAGCGCTCGGCGCGGTCAGCGAGGATCCCAGATCGCCGGATCGAACGACTCGGCCTGCGAGACGGCATTCTTCGTGATCGTCAGCTCGCGGAAGTCGACCAGGTTCCGATACGTGGCGGACGTCGGAAACCGCTCGCCCTCGGCCGCCTCGAGGCGCACCCACTGGATTACCGCGTCGCGGTCGAGCATCTCGACCGCGCGGAGATACCGCCCGACTTCGAAGTGAAGCTCCGTGCGCTCGTCGAGACGGTAGCGCAACCGCTCCGCCCCGTTCTCCAGGCGATCCCCACCCAACAGCGTCGAGCCACCGACGGGCCGGAAGACGCCGAGGACCGCCCACATGAGGTCCACGGGAGGAAGCACGTCGTCGGGAGCGCCGGGTGGGAGCCTCAGCTCGTCCTCCACGACGGCCGCCGACACGACGGTTTCGCCGTTGTCGAGAAAGAGATCCAGGCGAGCGCGATGCGGAGGCTCGACGCGGGCCACGCCCACTCCTTCGACCCTGGATCCCCGTTCGTTGAGCGCCCAGGCAAAGTCGATCCGGGCGGGTCCCGGCAGCGCCGTGCGCTCCAGCAGCCGCCCGGCCGTGACCGCGGCGTCGACCGCCGGACCGACCACCGCGACACGCTTCGGGCCGCAGGAGGCCAGCGCCGACGTGCACGCCAGGCCGAGCGAGACGTTCCGAAGGAGGTCGCGGGCCGCGCGGGCGGGGCGAGAGGAGGACGCAGGGCGCCGAAGGCTCGAGATCATGGGCGTGCTACCCCTTCCTGCCCCGAGCGGTTCGCCCCTACCTTCGAGCGTGTCCGCGACCAAGCCCGTCCTCCTCGCCTCCGACGTCCATTTCGGCGCCGCCCCTCCCGCTCACGAGCGTGCGTTCCTGGCGTGGCTGGAGCACGCCGCCGAGGAAGCCTCTCACATCATCGTCAACGGGGACCTGTTCGACTTCTGGTTCGAGTACCGGTCCGGTGTCACCCGAGGCCACGACGCAGTACTCGCCCGGCTACGCGCCGTCATCGACGCGGGCGTCCCCGTCACGCTGGTGGGCGGAAACCACGACTGGTGGGGCGGGCGCTTCCTCACCGACGAGATCGGCCTCGAGTTCCTCCGCGATCCGGTCACCCGCTCGATCGCCGGGCACAACGCCTTTCTCGCGCACGGCGACGGTCTGGGCTCGGGCGACCGCGGCTACCTCGTGCTCAAGTCGATCCTGCGCTCGCCCGTGACCCGCTTCGCGTTCGGCATGCTTCCGGCCGCCCTCGGCGACCGGATCGCGAGTGGCGTGTCCCGCACCGAGACACGCTGGGATCAGTGGGGTGAGCACCAGCGTGCGCGCTCCGACGCCCTCGAGACATGGGCCCTGGACCGGCTAAGGGACGACCCGGAACTCGATCTGGTGCTCCTGGGTCACACCCACCTGCCGATGGTGCGCGAGGCCGCACCCGGGCGATGGTACGTGAACTCGGGAGACTGGGTGTTCCACCAGACCTACGTGACGCTGAGCGAGGGTGAGCCCCCCCGGCTGGACGACTGGAGGGAGCGGGCGTGAGGCGCCCGGGGCTCGTCACCTGCGCGCTCGTCGTCGCCGTCTGCGCCGGCCGGGCGCTGCCGTCGGCGGCGCAGGAGATCCCCGTGGTCGGCGCGCCCGCGCAGGGTGCCGACGTGCCCCCACCGCTCGGCACCTCCCCCGGCGGGGCCTTCCGGCGGGCGCTCCTTGTGCCCGGCTGGGGGCATGCCGCGATCGGCTCGTACACCCGCGGTGCATTCTACGCCGCCGCCCAGACCGCCTCGCTCTATACCCTCTTCCAGGCTCGCGCGCGCATCGGCGAGGCCCAGGAGCGCGTCGCCTTCCGGCAGGGGGTGCTGACCCGGGGACTGGAGCGGCAGGGTGTGACCGACCCCGACGCCATCGCCGCACGACTCGCGCAGGACGGTGAGCTCTCGCGCCTCGTGGCGCTCAAGGAGTCACGAAAGGAGCAGCAGGAGGACATGCTGGCGCTCAGCATCTTCCTGGTGCTCATCAGCAGCGCCGACGCGTACGTGTCCGCGCACCTGGCGCGCTTTCCGGAGCCCCTCGACCTCGAGGCGTCACCCTCGCCGAACGGCGGCGTCGAGGTCGGACTCAGGGTCGGCATCCCGCGTCGCTGACGGGCCACCAGCCGTCTCGGGCGGCTGGCGGGAGCGTGTGGGAATCGAACCCACCCACCCGGGTTCTAGCCGGGCTGCACGGTTTTGAAGACCGCCGGAGACACCAGTCCCCCTCCGCCCCCTCGGGAGCCGCTGCACCGTCTTCGTCCGTCGCCTGAACCGGCGACGAGCCGCTCCAACGGCGACGCACGTTATGCAGACCCGTCGCGCGGGCCAACCCCCGCCGGGTCGCTTCCCCACCGGTCGATGACGGCGTCGATCTCGGCGACGATCTCCGCGCGCAGTTCGGCGAGGCGCGTCACACGCCCCCGTCGCCTCAGCAGGCGCAGGAAGATGCGCAGATCCTCCCGAACCACGGCCCGGCGTTCACCCCACGCAACCGCGGCCAGTCCGCAAGCCGGCAGGACGCCGGCTGCGAGTCCGGCCGTCCCCCACCCGGCGGTCAGGCCGATGGCCACCGCCGTGACCGCCAGCCACGCCGCGAGGGCCATGCCGCCCACACCGACCTTGTACGTTGCAACCTGGTCCAGCTCGGGCCGCAGACCGGTGACGATGTGGCGGGTGACGAGGAACGGAACGGCCCAGTAGGCGACCCCGACCGCCGCCACCGGGAGAACGAGGGCGAGCAGAAGGGCATGGACGGTTGTATACCGGATCACGCTTCCTGGCCCGTACCCTATCGGCACGTCCCCCTCGGTCGCACCCAGGAGCCCCAGAATGCGCATGTATCGGGACACGTCTCGGCGCAGGCGCGCGAGGCGCTCCGGATCCTCGTCGCGCAGGCGGTGGAGGCCCCGCGCGAAGCGCCCGAGACGCGGCAGTCGCTCGACCATGCGATCCCGCCCTCGAGCCCGGGTCAGCCCCTTCTCGTGGGCGTAGAGACGTTCCGCCACGTCCACGACGGCGGCATCCTCCGCACGTTCGAAATTGAGCGTGAGGCGCTCCAGGCGCCGGCGGATCTCCTCGGTCAGCTCCGCCACCGCCCTACGCGGGTCACGCTCCCACGCCGAGCGCCAGGGCGCCACGGGAAAGGGCTCGCCGTAAGACGCGATCGCCCGGCCCCGGAAGAGGTGCTTGCGCGTGTAGGTGAGCCCCACGGGCTGCACGCGAAGTCCCAGCCCCCAACCTGCCTGTTCCTCTGCCATGAGCGCGATCCTCGCCGCCCCCGTGCGAAGCGGCGCCATCGCAGGTTCGGAGTGGCTCTGGCCTTCCGGATAGATCTGTACAGCCTCCCCGCTCCTCAGCGCGGCGATGGCGGCGTCGAACGTACGCTCGTTCAGGTGCATCAAGGCCGGGTCGTCCTGCCTCCGGTACACCGGAAGGCCTCCGAGCCCCTGGAGCACGGTCCCGACCACCGCCTGTTCGAAGAGGGGTGCCTTGGCGAGCGGCCGCGTGGCGCGCCCCGCGGTGTGAAAGATCACCAGCGGGTCGACCAGGGCGTTGGGGTGGTTGGCCGTGACCAGAACGGGCCCGGACGCGAGTCGGGGCCCGGTCCGCTCCACGTCATGGAACACGGCGACCGCCCACCCGACCAGACGACGGATGATCGTGGCATGCATGAGAGGAACATGCGGTGCCGCCCTGTCGAGGGGAAATGGCGCCCGCCCCGGCGGCCGCGGCCGCCCGGGGACGTGAAGAAGGGGCGGCGACCCCGGGTCGCCGCCCCCCCCCCCGCCCCACGACCCTTCCCGCCGGATACAGGCCCGGGG
>JAURER010000026.1 GCA_030827315.1 Gemmatimonadota bacterium | reverse complement strand
CTGAAGGAGGGAGCCTACTTCGGATAGATGTCGCTCTTCGATGGACAGCCCCGCTCCACGGACGCGATCGTGGATTCCCGGTTCCTCCTCCTCAGCATCACGCGTGCCGCGTTCGTCGAACTCATGGAGGCCGACAACGACCTGGCGTACAAGGTGCTGTCGGCCATGGTGCGGATCCTGAGCGAGCGACTCCGAACGTCCAACGAGCAGCTATGGTCCGTCACGGTCATGGCTGTGTTCTGACCACGGACCTGCACTAACGGGGTGCGCCGTCGGCTCGGTGCTTCATGAGGTCGCAGCTTCGAAGTCATTCGGTGCGACAAAGGCCGGGGCCCCAGGGGCCCCGGCCTTGATGCGCCCGGCAGGATTCAGCTGCGGTCGCTGCGCGATCCTCGCTGCTCTCGCGGAATCCCGGTTCGCCCTTGAGGCCCACGCAGGCCGCTCGAGTCGAACCTGCGCGTAAACTCGGTGCTTCATGAGATCGCAGCTTCGAAGTCATTCGGTGCGACAAAGGCCGGGGCCCCAGGGGCCCCGGCCTTGATGCGCCCGGCAGGATTCGAACCTGCGACCTCATGCTCCGGAGGCATGCGCTCTATCCACCTGAGCTACGGGCGCTTGGACAGACGTTGAAAATCGCGAAACCCCCGGGTCGGTCAAGCCGCCAGGTGGCGGCTCCTCGTCAGCGGCCCAGCTGGTAGGCCAGCCCGGTCTGGAGCTGGAGCGGGAAGATGGGCGCCAGCCCGTCGGAGACGAGCGACGCACGGGCCTTGGCCAGGACCGACCACCGCTCCGAGATGTCGAACAGCGTTCCCACACCCCCGCCGAGCGTGGGATCCGATGTCGAACCGTACGTGTTGATCCCGGCGGCGAACTCCAGAAACCACTTCGCCTCCCCGGGCCAGTACCGGACTAGCCCGAGCACTCGCCACGCGTTGACATCATCACTCCTGAGCTCGGGGTAGAATCCGTAGTAGGTGATGAGATGGGTCAGCCCAGCCTCCACGCCCACCTGGATCCCCCGAGAGGCCCGGCTTCCGAAGAGCGCGGCGACGCTCGCGCCATAGTTGAGGTAGTCGGCGTCGTACGTGCCCGCCCCGAGCCAGTCCTGGACGTGCACCTTGGTGAGACCGGCCTCCCCGGACACTTCGAGCCACGGCTGGGCCGCGACGCCCGGAGTGAGAAAGGTGAACGCCAGACCGATGACGAGAATCAAGGATGCCTTCACGAGAACTCCTGGCGGGCGTCGGGCGGGCCGGCAAGGGCGGGTCCCTCCGGTCGTCCAAATCTCTGCGAAGGGGCGGACCACACAAGCACCGCGACGAGAAAAAGGCCGGCGCCCACCGCGGGTCTCGCGATGGGCGCCGTCGAACGAGCGCGCGGAATAAGCCGAGTTCTGTCCCCTTTCGGGGGAGGATCATTCCTCTGGGACCGCTGTTGCCAACGGCCTCGTGCAGCCTACCCGGGACTCGGACGGAGCGGGCAGCTCCTCGTCCCCTATTTGGCCTTGCTCCGGGTGGGGTTTACCGTGCGACCCCTGTTACCAGCGGCCCGGTGCGCTCTTACCGCACCCTTTCACCCTTACCTGTGCCGCTCTCGCGGCCATCGGCGGTCTGCTCTCTGTGGCACTTTCCGTCGCCTCACGACGCCCGGGCGTTACCCGGCACCCTGCCCTGTGGAGCTCGGACTTTCCTCCAGGGGCCGAAGCCCCCGGCGATCCTCACTCGCACGCTCACACGGAAGATCACGGCCAAGCGACACCTCAATCAAGTCCAAGCGGCAATGCGCGGCGTCCGCGGCGGAATCGAACGAGTTTCGGTCTTCGCGACACCGATCCTGTTCCTGACCCTGCTCGTCGTGATCGCAAGGTCCGTAACGCTGCCGGGCGCAGGCGCGGGCATATCCTGACCCCTCCCCTTCCATCCGTCGGACCTCACTCCGTCCGTCGCCATCGCGGCCCTGGGCAAGGTCGTTTTCTCCGTCGGGCTCGGCGGTACGCTCATGGTCACCTACGGATCCTACCTCGGCGCGGAAGCCAACATCCGCGACGACGCGGCCTGGACGGTGCTGGGTGACACCACGGCGGGCCTGCTTGCGGGCCTCGCCATCTTTCCCGCGGGATTCGTCGACACCTTCGGATGGACGCGACGACGCGCGGTCTGGACCGTCGATGCGGGGTCACTCGTGCTCGCCGTCCCACCGATGATCGACCTCCGGATCTTCGTTCCGCGGGATCTCAGGTTCGGCTCCGGGGGTCAGACGTTCGGCACGCTGGTCGCGGTCGTCACCATCGGCTGGGTCATGAACCGGGCGACGCTTCTCGAGGAGATCGCCGGCCCGGACCCGTCTGCCGCCGACCGGGCGCTGATCCACTGGCTCCGCTGGGTGGTCCCGACGGCGGTGACGGCGGCGGCGGTGTGGTGGCTCGTCACGGACATCCTCGGTATCGTCGGGAGCGTATGACCTCAACACGACGGGATCGGATCCGATGAAGCACGCACTGCTGTCCCTCCTTCTCATCGCGTCGCTGGTGGCGGCACCGGAAGCCGCGCCTGCGCAGACCGAGGCGACCGTGGTCTACCTGGTTCGTCACGCCGAGCGACACGAGGACGGAACCAACGACCCACCACTGTCGGAAGCCGGGTGGCAGCGCGCTGCACTTCTCGCGGAGACGCTGCGCGACGCTGCGCTCACGCACATCCACACGACGGACCTGAAGCGAACGCGAGGGACCGGACGCCCCACGGCGGACCGGACCGGGCTGGCCATGACGACGTACGACCCGAGCGATCTCGCCGGGTTCGCAACGCGCCTCCACGCCACGTCCGGCCGGCATCTGGTGCTGGGGCACAGCAATACCACGCCCGAGCTCGTCGCGTCGCTGGGGGGTGAGCCGGGGACGCCCATCGCCGAGATGGAGTACGACCGGCTCTACATCGTGACGATCACCGCCGCCGGCGTGAGTACCGTGCTCGTGCGCTTCGGCCAGCGGTTCGAAGGCTGACGCTCACGGCGCCGCGGCTCACGACGGTCTTCCTCCCGAAGCCGATATGCCGGACGCGGTCGTCGTAGGCGCCGGACCCAACGGGCTCGCCGCCGCCATCGAGCTCGGTCGAGCGGGGCTCTCGGTTCTCCTCGTCGAGGCGAACGACTCGGTCGGAGGTGCGGCCCGGACCGAAGAGGTGACCCTGCCGGGCTTCCTGCACGACGTCGGGTCCGCCATTTACCCACTCGGCATCGCCTCACCGTTCTTCTCCTCCCTTCCTCTGTCGGAGTTCGGACTCGACTGGATCCATCCCGACGTACCGCTCGCTCATCCCCTCGAAGACCGGCCGGCCGTTCTTCTCGAACGTGACCTCGGCTGCACGGCCGAGCGTCTGGGCGCGGACACCGGGGCCTATCGGGCGCTGCTCGGTCCCTTCGTGGAACGATGGCCCTCGTTTACGCGGGCCGTGCTGAACGACCCGCTCCGTTGGCCCTCCGCACCGCTACTCCTCGGGCGCTTCGCGGGCGTAGCGCTTCGCTCGACACAGGCCGTGGCACGTCGCTTTCACGACGTGGGGGCACGTGCCCTCCTTGCCGGCAATGCGGCGCACGCGGGTACCCCGCTCGGCCTTCGTATGACTGCCGCGGTCGGCGTGACGCTCATGGCCGCCGGTCACGCGGTGGGCTGGCCGATGCCCAGGGGCGGCGCCGGGCGCATCACGCAGGCCCTCGCTCGATACTTCACGTCGCTGGGTGGGGTCATCGAGACGGGACGACGGATCCGTAGCCTGGACGAACTCCCGCCGGCCTCGGCCGTCCTCCTGGCGCTCACCTACCCCCAGGTCGCGGAGATCACGGCCCCGGCACTCCCGGCGGCCTGGCGACACCGCGCCGCCCGCTGGCGCATGGGCCCGGGCGCGTTCAAGATCGACTGGGCGCTCGACGGCCCCATCCCCTGGACCGATCCGGAGGTGGAGCGCGCGGGAACGGTCCATCTGGGTGGCACGTTCGACGAGATCACGGCATCGGAACGTCGACCGTGGCGGGGACGCCTGCACGAGCGACCCTTCGTGATCCTCGCTCAGCCTACCCTCTTCGACCCCTCGCGCGCTCCCGCCGGCCGACACACGGCCTGGGCGTACTGCCACGTGCCGAATGGATGGGACGGCGACGCGGCTGGGCGGATCGAGGCGCAGGTCGAGCGCTTCGCGCCCGGATTCCGGGACCGGATCCTCGATCGGGCCATCTGGTCTCCGGCGCGGCTCGAAGCCTGGAACCCCAATCTGATCGGAGGCGACGTGAACGGGGGGGCGCTCACCTTGGGGCAGACGCTCGGCCCGGCCCGCTGGCCGCTGCGCGGGTGGAAGACCCCGCACGCGGGTCTCTACGTATGCTCGGCGTCGACGCCGCCAGGGGGTGGCGTGCACGGGATGGCCGGGTACCACGCCGCTCGCGCGGCGCTCCGGCACACGTTCGGCATGCGCTGAGACGGCGCGGCGCGGGCCGGCGTGGCGTCAGACTCGGGCGGGGGCGCCCACCCGCGGACAGCGCCAGGCCGGCTCGGTCAGTCGCTTCCGTCCTGAGGCGAAGTCGTCGCCCGATCTTCGCCGAAGTGCTCGGCGAACCAGTCGAACATGCGCTGCCAGTGATCGTGGAAGTCGGCCACCGTGCTCGCGCGTCCGGCCCCGTGACCGCCGGCCGTGTAGTGGACCCAGACCACCTCCTTCCCGAGCCGCCGGAGCGCGTAGTACATCTCGCGCTGGTTCGTGGCCGGCACGTTCCAGTCACCCTCGCCCGACAGCATGAGGAGGGGCGTGTCGATCCGATCGGCGAACATCACCGCCGAGTGCGCGATGTACTTGTGGGGCTGCTCCCAGAGCGTCGCGCCGATGCGGTCCTGTCCGACCTCGGCCGCCGCGTAGTTGCGGGTCGTGATCTTCGGCGAGTCTCCGAGAAACGAAATGATGTTGACCTTCCCCGACACGTTGGCCGCCGCCGCAAAGCGGTCGGTCTGCGTGATGAGCAGGTTGACCGCATATCCCCCGTAGCTCTGCCCGTACACGCCGACGCGCTCGGGGTCCACCAACCCGCGCTCGATGAGCTTGTTGATCGCACTGGGGACGGCCTTCAGCCACGCTTCCCCTGGGTACCCTTCCTCGAAGCGGACCGATGGTCGGAACCCGAGCCACCCCTGGGCGGTGATCAGGTTCATGTTCTCGTTGAAGCCGTTGTCGAAGAACTCTTCGTAGACCTCCGCCACGAGCGGGTACGCGCGGCCGGGCTCGTAGTCGGCCGGGTAGTAGAGAATCCCGTACAGGGTGTTGCCGTCGACGTCGAGGTACTCGACGAGCTCGGTCCTGGCGAGGGCGACGTCGTCGAGCTCGGGGTTCAGCGAGGTGAGCCGGACCGGTGCCGAGTACCCCTCCCCGGTCACCCACACGTCTTCGGGACGATCGCCGTCCGACATGGTATACGCGATGGTCGACCCGTCTTCCGTGATGCGCCATCCGCGATACACTCCGCCGTCGAGCACGACGTCCTCGACTTCGCCACTGCCGATGTCGAGTCGCTTCAGCCCGCGCTCCCAGCGATCCCGGGCCGAGTAGGAGAAGTAGAGGTAACGGCCGTCGGCGCTCCACCGCTCGATGCTCCGGCTCGGCCGCGCCTCCTCGTCCTCCTCCAGCGCGAGGACCGTCTGAAGATCGCCGGCCTGCACCTGGAGCACGTGCCACCCCTTCGACGAGGTGAGCAGGAGGTCGCGTCCGTCAGGGCTCCAGCGCTCCACGCCGTAGTCGACGTCCGCGGTGTCACCGGGCATCGTCCGCAGACCCTCGGTGACGTCACGTCCCTCCTCCTCTCCCAGCGCCCGGACATGCACGGCGCCCCCATCGGCCCAGGCGAAGGCGTCGCGCGCGTCGTTCCAGACGACCCGGACGCGCTCTTCCGAGGGCGCGACGAGTTGCACGGGCTCGCCCCCGCTGGCCAGGTCGAGAGTGTAGAGGCCGTAGTCGGTCCCGTCGCGTCGCGTGTACGACGTCTTCCTGGGCACCGCGGTCTGATACGTGATGCGCGCTCCGTCGGGCGAGAAGCCGATGCTCTGCGGGACGACGTCCGTGAGCAGTTCGCGCAACGAACCGTTGTCGACATCCACGAGCACCGTGACCTGTTCGTCGGCGATCAGGTCGACCCGGTCCCACGCCAGAAAGGCATTGCGGGAGTCCTGCACGACGACGGCCGCGTCGGTCAGCTCGTGGAAGGCGGCGCTCGCGCGCTCGGCCCACCCGTCCGGTCGGACGGCCATCAGGATGGAGCGGCCATCGGGCGTCCACTCGAGCGGCGACGAGGAGGCGACAGGGCGCTCCCTGGGGAGGACGACGTCTCGCGTTCGACCGGACTCGGCGTCGTGCACCCTCAGACCGAACCGCTCTCCGTCGTGGTACAGGTATGCCAGCCGACGTCCGTCGGGCGACCAGGCGAAGTCGCCCAGCTGGGTCGGCTCCTCGTGCAGCCACGTGCGCGCGCCCGTGCGCGCGTCGATCACCATCGCGGTCGCGAGCGAGGGCGCGACGTAGGTCGGGTCGCCAAATCGCTGGTGGTCGACGTCCGTGCGTCCCCGACGCGTGCGCACCACCACGGCCAGCCGCCCACCGTCTTCGGTCATGTCCGCGATCTGCGGAGAGCGCACGTCCAGCGCCAGCTCCGTCGTGAAGCGGGCCACCTGCGCGGACGCCGACGACGACGCAAGGCCGAGAACGACCGTGACGAGCAGGGTGACGCCGACCGGCCGGCGGGCAGGCGCGCTATCGGAACATCGTGCGCGACGAGCGCGACGGTTGCGGACGGGGTACGAGCGGGCGGGGGCGGATCGGCTGCGGGCGTGCATCTTGGACTCCTGGCGCGGACGCCGACGGGAACGGAACCCGCAATATGCCGTCAGCCGGGTCGGCGGCAATCGCGCGGGCAACGCTGCCGGGCGCGCTCTTCCGCCTCGATCTCGGAGAAGAACGCATTCCATTCCGTCACGCCAAACATCTCAGACAATCTCAGGTGCGGATCCGCCGTCCCACCTTGTCTACGATGACACCCGCCACGCCTGGCGTCGACTCGAGGAGCGCGGCGCCCGCGTGCGGCCCGAGCACCATCACCGCGGTGGAGAGCGCATCGGCCTGCATCGCCGAAGGTGCCACGACGCTGGCCGAACTCAGCGCCTCCGGAGACCGCCCGGTGCGGGGGTCGACGATGTGGTGATACCGCCGGTCACGCGTGAACGACTGCTGGTAGTCACCCGAAGTCGCGACGCATTCGCCCGCGAGGCGGACCACGTCCACGACTTCGCCCGGGCGGTGCGGGTCCTGGATCCCGACGCTCCACGGCTCTCGGAGCGAACCCTCGCCTGCCGTCGCCATGTCCCCTCCGGCGTCAACGAGAACCCGGTCCGCGCCGCGCGCCACGAGGGTCTCGATCGCGCGGTCCACCACGAACCCCTTGGCGATCCCGTCCAGCGACAGGGCCATTCCGGCCTGCGCGAAGGCGATTCGGTCGTCGCTCACGTCGAGGCGGCGGTAACCGACGAGGCGGCGCGTCGTCTCGATGGCGTCGTCCGAGGGCGGGCGGCCCGTGGCCGTGAAGGACGCCTCCCAGAGGCGGACCAGAGGAAGCACGGTCACGTCGAACGCCCCTGCACTGGCGCGTGAGACGGACCGGGCGTGCGCGAGGACCGCCACGAGTTCCGCCGGAGGTCGCTCCAACGACCCGGTGACGTTGAGCGTGGCCACGGGCGTGTCCGGGCGATGTCGGCTCAGGATCGACTCGAGCCGGAGCATCTCCGCGAAGCCCGCGCCGATCATGCGCCGAGCCTCGCCGGCTTCGGGATGGACGACGGTGAGCGTGACGATGGTGCCCATGAGCGAACGTGTCTCGCTGACCCGATGCAGGCCCAGCTGGCGCCAGAGCGCGGTGGCGATGCCACCCCCGAACGCCACCGCGACGCCCGTGACGGCGGTGATGCGCAGGGCCTCGCGGCGTGTCACGCGACCCCCGCGGTCGGACGACCCGCGGGTCATGCCTCGCCCCCCGCTCCGGCCGTGACCGTCAGCTGCACCAGTCGAGGCCGGATCGTCTCCATGTCGTGTCGGCACGTGCCCGTGCGGTCCCGGAGCTGGACCTCGCACACGTTGCACCGCACGCACTCCGGAAAGTCGATCTCGGCGCGCCGGATGGCGCCGGTCGGGCACTTCTGCTCGCACACGGTGCACAGGGTGCACTGCTCCACCCGCCCGATGCGGCGGAGCGAGACCAAGGAGAGCAGACCGAGCGCGGCTCCCAGCGGACAGGCGTAGCGGCAGTAGAAGCGCGGAACCACGACCGAAGCCCCGAGAAAGGCGAGCGCGATGGTCCAGAGGAGCAACGACGGGCTCCGGAAGAAGACGGTGCCGAACGGCTCGAAGTACTGGTAGAGGCTCACGTGACTCCCGGCGAGGGCCGGCAGGACGATGACCGCGAGGATCACGTACTTCACCCATCGGGCGCGATCGTGGATCGGGCTCGGAAGCGGGCGCTTCCACGTTCGCGGCACGAAACGGTCGATGAAGTCCTGCAGTGCCCCGAACGGACAGAGGAACCCGCAGAAGACGCGGCCCCACACCAGGGTGGTGACGAGCGTGAACGTCACCATGAGCAGAAGGGGAAGATCCCGGGCGTAGACCCCGACACCCGCCCAGATGCCGCTGGTGATGTGGGACACCGACAGGAATCCCCCGTCCCCGAACCCGAGAACCAGGAGCGTCACCGTCAGTGCGATCCAGCGCAGCGCGACGATCTTGGTGAAGAACGCGGCGACGGCGAGCGCGAGGACGAGTGCCATGAGGCCGACGCGGGTCCACGAGGTGCCGGCGAGAGTGCGCTGAAGGAGGGTCTCGTCCTGCGTCAGCACGAAGTCGGGAAGGGCGAGGGGCTCGAGAGGCTCGCCGCCCGCGTACGCCGTGGATCCGCCCCCGGGGGCGCCGTCCGTGGAGGACGCGACGGCAGCCTCCGGCTCAACCGCTCCCGGTTCGTCGTCGGTCACGGCCGGCTCCACTCCCGCGCCGACCCGCTCGGGCTCCACGCGCCCGCCCTCGACCTCCCCTGCGCGCGCCTCGTCCAAGGGGGCAGCCTCGGTGGCCATGGCCATGGCCTGCGCCGCAGCTTCCGCCTCCGCGATCGCGCGGCGGGCCTCCTGACTCCTGTACTCGAGGGCGTGTACGCCGAGTGCGCCGAGGTCGTAGACGAAGGTGAACGGTCGCGAGACGTCGACCGCGGAATCGACGAGCATGATTCCGACCATCGTGGCCTCGCCCGCAACGATGCCTCCGGACGGAAGACCCAGCGAGATGACGTTGCGCGGATCCACGGCCGTCGTGTCCCCGTCCTGCTCGATCGACCAGCCCTGCTGTCGGAAAAGCCTCAGCCGGGAGCCGTCGATGGCATACAGCATAAGGTTGTCCGCACCGCCCCGGCGCGCCGACGATGCCTGGGCCCGCTCGTAGAGCTGGCTTCCAAAGTAGTACGCTCCGAGACGGTCGTTCTCGATGAATGCGAGCGCGATGCCGGCCGAGCCCTCGCCGGGCTCCGTGACCTCGAACCGGCGCACGAAGCCTCGCTGCCGGAGGTCGAACCAGGAAAGGCCGACCGGGTCGACGAGTGCTTCGCCGGCCTCGAATTCCGGCGCATCGCCGTACGCGGCCGCGACCCGGCGCGCCGAGTCGCGCACACCGCGTGAAAGCGCACGCACGCTGATGGAGACGCGAGAGATGCCCTCGATGTCGCCCCACAGCTGGAAGGGATCACCGATGTGCTTGCCCGCGAACTGCTCCTGGAAGCCCGGGGTGCTCAGGAAGTCGCCCATGCTGCGCATGTACGACTCCATGTAGTCGGTCACGTGGATTCCGGTGAGCGTGCCGTCGGGGCGCATGCCCACGAGCGCCTCGATCGGGCCGCTGTAGCCGAACTGCTCCGGCGGGAGATCGGACGTAAGAAATACGTACCCGTAGAGGGTTTCGGCCCCCTGGCTCGACGTCCGATAGGCGCGGATCACGGGCGGGTCGCCGTCCACCCCGGCGAAGCGCTGGGCCTCCGGCATCACTTCGCGGAATAGCGCCTCGGGAACGCCTCGCACACGCTGCGCGGACGCATCGCCCGCTGCAGCGAGGAGCGCGACCGCGACGACGCAGAGTCGCCCGGCTCGAGCCCGGAGGCGCGCGGAGAGATGCGGCATGGCGCGACGTTACGGGTCTGCCGCGCCCACGGCAATCCGGACCCCGCTCCATGCCGCGCGGGGTCCGTCGCCTGAGTTGCCGTCCCGCGCCGCGGCCCTACGACTCGCTACGCAGAGATCGCGTTACGAACCGCCGCCATCGTTTTAGTCCGCCCATCGTCGCACTTCGGCCCGCCGGGTCTTCCGACCCGAACGGTCACCCCTCCGTCAGCCTCCGAACGAGCGCCGGGGCGGACGGCACTCTGGCCACGCGCCGAACGCGGCTGACGCCTGGTTGCGCAGCGTGGTGCGCTGCGGTCCCTGCGGGCGCGTGTCGGGCAGGAGGCGCGTGTCCCGTGGGACCCGGTCCGGATCTTCGGACGCCATGTACGCGACCATCGCCGCGAGGGTCGCGTTGTTGCGCAGATCGTCGAAGACGACCTTGTCGAACGTGTCGATGCCCGTATGCCACGTGTACTGCCGGTAGTCCGGGTAATTCGACTGGAAACGGAAGGCCGGGACGGGCTTGCAGATGAAGGACATATGGTCGCTGCCCCCGGATTCCGGCATGCCCGGCACGTCCAGCTCGATGTGGTCCGTGATCTCGCTGGGAAGGGCGGAGAACCAGCGCGCGAAGTGCTCCCCGGCTCCCGTGAAGCCCATCATGCGGATGTAGTCGACGCGCCAGGTGCCATTGTCCTGGTTGAAGGCCGCCTGCATGCCGTCGATGACCGCGGGGTTGTCCGCCGCGAACGCCGTCGAGCCGATGAGGCCCTGCTCCTCGGCACTCCAGTGCCCGACCACGATCGTGCGCCGCGGGTCGGGATATGCCGCCTTCAGAATGCGCATGGCCTCGAGCATCATGATCGTGCCCGTGCCGTTGTCCGTGGCACCCGACGCGCCGTCCCACGAGTCGAAGTGCGCGCCGAGCAGTACGTACTCGTCGGGCAGCTCGGTGCCCCGGATCATCCCGACGACGTTGAACGCCGGGACGTCGCCGAGGAACTCGGAGCGGGCGTCGAGCCGGACCTTCGGTGACTGCTCGTTCTGGGAGAGCCGCATGACGAGGCCGTAGTCCTCACAGCTCAGGTGCACGTTGGGGATCTCCGACGTCGCCGCGTCGAAGATCTTGTCCGCGCCCCATCCGTCCGACCACTGGGCGGAGAAGATCGCCACCGCGCCGGCTTCTTCGAGACGGCGTGCCATGCGACCCTCGGCTCCGCCGCCGCCCTGCCCGAGGGCCGCGGATAGCGAACGGACCCACGCCAGCCGGCCCTGGGCACGCTGCTGCTGCATGCTGGCCCACGACGCTTCCGTCGCGAATGCCTCCCACGATTCCGGCGCCCGGCACGAGGGCTCGGCATACGACACGCCCACGATCCGGCCGCGCGCCCGAGGGAGCCACGCCTCGAAGTCCGCGTCGCTGGAGAAGACGGGAAGGGCGACGAATTCGGCCTCCACGGGACCCTCGGTCCCCGGGCTCCACGCCAGCATCGTCGCGTTCAGCGTCCGGACGCGTGGCTCGACGAGGTCCACGTGCGTTGTGCCGCGGTCCCACCCGCGCCACGTTCCGTACTCCTGCTTCTCGGCGTCGATGCCCCACTGGGCGTACTTCGACAGGAGCCAGTCGCCCGCCGCGGCGTACTGGGGGGAGCCCGTGAGCCTCGGTCCGATCGAGTCGAGGAGCGCCTGCGCGAGCTCCCAAGCCTGCGAGCCCTCTCCCATCCCCTCCTGCCACATCCGCCGAATGACCGGATCATCGGTCGGGAAGGTCTGCGCCTCTCCCACGGAGGCGGTCGTGAGTGCGAGCCCGAGCGCCACGAGCCACGGCTTCGTCATGTTCTTCCTCTTCGGTTCCTGTACGAAAACGCGCCTCGTCCGGTCGGACACTCCGCCGCTACTGAGGGCCAGGCCGGCCTTCCACCGATCGGATCGCATCGGAGCGGTGCCGGAACGATCAAGTGGCCCGCCACCGGGCGACGTGTCAACCGCAGGCGTCCCCGAACGCCTCCGGTTCGAGGACCGGGGAACGAGACGGCTGCGTGACGCGAGCACCCGGACACCCGGTCTCACGGGACGAGGATCGTCGAACCGACGGTCTGCCTCGCCTCGAGATGCCGATGCGCCTCCTGTACCTCGCGCAGCGCGTGACGCGCGCCGATGTGGGGGCTCACCGCCCCGCTCGCGATCATTTCGAAGAGGGCACCGATGCCGTCGGCGGTCTCCCGGGGCGTGGCGTAGTAATCCGCGAGGCGGGGCCGCGTGAGGAAGACCGAGCCCTGTTGGGCCAGTGCGAGCGGCGCGATCGGCGGGACCGGCCCGGAGGCGTTGCCGAACGTGACCATCATGCCCCGCGGAGCGAGCGAGGCGAGGCACGGTTCGAACGTGGCGGCGCCCACGGAGTCGTAGGCGACACGGCACATGGCGCCGTCGGTGATCTCGCGGACGCGATCGGTGATGCTCTCGTCGCGGTACAGGATCGTGTGCGTGCAACCGTTCGCTCGAGCCAGATCGGCCTTCTCCTCCGAGCCCACGGCCCCGATCACGTTGGCGCCGATGGCGCTGAGCCACTGGCAGGCGATGAGCCCGACGCCGCCCGCGGCGGCGGTGAGCAGTACGTTGTCCCCGGCCTGGACAGGGTACGTTCGCCGCACGAGGTACTCGACGGTCGCACCCTTCAACATCACCGCGGCGGCGACGTCGTCCGGGATCGTCTCCGGCAAGCGGACGAGGCGCCGGCGCGGGAGCACACGGGCTTCGCAGTACGATCCGATGGGGCCGTTGCTCGTGTAGGCGACGCGGTCCCCCGCGGACAGGTCGTCGACACCCTCGCCGACGGCCTCGACCACGCCGGCCGCCTCCGCACCGGGCGTGAAGGGCAGCGGCTGCGGGTAGAGTCCTGTACGATGATACACATCGATGAAGTTCAGTCCGACCGCCGTGTGCCGGACCAGAACCTCTCCGGCCCCGGGAAGACCCGGGTCCCGGTCGACCCATTCGAGCACCTCCGGCCCGCCCGGTCGGCTCACGACAATGGCACCCTTCATCGAACGCTCCTGTACAAATCCGTCGAAAGACGGAATCTATGCATCTTCCGCCGAACGTGACGCGTCCCCTCCTCGGAACCTCCCCATGAAGCCCAGACCCGTTTCGCACCGCATGACCCCGATCCTGCCCTCGTGGCGCTCGCTCTTCCCCGTCGCGCTCGTCGCAGTGGCGAGCCTCGTGCTCCCACGACCCGGACAGGCTCAGGTGCGCTGGGAAGCCGTGGCGGACGGGTACCCCCGGACGGCCGCCGAAGCCAACGGCTTCAGCGCGCACACGCGACACGCCGAGATGTGGTCGTATCTCGAGGCGCTGCGAGCGATGAGCGCCGACATGCGCCTGGGGGTCTACGGCGAGACCCGTCAGGGGCGTCAGCTGCCGTACGCGATCTTCAGCAAGCCGCTCGTGAGCGAGCCCTGGGAGGCGATGGCGCTCGACCGACCGATCGTCCTCCTCGCCGCGAACGTGCACGGCGGAGAGCGTACGTTCCGCGAGGGGCTCATGATCCTCATGCGCGACCTCGCCACCCCCGGCACGCCCGCCAACGCGCTGCTCGACCGGGTAACGGTCCTCGTGGCGCCGCAGATCAACCCGGACGGATTCGAGGCGAGCGCCGGAGGCCAGAGGGGCAACGCGTGGGGCATCGACCTCAACCGCGACTACGTGAAACTCGAGCACCCGACCATCCAGGGATACGTCCAGAACCTCATCGGCCGCTGGCGCCCGCACCTCTTCGTCGACGGCCACAACGGCGGCGCCCGTCCCTACAACCTCAACTACCAGTGCACGAGCCACTACGATGCCGCCATCGAGCTCACACTGATCTGTGACGACGAGATCTTCCCGGCGATCGACGCCCGGCTCGGGGGCGAGGGCATGAGCGCGTGGTACTACCAGCGCGGGGACGAGCAGGAGTGGAACACCGGGGGGTCGGAGGTGCGCATCGGGCGCAACTACGGCGGCATGGTGAACAGCGTCGGGATCCTCTTCGAGGCGCCCCAGCAGGCGCTCGAGACGGGCGCGCGCGCAGGGTACCTCGGCTACCTGGCGGTTCTCGAGTGGGTGGTAGCGAACGACGACCACCTGGTCGGCACGGTGGAGGCGGCACGAGCCGAGACGGTCGCCATGGGTGCCGCGCCGCGCGGCCAGATCGCGGTCGAGATGGAGTACGCGGCCGAAGACGAACCGGTCGACTACCTGCTCGTCCGGGGCGGAGGGTTCAACGACCCGCCGGGCACGCCCGTCGACACCGTGCACGTGACGGGCGCCCGGCTGATGAAAAAGCCCGTCGCGACCCGTCTCCGTGATCGGCCGTGGGCCTACCTTCTGCCGCGTGACGCGGAGGACGCCGTGGCGCTGTTACGGCGACACGGGATCACGGTGGAGCAGCTCACCGCACCCGCGTCGCTGGAAGTCCAGGCGTACACCGTCTCCGGCGTCCAGCACGAAGAGCAGTACAACCACGTAGCGGTCACGCGCATCCAGGTGGGCGAGGTGGTCGACCGCACCATGGACTTCCCCGTCGGCACGTACCTCGTTCCGACCGCGCAGTACCTCGGCCGCCTTGCGGCCCACATGCTCGAGGTCGAGACCCAGGACAACGTCGTGTACTGGAACCGGATGGACGCGTGGGTGCCCCGGCCCACGGCCGGCGACTCGGAGGCCCCGCTGGCGCCGATCTACAAGCTCATGACGCCCACCACGCTCAGCTCCCGGCTCGTGGGCGGCTGAACACCGCGAACCCGGGGCGCCGGCCTGCCTCCGTGGAGGCCGGCGCCCGTCAGCGCGGTACGCGCTGGCAGTTCTCCAGGGACAGACACGTCACGCGGAACTGCCCGCGCTGGGCTGGCGGCAGCGCGAGGATCGAAACCGCGGCCACCGCCTCACGGATGTCGATCTCCATGGCCGGCCGGAAGTACACCACGACGCGCCACTGGGGGCTCACGTCACCCGACGGCGGAACCAGCTCGTGGCGCAGCAGCCAGTCGACCGCGTCGAACTCCCGTTGCAGCGCGACCTCGTCGGCGGGCCCCGAGGGTCCCGAGCCGAGCGGGATCTCGAAACCCTCGCCCGAGGCCGGGTGGTTCATGCGCCACCGGTTGAGCCACTCGTTCACCTGCCTGTAGTCGGCGTTGGTGGTGAAGAGGTGCTGGGCGTACGCCCGCAGAATGATGTCGTTGTGCTTCGCGTGCTTGTCGAGCAGCGCCGTCTCGAGATGGCGCCGGAAGCCCGCCACGTCGCCCGCTTTCAGCGCTTCGAGGGCGAGGAGGTAGTCGGTATCGACGTCGCCCGGATTGATCCGGGCCACCACATCCGCCATGCGCGACCACTCCTCCGTCTCGGGGTCGACGGCGGGGCGGTTTCTGGCCAGCACGAACTCCCGCATTCCAAAGACCATCGCGATCACGTAGATCCCGAGCAGCATCCGGAAGCGGCGGTACCAGGGAGCATCGTCGGGCGCGAGTGCCATGAGCGGGACCGGGTCAGAGACCGGACTGGGTCTGTCTGTCCGAGACCTTCCAGATGAACGAGTCCAGATAGTAGTGCATCAGGCCGTAGGCGTAGATCATCATCTGGGAGAACAGCGCGTATCCGCTCGAGTAGTCGAGCGCCGGAATGCCGAACTCCGGAATCGCCGGGTACGGAGCGAAGTTGACCACTCCGAAGCCGAACTCGTCGAGCGGCCGGTTGATGACCAGCTGGAACGCCACCGCGTAGACGACGCCACCGGCCAGAAACCACTTGAGATTGCCCGGTCCCGTGAGCTTCGTCCAGAAGCCCTCTCGGAACGTACCCTTCGCCCGGCTCTTCAGCATGAACGAGTACACCATCACCATGTACTGGACGCCGTGCATCAGGCGGTGCGCCACGGCGTAGAGCAGAATCGAGTTGGTGTGCCAGGCGACGAAGTACCACAGGAAGTAGCTCGCGGCGATGAACGCGTACTTCAACGGATTGATGACCGCGCCCTGCCGGTACGTCTGGACCAGGTGCCAGCCGTAGACGATCAGGTAGCCGACGAGCACCACCTGACTCAGGGCGAGGAGCCCGCTGACGAAGTCCACGGACAGGGGCACGCGCATCCGGTGCAGCTCGCGGATCCACAGGAACCTGAACATGGGAGCGTTCAGGAACATGTACGCGTAGAGCACGCAGTGCAGCGCGAGGTCGTAGCGCCGAGTGTTCCTGAGGCCCGCGCCCGCCTTGAAGTCGTAGATCCGCGCGAGGCCGTGCTGCTGCATGATGCTGTGCTGGTGGTCCCACGCGGTCACCAGCAGAAGCAGCGTGATGGGAGCGAACTGGAGACCGAGGACCGTGAATCCCACGATCGCCACCGGCCCGATGATGAGACGGTCCTTGAAGCGGTCCCAGACGTCGGGCATGCCGTAGGAGCGGACCCACCCGGCGTAGTGGTGCGGGATCGTGATCCAGAGGTTGATGGAGGCGATCGCCACGTACGGGAGCCAGGCCTGAAAACCCAGGGCCAGCGCCACGGCGAAGAAAGGGAGCCCCAGGAACCAGACTAGGTCTGCCTTGGGGTTCAGGATGTAACCGGTCTTGAACATGTACCGCCGGAGGACACGATCTGCACGCGGTTCGGACCCGGACAAGGTAATGTCCGCCGCGCGGGAGCGGGACCGCACCGACATCGAACGACGGGTGCCCGCACGCAGGGAGGTGACCCGGCCCGGGCGGCCCCCGTGCGCGCCGCGCGGCGCGAACCTCCGGGCACCCCGCGCGGGCCGCGGTGTCAGGCCCGCGGGAAGGTCAGCGCTCGCCCGCCGTCGCCACCGCCCGGATGAGGTCGCCCAGCCGCACCAGGTCTCGCAGGTCGAGGACCTCGCCGGGCGAGTGGCTGTAGCGGCCGGGCCATGACAGTCCCTGGTTCGGGGCGCCCCAGAAGGTGAACTGTGTGCCGTCCGTGCCGCCCTGCGTGAGGCCCATCTGAAGCTCGATGCCGGCATCGCGCGCGGCCCGGCGGACCCGCGCACGCTCCGCGTCGGGCGACACCCCGGAGTTCTCGGTGGCGCGCAGAACCGGCCCGTTTCCGAGCGGCGCGTACGCGAAGTGCGGCGACTCGAGCGGCGTGTCGGACGACACGAAGGTGTCGATCGAGTAGATGCGCCGCGTCGTGCTCCCGAAGCGGCTGGCCATCGCGCCGGCACCCGTGAGCCCGCCCTCCTCGTGTACGGACCAGGCGAAGATGACCTTGCCGGGCAGCGCGTCGGGGTCGATCCCGTTGATGGCCATGAGGAGCGCGGTCGTGCCGGCCCGATCGTCGAGGGCGCGCGCGACGAAGCGGTGCTGCCCCAGTCGAAGTCCCTCCTTCAAGCTCGTCACCTGGAGGCCGGGGCGCACGCCGGCCGCCTCCATCGCGGCCCGGTCCATCCCGAACCATGCCCGGTCCTCGCCCGGGTCCTTTCGGTCCGCGTCGTCGCGCGTCAGGAAGACACCTCGCAACGGAGCCCGCGGCGCGGTCGCGCGCATCGACTCGTCCTTCCACCGACTCGACGTGTCCGCCCCGTCGGCATTCTGCGTGCTCGGTGCCCCCGCCGGATCGAAGTGCAGAAGCGCGGTCTGGCCCTCCCACGCAGAAGACACCGCCCCGCCCTGACGCCGGAGGGTGACCGTTCCATCCGCGGCGATCGACGCGACCTCGTAGCCCACCTCGTCCATGTGCGCCATGAAGACGGTGGTGTCGCGATCCGGGCCCGCCGCGACCCAGATGTCGCCGATGTCGTCGACGACGGCTCGGTCGCGTGCCCACGCCGGCAGGTGCTCGAGTACGTACCTGCGCACCGCCCACTCGTGCCCCGACACCCCGTACAGCTCGACGAGCTCCTTCAGCATCGACGCAGCCGCCGCGAGGGCAACGTCCCCAGTCGCAGCCGAGGCGAGGGGTACGCGCGCGGGTGCGGCCATCCAGCGCACGCCCGACGCGTCCGAGCGCCCGGCTGCGACGGCGGCTTCGTGAAGGAGTCGCGTGGCCTCGGGCCCGGCGATCACCTCCATGTGCGCGCCCGGGGAGCGGACTTCGGGGGCCACCCACCGAGCCGACGCGAGGCCGGCCCGCTGCAGCACCTCTCCGGCCCGACCGAACGCCGCGGCGGGTCGCACCTCCGCCTCGGCGGCGTCCGCACCCGGCGCGAGGATCGTCAGCGCGTCGAACGCGCCCCCGCGCGCGACGTACGAAGACAGGCCCACCCAGCCGAAGCCCTCCTGCGCGCTCATCACGAAGTGCGTCTCCCCGCCTCCGCTCCGCCCGGAGGCCGCCATGGACTCGGCGACCGACGCCACGGCCGCGCACCCGGCGCGTCGACCGACATCCGGGCCAGCAGCCGCCCCCGCGATCGCCCAGGCGGGAAGGTGCCGCACGATGGGGTCGAGAAGGCCGATGCCGAGTGCCTCCACGTCCGCGCGGGAGGCGGCACCAACGTCGACCCAGAGATCGTCGGCCCCGACGACCGCCGTCTCTCGGCGATGCTGCTGCGCGAAGTGGCCGTTGCTCCGGGCGACGACCCCCGCCACGGGCCCCGCAGGGGTGAGCACGCGCACCTGCTGCGCCTCGAAGGCCTGGTCCCAAAGCGGGTGGCGAGAGCCCCGTCCGATCCGGTGCACGCGCAGGTACCCGTCATCGGTGATCTGGCTGGCCGACAGCCCCGGCCGGTCGAGCGCACAGGCCACGATCCGTCGAGGCGACCCCGAGCCCACGACGCGAACCAGGTTGCCCCAGGCGTCCACAGACCACCCTGGCATTCCGGTCGCGAGGGCCGGCGCCAGGCGCGTCTCGTAGCCGGTCACAACGTCGGGAACGACCCAGGACGCGATCGCCTCGAGATCCGGGCCGGACTGGGCGAGGGACGGGGACGGGACGAGGAGCACCGTCGCGAGGAACGCGACGGCGAAGGAATGGATCGGGGAGCGGCGCATGGTGAACCGGGGGATCAGGCGAACGGGGGCAGACCGGGAGCCGCCGGCAACGCGGCTAGCGCATTCTGCGATATACCGCGTGGCTGACGCCGGTGACCTTTCCGTTCTCGTCGAGGCGCACGTACTCGTTGCTGATCGTGTTCCCGTCTTCGGACAGCGTATTGATGATCACCTGGGTGACCCGGCCGCCGCGGGCATTGGATATGCGCGTCGTGCGGGCGTCCACCCACTCGACCGCGGTCTCCGCGTTCTCCTGCCCCCACACCTCGCGAAGTTCGCCATCGAACAGCGTGTTGTAGCCCCACGCCGAATCTTCGCCACGCGCGTTGGTCGCCTCGACCTTGATGGACATGCCGCCGTCACCCCACGGCTCGTACGTCATGATGTTGATGAAAGGCGGAGGATTGTCCGAGTCCATCTGCCAGCGCCCGAAGCGCGTCGCCGGATCCTGGGCCTGGGCCTCGGCCGCCATGGCCACGACTGCGACGAGGGCTGCCATCCCCGAAAGGAACGTTCTGGTCGACATGCGTCTGCACTCCTGAGGTTCGTGGATCGCTGCGACGGGCCGGTCACGAAGCGGAGCCGACATCCCTTCGCCCCGAGGTCGCCAACATGGGACGCGAACGAGCCGCCGGGAAGACCCCGAGCGGCTCGCCGAAGATCTCCGGGGCGAATCGCGTTGCTCGCTAGCGGATCACCTTGAACTCGACCGGAAAAGCGACCCACACCGGGACCTTGGCATCGCGGTTGAGGGCGGGCGAAAAGCGGTAGAGGCTCGCCACGGCGAGCGCCGCGTTATCCAGCTGCTCGTACCCGGACGTCTCCTGAACACGCGTACTGCGGACCACGCCGGTGTCGTCGATGAAGAAGAAGACCTTCACGACTCCGCCGATCCCCGCGTCCCGCAGCAGTGGGGGATACGCGCGCGACAGTGCGGTGATGATCTCACCGCGATTCAGGATCTCGGGTGCCACGGTAAACGGTGTGAAGCGTGGCGCGTCCTCGATCGCGACCACCTTCTCCTCGAGCTGCGGTGGCGGCGGCAGCGCGTCCACCGGATTCGTGGCGAAGGTCGTCGGGGCGATCGTGATGTCCTCGTTAACCTCGGTGGTCGCGATGACGGGCGTTGCCGGTCTGGCAATGGCCTTGGGCGGCGGGGGCACCTCGATCTCCGGAGGGAGCTCGAACACCATCAGCTCTTCCACTTCGACGGAGAAGTCCTCCGCGGTCAGCTCCGGCCAATACACGAAGGCGCCGAAATGGACGGTCGTCGCGACAATGATCGAGCTCCAGAACAGCGCCCGGAAGCGTCCCTTGAGACGATTGTTGGCAGAATCGCTGTCGTCGTAGCGGGGCACCGCATGCTGAGCGGTCATGGCTGCACCTCCCTGAGTCCTTCTCGAGACTCCCCGCAGGTCGGCCGCCCCGACCGCACGAGCCTGTAGAGAAAGGTGTGCACCTCAGCCTCCGCGCGGGTGTCAGGAGGCGGTGGAAGCCTCCTGTGGGGATTCTCCCCGGTCCCTGCGCCGGGCCGTCCGACTCCACCGCTCCGGAATCCCTCGAACATCTTCGCGATCGCCCGGTCGATAGCCTTCGCCATCACGTCGGGGTTCGTCAGCGCCCGCGTCATGTCGAACCGGGACCAACCGCGCCACACGATGGCCCCGCTCTCCGGCCCGTCCTGATCGTCAGGCGCTGCCCACGCGAAGTGCGACGTACGCCACGTACAGAACGAGCAGCGCGAACGCCTCGTGACGCTGAATCCCCTTGCGACGCACGAGGAACACGAGGAGCGCGGCGATCACGGCCGCGGCAGCGGGCAGGTCGAAGACGAGGATCCCGCGATCGACCCGCAGCGGGTGCAGCGCGGCCCCGACGCCGACAGGCACCAGAAGATCGAAAATGTTGCTGCCGATGACGTTGCCGACGGAGAGACTGCCATGGCGTTCGGTGACGGCGCGGATCGACAGGGCGAGTTCCGGAAGGCTCGTGCCGGCCCCCACGAAGATCACGGCCAGGAGCGTCTGGTCGAGGCGCAGGAGTTCCGCGAGCGCGAGCCCGCCCTCGAGCACCAGATGCGCGCTTCCGGCCACGATCACGAGCCCCGCCACGGTTGCCTGCGTCGCGCTCAGGCGTCCAGGCGGAGGCAGCTCGGACACCTCTTCCTCGACCTGTTCGGTACGGTACAGCGTGCCGAAGTACAGGCCGTAGGCCAGCAGCATCACCGCGCCATCGACCCGGCTCACCGACCCGTCGAACCAGAGCGCCGCGGCGAGCGCGAGCGCGAGCACGAGCGCGACCCCGTCTCGCCGAACCATCCTCGGCCCGGAGGGCAGGTACCCAAAGAGTCCGGCGATCCCGAGCACGAGGCTCCCCTGCACGATGGCGCTGCCCACCGCCGCGCCCGTGATCATCCCAGACGCGTCGACCCCCTGAATCTCCCTGATCCCCCCGCCCACGGCGACCACCAGCTCCGGCAGGTCCGTCCCGATGGCGAGGACGGCGAGCCCCACGAAGCCGTGTGACAGCCCGAACCTCTCGCTCAGGCCCACCGCGCCGCGCACGGCGAGCAGCGTGCCGGCCCAGAGGCCGGCGAGCCCGAAGAGCAGGAAGGAGAGAGGAACCAACGCTCAGCGCCCGGGCGGCGTACCGTAGGGATAGAGCAAGGAGAGATCCACGTTTTCCCATGGAAGCGCGTCGAGGTACGTCGTGCCGACGAACGGACCTGGCGCCTCCACCACGACGATGGTGCGCGCGAAACCCGTCTCGTCGAAGCCGCGCCGGAAATGCACGCGCGACTTGAGCACGAAGACGTCGAAGTCTCCCGGATCCAGGGGGCCGAACCGGAAGGCCTCCGGGTCGGTGATCTGCGTGTAGGCGGGCACCACGATAACCGCGCTGCCCTCGCCGTAGCCCACCACCGCCACGGTCTCGTATCCCTGCCAAGGGCCGAGATACAGGAGCGTTCCCGTGATCCGGACCGGCGTCCCGCCCGACGGCGTGAATCCACCGACGGCCTGGTCGAAGGGATCGCCTGGCGCGGCTCCGGCGCCGGCCAGCGACTCGAGAACCGTCGGGTCGCTGATCGCACCGTGGAGTGTCCTTCCGATTCCCACCGCCTCGAACGCACGCAGGATGTGCGTCGCGTCTCCGGGCCGGTCGCTGTGGTCGCCCACCGCCACCGGGGTCTCGCCCGCGGTGACGGCGCGCGCGACAATCCGCGCCGCCTCGTCCGGCAGCGGGTACGATCCCACGGCGAAGTCCTCCCGCACGCGCCACATGAAGTCGTTCATGTCGTCGGCGATCTCGTCGGCCAGGGCCTGGTCTCCGTTGGTCATGACGTGCACGGTTGCGCCGACGTCGGGCACGTCCGACCAAGGGTAGCCGTAGAAGACGCTCACGAAGACGTCCGGCTCCCGGGCCTCCCAGCGCCGCGCCCGCTCCATGATGTCCATGGAGGGCGACTGCCCCGTCCACTGGTGCACGGTCGCCGTGATGATGCCAGGCTTGCGGGTCGCGCTCACCGGGTTGTAGGTCCCTCGCGCCACGCGATGGATGGCGCGGGCCGCGCGTGCGCCCTGGATGCCCGCGTCGTAGTGGGGATAGCGCTTGGTGACGAAGGCGAAGTCCGCGTGCTCGAGGAATGCCTCGTCCTCGTTGCCGTGCAGGTCGAAGGACCCGGCGATCGGCACGTCGGGTCCGACGACTTCCCGCACGCGACGCGCGATCTCCGCCTCGGGCCGCGGAACGTCGCGGACCGCCATAGCGCCGTGGAGCGCCAGATACACGCCGTCGACGGGCATCGCGGCGCGCAGGTCCTCGGTCATCGCATCCACGAAGACGTCGAACGACTCCTTCGTGTTCCAGCTCCGCGAGGAGCCCCCGAAGACGTCCACGGGCGAGCGCAGACCGACGAGCTCCATGTCGCCGTAGTCCTCTGCCTGTGCCACGAAGCCCCGCACGTAGGGGCCGGAGGTCAGGACCTCGTCGCCGGCGAGGTGGCGCTGCCAGTCGTCGATCCCGATGTCGCCCCCGGGGCAGAACGTGCACGTCTCGTGCTGGTACGAGGCGACCGCGATGCGGAGCGGCTCCGGGCTGGCCGGCCCGGAGCACGCGGCCAGGGCCAGGGCGAAGGCGAGGCCGAACGCGGGGACCGTGGCGGACAGCCGGCGGGCGGGGAGATGCGAAGGAGGCATGACGACGTTTCCGGTGGCAGTGACGCCAGGGCCGGTCCCCGGCGCGTTCCTGAAGTTGTGGCGCGCCGGCGGGACGCGCCAACTCGCTGACGTCCGTGCCGGTCGCAGCCTTCGATCGTACTCTTCACGCATCAACACCATCCCCTTCGACGCGCGCCGGCCGTACCGCTGGTCTGTCGCCATGCTCGTGATCGAGGCAGCGTCGGGCGGCTGGCGCCCGTCGACCTGTTCAGGTGCCGCCCCCGCTTGAATATCTTTCTTCCTGTGGGAATGGGTGGGGACGTGGCACGACTCGATCAACGGACTGAACTAGACATGAAGCGACTTTCGGTATTTGCCCTGGCCGGGATGCTCGCGGCCTGCGGTGGCAGCGAGCCCGCGGCGGATGCACCTTCGACCACCCCGGCGGCTGAACCCATGGCGGCGGCTCCCGCCCCGGCCGCGTTCGACGCGGCCGCGACCTTCAATACGGTGTGCTCCACCTGCCACGGCTCGACCGGGATGGGTGACGGGCCCGCCGGCATGGCACTTGATCCGCGCCCTGCCAGCTTCGCGGACGTCGCATTCTGGGAGACCCGCGATGACGAGCACATCTTCAAGGTGATCAAGGAGGGCGGCGCGGCCGTCGGGCGCTCGCCTCTCATGGTCGGCTGGGGCGCCATGTACAGCGACGACCAGATCCACGAGCTCGTCGAGCACGTAAAGGGGTTCAAGCCGGAGTAGGCTGCCGCGCGTTCGATACTCAGGTGGGGGTCCGGGGCCATGCGGCTCCGGACCCCTGTTTCTAGCTGGGTGGTCGTGCAGCGCGGGTACGAGCGCCGCCAGCCACCGCACTGGGATTCCGCTCCCGCCCCCGGCATGTTGTACGGACCGAATCGTCACCTGACACATCGCCGCCCCACGTGCCGAACAGCCCGCTCACCCCATCGACCCGTCTGCGCTCCGGCCTGGTCCGGGACGTGATCCCCATGGGCGGGGACGTCTGGGATTCGGTTGGTCCAGCATGGCGCGGCCTGTTCGACGCCACGTCCGAGTCGTCGGCGTTCCTCAGCCCGTCGTGGGTCGAGACCTGGCTGGAATGCTTCGGGGTGCGCGCGGGGGCATGGGCCATCGTCTGGAGAGACGGGGGCGGCGAGCCGGTCGGATGTCTCGTCCTCGCACCCGAGGTCGGGCGCGCCGGCCCGTTTCGCGTGACCCGGACGCATCTCAACACGCCCGGCTTCGCCGTGATGCCCGAGCACAACGACGTTCTGACACGTCCGGAGCACAGAGCGGCCGTGCTGGACGATGTCGTCGAGCTTCTGCTCGACACCGGCACGGACGAATGCATGATGGACGGCGTGCGCGATGAGCTCTTCAACGAGCTCCGATCCCGGTGGCCGGGCCTCGCGTCGGGCTCCGTCCGAAGCGAGTCGCCGTACGTGGACCTGGCGCGGGTGAGGGCGGCCGGAGGCGGCTACCTCGGCGTGCTGTCTTCCAACACCCGATCGCAGATCCGGCGCAGCATGCGCCTGTACGCCCGGCGGTACGGCGACCTCGTACTCGAGGTGGCGCAGGGCGCCGATCAGACGCTGCAGTGGCTGGCCGACCTCGTCGACCTGCACGAAGCGGTCTGGCAAGCCCGGGGCGAGGGCGGCGCCTTCGGGCCCGACGCCCGGAGATTCCACGAGCGGCTGATCGAGCGCGGGCGCGCCGAGCGGACCGACGGCGGCGGCGACCTAGAGATCGAGATCGCGCGGGTCCGGGCAGGCGACCACACCATCGGCATGCTGTATCATCTCGTCTGCCGGGGCCGCGTGCACTTCCTCCAGTCGGGCTTCCGGTACGAGGAGGACGCCCGGCTCAAGCCGGGCCTGGTCTCGCACTGCATGTCGATCGAAGCCTGCCTCGAGCGCGGTCTGGCCGAGTACGACTTCCTCGGGGGCGAGCCGCGCTCGGTCCGCTACAAACGGTCGCTGAGCACGGACGCGCGGAAGCTCTACTGGGCCCAGCTGCCGGCGCCGAGCGTGAAGATGCGCGTGCTGGAGATCCTGAGGCAGAGCAAGCACCGCTTCCGGGTCGGAGGCCGGGCGACCGACGAGCGCTGAGGCTCGCCTCGGCGCACGCCCGGAGCGTCGACTTCCGCCGGGAGGCTTGGCGCGCTCGGACGAGGTGTGTCCACCCGGTGGCGGCGGCCGGAACTCCTGGGCCGCCGCTGGCCTATTCCTTTTGCGCCGATGGCCCTCTTCACCGCCGCCAATCCCAAACGCACGAGTCCCGCATGATCTGCCGCCCCCCGTCGCGTTACACGCTTTCGCTCCTCCTCGCCGCCACCGCCATGCCGCTCGCGGCCCAAGACCCCGCCCCCCCGCCCCTCGAGACCGTCCGAAACTTCCAGATCGTCTCCGACCGTCTCGCATCCTCCGGCCAGATCGGGTACGACCAGATTCCGCTCATCGCGGAGCAGGGCTACGAGGTGGTCATCAACCTCGCCATCGCAGACGAGGCGCGGAACGGACAGGAAGGCTTCCTCGTGGCACAGAGCGGGCTCTCGTACGTGCATATTCCCGTCGACTGGCAGCAGCCGAAGGTCGGTGACGTCCGAAAGTTCCTCGGCGTCATGGAGGCGTACAGGGACCAGAAGGTCTACGTTCACTGCTTCGCGAATATGCGCGCCTCGGCCTTCGTCTACCTGTACCGGACGCTCTCCGAGGGCGTCTCGGAGGAGGAGGCGCGCGCTACGATGCTCGCAGTCTGGGATCCGGCCGAGCAGGGTCAGTGGGCGAAGCTGATCGAGGACGCGAAGGCGGAGCTGAGCGGGCGGTAGGAGGCAGAACTACGGGTTGATCGTCACCGAGCGCTGGGCGTCGTTCGTGACGATGAGCCCTGCAGGCCCGGAAGCGCCAGGAACACGAGGGCCGCGACCGGTGCCGGCCATGGGGCACCTGAGATTCGACGTCGTCGCATGTCGCGTCTCCGGAACGAAGAAATCACGGAGACAACCTGCGCGCCGCTCACCTGCCCTGCACGACCGTGTTGCGGATCACGCCCACGCCCTCCACCTCCACCTCATACGTGTCGCCGGGCTCCATGGCCCGGGTCGACCCCATCGTCCCGGTCCAGATCAGGTCGCCGGGATGCAGCGTGAAGTACTGCGAGATGTAGTGGAGCATGTAGTCGATGGAAAAGATCAGGTCCGACGTGTTCTGCCCCTGGACGCGCTCGCCGTTGAGTCGCCCCTCGATCTCGAGGTCCGCGTAGTCGAGCCCGGTCACGAGATGCGGCCCGACCACGTTGAAGGTGCGGCTCCCCTTCGCCCGGCTCCACTGGATGTCGTCTCGCTGCCAGTCGCGCTCGCTGACGTCGTTGCCGGCCGCGACGCCGAACACGTACTCGTGCGCCTCACCGAGCGGCACGTTGCGCGCTTCCCTGCCAACGACCGCCACCATCTCGGCTTCGTAGTGAAGATTCGTCGACTCGGGCGGACGGACGATGTCCTGGCCCGTCCCGATGATGGACGACGGCGGCACGAGGAAGAGACCCGGATACTCTGCGGGCTCCCCGGTGATGTGACTGCGGAAGTTGTAGGCGGTCATGAAGATCTGCGTCGGCTCCACGGGCGCCCTGAGGGTCAAGCTCGACAGCGCGGTCGTGCGGCCCGTGGGCGTCCCACCGGCGTAGGGCGCGGACGTGAGCTCATGAACCGCCTCGCCGACGACTTCCCCCCACTGCACCCCCCCTCCCTGTTCATAGCGCACATAGCGATGGATCTCCTGCGCCTCGAGCGGCAGGACGACCGCCCACAGAGCGAGACACACGGGCAGTACGGTAGAGCGATTCATGTCGAGCCTCCGGAAGGATCAGAGCCAGCAGGGAGCTTGCACGGTTCCGGCGCCCGGCGCCAGAATGGACCTTCCCGCCCCCGCCCCGCTTCGCCGGGGTTCAGCCCACCAGTTCTCAGCCCGAGGTGACGCGCTGACACCGCTGCTCGCCGGCATCGCCGGATACGTCGTCCTCCAGCTCGTGATCGGCATCGTCGCGTCGCGCCGGATCGTGACCGAGGACGACTACCTCGTCGCCGGACGGTCGCTCGGTCCCGTGCTCGCCACGTTCACGGTCTTCGCGACCTGGTTCGGGGCGGAGACGTGCATCGCAGCCGCGGGAGCCGTCTACAGCGAGGGACTCTCGGGCGGCTCGGCGGACCCGTTCGGCTATGGCCTCTGCATCGTGCTCACGGGGGTCCTGCTGGCGATTCCGCTCTGGCGCCTGAAGCTCACCACGCTCGCCGACCTCTTCCGCATTCGCTTCGACCCCGTCGTCGAGCGCATCGCCGTGGTGCTGATGGTGCCGACGTCGCTTTTCTGGGCGGCCGCGCAGATCCGCGCCTTCGGGCAGGTGCTCTCCGCGGCGTCCGGGTTCGAGCTCGAGATCGCCGTCACGCTCGCCGCGGCCATCGTGATCGCGTACACGATCTTCGGTGGGCTGCTGGCCGACGCGTGGACGGACATGGTTCAGGGAATCGCACTCCTCTTCGGACTCGGGGCGATGTTCTGGGCGATCTTCCGGGCGGAGGGTTTCGCCGTGCTGGCCACGGTCGACCCGGATATGCTGCGCCCGTTCGGCGACGGAACCCGGCCGGTCCTCGCGATCGTCGAGGACTGGGCCATTCCCGTGGTCGGCTCGCTCGTGGCCGCCGAGGTCGTGGCGCGGATCATCGCAGCCCGCTCCGCCGCCGTGGCCCGAAACGCCACGATCGTCGCGGGCGGCGCCTACCTGATGATCGGCCTCCTGCCCGTAGTCATGGGGCTGATAGGGTCGGTGCTGGTGCCGGGCCTCACGGAGTCCGAGCAGATCCTGCCGGTCCTCGCCGAGCGCTACCTGCCGACCTTCCTGGCCGTCATGTTTTCCGGCGCGCTGGTTTCCGCCATCCTGTCGACCGTGGACAGCGCGCTCCTGGTGGCTGCCGGGCTCGTATCGCACAACATCGTGGTGCAGGTGCGCCCGGGCCTGACCGAACGGCAGAAAGTGCTGGTGGCGCGCAGCTTCGTCGCCGTGTTCGGCGTGCTGGCGTACCTCATGGCGTTTCGGGCGGAGCGCGTCTACGAGCTGGTCGAGCAGGCTTCGGCGTTCGGGAGCTCGGGGATCGTCGTGGTCGTCATGTTCGGCCTCTTCACTCGCTTCGGGGACGCACGGAGCGCGGTGGCGGCCCTGCTCGTGGGTGTGAGCAGCTGGGTCGTCGGCGCCTACCTCCTCGACCTGCCCTACCCGTACCTGACCTCGCTCGCGACGGCGACGCTCGCGTACGTCGTCCCCGCACTCCTGAGACCGTCGGACGTGCCCGCGCTCGAGCCGATCGAGGCCTGACGACTAGACCGGCTCCCCCTCGAAGTGGCGGCGGATCGCATTGACCCACGCGTTCGCCCGGTCGGTGAGCCCGCCGTCCTCGGTCATCGTGCGCCCGCGGAAGACGAGGATGCCGAGGTCGTCGGCGAAGTTCACCCGGTCCCCCACCCTCGGAATCCGGAGGAAGAACGCCTGGTCTTCGCCGTCGACGGTGCGCCGGTGCGTCTGCGGGAAGAGAAAGGTCGCGCTCCCGTCATGCTCCAGACGCCAGACGCCGCTCTGAGGCGCCCCGGTGAGACGGACCGTCGAGTCCTCGGTCCGCTTGAGGATGAGCTGACTCCAGTCGTCCAGGTTGTCGGGATCGCGCCAGCGCGTGTTCATACGATCGACGTCGAGCTCGAATTCGACGCCCGAGTATTCCAGCAGATGGAAGAGGAAGAGCGGCGCGTCGGCGTGCGCGAAGGCCGCCAGGTTGGTGAGCGGGCTGGCCCCGCTCAGCCTCGGGTTGACCTCGCCCAGGTAGACCTCGTCCGTGTCCTGGTCGATGAGCCAGTCGATCTCGAAGTACCCGCGGTAGCCGAGCGCACGAAGCGCGTCACCGAACCGGGCTGTCCCCTTGCTCGCGGCCTGGCGCTGCGCGTCGGTGAACGCGCCGGTCGTCGCCTCGTTGCCTGCCCACCCGCCACGGAACGGGGTCAGCTCGTCGAAGCCGATCACCTCCGTCATGAGCGGCCCCACGATCGTGCCCTGCCGCGTGACGCACCCCTCGATGGCCGCCTGCACGGGTCGGATGCGCTTCATGACCTTGATCTCGGGCTCGGCGACGATCGCGCCCGCGTAGCGGTCGAATTCGGACTCGGACGAGACGAAGAACGTGGTGGTACCGCTGTCGCCGAACGGAGTCTGCACGACGAGGTCGGGGCCCAGCCCCTTCGCGAGCGCCTGCAACTCGCTCCAGCTGCCGGCGCGACCGAGCGCGTTCGGCACGCTGGGGACGCCGGCCCGGTCCCCGATGCGGGTCGCCTCGACCTTGTCGTCGACCATGCGCCGCAGGTGCGCCTCGGGAAGAATCAGATCCAGGTCGAGGTCGGCCGCGAGCGCGCGCGTGGTGTCGTCGAACATCATGAACAGCGCTCGCCCGGGGCCGAAACGCCGGATGTGCGCCTGCACGTCCGCGCGCCGCAGCAGGTCGTTGTTCATGTCCTCGAGCAGCTCGTAGGGAAAGGTCTCGTCGATGTCCTGCGGAGGGACGAAGACCCGGGGGTGCCGCCCGTCGAAGCAGTCCGCGTACGAGACGAAGCGGAAACCCCGCACCCACTCGTCCATGCCCAGCAGCGTGTACGGCGTGGCGCAGATGTACCAGGTCGGCGTCTCGTCGCGGAAGAAGTAGCCGCGGATCTCGGACAGGCCCCTCAGGATCTGCTTCATCGGCCCTCCAGAGCCTCTGCCGTAAACAGCCGGAGGCCCAGCTCCGGGTCGTATCCGTGGATCTCCTTCACGTCCACCGCCGACAGGTAGTGCACGATCTCCTCGGAGAGCGTCTGCCCCGGCACCAGCACCGGGAAGCCCGGCGGGTACGGTGTGACGAACGACGCCGACACGAGCGTGTCACCCGCGGCGAGCTTCGCACGCAGATCGGCGTCCAGCGGCATGTACCGAACCTGCGAGGGGTCGTTCGAGCGATGGAATGCCCGGAAGAGGTTGCCCTCCCGCGTGGTCGGGTCGGCGTCCGTGCGGAAGGCCTCGTGGAACGACGAGAAATCGGGCAGCGGGGGAAGCTTCTCCACCAGGTTCGCGACCCGCCGACGCCTGAGCTCGGCACGCTGCTCGCTTTCGTTGGCTGCGGTTTCCGCCAGCTCGTCGGAGAGCCGCGCGAGCACGTCGATCAGATACGCGACCGAACCCCGCGACGTCCCGATGTGCGTCATGAAGAGGAGCGTGTTGCGGCTCGTCTTGTTGACCTGGATGTCGTAGTCGTCCATGAGGCGCTTCTTGAACGCGTCACCCTCGATGCCGGTCCGGCCGACGAAGAGGGTAAGCCGCGTGGGGTCGAGACAGAACTCGTCCTCCTCCCATGCCCGGTCCATCCCCTTCCAGTCCGTTCGTGCCGCCTTGTAGCTCTGGAAGCCCGAGGGCCGGAATTCGGCGGGGATCAGGTCCTCGGGCGACAGCATACGGAAGAAGCGCCCGATGCCCGCATGGCCGTTGATGCGCTCGCGAAGGATCATCGCCTGCTCGATCGCCCCCTGGACCAGCTCGTATCCCTCCAGCTCCACCTGGCGCCGACCGATGTCGAGCGAAGCCAGGATCGGGTAGGACGGCGACGTCGACGTGTGCGTCAGGTAGGCCTGCTGGAACGACTCGGCGACGCGGCGCTCGAACTCCTGATCACGCACGTGGATCATGGACCCCTGCCGGAAGCTCGTCAGGGTCTTGTGCGTCGACTGCGTGGAATAGACCCGCACCTTGGCCGCGGCCGGATCCGGCCGCAGCCGGTCCATCCACTTGCCCTCGCCCTCCTTCGCGTCGAATTCCTGGCGCCACTTCGCGTACTTCTCTCGGTATTCGGAACTCTGCAGACGCCGTCGTAGCTGCTGGGCGGCGTCCATCGCCACCCGTCGCCGGGTGATCGGCGTGAAGTACCCGAAGGCGAACCACGCCTCGTCCCAGACGAAGGCGATGTCCGGGTGGATGGCCAGAACCTCCTCCATCACACGCTCGGGGTTGTAGACGATCCCGTCGAAGGTGCAGTTCGTGAGGAGGAGCACCTTCACCCGAGCGAGCTTGCCGGCCGCACGCAGGTTCAGGAGCTCGCGCTTGATCTCCGAGAGCGGGACGCCCCCGTAGAAAGAGAACGGCGTCAGCGGGTAGGGGTTCAGGTAGACGGGCTGCGCCCCGGTGAGCGCGATGCCGTAGTGGTGCGACTGGTGACAGTCGCGCGAGGCGAGCACGATGTCGCCCGGCCCGGCCAGGGCCTGGAGCACGATCTTGTTCGCCGCCGAGGTGCCGTTCGTGACGAAATACGTGCGCTCCGCACCGAACGCTCGCGCGGCGGCATCCTGCGCGTCACGCAGCGAACCGTGCGGGTGCAGGAGCGAGTCGAGTCCACCCGTCGTGGCGGACGTCTCCGACATGAAGGCGCCCGGTCCGAAGAAGTCCTCCATCTCGCGGATCCAGTGCGACTTCGTAACCGACTTCCCGCGCGCGATCGGGAGCGCATGGAAGACACCCGTCGGCTTGTGGCTGTAGTCCTTGAGCGCCGAGAAGAAGGGCGTGTCGAAGCGGCGCTCGATCCCCTTCAGGATCGAGTCGTGCAGCTCCCGATAGTCCTCCTGGCGGAAGAAGACGCGGGCGAACGTCGAACCGCTCTTGCCGGCCAGCGTTTCGACCGGCGCGTCCGTGACCAGAAAGAGGTCCAGCTCGGGCCGCAGAGCCTGGATCGCCTTGCCCAGGGCGATGCCCACCTCCGCCTCTTCGAGACGCGAGGCGTTGAACTGCGCCAGCGTCCGGTCGAGCACGGTGAACCGGTTTTTCGACTCGAGCGGAAAGCCGTAGCGCACCACGACGCTCTGCACGTGGTAGTTCAGGAGGACCCCGATGAGCGCGTCCTCGAACGACGGAACGATGACGATGTCGTAGACGAAGTCGTCCTCGTCCGAGCGGAACTCCCGGAGCCGCTCGATGAGGGTATCCTCTTCGGCGGTGGTGAGGTCGTCGACGACGAGGACCTCGAAGTACGGCCGCTCGTCCTCCACCAGCCCCGGGTGAACAGGAAGCGGTGCCGCCCCCTGCGGCTCCGGCCACGAGCTCGTCTCGTCCTCGTCGAGATACATGCGGAACGCGTGACTCACGAGCATGCGCACCACGAAATGTGCCAGCCGCGCGAACGACGTCTGGTCTCCCCGGGCGTCGAAGTCGCGGAGGCGCCCGACGACGTCCTTGCCCGGATAGGCGAAGTATGCCTCGAGTCGCTCCAGCTCCTCGAGTTCCTCGCGGATCTGGCGTTCCAGCTTGGCGGACCGGCCTTCCTCCTCCCACTGGTCGGCGAGCGTCTTGAGCCGTTGCCACGCGTCCGTACGTTCGCGGCGCGCGGCGTAGTAGCCGCTCAACGAGGGTCGGCGGACCTTGATGGTGTCGCTCATGGGCGAACACCGCGAAGTCCGGCCGCGCTCCCGCGATGCGGCTTGCGCAGCGGCCCGAGGGCGTCGAGCGCCTCCGAACGATGCCCCGGAGCGTACTGCGGGAAGTCGAATGTGCGATCGCGGAAACTCTTCAGCGGCTGTCCGAGGCCACGAAGCCCGATCTCGCGGCTTCGCGTGACCCGGTCGAGGTCGATTTCCATGGGGATGTCTTCGGGATGCGTGCTCGCCTCGTACAGAACGTCTCCGGCCGGGCCCACGAAGATGGAGCGGCCGACCCCCCCGTCCCCGAGTCCATTCACGTCGAGGACGAAACACTGATTCTGCGCCGCCGTCGCCCGCACCATCGCCAGCTCGATCTCCCGATCGATCGTGTCGGTGAGCGCCGGACGAAGAATCACCTCGGCACCCATCGAGACGAGCCAGCGAGACGTCTCCGGAAACCACATGTCGTAACAGATAGAGATACCGAAGCGCCCGACGTCGGGCACGTCGAAGACGAGAGGCTCCGACCCGGCGGTGACGCCGGTCTCATAGGGCACGAAGGGGAACAGCTTGCGGTGCCTGCCCACGACCCGGCCCTCCGGATCGATGACCGGCGTCGTGTTGTAGATCGTCTCTCCGACCTGCTCGTAGAGCGAGCCCGGCACGAACCAGATGCCATGCTTCGCGGCCATGCGGCACAGATCAGCCTCCGTCGGTCCGGGCATCGGCTCGGCGGACTGCAGGTTCTGCCCCCGCAGGCAGAGCTCGGAGAGCAGGACCATCTGGACCCAGGGGAAGTTCGCGACGAGCCTGTCGAGCTTCTCCTCGAACGCATCGAGCGATCCGAGGTTCTGCCGCACCTCGAGCTGCATCCCGGCGATGGCGAACGGCCTCACGTCGACACCGTCTCGGCACCCTCGACCGGCGCCCGCGCAGGGGCCTCGGACTCTTCCACGGACGCCGCGGCCTCGTCCAGCATCCGCAGACCCGCCTCGAGCTCCTGATCGGAGATCGTGAGGGGCATGAGCGTTCGAATGACGTTCCCGCTCGCGGTCATGATGAGCAGGCCACGCTCCCGCGCCGCGGTCACCAGCCGGCCTGCCCGTGCCGCGTCGGGTGCCCCCGTCGACGGATCGACGACCTCGATGCCACGCATCGCGCCGAGGCCCCGAGGGCGCACGAAGCAGGGACTCCGCTCCGCCATCCGTCCGAACAGCTCCATGACGCGCTCGCCGATGCCCTCCGCGCGTTCGGCGAGCCGCTCCTGCTCCATCACGTCCAGCACGGCAAGCGCGGCCGCCAGCGCGACGGGGTTGCCTCCATACGTGCCGCCGAGGCCGCCGACCTGAGCCGCGTCCATGATCTCGGCCGAGGCGGTCACCGCAGACAGGGGCATGCCGGCGGCGAGCGACTTCGCCATGAGGATCATGTCCGGCACGATGCCGTAGCGCTGACAGGCGAACCAGTCACCGCAGCGCCCGAAGCCAGACTGCACCTCGTCCGAAACGAGGAGGATGCCGCGGTCCGTGCACACGTCGCGCAGCACGCGGAAGGCGGCCGGGTGCACCGGCAGGAATCCGCCCTCGCCGAGCACGGGCTCGATCACGAGGCACGCGATACGGTCCGGCTCGGTCTGATACGAGAAGAGGTGGTCGAGCGCCGACATCGCCTCGCCTGCGACGGTGGCCGAGTCGGCTTCGGCCGGCGCGAAGAAGGGCTCGTACGGAAGGCGGAAGACCGAGGGGAGGAAGGGCCCGAAGCCCCGCCGGTACGGGTCCACCTTCCCGGTCATCGAGAGGGTGAGGAGAGTGCGCCCGTGAAAGCCCCGCTCGAAGACGGCGACCGCGGTGCGCTTCGTGTACGCCCGCGCGATCTTGACCGCATTTTCATTCGCCTCGGCGCCGCTGTTGAGAAAGAGGGTCTTGTTCGGACCCGGCATCGGCACGATGGCGTTCAGCCGCTCCGCGAGGCGGACGTACGGCTCGTACATCACCACGTGCCAGCAGCTGTGGATGAGTTTCGCGGCCTGCTCCTGGATGGCCGCGACCACTGCGGGGTGGCAGTGGCCGACGTTGAGCACGCCGATGCCTCCGCAGAAGTCCAGAAACTCCCGTCCCTCGACGTCGCGGATCTTCGATCCGGAAGCGGACTCGGCGAACAGGGGCGCGATATTGAACGCCCCCCGGGGGACCGCCGCGGTGCGGCGCTCCAGCAAGGATTCGGTCTTCATCGTATTCGATTGGGGATTCAGCGGACCCAGACGGTCTTTGCGTTCGTGAATTCCAGGATCCCCATCGGAGACAGCTCGCGGCCGTAGCCGCTGTCCTTGACGCCCCCGAACGGGAGTCTCGGATCGGATTTCACGATCCCGTTCACGAAACAGTTTCCGGCCTCGAACATTTCGGCCGCGATGCGCTCGCCCCGCTCGTCGTCGCGGGTGTAGACGGAGGCGCCGAGGCCGAACGACGTGTCGTTCGCGATGCGGACCGCGTCGCGCTCGTCCCTGGCGGGCAAGATCACGGCAACCGGACCGAACAGCTCCTCGGCGTAGGCGGCCATGCCCGGCCCGACGTCCGCGAGCAGCGTCGCCGGGTACCACGCGCCCGGCCGGTCGGGGATCGTGCCGCCCTGCACGAGGCGCGCACCGGCTTCGACGGTGCGCAGGACCTGGTCGTGGAGCTGATCGCGCAGGTCGACGCGCGCCATCGGGCCGATTTCCGTGGACGGATTGGATGGCTCGCCCATGACGATCGACCCGACCCGTTCGCTCATGCGCGCCTCGAATTCCTCGCGCACCTCGTCGACCACCACGAACCGCTTGGCCGCGATGCAGCTCTGCCCGGCATTCAAGAACCGGCCCTGCGCGCAGCTCGCGACGGCCAGCTCCAGGTCGGCATCCTCCAGGACGACCGAGGGATCGCTCCCCCCGAGCTCGAGCACGCACTTCTTCAGGTTGCGTCCGGCGCGTTCCGCGACGGACCGCCCGGCCCGGACGCTGCCGGTGAGACTCACCGCCCGCACGAGCGGATGGTCGATCAGCGCGCCCGTGGTCTCCAGATCCGCGAAGACGTTCGCGAAGAGTCCCTCCGGGAATCCGGCGTCGCGGAACAGGTCGTGGAGCGCCCGGGCACAGCCGGGCACGCTCGGCGCGTGCTTCAGGAGCGCGCCGTTTCCCGCCACCATCGCGGGCACGGCGTACCGGACGACCTGCCAGAGCGGAAAGTTCCACGGCATGATGCCGAGCACGATGCCGAGCGGGCGATACGTCCAGTAGCTGCGGGAGGCGTCGGTCTCCGCGGGTACCGGAGCGAGGAAGCGCTCGGCGTGGTCGGCGTAGTAGTCGCACACCCAGGCGCACTTTTCGGCCTCGGCGGCGCCCTGACCGACCGGCTTGCCCATTTCCGACGCCATGAGCAGAGCGAGCTCGTCACGGCGCTCTCGGAGGAGCACTCCGAGCCGGCGCACGGGCACGCAGCGCTCGGGGACCGGCCGCAGCGCCCAGGGCCGCTGCGCCGCGCTGCAACCCTCCAGAGCCGCGAGGACCTGGTCGTGGGTCGCCGTCGGTACGTCGGCGATCCTCTCGCCGGAAGCGGGGTCGATCGCCTGGAAAGACATCGGAGCGTTACTCGGTTACACGGGAATTGGGCAGAACGATATCGACTCCCCGAAGACGCACAAGTGCCCGGGGCGTCACTTGTGCCGCGCCTTGGCGAGCAGGCGTCTGGCCCACATGAACTGGGTCGCGAGAACGGAAATCCCGACGGTGATCACCACGCTCCCGAACGCCGGAATTACGAGCGCGATCGTCCCGAAAGCGACGATGGTCCCCCCGACCACCAGGACCACCGTGCGCTCGGCGATCCGCCGGGAGAGACGCAGCAGCCGCTTCATGTCGCCTTGCACCGGAGAGCGGAGCGGACGAGAGGGTTTCGTCGGCACGACGACCGAGGCCAGCACTCCGGTCACGAGAATCCCTCCGATCACCGTTAACGAGGCCGAAATCGGGATGTGCACCTGGTGACCGAGGAGCATCTTCACCCCGACGAACGCCAGGATGAGCACCAGGCTCGGGCGCAGGTAGCGGAAGTACTGCAACAGCGGCGCGAGGGCGAAATACAGGCTGCGAAGGCCGAGAATGGCGAAGACGTTCGACGTGTACACGATGAACGGGTCCGCGGTCACGGCGAAGACCGCCGGAATGGAGTCGACCGCGAACAGCAGGTCCGTTGTCTCCACCATGAGCAGGACGGTGAAGAGGGGCGTCGCGTACCGCACGCCGTTCTCGATCACGAAGAACTTCTCACCACGCAGCTCGTGGGTGACCGGCATGAGGCGGGAGAGCATCCGGACCGCGAGACCCCGGTCCGGCTCGAGGTCGTCGTGGTGCACCACCATCATGCGCATGGCGGTCACCAGGAGCAGTCCGCCGAAAACGTACGTCATCCACCCGAACGTTTCGAGCAGCGTGGCGCCCACCCCGATCATTACACCACGCATGATGAGGGCGCCGAGCACGCCCCAGAAGAGCACCCGGTGCTGGTGGGCGAGCGGAACCCGGAAGTGCGAGAAGATGAGCGCGATGACGAAGATGTTGTCGAGGCTCAGCGATTTCTCGAGCACGTAGCCGGCCAGGAACTCGAGTGCGGCGGCCCTGCCCGAGACGTCGACCGGAAAGGCGAGTCCCACGCCGATCCAGTTGTTCTCGTACAGGAAGTACACCACGGCGGCAAAGGCGATGGAGAGCGCGATCCAGAACGCACTCCAGGCCAGGGCTTCGCGCACCGTCGGCTCGTGGGCCTGGCGGCGGAGGACTCCCAGGTCCAGGGCCAGCAGGCCCAGGATCAGTATGAGGAAACCGATCCAGATCAGGATGTCTATCGGTCGTGCCTAGAGTGAAGAAGTGAAGCAGGAATCCATAGGTCCCCGACCCCTCACGTCCGTTCCTCGCCGTGGTCCGGGTTCTTCCACACGACGCCGTAGAGGTCGGTTCTCCGGTCGTTCCACGGCTG
>JAURER010000067.1 GCA_030827315.1 Gemmatimonadota bacterium | reverse complement strand
GCAGGAGGAACCCACGCGCCGACATACTCGCGGCTCGAGGCGAACGCCGCGTGAAACAACGCGGCGTCATCGGGCTGCCAGCATCGGAGCACGAGGCGCGCGGTGCCGATGCGCTCGGGCGGGAGGGACGCGGACAGGCGCCACGGGGTATCGTACCGCGCTGAATTGAACACTGGATCGGGCCTCCGGGGGTTCGAGGTGGCGGCACCACCTGCCGGGGCACCCCGCCTCGGACCGCGACGAACGGGCCCGGAGCCCCCCGTGGCCCACGCGCGCGGCCGAGCCGGGGGCGCCTTCAGTAGGGGAGCAGGAGAAGGGCTCCCGCGATGAACGGCACCAGGAGGATCATCATCGTGATCCCGTACCCGAACATGTCCCGGGCCTTCAGGCCGGTGATCGCCAGGAGCGGAATCGCCCAGAAGGGATTGAGCAGATTCGTGTGCGCATCACCGACAGCATACGCCGCGATGGTCTGCCCGTGCGGAATCCCCAGCTCGGATCCGGCGAGCATCATCGGCCCGCCGACGATCGCCCACTCCCCGCCGGCAGAGGGGACGAAGATGTTCATGACGGCTCCGGTGAACCACGCGGCCACCGGATACGTCCCCTCCGTCGCGATCGAGAGCAGCGCCTCGGTCATGGTGTCGACCAGGCCGGTTCCGGTCATGATCCCGATGATTCCGGCATAGAACGGGAACTGCAGGATGACGCCGGCGCTGCCCTTCACGGCATCGTTGAACTCTCCCTGATAGCGGGCCGGACTGGCGTACAGAGCCAGCCCGAGCATCAGGAACCCGAAGTTGAAGACGTCCAGATTGAGCGCGCCCATCCCCTGCGTCACGAAGGCGCGCAGGAACAGCACGAGCCCGACGAGGGCGATGATGCCGCCGAGGAGGCGGCTGTTGTCGATCCGGTCGGAGAGGGACCGGCCCTCGGTCCCGGCTTCCCTCGATGCATCCGGATGCGCGCCTGCCGCAGCGGCCTCCTTCCCGGACCGATCGGGCCCGGGAGCGTCTTCGCCGAGATCGACGAAGCGCTCGATGCCACGGCAGTTCCGGTCGGGCGGCGACAGGAGCCAGAGCATCACGCACGCGTAGATGATCGCCAGCACCGTGAGCGTGAGCGGGTACGGATGGAAGACCCACTCGGTGGCCGGGATCACCCGGTCCACGATGCCCGCCTGCATGAAGACGTTGTTGTCCGTGGCCTGGAGAAGCCCGGCCGAGCTGGAGAGCCCCCACCCCCACGTCAGGCTCATTCCGAGGTAGCCGGCGACCGCGAGCAGCGGGTAGTGCACCGCGATTCCCCGGCCGTGAGCCTCCCGCCCCATTTCCCGGGCGAGGATCGCCCCGAAGATCAGGCCGAGCCCCCAAGAGATCCACCCGACGAGCATCGACCCGATCCCGACGAGCACGACCGCCTGCCGGCCGTTGGACGGCAGGCGAACGAGCCGAAGGATGCCCGAGCGGACGCGGGGGTGGTAGGCGACCACGTTGCCGGTGACCAGGATGATCACCATCTGCATGGCGAACTGGAGAAGATCCCAGAAGCCGTCATACCACGCGAGGGCGACTTCGCCCGGCGTCGAGCGCTCGAAGGCGAACGCGGCAACGGCCGCGACGTAGGTCAGGATGATGGCGAAGAGAAAGGGCGACGGCATCCAGCGCTCGACGCGGTCGGCGATGGCCTCGCCGAACTTCTGAATGGGCGTGAGCGGTGGGTCCGGGGTCTTCACCCCGGAGTGCGGGGACGGCGGAGCCTGCTCAGCGGCCATCGGGACTCCGGCGCTCTCGTTCCGTCCTGCCGGCGTCCCCGGACCCGGGCTGCCCGTCTTCGAACACGGCGCGCCACATGTCGTTCGCGCCCGCCAGCGGACACGAATCCCCGGTGTCGAGGAAGTGCGTGTGCAGGCACTCGAGTGGCGACCCGAGTCGCGTGAGCAGGTCGACGGTCTCGGGGTAGGCGACGCGAGTGAAGAAGCCCGCTCTGCCTCCGCGCGCCATGTCCGCGGCCGACTGCCCCAGCCGCGTGATGACCTTCACGTCCCCGCCCCGCGAGACCAGATAGTCGATCAACTCGTTGTCACCGCGCGAGGCCGCGTAGTGCATGGGCGTGTAGCCCCACGAATCGAGCGTGTTCACGTCCACCTCGAGCTCCTCCACGAGGTATTTCACCGCGGGCAGGAAGGCGTTCGGGACGTTGCGGATGGAGAACGATCCGAGCCCCGTGTATCCGCCGCCGGCCGCCACGTGGATCGGGAAGGCGTTGAAGGCGCCCTCCGGGATCCACGGCAGGCCCGAGTCCTCCTGCTGCCGCCCGTCCTGCTGACGACGCTCCCGCATGCCCACCGCGGGCCAGCGCGTCGGGATGTTCGGGTCGGCCCCGTGCGCGGTGAGACGGCGCATCGCTTCGACATCCTGCGCGTACGCGGCCCTCCAGAGGGGCGTCGCGCCCGCCAGGTCCGTGCCGATCTTCGTGAGCCCGTACTCCCAGTACCAGAGGTGGGTGTTGAGCCTCACGTTCGGCTCGGCCCCGGCTTCCAGAAGCGCGTCGAGCAGTTCGAGGTGCCGGGTCTGCTGGTTGTCCTGCGCGCGAGGCTGCGGGTAGTTCGACTTCGGCGCCCAGTGGGTGTTGAGCACCGCGAACAGGGGACTCGCTCCGTCCGTGGTCGCCCGGATGTTCGGATCGGCACCCCGCTGAACGAGCCGCATCGCCAGGTCGAACTGTCCGTTCAGGGTGGCGATGAGCAGAGGGCTCGTCCCGTCCGCGCTCACCTGGTCGATGTCGGCGCCCCCGTCGAGGAGCGCCTCCGCCGATTCGATCGCACCCTCACGCGCCGCGTGCAGCAGCGCCGTCATCCCGCCCGTGTAGCCGACCAGCGTCTCGCGGTAGGGGGGTCTCGGCACGTCCGGTCCGCCGGGGTAGTCGGGTCTTTGCGACACGAGCTCATCGGCGTCGTAGGCTCGGTACATCTCGCCGGACTGAAGGGCGTCCCTCTGGGCCCGGACCGCGGCCTGCAGCTCCGACGCGGACGGCTTCGCGTCCGGGGGGGACAGCTCGCGAACGCGGCGCCGGAGCAGCGTGGTGGCGTCGCGGTCCGCGACGAGCTGCTGCAGCACGTCGACTTCTCGCGTACGAATCGACGGATCCGCGCCCGCCTCGAGAAGCGCACGGACCGATGCGGCGCGTTCCCGGGAGGAGGCGAACATGAGCGGGGTCTGTCCCGCCGACGCCTCGAGTGCGTCGGGATCCGCACCCGCTTCCAGCAGCGCGCGCACCGCCGCCTCGCCCCCGACCGCTCCGGCCGCGAGGTGCAGCGCCGTGACCCCGCTGTTCGTCGTGGTGGCATCGGGGTCGGCCCCGTGCGCGAGCAGCTGCCGCACGATGGGGGCGCTCCCCCGGCGGGCCGCGAGGTGGAGGGGCGTGTACGCGCCGATGCGCGTGGCGCTCGAGATCCCGGCTCCGGCCTCGAGCAGACGTCGAACCACGTCTACGTGACCGCGCTCGGCAGCCCAGTGCAGCGCGGTCATGCCGTCGCCGTCCGGACCATCGACATCGACGCCCGCGCCCAGCCGGGACGCGACGACCTCCGCGTCGCCCCGGCGGGCGGCGTCGAGGAGGACCGCGTCATGCCCGGTCGAGGCGGCCGGACTGTACCGGCCATCGGGCGTCTGCGCCTGGACCGGCGAAGGTCCGGACGGCCCGAGGACGGCGACGAGGCAGACGCCCGCCGCGATCAGCGAACGCATCACGCCCCCCCCGCCGCGGCCGAGCCGGCGTGGTAGAGCGGAAACGAGCCCGTCGAGTCCCCGAACGACTGCATGTCGTGCCCGATGCCCTGCATGAGACTCACGAAGGCATTGGCCATCGGCGTCCCCTTCGGCGCACGGAGGTGGAGCCCCCCCTCGAGCGCGCCGTTGGCCTTGCCCAGCAGGAGGAGCGGACAACGCCGGTGGTTGTGGAGGTTCGGGTCACCCATCGGCGACCCCCACACGATCGCGGTCTTGTCGAGGAGCGGCGCGTCGCCGTCCATCGTCTCCTGCATGCGCCGGAGGAAGTACGCCAGCTGGGCCGTGCGGTACGTGTTGATCCTGTGGAAGTCCATGATGTCCACCGGGACATTGCCGTGGTGGGACGCACCGTGGATGGACTTCGTCGTCCCGCTGCCCGGGAAGGTGCGGTTCGACTGGTCGAAGCCGGTCTTGAAGGTGATCACGCGGGTCATGTCGGTCTGGAGCGCGAGAACCTGCAGATCGAACATGAGCTGCATGTGCTCCTCGAACGAGTCCGGTATGCCCGACGGCGCGTCGGGCATCTCCCGCTCCTCGCCGCTGAGGTTCCGCTGTTCGACGAGCTGAATCCTCCGTTCGATTTCGCGGATGTAGGCGAGGTAGTCGTCGAGAGCCACGCGGTCCACGGGCCCCAGCGATCGGCGCAGCCGCCCGACCTCACCCACGATCCAGTCCAGCATGCTGGCGTTCGTGCGACGCCTCTGAGCGCGGTCGGCGGCGGAGTCTCCCGCACCGAAGAGCCGCTCGAAAACGGCCCGCGGCTCCCGGATCGCAGGAAGGGGCTGGCTCGGCGAGGCCCAGGCCAGCGAAGTCGTGTAGGCGCAGTGGTAGTTGTACGCGCATCCGCCGCCCCGATCGATCCCCTCGATGCAGAGCTCGAGCGAGGGAAGCGCGGTATCCTGGCCGAAGCGCTGGGCGTGGATCTGATCGAGAGACGTCCCCAGGAAGATGTCGGAACCCTGGGTCTGCTTGGGGTGCGCCTGAGTGAGGAAGACGGCCGTGGAACGATCATGATCCCCGCCGATCTCCTCGGCCCGATAGGGCTCCGCCATGCGGCAGTCGGTGTTGCTCACGATCGTGAGGTAGTCGCGGAATCCCTCGAGCGGCCTGAGCTGACTGTCGGGACCGAAGTCGAAGTCCCGCCCGATGCCGGCCGGGGCGAAGAGGTTCCGGGCGTCTCCCCAGTCGCTCCCGCCCGCGCAGCCCATCGACTCCTCGATGCACACCAGCCGAGTGAACCGCGGATCGGACGTCGGATCCTTCCACGGGCGACCGGCCGGGACCATCGCGTCAAGGAGGGGGAGCGAAAAGGACGCCCCCATGCCGCGCATGAAGGAGCGGCGGGACAGGTGCGTTCCGGTAATGAAGTTCATCGGTGTCCTTCTCCGGTCTGGGCAGTCTCGGCGGTCGTCGGCAGCTTCATCATCCGGAAGGGGTCGCTCTTCACGACGCCCAGGACGAACGACGACATCCGAAATCCTTCGTCTTCGGCGGTGCGCGCGATCGCGCGCACCGTAGGTTGGTCATAGAACTCGACCCGCCGGCCCATGGCGTAGGCGAGCATGTTCTCCGTGAAGCTCCGAACCAGCGGAACCGGACGCGCGAGGAGTGCCCTCGTGAGGTCGGACGGCGTCTCCACGGGTGTCCCGTCGTAGAACTCTCCGCGCGTGTCGAGCGACACGCCGTCCTCCCGCACCCGCCACCGACCGGTCACGTCGAAGTTGTCCAGAGCGAGGCCGATCGGGTCCATGAGCCGGTGACACGCATTGCACGTCGGGTTGGCCCGGTGCATCTCCAGTCGCTCACGGGTCGTGAGGCGCCGCCCCGAGGTCACGCCCTGCGTTTCCTCGAAGGCCGGCACGTTCGGGGGCGGGGGCGGAGGCGGGGAACCCATCAGCACCTGCATGACCCACTTGCCCCTGAGCACCGGCGACGTCCGATTCGACATCGAGGTCAGCCTGAGGACGCTTCCGTGTCCCAGCACGCCCCGGCGTCTCGCGTCGGGATACCGCACCACCCGGAATTCGTCCCCCGTGACGTCCGGGATCCCGTAGTGCTCGGCGAGTCGTTGATTGATGATCGTCCAGTCCGCTTCGTACAGCTCGAACAGGCTTCGATCCTCGCGCACGAGGCGATCGAAGAAGAGCTGGGTCTCGCGGATCATGTCGGCGCCCAGCTGGCCGCTGAAATCCGGATACAGATACGGCTCGGGCTGGATCTTCGGAGCGTCCTGGAGGCGCAGCCACTGGGAGGCGAATCGTGTGGCCAGAGCCTCCGAGCGCGGGTCCGCCAGCATGCGGCGCACCTGCGCCTCGAGTACGGCGTCCCGGGACAGCGAGCCGTCCGCGGCCAGCGTGCGCAGCTCCTCGTCGGGGCCGACACCCCAGAGGAAGAACGAAAGGCGCGACGCGAGATCGACGTCGGAGACGCGGTACGAATCGCCCGCACGCACCCCGTCGGGCATGGATTCGAGGCGGAAGAGGAAAGAGGGGCTGGCCAGAATGGCCTGAAGCGCCGTCCGCACGCCCACCTCGAAGCCGCCTGACTCGATGCCCTCGTCGTAGAACGAGAGCGGCCCCGCGATGTCGTCATCCGACACCGGCCGGCGGTACGCCTCGCTGGCGAGACGGCGCACGATGGACTCCGCACACGCGCGAGCCTCGCCCGATCGACCCCCCGCATCGGCGGGACGACAGGTGAAGATCCTGGCGCGGCTCGGCGTTTCCGACACGCCGGCCACATCGGTCGGCCCGGTGATCATCAGGTCGGCCAGGTGCGGCAGGGCGGTAATCCCGTAGTTCGCCCACTCCCGGTCGTCCTCGCCTCCCACGAACGACCAGGCGAACGGGCTCAGGCGGTCTTCGTACGGTCCGTCGGACCTGCGGACGAACGCGGCGGCGACACGATGCTGGCCGGCGGTCACGAAGATCGGCTCCGTCCGGATCTCGATGGACCCGCTCTCGCCGTGCTCCAGCGCGACGCTCGCGAGACCTGCGCCGTCGATCGACACGTCCAGGTCTTCGAAGCCCGTGCCCCGACCGAAGAGGGTCGAGAACGAGAAGACGTACCTTCCGTCGGCCGGGAAGTCGTGCGTGACGACCATTCCGCCCCGGGTGCCGAAAGGCGCGCCGTCGAGGTGGTCCCAGGCGTGCTGGGATACGTCGATCGGGTTCGTGTACTTGGTCGATGCGGCGGGCGCAGCCGCGTTCCCTACGGCGAGGCGACTGACCTCGGTGGCGGCTCGCATGTAGGCTTCGAGCAACGTCGCCGAGAGGCCCTGCGCCGCCGACAGGTTGTCGAAGTTGCCCAGGTACGTGTCGGCCGGGAGCCATCGCCCGGCATCGACTTCGAGGTCCAGGAGTTCGCGGATCACGCGCTCGTACTCCGGCCGGTTCAGACGCTGGAAGCGCCGGATGCCCGGGTTCGGATCGCGCGCGGCCTCCCGGTCGACGACCGTTTCGAGGGTCTCGACCAGCGCCGCCAGCGTGTCACCCGCCGGACGCGATGCCCCCGGCGGGGGCATCATGCCCGTGCGCAGCTTCACGATCATCTTTTCGGCGACTTCCGCACTCATGTGCGCCGCTGCCGGGTCGAAGCCCTCGAGGCTCAGATTGCCGCGCAGCCTTCGCTCGTTGTGGCACCGGACGCAGTACTCCTCGACGACGTCCGCCGAAGCCCCGGTCGAGCCGGACTCGATCGGCGGGAGGGCGGAGGTGCGTTGGACGACGGCCGGGGGGGCACCGTCGGTCGCGGACGCCCGATGCGCCGCGATCGTCACGGTACCTAGTGCGATCGACGCCAGTACAACCGCGAATGATTCGACCGTTTTCACATGGTCCTCCCCGCGCGAATGTACGAGCCCGCTTCGAGCGAGTGCAACGCGCTCAGGGGTCGAGAACCAGGGCCCGGCCGATCAGCCTGGCCGGATCGGCGCCCGGTCTGGGGACGAACTTGTCGAGCCAGCCCCCGTCCCAGCTCGCGACGTAGACGTTCCCCTCCTGGTCCACGTCGAGCTGATGCGGCCGCGACAGCCCGCCGGGAAAGCCGCCCCGGGTGCCGCCGTACGACCCCCAGTAGTACTGCAGCTCTCCGGCTGTGCTGTACCTGAGGATCCGGTTGAGGCGGGCCGAGATCACCCAGACGCCGTCGTTCTCGTCGATGAACACGCCCACCGGGTCGGACACGTCCGGCCACTCCTCGATGAACTCGCCGTTCTCGGTGAAGACCTGAATGCGGTCGTTGGTACGATCACCCACGTAGACGCGGCGGTTCCGGTCGACGGCCAGCCCGTGCACCAGGTCGAACTGGCCCGGACCGTCGCCCAGTTCGCCCCACTCCATCAGGTAGGTCCCCTCGGCATCGTACTTCACGACGCGTGAGTTCCAGTAGCCGTCGCCCAGCAGGAAGCTCCCGTCCGGGAGGAAGGCGAGGACCGCCGGGTCGCCGTACGTGTAGGGGCCCGGCGCGGGGTTTGCACGGGCCTCCGCCCGGGTGCGCGGATGATCGGGGTCCACGAGCCGCATGACGAGCTCGCTTCCATCGTTCGTGAACTTCAGGATCTGCATGTTCACATCGCGCGTGCCGAGCCCTCGTTCGACGACCCACACGTGTCGCTCCGGGTCGTAGGGCGAGATGTAGATCTGGTGGGGCTTGTTGAAGATGGAATCCCACTGCGACCAGTTCTCGATGATCTCGCCGTCGCGATTGACCACCACGAGATAGTTCGAGCTCCCCTCGCGCTCACGGCCGTCGGCATCGCGGTCGCCCCAGATGCCGACGATGATGCGGTCGGGGTTGTCGACGGCGACTCCGCTGACCTCGCCCCAGCCCCAGGTCTCGTCGTGGTCGGGCGCGGGCTTCCACCAGCCGGGCACGGCATCGTACGCCCCCGTGCGCTCGTCGCCGCCCTTCACCACGACATCTGGTCGCGCGCGATCGGAGTTGTCGCCCGAGTCGGATCCCCCGCAGGCGAAGGTCGAGGCGAGCGCTGCGAATGCGGCGATTCGGAGGGCCGAGAGGTTCATGGGAGGTCTCGCGGGGAGGGTTGTTCGAAGGTCGGTGCCACGTCTGGATCCGCAACCTTCGCGCGACGGGGCGAACGAGCAAGGACCGCCGGCGACCACCATCGAGAGTGAGGGACCGGGAACCGGATGCAGGGTCGAGATCAGGCTCCCACTCGAGTCCTCCATCGATGCGCAGCAACTCGTCACGAACGCCGGGGCGGGCGAGCCGGACACTCGACGCTGAGCCTCTGCCCGGTCGCGTAGTAGACGGACGGCGTGATCGCCCGCGGGGCAGACGAAGCGTCTTGCACATCCGAGGGCAGGAGTGATCTTGCAGCGATGTTCAGGTCCCGAGGAAAGAGCT
>JAURER010000022.1 GCA_030827315.1 Gemmatimonadota bacterium | reverse complement strand
GGTGGCCGCGGCGAACCTCGAAGTCCTGTCTCAGGGCCGCGAGGGGGGGCACGTCCCGGACCTGCAGCAGCGGAATCAGCGCGAAGACCACGGCCATCCACCCACCGATGCCCAGGCCGGCGACGATGGAAGGGAAAGAGAGTCTCGTCGTCACATCGACGGGAAGCACCCCGGCGAGGATCGTGGGCATGATTGCCTGCAGCACGACGCCCAGCGCCGCGCCGGCCGAGGCGCCCAGGAGGCCGAGCATCGCGGCCTGAATGAGGTAGGCCAGAAACGCCGTGCTCTGACCGGCCCCGAGGCAGCGGAGCACCGCGATCCCCGGACGACGCTCCCGGATGTAGACGTGGATGGCGCTGGCCACGCCCACTCCGCCGAGCAGCAGCGCCGCGAGTCCGACGAGCGCGAGGAAACGGCCCAGGAACCGAACGCCGTTGGACAGGCTCTGAGCCTGCTCTTCGGCGAGCCTGTACCGGGCGCCGGTGTCGCGGAAGACCGAGTCGTAGCGCTCGCGGATCGCCTGGCGGTCGGTCGCGGCGGGGAGCTCCAGGTAGACCTCGTACTCCGCCAGGCTCCCGAACCCGATGAGGCCCGCCCTCTGGACCGTTTCCTGCGACACGTGCACCCGGGGGCCGATGGCGGTCTGGTACGCCACGTCGGTGGGGAGGTCGGCCACGGTCCCGGCGATCTCCAGCCGTTCGCGCCCGAGGACGAGCGTGTCGCCGACTGCCACGCCCAGCTGCGTGAGCACGGCGGGGTCGACGAGCACGCGGCCCGTCTCCAGGTGCGCGCCCCAGCGCCCGGCGGGTGTCGTGGTGACCGACCCGTAGTAGGGATACCCGGGGTCGAGTGCCCGCACCTGGAGGAGACGTACCGCCTGTGTGCGCGGCGCGAGCACCATCGAGGAGATGGTGGTAACGCGGGCCGTGGGCACGCCGGCGCCGCGCAGGGAGTCGACGATGGCGAGCACCGGCGGAGCCAGGGGCCTGTCGTCTCCGATGCGCGCATTGGCGCCCATGAGGACGTCCGCCTCTTCCTGGATGGAGCGAGCGAAGTCGTCCCGGAAGGAGTGAATCGACACCAGTGCCGCCACCCCCAGCGTGATCGACGCCATGTAGACGCCGATGCGCCGCAGCCCGTGCCGGCTTTCCCTCAGGGCCAGCCGAAGCGCGAAGGCGGGCCGAAGCGGCGCGCGCCCGGTCCTCGTCACGAGGGTGCCGTGACCGAAACGGAGGCCGAGCGGCCCGGGCGGTCCGTGGCCACACGCCCATCGGCCAGCGACACGACCCGGTGCGCCCGCTCCGCGAGGGCGGGGTCGTGCGTCACCAGAACGAGGGTCGTCTGCGCTTCCCGGTTGAGCTCCTCGATCATCTCCACGATCGACGCGCCCGTCTTCTGGTCGAGATTCCCGGTGGGCTCGTCGGCAAAGAGGATCTTCGGCCGGTTGGCGAAGGCACGGGCCAGGGCGACCCGCTGCTGCTCCCCGCCCGACAGCTGCGCAGGAAAGTGATGGAGCCGGCCACCGAGTCCGACGCGCTCGAGCAGGGCGGTCGCCCGGTCGCGTGCTCCCCTCGCGTCACCACGAAGCTCCAGGGGCACGAGAACGTTCTCGAGCGCGGTCAGCGTCGGAAGCAGGTGGAAGGTCTGGAACACGAATCCGACCTTCTGGGCGCGGAACTCGGCCCGGCCGTCCTCCGTCATGGCGAAGATGTCCTTTCCGTCCAGGAGAACCCGTCCACCCGAAGGCTCATCGAGACCGGCCATGAGACCGAGCAGCGTCGTCTTCCCGCTGCCCGAAGGACCGACGATCGACACGAACGACTCGGCCTCGATCTCGAGGTCGAGCGCGCGGAGCACGGGTAGAGGTCTGCCGCCACTCGTGTAGCTTTTCTCGAGCCCCTCGGCCACGATCATCATGAATCGCTCACTCCATCCCCTGCTCGTCGTCCTCGCGATCGTCGCATGCTCCGCGGCGGATTCGCCGGAGGCCGCGCGTGATACCGGAGCGCCCGGGCGCTCCGGCGCGGCGGACGTCGTCGCGTCCGACTCCACCATGGTGGTCCCCACGGAGGCGAGGGTTCCCTCCGACGAACCACCGGTGGTGGTCTTCCTGGGCACCAGCCTGACGGCCGGCATGGGCCTGGAACGCGAAGCGGACGGCTACGTCTCGGTCCTGGCCCAGATGGCCGACTCCGCGAGCCGTCCGTTCCGGGCCGTGAACGCGGGAGTCTCCGGCGACACGAGCGCCGGGGGGCTCCGTCGCGTCGACTGGCTGCTGCGCAGCCAGGTCGACGTGCTCGTCGTCGAACTCGGCGCCAACGACGGCCTCCGTGGCCAGGACCCGGAAGCCCTTGCCGCCAACCTCGAGGAGATCATTCGACGCACCCGAGAGGCCTACCCGGAGGCCCTCTTCGTCCTCGCAGGCATGGAGGCCCCGCCCAACATGGGCGACCGTTACACCGCCGCGTTTCGGGCCGTCTTCCCCGAGGTGGCCCGGTCGACGGGCGCGGCGCTTATCCCCTTCCTGCTCGAAGGAGTCGCCGGCGTGCCCGAACTGAACCAGGACGATCGCATCCACCCCAATCCCGAGGGACACCGACGGGTGGCCCTGAACGCATGGCCGGTCCTCGAGGCGGTCATGGGCGAGGTCATGGACCGCCGGGTGCGCCGATGAGGGGGGCGCTGTTCGGACCGGGCACGATCGTGCTCGGCGGCGGCGCGATCGTCCTCATCGTCCTGATCGGGGTCGGCTTCCTGCTGCCCACGGACTGGGAAGCCAGCGCCGAGGGGGTCGTCCCCGCGCCCCCCGACGTCGTGCTGACCTTCCTGGACTCGCCCGAGGGGTGGCAGGCATGGACACCGTGGCCCGACTCACTCGAGCGAACCGGCCCCGCCCGCGGCGCGGGCGCGAGCATCTCGTGGAACAGCCGCGAGCTGGGTTCGGGGACCTTCCGGGTCGAGCGCTCGACACCGGACGAAGTCAGCTACGTGGTCCGCGTGGACGGCGCGGTGAATGCCGTCATGGAGACCCGCGGCACCGTCGAGCTCAGCCCCGAGGGCGAGGGCACCCGCCTGCGCTGGCGGGAGGAAGGTGATCTCGGCAGGAACCCGCTGATGGGGTACTGGGCGCTCTCGATGGATCGCGCCCAGAGCACCGAACTCGGAAAGAGCATCGACCGCCTCGCCGAGGTGATCGACGAGGCGGTCGAGGGATTCGAGCCCGCGACGCCCGGGGGCGAAGCGGCGGGCGACTCCGCCGGCACCGAGGCCGGTGACTCGGTCAGGAGCGGTTCCGCGCCCAGTCGATGAGGTCGCGGTTGGTCTTCGTCTTCCGCATCGCTCCGAGCAGCTCGATCATCGACTCGGTTGGCTGGAGCCCGGCCAGCTGCCGCCGCATCGCGTGCGACACCCAGAGCTGGTCGTCGTCGAGGAGCAACTCTTCCTTCCGGGTCGCCGACGCCGAGAGGTCGATGGCCGGATAGACGCGCCGGTCGGCCAGCTCCCGGGACAGCACGAGCTCGCTGTTTCCCGTTCCCTTGAATTCCTCGAAGATCACCTGGTCCATCCGCGAGCCGGTGTCCACCAGCGCCGTGGCGATGATGGTCAGCGAGCCCCCGCCCTGGTCGGGTGCGATCTTCCGCGCGCTCCCCAGGAAGCGCTTCGGCTTCTCGAGGGCGTTGGAGTCCAGGCCGCCGGACATCGTGCGTCCGCTCCCGGACTGCACCGTGTTGTAGGCACGGGCCATGCGCGTGATCGAGTCGAGGATGATCACGACGTCCTCACCCTGCTCGACACGCCGCCGGGCCCGCTCAAGGGTCATCTCGGCTACCTGGACGTGACGCTCGGCGGGACGGTCGAAGGTCGACGCGATCACCTCCCCGAAGCCGCACTGCTGCATCTCGGTGACCTCTTCGGGACGTTCGTCCACGAGCAGGATGAGCAGGTGACACTCCGGGTGGTTCTTGACGATGCCCTCGGCAACCGACTGCATGACCATCGTCTTTCCAGCCTTGGCCGGGGCGACGATCATCGCGCGCTGGCCCTTGCCGAACGGGCAGAAGAGGTCGATGACGCGGTTGGTCATCTCCGGCTCGCCCCGCCATGTGCGCCCGCACTCGAGGCGGAGCTGCTGGTCGGGGTGCATCGCCATGAGCCGGTTGAACTCCGGACGACGCTGGGCGTCTTCCGGCGGACGGTCGTTGACCAGGGCCAGGTACGCGAGCGGAGGACTCTTCCCGGCGCGGGCCTGCGGAGACACGATCCCGTACATCTCGTCCCCGGAGCGCAGTCCGTACTTCTCGAGCATGCGCGATGGCACGTAGATGTCGTCCTGGCCGGGCGCGTACCCGGACTCCCGACGGCGAATGAATCCAGAGCCGGAGCTCAGTACCTCCAGGAGCCCCAGGGGTCTCGACATGGACATGAGCTGTTCCGGATCGTCCGGAAGGCCGTCCATGAGCTCCGACTCGCTGGGACTGCCGCCGCGCTCCGGGTCTTCGCCCTTCCGCTTGCGTCCACGCCGCCGCCGGCGATTGCGACGGCCGCCTTTCGGGTCGGAACGGTCGGACGAATGGCGCGGATTGCGTCCGCGCCCACGATGGCCGGAGGACGACTCGCCGTCGCCCCCTGCCGACGCGGGCGTGTCGGGGGAGGAAGGATCCGCGGGAGGCGACTCGGAGGACCGGGCCTCGACCTGCGGCGTTTCGCTCTTTTCCACTTCTGGCGTTTCGGGCACGTGTTCACCCAATTGGACGGGCCGGCGGCCGGTTCACGAGAACACCGCGGCGCCCGTCGGGAGATGATTCCACGAACGGACTGATCGTGGTCTTATCCGATCGGCGGGCCGGAGGGGCGCGCCGGGCCGAGGGCGACTGCCACGTCGGCTGGACTGCAACAATCTCCCACGAACACCGGCGCGGATCAAGACGCTTCTCCAACCGGACCTTGTATGGCGGGTACCTGGAGCACCCGCTGGCGCGCTCCGGGCACCCTCGCGGCAGACGGTGCCGCGAGCCCGCTTCCGGCTCGCGCCGAGCGCCCCCGATCGCACATCGCGACCGGCTTTGAAGGCCGCGTCGCCGCGGCGACCCGGCGCGTCGCTAGCGGCTGCGGAGTGTCCACTCCGGTGTCCGCTGTCTCACGCGCTGGACACCGTTCACCTTACGCGAATTCTGAGACGGACATTCGTAACTATATGATAAGCATAGGGATGTGGATCTCGTGCCGGGCTGGCACGCGTCGTGCACCTCCCGCGGGCAGACTCAGCGAAGGAGGATACCGTGCGTAGCGCAGCCCGAGCGACTCTGGTTCTCGCGACCCTGGCGACGGTCGGGGCCGTCGGAGTGCGGGGGCAGTCGAGCCTTTCGCTCGGCTTCTCCACGGGGCCGCTCTTCACGGGCGTCTCGCTCGGCGTCGGCGCGCTGGCCTACGACGCCGGGTCGGTCTTCGTCGGTGCCTCCTTCGGGAGCGCGCACCCCGGCTACGCGTACGGTGGCTACGACGGGTACGGCATCTACTCGAGCCGCGTCCACGGCTCGGCCAGCTGCTGGGACTACGACTACGGGTACCACGCCGCGTGCGTCGTGACCGCGTCGTACTACCCAGCCTATCACCCGTACTCCTGGAGCTACCGGGGATGGGGCGTCTTCCGTCCGGTGCCGTCCCGCTTCGCGTACGTCGGGGACCCCTTCTGGGAGCCGTGGGGCCCGTACTGGGCGTATGACCCCTGGGGGTCGTACTGGAACGGGTACTGGAACGGGTACTCCGACGGGCACTACGCTCGAGGCTGGAGCCGCGGAGGCTACTACTACGCCTACGCACCCCGGCACTTCAGCCGGGTGTACGCCACGCCGCACTACGACGGGAGCGACGCCCGATACAAGGAGAGACCCGGGGGTTCGGCCACCGGGCGCACGGCCCAGCGGCGGCCCACGGCCGGGCCCGCGGCCCCGTCGAGGGCGCAGATCGCGGAAGCCGCGAACGGCCGCCCCAACGGCGTCTCGTCGGTGAATCGCCGGGCGCCCGCCGTGGGGCCGACCACCAGCGCAGGACGGGCCACCGCTCCGGGAGCCCCGTCGTCGCGCTCCGGCGTACGCGCGGGGGGGCGCGCCGACGCACCCGTGGCGGGTGACGCGCGCAGGCCCACCGTCGGTCGCCGACCCGTGGCGGTCGAGAGCACCACACGGGGATCCCCCGCCACCCGACCCGCCTCCGTCCTCAAGCGATCGCCCCCCGCGCCGAGTGCCCGGTCCGGGTCGTCTCGGTCACCGAGCGCGGAGGTGAGGGGGAACCCCGTCGCAGGTCCCTCTCAGGAGCGCCCCGCGACGAGGGGAAGGGCCACGGACGCCCCGCCGGCGCCCGATCGGGGGCGGGCCACGCTCAGTCGTCGTCCGACTTCGGTGCGTTCGGGCGCTCCGGCGGGCCTGCCCTCGGAGGCGACGCGGGCGGCTCCGCGGTCGAACCCGGGTGCCACGCCCGCTCCGTCTCGCGCCCCAAGCCGAGCCCGGACGGCCCCGGGCTCCGGCGTGCGCGAGGCGCCGCCGGCCCGCGCGGGGCAGACTCCCGCCGCGCGGGCACGTCCGTCGGCCGCTCCTTCCCGCGGCGCAACCCAGGCCCGCCCCGCCCCTTCGTCACGTTCGGGACCGCCCCGCGGCGATGCCCGACCCGCTACGAGATCGGGCGCGTCCGGAGCGGACCCCGCACGAACGGCACCCCGCTCGCAGCCGAGCGCGGGATCGCGGGCTCCTGCCCGTCCTTCCGGGCCGCCCGCTCGCCCGTCGGCCCCGGTGCGGCGCCGGCCGGGAGGGCTGTAGCAGAGCCGAGCTTCGTCGTCATCCGTCCGCCGCGCCGCGCACCACCTCGCCTCCGGCCACCACGGCGGTGACGGGGTTGACGCCCATCCAGTAGCAAAGTTCCGCCGGGGTCCGGACCGCCCAGCAGGCCAGGTCGGCCCGCGCACCCGGGACCACCCTTCCCCGGTCCTCGAGGCCCAGTACGGGCGCGGCCGCACGCGTCATGCCGGCCACGGCCTCGGCAGGCGTGAGACCGAAGAGAACGCACGCGAAGTTGAGGGCCAGGAGCGGCGACCCGAGGGGTGACGAACCGGGATTCAGATCCGTGGCGACGACCATCGGCACCCCGGCCGAGCGGAATGCCCCGACGGGTGGCCGCTGCGTCTCGCCAAGGAAGTGGTACGCTCCGGGCAGGAGCACCGCCGCCGTGTTCGCCTCCGCCATCGCCTCCACGCCCGCGAGCGAGGTGTGCTCGAGATGGTCTGCCGAACGCGCGCCGAGCCGGGCCGCGAGCGCCGCACCGCCGCCGTCGGACAGCTGATCGGCGTGGAGTCGCGCCGCGAGTCCGTGGGCCGCGGCGGTCTCGAGAACCCGCGCGCACTCGGCAGGCGTAAAGGCGATCCCCTCGCAGAACGCGTCCACCGCGTCGGCCAGGCCCAGGCGTGCCGCCTCCGGAATCATCTCGCGACACACGAGGTCGAGGTACGATGCGCGGTCGTCCCGGTACTCCGGTGGCAGCGCGTGAGCGCCCAGGAGGGTCGTGGAGACCGTGACCCCGGCCCGGGCGCCCGCGTCGCGAGCCACGGAGAGCATTCGCAACTCCGTCGCGAGGTCCAGGCCGTAGCCCGACTTGATTTCCACCGTCGTGCATCCGTGGTCGACCAGGGTCGTGAGACGGTCCTCAGCCGAGGCGAGGAGACTTTCCCGATCGGCCGCCCGGGTGGCCCGCACCGTCGAGAGGATGCCACCGCCGGCCCGGGCGATCTCCTCGTACGTGGCGCCCTGCAGCCGGCGCTCCCACTCGTCGGCCCGGTTGCCGCCGAAAACCAGGTGCGTGTGGGCGTCGACGAGTCCGGGCGTGACCCACCCTCCCCGGAGATCCAGGGTACGGGTGGCCGAGGTCAGCAGTCTCGCCGGCGCGTCGACCTCGGGTCCGACCCACCGGACGAAGCCGTCGGATACGGCCACGACGGCGTCACGAATGGCGCCCCAGGGGTCGTCGGCACGCTCGACCATGGTGGCGACGTGTCCGTTTCGGATCAGGAGATCACAGGCGTCCAGTGAAGTCCTCCGGTGTGCGTGGGTCGGCGTTGCCGTGGGTTCCTGACCAATCTACACTCCGTGCCGATGCCCGACCTCTTCTTCGACTCCGCCTTTCTCTCGGGAAACTGGGAACGCGACGTGCGCATCGCCGTCGACGCGGGTGGCTGGATCACGTCGGTGCGGACCGAGACGACCCCGCAGGGCGCTCGGCACGTGCCGGGTGTCGCCGTGCCCGGGGTGCCCAACGTCCACTCGCACGCCTTCCAGCGCGCCATGGCGGGGCTCACAGAGCGGGGCTCGCCGACCGGGGACACGTTCTGGACGTGGCGCGAGCGCATGTACGGCTTCCTCGAGAAGCTCGACCCACCGGCCGTCGAGGCCATCGCGGCTCGCCTGTACACGGAGCTGGTGCGTCACGGGTTCACGTCGATCGCCGAGTTCCACTACCTCCGCAACGACCCGACCGGGCGTCCCTATGACGACCCCGTCGAGATGGGGCGCCGGATCCTCTCCGCGGGCGAGACGGCGGGCGTCGGCCTCACGATCCTGCCCACGCTCTATCGAGCGTCGGACTTCGGCGGCCAGCCGCCGGTGGCCGGGCAGAAGCGTTTCACCGCCTCGGTCGAGGAACTCGTGGGCGACGTCGCGGTGCTCGGGGCGGGCGCGGCCGCGGGAACCGTGCGCGTGGGCCTCGCCCTGCATTCGCTCCGCGCGGTGACGCCCGCGGATCTCTCGGTGGCGGTCGACGCCGCGCGGGCGATGGACCCCGAGATCCCGATTCACATCCATGTCGCCGAGCAGACGCGCGAAGTCGATGCGTGTCTGGCGTGGTCGGGTGCCCGCCCGGTCGAGTGGCTTCTGGATCACGCTCCGGTGGATTCGTCGTGGTGTCTGATCCACGCGACGCACGTCGATTCCACGGAGGTTCGAGGCATCGCACGTACCGGCGCGGTCGTGGGCCTCTGCCCTACCACCGAGGCGAACCTCGGCGACGGCCTCTTCCCGTACGCCGAGTACAGGGACGCGGGCGGCGCGTGGGCCATCGGGACGGATTCCCACGTCGGTCGGTCGCCGGTGGGGGAAGTGCGTATGCTCGAGTACGCGCAGCGGCTGGCCACGCGGACCCGCAACGTCGCGGCGGGGCCCAAGGCGCGCTCGACCGGGCGAGTGCTCCTGGATCACGCCTGGAGCGGAGGTGCGCGCGCCTGTGGCCGTCGGATCGGACGGCTCGCTCCCGGCTACCGCGGCGACATCGTCGTTCTGGACCCGAGCCACGCGAGCCTCGTCGGGCGTTCGGGCGACGATCTTCTCGACTCCTGGGTCTTTTCGGGCGACGACTCACCGGTATCGGACGTCCTCGTCGGTGGAACGCACGTCGTCCGGGACGGGCGCCACGTGCGTGAGGGCGCAGTGGCCGAGGCGTATGCCCTGGTCGCGCGGGCGCTGGGCGCGGACACGCCCCAACTGGCGCTCGAACTCGAGGACTGAGAAGCCGGAACGAGCCGGCCGGCGCGCTCGAACTCGTCCGCCCTAGTCGTCCATCGGAATCTGGATCCCCTCCCGACGCGCCGTCTCCCGTGCGATGTCGTATCCCGCGTCCGCGTGCCGGATCACCCCCATACCGGGGTCGTTCGTGAGTACCCGTTCGAGACGTCTGGCCATCTCCGGCGTGCCGTCGGCGACGATCACCTGCCCTGCATGCAGCGAGTTCCCGATGCCCACCCCACCGCCGTGGTGGAACGACACCCAGCTCGCCCCGGAGGCCGTGTTCACCAGTGCGTTCAGGATGGGCCAGTCGGCCACCGCGTCGGTGCCGTCTTTCATCGACTCGGTCTCTCGGTTGGGAGACGCCACAGAGCCGGTGTCGAGGTGGTCGCGCCCGATGACGATCGGGGCACGGAGCTCGCCGGATGCCACGAGCTCGTTGAGAGCCAGCCCGAAGCGGGCGCGAGCGCCCTGCCCCAGCCAGCAGATGCGGGAGGGGAGGCCCTGGAACGCGACCTTCTCGTGCGCCATGCGGATCCATCGGCAGAGATGCTCGTCTTCCGGGAACATCTCCAGAACGAGCTCGTCCGTGCGGTGTATGTCCTTCGGGTCACCGGACAGAGCGGCCCAGCGGAATGGCCCTTTCCCTTCGCAGAACAGGTCCCGGATGTACGCGGGCACGAAGCCCGGGTACGAGAACGCCCCCTCGAATCCAGCGTCCTGCGCGTACCCGCGCAGGTTGTTGCCGTAGTCGACCGCCACCGCGCCCGCGCCCTGCATCGCGACGATCGCTTCGCAGTGCGCACGCATCGACCCCATCGAGCGGCGTACGTACTCCGCGGCGTCCGAGGCGCGGAGGTCGGCCGCTTCGGCCAGCGACATGCCCGCGGGCACGTACCCGTGGAGCGGATCGTGCGCCGACGTCTGGTCCGTCACGATGTCGGGAGTCACGCCCCGGCGCACGAGCTCCGGAAGCACGTCGGCGCAGTTGCCTACGAGCCCGATCGACACCGCCTCCCCGGCGGCGGTGGCCTCGCGGACCCAGGAGAGCGCCTCGTCGAGATCGTGCGTCATCCGGTCGCAGTAGCGCGTGTCGAGCCGGCGCCGTATACGGGACTCGTCGACCTCGACGCAAAGCATGACGCCCTCGTTCATGGTCGTCGCGAGCGGCTGGGCCCCGCCCATGCCGCCCATGCCGCCGGTCAGAACCCAGCGGCCGCGGAGCGTGCCGCCGAAGTGCCTCCGGGCCATGGCGCCGAACGTTTCGTACGTCCCCTGCAGGATCCCCTGGGTCCCGATGTAGATCCAGGAGCCCGCAGTCATCTGGCCGTACATCATGAGCCCGCGCCGCTCGAGCTCGTGGAAGTGGTCCCACGTGGCCCAGCGCCCCACCAGGTTGGAGTTCGCGATGAGGACCCGGGGGGCATGCTCGTGGGTCCGGAAGATCCCCACCGGCTTGCCCGACTGGACGAGGAGTGTCTCGTCGTTCTCAAGGTCGCGCAGCGACCGGACGATGGCATCGAACGCCTCCCAGCTTCGCGCGGCCTTCCCGGTTCCGCCGTAGACGATGAGCCGGTCCGGATGTTCGGCGACGTCGGGGTCGAGGTTGTTCATGAGCATCCGCAGGGCGGCCTCCTGCGTCCATCCCTTGCAGCTGCGCTCCGTGCCGTGCGGGGCCCGGACGGTCCGGCCCGGTGCCGCGATCGTGTCTGTCGTCATGATTCCAGCTCCTCGGCGATGCTGCTGAACGTTCCCATCCGGATGAGATCGGTGAGGGTATCGAGATCGGGCCCGAGTGCGCGGTCTCCCGTGAGTCTGGGGATACGGGCCCGCACCCGCTCCCAGGCGACCTCGACGCCGCGCCCGCCACGCAGGGGCCGTCTGTACTCGATGCCCTCGGCGGCGCACATGAGCTCTGTCGCCAGCACGCGCTCCAGACACGCGACGGCCCGGCGGGCCTTGCGGGCCGCTGCGAGCCCCATCGAGACGTGGTCCTCCTGATTGGCGCTCGTCGTCACCGAGTCCACCGAAGCGGGGTGGGAGAGGATGCGGGCTTCGGCCAGGAGATCCACGGCGGTGACCTGCGCGATCATGAAGCCGCTCTCCAGACCGGGGTTCGCGCAGAGGAACGCGGGAAGGCCGATCGAGAGGTCCGGGTTCAGCAGGCGCTCGATGCGCCGTTCCGAGATCGACGCGAGATCGGTCACGGCGATCGCGAGGAGGTCGAGGGCCTGCGCGACGATCTGCGCGTGAAAGTTGCCCCCGCTCACCACGGCGCCCGCCTCGGCGAAGACGAGGGGGTTGTCGGTGGCGCTGTTCGCCTCGGTTTCCAGAATTCCCCGCGCGTACGCGAGCGCGTGCCGGGCTGCGCCGTGCACCTGGGGTACGCACCGAAGCGCGTACGCATCCTGGACGCGGCTGTCCCCCTCCCGGTGCGACTCACGGATCTCGGAGTCGACGAGGAGCGCCCTCAGCAGCGCGGCCGAGCGGATCTGTCCGGCGTGTGGGCGCGCGTCGTGAATCTCGGCCCGGTAGGCTTCCGGCGTACCGAGCAGGGCCTCGAGGGACATCGCCGCGGCCACTTCGGCCGTGTCCAGCGCCCGTTCGGCGGCCTTCAGGGCCAGGATGCCGAGGCCGGTCGTGGCCTGCGTGCCGTTAATGAGCGCCAGCCCTTCCTTCGATCCGAGGGTGAGGGGCGCGATGGCGGCCTCGTCCATCCACCGTGAAGCCGGGCCCCAGACCCCGTCCTTCTCGGCCAGACCTTCGCCGAGCAGGGCGAGCGCGACATGGGCGAGGGGGGCGAGGTCACCGCTCGCCCCGACCGACCCGAACTCGGGTACGCGCGGGTGGATTCCGGCCTCGAGCAGGGCCAGCAGCCGTTCGACCAGATCCGTACGGCATCCCGAGACGCCACGCGCCAGGGTGTTGGCGCGCAGTAGCATGAGCGCCCTGACGGCCGACCGGTCGAGTGGGTCGCCCATGCCCGAGGCGTGCGATCGGACGAGGTTGTGCTGCAGCGCGGTGCGCTGCTCCGGCTCGATCGCGACGTCCGCGAGGCGGCCGAAGCCCGTGGTCACACCGTACACCGGCTGACCGGAGGCGACCTTCTCCTCGATGAGCTGACGCGACTCGCGCATGCGTCCTCGAGCGTCGTCGGACAGGGCGAGGCGCACCGAAGGATCGGTCGCGACCCGCTCGACGTCCTCGAGCGTCAGGTTGAGGCCGTCGACCACGACCGCGCTCACTCGCCCGCCTCCGCACGCGCTCGGCGGCGTGCGGCCGCCTCCTCGAACTCCTCCCGACTCATCGTCAACTCTTCCCCGCGCCAGAAGTCTTCCAGCTCCACGCCGAGGCCGTCGGCGAGCCGGTTCACGTAGTTGTAGTACGCCGTCACCTGACAGATGTCGAGCACCGCGGCGTCCGTGAAGCCCACGGCCCGAAGCCGCTCCACGTCTGCGGAAGATACACGGGCCGGCTCGCGCGTCAGCCTCACGGCGTAGTCAAGCATTGCCGCGTCGGCGGCCCCGACTTCCGCGGCCCGGTGGTCGAAGGCCAGCGCATGCGCCAGCGCGCGCGAGCCGGTGAGCTTACGGAGGCCCGCCCCGTGGTGCGTCACTCAGTAGAAGCAGTCGTTCTCGGCGCTCACGGTGACGGCGATCATCTCGCGCTGGACGCGGGAGAGGGGTGACGGGCCGCGCATGAGGTGGGCGTACATCTGCAGGTGGTCCTGCAGGGACCGCGGATTCAGGGAATGGACCCGAAGGATATTGTCCACGACGCCCTCTTCGCCCCGGAGGCGTCGATAGAGCTCGGCGAGGAGCCCTTCAGCTCTGTCGTCTGGAACGTACGGGATGTGCGCCATGGCGGGGATAATGGTCGCCGAAGCTTCAATGCGGCAAGGCTTTGCACGCTTGAGTGGGTTGAGTGGCCCGCGCCACATTCGCGCGCCGCACTCCACCGCGCCGAACTCATCGGCCGTGGCGCCGGCCTCCTCGAGGAATGACCGTCACCCGGCCGTGTGGCTGGCCGCGACAATGTTCTGGACGACCACCACCCCGGAAGCCATCTTGAAGTTCAAACTTCGCATTCCCCAAGGAGGACTGCGATGCTGGAGCGATTCTCGACCAGACGCGCGGGCGACGATCGGCGCAACGGATCGGAGCGTCGGGCCGAACCTCGGCGCGGCGAAGAGCGGAGGAGTGCCGCCGAGAGGGTAGGCTCCGATCGACGTGCGGCCGATCGCCGCAGCACGGCCGATCTGCGATCGGGGCGTGACCGGCGTCTCGGGGAGCGCCGTGCGATGGCCGATCGCCGGACGATGGCGTTCGCGCTCGCCTAGAGGAGACCCCGGGCGACCTCGGACACGACCCAGACCACGACCGAGCCCACGATCGTGAGCCCCGCGGTCATGGTTACGGGCTGATCGGCGAGCACCTTCCGCAGGAGTCGGTCGTCTTCGGAGAAGATCTTCCGGACACTGTCCGCAATCAGGTACCCGACGAACGGGGCCGGCAGCAGGATCCACAGGACTTCCATGACTACCGGCCCCGCCTAGCGCGGAGAGGGCGCCTCGGATACGAGACCCGGGGTCCGCACGTCGTTACTGGCAGGTGAGACAGTTGTTGCTGTTGGCCGATCCCAGGCTTTCGAGCAACGCGACGGTCTCCGGAATCGGCGACACACGCGAGACGGGGCCGTTGGCCATGTCCGCGGTGGTCTGCCCCCGGCGGCTGATCGCACGAACGTCACCACCCTGCTCCACGAGATAGAGGATCATCTCATTGTCGCCGCGCGCCGCGGCGTGATGGAGGGCAGTGTAGCCGTTGTGGTCGCGCAGGTTCACGTCCATGCCGACCTCCTCGATCAGGAATTTCACGGCCGGGAGCCACCCATTTTCCACGTGCCGGTGCGCGTTGCCGGCGAAGCCCTCGCCGTACCCCACCCCCGAAGCCGCGTGAATCGCGGACACGGCCGCCCCACCGACGGGAACCGGCGGGAGCCCGGAGGGGTCGGGCTGCGCCGCACTCACGGAGTCCTGGCGCTGGGCATGCTCCACCACCGCGGCCCGGAAGTCACCCGGGCGGGCGCGCACGTCGGCCTCGCGCAGTTCGGCCTTCACGGAGTCGGGCAGATCGGCCCAGATGGCGACCACGGCGGATACCTTCGCCGAGTCGTTCATGACCGCGAAGGTGTCCGCATCGGCGATCCGGTCGATCTGGAATGCCCGCTGCATCTCCTCGGGCGTCTGCCGCTGGCGTTGCTCTGGAGCGCGCGTAGCGATGAACGGATCGGCGCCCCACTGCTTCAGGAGCCGCATCGCCTCCACGTCGGTCGCGTACGCCGCCCGGAGAAACGCGGTACCACCGTTCGTGTCGATCAGTCCGCAGTTGGCGTTGCCGCACCCCGTGTACTCCATGTACCACGGGTGCATGGTCAGGCGGGCGTCGGGGTCCGCGCCTGCTTCGAGGAGGGCCGCCATGACCTCGAGGTACCCGTAATTCTGCTGCTCACGCTCCTGCGGCTGAGGGTAGCGCGTGCGCGGCTGCCACTCGGAGTTCACGGTCGCGAACAGCGGCGTCACGCCGTTTACCGACGACTGGAGGTTCGGGTCGGCGCCACGCTCGAGCAGGAGCATGGCCGCGTCAAACTGCCCGTTGATCGTAGAAATCAGGAGTGGAGACGTCCCGTCCCCGCCGCCGACCTGATCGATGTCAGCCCCCCGATCCAGAAGGGTCCGCATCGCTTCGATGTGCCCCTGCCGGGCCGCGTGCAAGAGCGGCGTCAGGCCGCCCTTGGACGTGATCCGGACCGGCCGAAAACGGCTCTGCGCCTGGCGCCGCGTCGGAGGCGGATCGCCTTCATACGCAGCCCGGCCCGCCCGAACCGCGGCCTGTACCTGCGCCGAGGTGGGCTGCCACGCCCCGTCGTTGGTAAACGCCTTGAGGACCTCGTTGTATCGCCGGTCCGCCTCGGCATCCAGCCGCTGACTCATGCGCAGGTCCTCGCTGCGGGCTGCCTGGTTCGGATCGGCCCCTCCCTCGATGAGCGCCACGATGGCGTCCACGCGGTTCCACGAAGACGCGAAGATGAGTGGCGTCTGCGCCCACTCAGCTTCGGCCGCGTTCGGATCGGCCCCGGCGCCGATGAGTGCGCGCACCACCTCCCCACTCCCCGCGAGCGCCGCGAGATGCAGCGGCGTCGAACCGCTCGGATCCGTAACGGCCCCGACATCCGCGCCGCCGCGCAGAAGCGCCTGCGTCGCCTCGAGGTGCCCGTTGCGGGCCGCCACATGGAGTGGAGTGTACTCTCCGATCCGGGTGGTCGCCCCCACCTGCGCGCCGGCGTAGAGGAGCACGCCGATCATCTCGGTGTCCCCGCGCTCGGCCGCCCAGTGGAGCGCGCTCATGCCGTCGCCCTGCGCGGCGTTGACGTCCGCGCCCTCGCGAAGAAGCCGGCGCACCGTCTCGATGTCACCCTCACGCGCGGCGTCCGCCACCGGCGCCTCGGCGGGCGCTGCGCCGATCATGCCAGCCGCAATAAGGACCCCGGCCACACGCAGAAGATGCGAGCGTCTCATTGTTCGATTCCTCGAGTGCATGCGTTGGATCGACGTGCCGCGGATGCGGACTCGCCCGAAGAGATCAGTAGATCTCCTGGGTCGTCGTGCGCCCGGACGACTTCAGCATGAAGCCGCCGGTGCTGTCACCGAAGCTGTGCATGTCGGTGTGCCCGAGCTCCTGCATGAGCGTGAGCATGACGTTCGCCATGGGCGTGCCGTCGGCCGCCTTGAGGTGCAGGTTGCCCTCCAGGACCCCGTTGCCCTTGCCCAGAAAGACGAGGGGGCAGCGCCGGTGGTTGTGGAGGTTCGCGTCCGCCATCGGCGATCCGAACATCACCACGGACTTGTCGAGGAGGTTTGCGTCCCCGTCCATGGTGGTCCGCAGCTTCTCGATGAGGTACGGGAGCATGCTCACCCGGTACTGGCAGATCTTGTTGAACTCGAGGATCGCCTCCTCCCGTCCGCCGTGGTGCGACGCCGGGTGGAAGGGCCGGTCCGAGCCGGACTCAGGAAACACTCGGTTCTCGGAGTCGCGTCCGGTCTTGAAGGTGACGACGCGCGTCATGTCCGTCTGGATGGCCAGGACCTGGAGGTCGAACATGATCTCCATGTGCTCGCGATACGAGTCCGGAACACCGGCCGGCGCTTCCGGGATCTCACGCTCCTCGCCGCTCCGGTTGTGCGACTCCACCATCTGGATGCGACGCTCGATCTCGCGGACGTTGTCGAGGTACTGCTCCATCCGGGCACGGTCCTCGGAACCGAGCTGCCGGTTGATGCCGCGCACCTCGGTGGAGATCCAGTCCAGGATGCTGGAGCGCATGGCCCGCCGCTCGGAGCGCTCCGCAGGTGTCCCCCCCGCCCCAAACAGCATGTCGAAGGCGACGCGTGGATCGCGGATCATCGGGAGCGGCTCACTCGGGGACGCCCAGCTGATCGAGTCCGTGTAGGCACACGAGTAGTTGTACGTGCAGCCGCCGGCCTGGTCGATGCTCGGGATGGTGAACTGCATCGAAGGGAGCGGCGTGTCCTGGCCGTATTTCCGCGCGTGGATCTGGTCGAGGGACGTGCCTACGAAGAGGTCCGACCCCTGGGTCTGCTTCGGGTGCTGCTGCGTGAGGAATACGGCGCTCGAGCGGAAGTGGTCTCCGCCGATCTCCGGGGCCGTGAACGCCTCCGCCATGCGCACGTCGGTGTTGCTGACGATCGTCAGGTATTCCTGGTAGGGCTCCAGGGAGATGAGTGCGCTGTTGGGCACCATCTCGAAGTCCTTGCCGATGATCTCGGGCGCGAACAGGTGCTGCGTGGCACCCCACTCGTTGCACCCGGCGAGTCCATGCACCTCTTCGATGGCGATGAGGGGCGTGCGGGCCTGGTTGGAGCGCTCGACCGAGCCGCTCATCCGACCCGCGGGGACCATCGCGTCCAGGTACGGGAGCGCGAACGAGCCGCCCATGCCCCGAAGGAAGGTGCGGCGATCCAGGTGCTTTCCGGTGATGAACTCCATCGTCCCGTTCTCCTCGAAGGTGGTGCTTCGATCGGTTGTGCTGAGGTGGGGCCTTGCGTGTTCCTGCTTCGGTCTCGTCAGTGTTGCGGCGCGCCCATATCCGTCACCGCGTCGGACGCCTGCTTCATGCGGAAGGCGTCGCTGCGAACCACGCCGAGGATCAGCGACTGCACGCGGTACGCGCCGTCGTCCTCGGATTCGTCCACGATCCTGCGAATGATCGGCTGGTCGTAGTACTCCACTCGACGCGCCAGCGCGTACGCCATGAGGTTCTCGGTCAACGAGCGCATCAGCGGCACGGGCCGCTTCAGGAGCGCGTCGGCCACTTCCTTCGGAGTCGTGATCGGGGTGCCGTCGTAGAATTCACCGCGGGTGTCGAGCGCCATGCCGTTCTCGCGAACCCGCCACGTGCCGGTCACGTCGAAGTTGTCCAGCGCCAGCCCGATCGGGTCCATGAAGCGGTGGCAGGCATTGCACGTGGGGTTCGCCCTGTGGATCTCCATGCGCTCCCGCGTCGTGAGTCGTTTGCCTTCCTGGGTGCCCTCGGTGTCGTCGAGGTCGGGCACGCCCGGGGGCGGCGGCGGGGGTGGCGTGCCCATGAGCACTTCCATGACCCACTTGCCCCGGAGCACCGGTGACGTCCGGTTGGCCAGCGAGGTCAGGACCAGCACGCTGCCCTGCCCGAGGAGCCCGCGGCGCGCACCATCCTCGTACTCCACGCGCCGGAAGTGGCGTCCCGCGACTCCCTGCATGCCGTAGTGCGTGGCGAGGCGCTCGTTCACGAACGTGTAGTTCGCGTTGAAGAGCTCCAGCGCGTCCCGGTCCGCCTGCACGAGATGATTGAAGAACATCTCGGTCTCGGTCCGCATGGCGTCGGCAAGCGTTTCGTCGAAGTTCGGGAAGAAGTTCGGGTCCGGACGGACCTTGTAGAGGTCCTGGAGGCGCAGCCACTGCGCCGCGAAGCGGGTCCCGAGTGCTTCGGCCCGGGCGTCGGCCAGCATGCGCCGGGTCTGACGCTCGAGCTCCCGCTCGTCGGTGAGCCGGCCGGCCTGGGCGACCCTGAGCAGCTCCGCGTCCGGTGGCGTCCCCCAGAGGAAGAACGAGAGCCGCGAGGCGAGTTCCATATCCCCGAGCCGGTAGGCCTCGCCGGGCTTCGCATTCGAGGGCTCGCGCTCGAGGCGAAGCACGAAGAACGGACTCGCCAGCAGCGCCTCGATCGCATCGCGCACGCCACGCTCGAAGCCGGCCCGTGCCTGACCCGTGCGGTAGAAGTCCATCAGACCGTCGACGTCTTCTTCGGACGCCGGGCGACGGTACGCCCTCGTCACCAGGTTCTCGATGATCTGCCGGGCGCAGGCCTCTTCCTCACTCGGCTGCGTCGGGCGGCAGACGAAGATACGCTTGCGGCTGGACGTCTCGGAGAGGCCGGTGGCCTCGTGCGGCCCTCCCACGATGAACTCCTGCAGGTGGGGCAGCGTGGTGATGCCCTCGCCGCCCGACCCGCCGCCGGCCATGGACCAGTCGTGCGGGCGGATCAGGTCCTCGTACGGGCCGTCGGAACGGCGGATGAACGCGGCGGACAGAGAGCGCTGCCCGGCGCGCACGAAGACCGGCTCGGTCCAGAGCGCGCCACCTCCGCGCCCGTCGGCTGCCTCACCGGAACGGGTATACGCCATCAGCGCCACGCGCTCGCCGTCGATGGAGATGTCGATGTCCTCGAAGCGCGTGTTGTCGCCGGAGGCAAAGGCCATCCCGAAGGTGTAGGCCCCGTCGGCGGGGAAGACATGCTGAACCACCATGCCGCCGCGCGTCCCGTATGGTGCGCCGTCGACCTGGTCCCACGGATGCTGGGACTGGTACTGCGAGTTGCGGTAGGTGACGTTGATCGCCGGAGCGTTCCGGTCACCCACCGCCATGCGGCTGATGTCCGACGCCGCGTTGAGGTAGGCCTCGAGCAGCATCGGGGAGAGCGCCTGTACGTCCGCGATGTTGTCGAAGTTCGCCGACATCTGATCGAGAGGGAGCCACTGCTCGGCCTTGACCTCAAGATCCAGCAGGTCTCGGATGGCCTGCTCGTACTCCGGCCGGTTCAGGCGCTGAAAGGTCCGGCGACCCGGGTTCGGGGTGCGGGTCCGCGCTCGGTCCATGGTCCGCTCGAGCGTCTCCACGAACTGCATGAGGGTGTCCCCCTCGGGGGCTCGCGTCCCCGGCGGCGGCATCATGCCCGCGCGCACCTTCCGGATCATCCTCTCCACGACCTCGGCGTTGTCCTCGGCCGCGGCGATGTCGAAGCCCTCGAGCGAGAGGTTGCCGCGCAGGCGCGAATCACTGTGGCACCGCACGCACGTCGATTCCACCAGCGAATTCGGATCGACGTCGGCCGGGACGGTCGCGGGTACCGTCAGCTCGACGGCGGCGGGGCGCGACGAGTCCGGGCCGGCGATTTCGCCGGCCAGCGCGAGGGATACCCCTGCGGCAGCAAGCGTGAGAACGAGCGGCTTCATCCGGGCAGACTCCCTGGGAGGTCCAACACGTCAAGGTACGGAGGTACTGGATCAACGAGCAAGACACCCGGAACGGGGGAAGCGTTGAGGATCGCGGGGGACGGCGGCGCCCCGCCCCGCCGCGAATCCGACGCGCCGGGCCTCTCAGCCGTCGCTCAGGTAATGATCCCGTAGTTCGAGGATCGCGTCAGGCCTGCCGAGCACCGTGAGACGGTCCCCGCGCTCGAGCACCGTTTCGCCGCGGGGAATGATCATCTCGTCGCCGCGGCGGATCATCGCGATGAGGGTACCGTCGGGGGTCGAGAGGTCCCGCAGGCGACTGCCCTCCAGACGCCGGCGCGGGCCCCGGCCGTCGAGCGTCATGACGAACAGCCGCTCGTTGCGGAAGAGCGCCTCCTTCAGCTGCGTGTCCCCCTCCGCGGCCAGCCACTCCGTCATGAAGCCGTCCTGGTCTACGCGACGGGCGATCTGAGCGAGAATGCGCAGGTGCCGACCCGGGTCGCTCTCGGGCCCTGCCAGGAAGAAGACGGCGCGGACGGGGTCATCCGGTTGCAGGGACGCACTGAGCTTCTCGAAGCGGACCGCTCCGGCCACCCGCGCCAGGAGCAGGTGCGACCGCGGAATCGCGTCCATCCGCACGTGCGGGAGGGCGGCCCCGTGCGAGACGGGCGTGGCCCCGACCCGCGTGCCCTGCATGAAGCCCTCGAAGAGCGTGGTGGCCGGCACGGGCAGGTCGAGCGCCAGCCGCTCGGCGGCCGCACGCGCGAGGGCTTCGAAGTCGATCGACCCCTCGACGTCCAGTACGCGCGCGCCGGTGAAGAGGGCGTCGAAGGGGTCGGCGTCGCGCGGTCCGCGGTCTTTCATGATTACCCGGAGTTCCGTGTCGAGGCGGTCGTCGCGCTGCCGGCCGAGGCGCTCGAAGACGTGGAAGATGGCGCCTTCGCGGTCCACCCGTTTCTTCGCGTAGTACGTGAACCACATGGCCCCGAGCGTGATGAGCGCGGCCGTGAACAGCGTCGGGAGAAAGCCCATCTCGACGATCAGCCAGAAGGGCGCGAGAATCCCCAGGATCTGCATGCCCGGGTAGAAGGGTGAGCGGTATCCGGGATCGTACGACTCGATGCGGCTCTCGCGCATCACGATGACCGCCAGGCACCCCAGAGCGAACATCACCAGCTTGAATGCGCTCGCGAGCTTCGCGATGCCGGTGGGGTCGAAGACCGTGACGCAGAAGACGATCATGCCCACCGTGAGCGCGATTCCGGTCGTGGGAGATCCTCGGCTTCCCACGCTTCCGAACAGATCCGGAAGGAGTCGGTCGCGACCCATCGCGAGCGGGTAGCGCGACGCGCTGAGGATGCCGGCGTTGGCTCCGGACAGGACCGCGAGCACCGCCGCGACGGTCATCACCATGGCGCCGGGCGCTCCGGCCAGGTCGCGCGCGACCGTCGCGACCGGCGTCAGGTCACCGTGCCCGTTGTCCGCAGCCGCGAGGACATCAGCGCCCGTGACACCGATCATCACGGCCGTGCCGACGACGTACACCAGCACCACGGTCGCGAAGGCCAGGAAGGTGCCGAGCGGCAGATTGCGCTCCGGATTCTTCACCTCCTCGGCGACGCTCGCGACCTTCGTCAGCCCCATGTAGCTGATGATCACGAGTCCGGCGGTGGAGACCAGCCCTGCGGCCTCCGGACGGAACACCGCGCCGAGCCGGCCGATCTCGACCTGAAGAAGCCCGTAGCCGCAAAACCAGAGGAGCAGGACGAACAGGCCGATCAGGAGCATGACCTGCGCCGAGCCCGTCTTCTTCGCCCCGAACCAATTCACAACGCCGAGTGCGAGGGCGAGGCCGCCCGCGATCGGCCCGAACGGCAGACTGGGAAAGAAAAGCTGCAGGTAGGCTCCGACACCGATGAGGGCGAAGGACGCCTTGAGCACGAGCGCGATCCACGTCCCGAAGCCCCCGATCGTGCCCACGAGAGGGCCCATGCTGCGATCGAGGAAGTAATAGATGCCCCCGGCCTTGGGCATCGCCGTGGTCAGCTCCACACTGCTGAACAAGCCCGGGAGCACGATGAGGGCCGCCAGGAGATACGAGAGCGGCATCGCAGCGCCCGCACCCGCCGCCGCGAGGCCCGGCAGAAGGAAGAATCCCGAGCTCAGCGTGGCGCCCGTGGCGAGCGCGTAGACGTCCCACAGCCCAAGCTGCTTTTCGAGTCGGGCGGGTGCCTGCGGATGTGCGACGGTCGAGGGGTCGACGGCGTCCATGCTGGGCGAGGCTGGAGGGAACGGAACGATCACGCTCGGAGCCGATCGCGCGACGCGGTGCCGAAGCTAAGCGGGCCCACCGGCCCGACAGGAGGCCGATGACGTCGTCGCTGGATTGTGGACGCTCGAGAGCACGTCGGCAAGACGCGGGGGGACGACGGACGCCGTGACCGTGCGGGACAACGCCTTCGACCCAACCTCGCTGAGGGTCGCGGTCGGCGGAACCGTGACCTGGACGTGGGCGGGCTCTGCGTCGTACAACGTTACGCTGCCCGGCTCGGCAGGTGCGTCGCCGACGCAGTCGTCGGGACCGTTCTCGCACCCGTTCACCACGGCCGGCAGCGTGACGTATCAGTGCACCATCCATGGCGGAATGCAGGCCACGGTCATCGTGCAGTCGCCGGCTCATCAGATCTCGAAGCGAGCTCGACCCTCACTCGTACAGGTCGAAGGCGTCCGCGTCGGCGAGTTCGCAGAGGAAGGCGGCGAGCTTCCCGGCGGCCGCGTCTACGAAGCGTCTCCCCTTCTCCGCCGTCGCGGCCGCGGGATCGCCGACTCCGGTGTCGTCCGTGACGCTGGCCCAGTCCCGAGGCGCCCAAGCGACGCCGTCTCGCAGCCCCCGGAGTCGGAACGTCCTCGCGCGGCCGGGCCCGGCCTCCGCGAGCGGGCGCACCCATCCGGGCTCGAGGTGGAGCATCACGCTCGTCTCCAGTTCGCCCGCATGGTCCCCGGGTTCGTCGAAGTACTGGCTGCCGTCGGCCACCGTCCACCAGTTCGACACGCACAGGAACACCTCGGTGCGGGCCTGCAGCTCCCGCACCATCTGCCGGAAATCGTTGCCCCCGTGACCGTTGAGGATCAGAAGCTTGCGCACCTGATGATGCTCTAGGCTCGAGACGATGTCCTCCAGCACGAGCGCCTGCGTGCTCGGGTCGAGATTGAGGGTGAGCGCGGTTCCGAGCTGCTGCGCGTTGGCGCCCAGGGGGATCGCCGGCAGAACGACCACCCGCGCGCCTGCTTCCCACGCACGCCGTGCGGCCTCCGCCGCGACGGCCGTCGCCTGGACGGTGTCGGTGCCGAAGGGGAGGTGGAGGTTGTGCGGCTCGGTCGCGCCCCACGGCAGGATCGCCACCTCGTATTCGATGTCCCGCGTGGCCTTCAGGGTCGTCTCGGTCAGGACCCAGGGACGTCCGCTCATGCGCGCTTCTCCTCACCGGTTGCGGGTGTCTCGCTCCGACTCGAAGAGGTCCGAAAGGCCTCGCCCCGGCCGCCGGGGGCGTATGGGGTGACGAATGGAGCGGTGGCAGGATACCGCGCGCCGGCGGGGCGGGCGAGATTTCGGAACATTCAAGGTACGGGAGACACCATGTTGCCGCAGCCGCTGCATCCGTCCGTCGTGCACTTTCCGGTCGCGCTCGTCGTCCTCCTGCCCCTGGCGGCGGTCGTGGCCTTCCTCGCGATCCGGCGCGGTGCGGCCCTCCGGCCCGCCTGGCTGCCGGTGGTGGCCCTCGCGGCCGGGCTCGTCCTCGCATCGTGGGCCGCCATCCAGACCGGCGAGAACGAAGAAGAGGCCGTGGAGGGGATCGTGCCGGCCGCCGCGTTCCACGAGCATGAGGAGCGCGCGAAACTCTTCTTTCCCCTCACGATCATCGGACTGGTCGTCGTGTCCGCCGGACTCTTGCCGGGGAGGCCCGGCCAGATCGTCAGGGGGGCCGCGATCGTGACGGGGGTCGGGCTCGCGATCGTCGGCACCATGGTCGGACATTCCGGCGGAAGGCTCGTTTACGAGCACGGCGCGGCGAGCGCCTACGTGCAGCCCGGCGGCGTGGCCCGTTCGGAAGCCGTGGACGGGGACGAGGGTCGGGAGCCGGACGAGCGAACGGAGCACGACCGTCGCTGACTCGAATTCGGCTGCCGTCCGGCCCCCTTCCCACGGCGAGGGGCTTGCCGCGAGCCCGACGATGCCCCGGCCTCAGGCGTCCAGCAGGCCCCGGACGTCCAGAGGACGCGTGAACATCTGCAGCGCTCCGTCGGTCCCGCGCGGCCATTCCTCCCGCGGACGATCGCGGTAGAGCTCAACGCCATTCCCGTCGGGGTCACGCAGATACAGCGCCTCGCTCACGCCGTGGTCCGCGGCCCCCTCCAGGGGGATGCCGTGTTCCCGCAGTCGGCGGAGGACGTCCCCGAGTGCGGCCCGGTCGGGGTACAGGAAGGCCACGTGGTACAGACCCGTGGTGCCCGGGGCCGGTCGGCTGCCGCTTCGGGACTCCCAGATGTTCAGTCCGACGTGATGGTGGTATCCGTCCGCGCCGAGGAAGGCGGCCGAATCCCCGATGCGCTGGGTCACCTCGAAGCCGAGGACCTCCGAATAGAAGCGGATCGAACGCTCGAGGTCGGCCACCTTCAGGTGCACGTGGCCCACGGAGACGCCCGCGGCCCGACTTCGACCCTGCTCGTGTGTCACGGCTGCCTCTCCGGTGTGGGGCGTCGTCGCGGCGAGGAAGATGCCTGACGCGTCCGGTGGCGCAAAGGCCACGGGTTTCTCGATCTGCCGACTCCCCGTTCCGCCGGTTTCGGGGCGATATTGCGGTGCGCGGCCCGACCGTGCCGCCCCGAATTCCCGGTTCCCGGCCACTACCCATGGACCTGTTCAAGCGTCGCCTCGCGACGGGCCTCGCCGTGCTGATTCCCCTGGGAATCACGCTCTTTGCCCTGCGCTTCCTCTACAATGCCCTGACCGAGCTGCTACTCCCGTTCCTGCAGCCGCTCCTGGTGCAGCTTCCGGCCTCCCTCCAGGTCGCGACCACCCTCGGCCTGCTCGTGCTCCTCCTCCTCATCGTGGGCGAGGTCGCAACGCACGTGCTGGGGCGACGCATCATCGGGTTCCTGGAGAAGGCGGTCGCCCGGATCCCGCTGGTGCGGGCGATCTACGGGGCGTCCAAGCAGGTGGTGGACTCGTTCAGCACCCCGCGTGCCCAGCTCCGAACCGTCGTCATGGTGGAGTTTCCCACCCCCGGGATGCGCGCGATCGGCTTCCTGACGAACACCATCACCGGTCCGGACGGTCTCGAGTGGTGTGCGGTCTTCATTCCGACCACGCCGAATCCGACGACCGGCTTTCTTCAGATGGTGCCTTCGAGCGCGGTCGAGCGCCTCGACTGGGAGATCGAAGACGCGGTGAGCACGCTCATGTCCCTCGGCGTCCTGACCCCGAGGCGACTCGAGGCCGCGGGCCTCGCAAGGCCGGGCGCGGGAGGCGACGCGCCGCTCTGACCGCCGGGGCCGGCCCCCGGAGACCCTACGACGCGGGCCTGCGTCCGATCCAGAGACCGCCGCCGGCGAAGCCATGGGCGTCGCGGCTCACCTCGAGACCCGCGGCCGCGAGCTCGGACTCCATCAGACGGGCCGGGAAGAGGCCAAGCTCGTGGACTTCCCGGTGGTGCGTCGTCGCCGTGCGCGTGGCGATCAGGTAGTCGAACTCGAGCACCGAGAGATGGTCGTGGATCGTGGTCCGCGACATGCGACAGAGCTTCACCTCTTCCGACTCCGCCGTGTGCATCGCGACATCCCCGTGGGCGACCACCCCGGGCTCGAACCAGGGCTCGACGATGACGACCCCACCGGGCCGCACGGCCGCCGCGAGGCTGGACAGGGTCCCTCTCAGTCCTTCCTCGTCACGCGCGTGCCCGATGGCCCCGAACAGGCACACGACCGCGTCGTACGGATCGTCCACCGCGAGGGTACGCATGTCCGCCCGCCGGAAGACGCCCTGCGGGTTGCGGTCGGCCGCGATACGGAGGCATCCGGGCTCCACGTCGACACCGTCGACCACGTAGCCGAGCCGGGCGAGCGCGTACGCGTGAAGTCCCGTGCCACACCCCACGTCGAGGATCCGACGGGCCGTCTGGCCACTCCCGCGGAGGACCTCGTCGATCTTCCGGGCCTCGTGCTCGTAGTCCTTGAGGCTGGAGTAGAGGAGGTCGAAGAACGGGACGATCTCGGAGTATGCGCCCATAAGGAAAGCTCGCCGAGCGCTCCGCGCGGGGAAAGGGAGGCGCCAGCGCTCAGCGTGCGACCAGCCCGCCACGGAAGAGGAAGAACGCGGCACCGCACAGGCAGAGCCCCGCCCAGAGGTAATCGAGCTTCACGGGCTCCCGGAGATAGAACACCGCGATCGGCACGAAGACGGAGAGCGTCACGACCTCCTGAAGGATCTTCAGCTGCCCGATGGTCATCACCGTGTGGCCGATGCGGTTCGCGGGCACCTGAAGGAGGTATTCGAAGAGGGCGATGCCCCAACTGAACAGGGCGGCGACGATCCACGGGCGGTGCCCCAGTTCCTTGAGGTGCGCATACCACGCCAGCGTCATGAAGACGTTCGAGGCACAGAGCAGGAGGACCGTCTTGAGAATGGGCGAGGACACGCGCGTTCCGAAGCAGGAGAGTGGATGCCTGGACGTGGCCGCGCGAGGGGCGTCCGACCCGTGAAGGACCTCCCGCAACGGCCCGTGCGCCACGAAGATATCATGCCCCCTCCAACGCACCATCCGGATCGCTCGCGTCATGCTCTCGGAACTCGTCTCAGGACCGTACGGCCCGCTCGTCGTCTTCATGCTGCGCGTCACGGACGTGAGCATGGCGACGATCCGGATGCTCCTCATCATGCGCAACCGCCGGTTTCTGGCCCCGTTCATCGGGTTCTTCGAGGTCCTGATCTGGGTCACGGCCATCGGCATCGTGGTCCAGCATCTCACGAGCCCCCTGCACGTGGTCGGGTACGCGGCCGGCTTCGCTACCGGGAACTTCGTAGGGCTTCGCCTGGAGGAGAGGCTCGCGCTCGGACTCGCCACCATCCGCACGGTCGTGCGCCAGGGTGGCGCCGAACTCGCGGCCGACCTCCGGGACACCGGATTCGGCGTGACCGAGATGATCGGCCGCGGGCGGGCGGGCGACGTGGAAGTGCTCTACTCCGTCCTTCCGCGCCGCCAGGTCTCCCGGTACCTCGACGTAGTCGATCGCGGTGCGCCCGACTCCTTCGTGGTGGTCGACGAGCCGCGGCGTGTCCAGCGTGGTTGGCAGTTCCCGGCGCGGAAGAAGTAGACGCCCCCCTGCCCCCGTATCGGCTCACGAGCAGCCCGGGCCCTCGCAGAAGAGCGGCACGAAGAGCTCCGCGCGGATCAGCCAGCGGCCGTCCGCCGCCTTCCTCCAGTGCGCCGCATACCGGCCCCCGGTCCGGAACGGACCCTCCTCGGTCGTCCAGCTTCCCACCCACTCACCGACCTCGGCTGCAACCGCGCCGTCCGCCTCGACCTCCACCGTGACGGGGGTGCGTACGTACACCGCGTCGGGGAACGCTTCGAAGCGTTCGGCGAAGGCACGGCCCATTTCCTCACGGCTCGTCCGAAACGCTCCGCTGGAAATGGCGGCATGGAAGCCCTCGTCCAGGACCGCGAGGGCGCCCGCGACGTCGTGGGCCGCGATCGCTCGATTCGAGGCGGCTCGTGCGGCCCTGATGCGCGCTTCATCGGACTCGGCTCCACTCTGGGCGCTGGCCCCGGACGGGTTCGAAAGAGCGGTCATGGCGACGATGACTCCCAGACAGGTGCGTAGACGCACGGCTCAGCCGCTCCCGTCCTCTGAAGTGAAGGCTGCGCGGTAGTCGGCGACGGCGGCCTCGAGCCCGTGCCCGGGGTGGGGGCGCCAGCGTGCGTAGCCGAGGTCCTGGAGATCCATGGGGCCGACACCGTTCGCGTGGAAAGCGACTCACAACATAGCGCGGCGGGCGGCGCGGTGTCGTGACCGGTCCGCGCGCCCGTCAGCGGATGCGGACCACCCCCTCGCCGACCTCGGGGAATCGGACGAAGGTGTCCGGGTCGTGTCCCGGGATCACACGCCCAACGTCTCCGGCGAGCTGCACCATCCGTCGCGCGGCCGCGACGTTGCCGTCGCGATCGTCCGGCTCGAACGTCGCGCTTGCCCGTCCCTCTTCGATCGCCCGCCACAGGTAGACGTTGTCGGAGGCGAGCACGATCGGCGCCGCACCTGCGACGTGCAGGTATTGCGAGGCGAAGGTGTGTCGTGATCCCGTGTGGACCGTGAGGCCCGGGATGATCTCGACCCCGTCCCCGTCGACGAGCCGGACGAGACCCTGGGTGTTCCGCTGCACGAGGTGCACGACGTCGGCGGCATCGATGCCCCCGCGCCGGGCGCCCTGCTGCCACGCCTGCCCCGTGTAGTAGACGAACTCCTCTCGCTGGATCCACGCGGTGGCGGCAGGAAAGAGCTCGAGTCCGCCCATGTGGTCCCAGTGTGCGTGGCTCACGACGACGTCCGTCACGTCTCCGGGGGCGATCCCGAGTGAGGCGATCGCCCGGTCGGGGCGCACAAAGTCGCGCACGTCAAAGCGCTCGAACCACGACTCGCGAAAAAATCCCGTGTCGAACAGGACGACACGGTCGGCCGAGCGCACCACCCACACGGCCAACGCGATGTCGATCCGCTCCCCCTCGGGCGCGTCCGGAAGCAGGCCGCGCAGCGGAAAACCGCGGATCGTTCCGTAGCGGACGGCGAAGACCTCCGCTTCCTGGGCGGCGACCGGTACACCCGGAGATCCGAGGCACGTGACGAGGGGCACGCCCACGTACAGGCACAGGAGTCTCGCTCGGTGATGCAACGGACTCGCGGGTCGCATGGGGCTCCGGGGGTGGAGGTGAGGTGACGAGGGTGAAAGGCGCTGGGTTCCGGCGCTACCGGAAGATCAACCGCAGCCACTCAATCGCGAACCACGTGAACGCGAGAAAGAACGTTCCGAGGGCGACTTCTTCCCATCGGGACGCCACGGTGAGGCCGACGCGCCGCACCGTGGTCAGGAGGTCGGCGGGTGTGCGCTCACGGAGGCCGATCGGGCGCCGGGCCGTGGCGCGCCCTTCCCTCGGCGCGGACGGCACCGCACCGTCGGCCACGTCCCAAACCGCCAGGACCCGCCGGCGGGAGCCATGCGCGACATGAGGACCGCGGTGCCCCCTCCCGAGGGTGCATCCGTGTGAGGTGCCGGGGCACGTGCGACCGCATCGACGCGTCCAGGGCGGGGCCGGCGACACGTGCGCGTAGCGCTTGACCGCCGCCGGGTGCTCACGCGCCGTGAGTCTCATCGTGGCCCGGACCGGCCGCCCGCGTTCCCAGGGTCCGGCCAGGCGGCCGACCCGCGCCGCCCATCGACGTTGGAGGGACCCGAAACGAGCCGCTGGAGCGGGAGTCGGGGGGTCTGGGTGGTGCCGGCCTCGCGCTGCAAGGTGCTCCTCCATTCGGGGTGCGGCGTCCGGGTCCATTTTCACGCTCTCCGGCCGTCTCCGCAAACGGTCGGGCCCAGCCGCGCTCGTGCTCGAAGCCACCGCACCGTTCTCCGTGGCATCGAGCGCCATCTGCCATTAATCTCCCGCGTTCCGTCGCACGTGTGCGAGACCGACCGAGCGCGTGCGAGTCGACTTGTCCGGCGCCCATTCCCGGAGTGGAAACGCATGCCTGGGTCCCTTCGAGCTCTCGTTCTCCCGATCGCCGCCCTCCTTCTGGGAGCGCCCGTCCTGGCGCAGGAGGTGGATCTCGACCCTGACCGCGGACTGCCGCTCGAGCCGGCGCGCTTCGCGCGGTTCACGGCCACGGAAGGCACGTGGATCTCGCTCGACGTGAGCCCCGACGGCCAGACCATCGTCTTCGATCTCCTCGGCGACCTGTACGCGATGCCGATCACCGGCGGGCAGGCGCGGCGCCTCACGGAGGGTATGGGCCACGACATGCAACCCCGCTTCAGTCCCCAGGGTGACAGAATCGTATTCGTGTCCGACCGGAGCGGAGACGACAACGTCTGGATCCTGCCGGCCGAGGGGGGGGAGCCGACCCAGCTCACGAAGGGCATCGGCAGCGCTTTCGTCTCACCCGAGTGGATGCCGGACGGGAGGTACGTCCTCGTGTCCCGCGCCGCCCCGCGGGCGGGTCTCGAGAAGCTGTGGCTCTACCACACGGAGGGCGGCACCGGCCTGGAGATGGTCGGCGGACCGCCCGCCCTTCGCATGCTCGGTGCGGCCGTCGACGCCGACGGACGCTATGTGTGGTACGCGCAACGGCGTGGCTCGTGGGAGTACAACGCCGTGCTCCCGCAGTACCAGCTGTTCGTGTACGATCGCGAGTCCGGCACGCAGACACCGATGACGAGCCGGTACGGCTCGGCATTCCGCCCGGCGCTCTCACCCGACGGCACGCGCCTCGTCTACGGCAGCCGGCACGACGCCGACACGGGGCTGCGGATCCGGGACCTCGCCTCCGGCGAGGAGGATTGGCTCGTCTTCCCCATCCAGCGCGACGACCAGGAATCGACGGCCTCGATGGACGTGCTGCCGGGCTACGCCTTCACGCCGGACGGAAGCGCCGTGATCATGTCGTACGGTGGTGGGATCTGGCGGGTGCCAATCGACGGACAGGCACCGACCGAGATCGAGTTCTCGGCCGACGTGGAGGTCGGGATCGGGCCCGAGGTGGACTTCGAGTATCCGGTCGAGGACTCGCCGACGTTTACCGTGAAGCAGATCCGTGACGCCCGCCCGTCTCCCGACGGCACGAGGGTCGCCTTCACGGCGCTCGATCGCCTCTACGTGGCGACCCTGCCGGACGGCACGCCGCAGCGGCTCACCGATGACGAATGGGGCGAGTACCACCCCGTGTGGTCCCCGGACGGAACGCAGATCGCCTACGTCACCTGGAACGACGACGCCGGCGAAGGTCACATCCGTCGCGTCTCGGCCCGTGGAGGGGAGGCCCGGACGCTCACCCGGGTCCCGGCGTACTACCAGCAGCTCGCCTGGTCACCGGACGGGTCGCGGGTGGTCGCGATCCGCTCGTCCCGGCGGAACATCCAGGAGGCCATCGATCCCTTCATCGGATTCGGCCTGGATTCCGACTTCGTCTGGGTGCCCGCGGGCGGCGGCGACGTCACGGTCATCGGCCCGACGAACGGACGCGAGGCGCCGCACTTCACCTCCGACCCCGACCGGATCTTCTACTACGGCTCGGCGGAGGCGGACCCGGTGCCGGGCTCCCCGGCTTCGGGCGAGCGAACCTTCGCCCTGTCGTCCGCGCGCTGGGACGACACCGACGTGAAGCTCCACCTCCAGGTCACCTCGCGCGTCGACCTCTCGGCCGGCAGCGCGCCGGACCGGTACGCGGTGTCCGAGACGTCCGATCTCGTGCTGCCCCGGGAGTTCGAGGAAGAGGACGGAGCGCCGCGGGAGCTGATCCCCCGGCGCATCGCGGGGTCCGTCCGGATGGCACCGCAGGGAGACCTCGCACTCGCGCAGATCGGCAACGACGTCTACGCGGTGACCGTCCCCGACCTCGGGGCGACGCTCCCCTCCGTCGACGTGTTCAAGCCCGATTCGGCCGCGGTGCCCGTCTGGAAGCTGAACGAGCTCGGCGCGGAATTTCCCTCGTGGGCCGCCGACGGACGCACCGTGCACTGGTCGCTCGGCAACGCGCTCTTCACGTACGATCTCGACCAGGCGCGCACGCCCGGGTACGCACCGGCCGAAACACGGATCGCGGTCGAAGCGCCGCGTGACGTTCCGAGGGGCACCGTCGTACTCAGGGGAGCGCGGGCCATCACCATGAACGGTGACGAGATCCTCGAGAACGCCGACATCGTCGTGACCGACAACCGGATCACGTCGGTTTCCGACGGACCCGGGGCCGTGCCCCCGGGTGCCGAAGTCGTCGACGTCACGGGCAAGACGATCGTTCCGGGATTCGTGGACACGCACGCGCACATGTGGAACCTCTGGGACTTCCACTGGGCGCGCCCCTGGATCTACCAGGCGAATCTCGCCTACGGCGTCACCACGACGCGCGATCCCCAGACGGCCACCACGGACGTGCTCTCCTACGAGGACATGGTGCGCGCGGGGCGGATGACGGGCCCGCGCGTCTATTCCACGGGCCCGGGTGTCTTCGCCGGTGATCAGAGCCGGAGCTACGAGCACGCGCGCGATGTGCTGCAGAAGTACAGCGACTACTACGACACCAAGACGTTCAAGATGTACATGTCGGGCAACCGCAGGCAGCGCCAGTGGCTCATCATGGCGGCTCGCGAGCTGCGCCTGATGCCCACCACCGAGGGCGGTCTCGACTACCGCCTCAACATGACGCACGCGGCCGACGGATATCCCGGCGTGGAGCACACCATGCCCATCGTACCGGCGTTCGACGACGTCGTGCGGCTCTTCTCGGCGTCGGGAACGGTGAACACCCCCACCCTGCTCGTGAGCTACGGCGGCCCCTGGGCCGAAAACTGGTACTACGCCAACGAGGACGTGGTCGGCGACGCGAAGCTGAACCATTTCACGCCGAAGGCCGAGATCGACGGCAAGGCGCGCAGGCTGCAGACCAGCGGGCCTGGCCCGGGCGGCTGGTTCATGGACGACGAGTACGCGTTCCGGAAGCACTCGGCGTGGCTCGCCAAGCTGGTCGAGGGCGGCGGCCGAACCGGCGTGGGGAGCCACGGGCAGCTCCAGGGGCTGGGCTACCACTGGGAGCTCTGGACCCTCCAGAGCGGTGGGATGGACGAGCACGCGGCCCTGAGAGCCGCGACCCTCATGGGCGCCGAGGCGCTGGGTCTGGGCGGGGATCTCGGTTCGATCGAGCCCGGCAAGCTCGCCGACCTCGTGATTCTCGACGCCGACCCGCTCCAGAACATCCGCAACACCAACACCATCGATCGCGTCATGATGAACGGACGACTCTACGACGGAGACACCCTCGACGAAATCTGGCCCAGGCAACGCCCTGCGCCGGACGAACCATGGAGACACACGGCGCCCAGCGTCCGCGCCGGGATCCCGGGAGGTGACCGGTGAGCCGCGCCGCGAAGTGCGTCACCCGGGGAGTGCTGGCGACGTCGCTGTTCGCCGCCCTCGCGTCGGCACCGCTCGCCGGGCAGGCACGTCCCGGCGGTCCGGGCGGCCGGCCAGACCCGCTCCCGCTCCGGAGTACCCGGACCGCCGAGTTCACGGCCCGGGAGGGGACGTGGATCTCGCTGGACGTGAGCCCTGACGGGCGGACCCTCGTGTTCGACCTGCTGGGTGACCTCTACACCATGCCCGTCACCGGGGGCGTGGCTTCACCCCTTTTGACGGGGATGTCGTTCGACACGCAGCCCCGCTTCAGCCCGGACGGGGCGTCCGTGGCCTTCGTGTCGGACCGCAGCGGCGGCGACAACCTCTGGACCATGCGCCTGGACCGTACCGACACGACCCAGGTGTCGCAGGGCAACGGGAACCTGTTCACCTCTCCCGAATGGACTCCGGACGGCGCGTACGTGGTGGTCAGCCGAGCGTCCGGCCCGCTCGGGGCCCCGGCGAAGCTCTACCTGTACCACGCCGAGCGAGGCACTCCGCTGACGCTCGGCGATCCCCCGGCCGCCATGAAGATGGTGGGCGCGGCCCCGACCCCCGACGGCCGATACATCTGGTACGCGGGAGGCGCCGGGGACTGGCAGTACAACGCGCGCCTCCCCCGCTACCAGCTCTACCGGTACGATCGGGAGACCGGCGTTTCGACGGTCATGACCAACCGGTACGGCTCCGGTTTTCGGCCGGCGGTGTCTCCGGACGGGCGCTGGCTCGTATACGGAACGCGATACGACGCCGACACGGGCCTGCGAAAGCGTGATCTCGTCACCGGCGATGAGGAGTGGCTCGCCTACCCGGTGCAGCGAGACGATCAGGAGTCGCGGGCGCCGCTCGACCTCCTGCCCGGCTACGCCTTCATGCCTGACGGGTCGGCGATCGTCGTGTCGTACGGTGGCCGCATCTGGAACGTCCCCATGGACGGCGGCGAGGCGACTGAGATCCCCTTCGAGGTGCCGGTCGAGGTCGCCATCGGGCCGGAGGTCCGCTTCGACTACGACATCGACACGACCGCCACCGTCACGGCCTCGCAGATCCGCAGCCCCTCCGTCTCACCGGATGGCACGCGGGTCGTCTTCACGGCCTTCGACCGACTCTGGATTCGGGAGCTTCCGGACGGCGACAGCCGGAGGCTCACCGAAGCGGACGTGGGCGAGTTCCACCCGCGTTGGTCGCCCGACGGAGCCTGGATCGGCTACGTGACATGGGACGACGCGGACGGCGGGCACATCATGAAGGTTCCGGCGGCCGGAGGGGCAACCACCCGGCTGAGCGCCGTCGCGGCACTCTACGCCAACCCGGCGTGGTCTCCGGACGGCGGGCGCATCGTCGCCACGCGCGCCGCAGCCCGGCAGCTGAAGGAGGCGTCCGACCCGTTCTTCGGGGCCGTCGGCGGGGAGTTTGTGTGGGTACCCGCGACCGGTGGCGAGGCCACGGTGATCTCCCCGACGGGCTCACGGGACGTGGCCCACTTCGCATCGAGTCAGCCCGACCGGATCTACGCGTACAGCCCGATCGAGGGCCTGGTGTCCTTCCGCTGGGACGGCACGGACGTCAAGCGGCACCTGCGGGTGCTGGGCCGGCAGGGCGTGCCCGGCTACGCGAGTCCTCACCCGAACGAGTGGGAGTACCTCCCGCGTCGGGTCTTTCCCTGGAAGCAGGGACCCGACCCGACGGATCCGACGCCCCCGGCCGAGCCGGGAGGGCCCTCACCTGCGGGCCTCGCGATGCTCTCGCCGGAGGGGGACCGGGCGTTCACGCAGTTCGGAAACGACATCTTCGTGATCGAGCTGGCGGAAGTCGGCGAGGATCCCCCGAACATCGTCCTCACGAACCTCGACGCGTCGCCGGTACCCGTGCGCAAGCTCACCGACGTCGGTGGCGAGTTCCCCGTGTGGGCCGCCGACGGCTCGGCACTCCACTGGGCCATGGGCAAGGTGCTTTTCACGTACGACCTGGACGGCGTGGAGGCCGAGGAGGAGGCAGAGGAGGCCACCGGGCACGCGCGGGCGTTGATCCGAGCGCGGGCTCTGGCCGTGTCCGACACGCTCAAAAATCGGAGGGCCGAGGCGGACAGCCTGCGAAAAGCCGACGCCGACGTACCCGAAGAGATCACGGCGGACATCCGCCGGCTCGCCGCCGATTCCGTGCAGGTCGTCGCCGATTCACTCCTCGCGCGGGCGGACTCCATCCGCGCCGCCGCGGAGGAGGTGGCGACGAAGGCCCGCCGGGTCCGGGACGGCGAGGACGAACTCCTGGCAGACACTACCGAGGCCTACGAGCCGACCGAACGCGCCATCGAGGTGACCCTGCCCCGCGACATCCCCCGCGGCACGGTCGCGCTGATCGGCGGCCGGATCATCACGATGGCCGACCTACCGGGTGACTCCGCCCGGACGCCGCACGTGATCGAGCGCGGCGTGGTCGTAGTGACCGACAACCGCATCGTGGCGGTCGGGCCGGCGGACTCGGTCGAGGTCCCCGAAGGCGCGCGGGAGATCGACGTCACGGGCCGGACGCTCGTGCCCGGCTTCGTGGATACGCACTACCACAGCATGTGGCTGGTGCCGGAGATCCACCCCGAGGAAGTGTGGCAGTACCTGGCCACCCTCTCATACGGCGTCACCACGACACGCGACCCGCAGACCGCGTTCACCGACGTCCTGAGCTACACGGACCGGGTCCTCACCGGAGACCTGATCGGACCGCGCGTCTACTCGACCGGGCCCGGCGTCTTCGTCGGCGAGAACATCCGGGACGCCAATCACGCGAAATCGGTACTCCGGCGCTACGCCGAGTACTTCGACACCAAGACGCTCAAGATGTACATGACCGGCAACCGGCAGCAGCGTCAGTGGGTCATCCAGGCGGCCCGGGAGCTCGAGATCATGCCCACCACGGAGGGCGGGCTCGACTTCCGGCTCGACATGACCCACGCGATCGACGGATACGCAGGCATCGAGCACAACCTGCCGATCGCGCCGATCTACTCCGATGTCGTGGAGCTCTTCGCGGCGTCGGGCACCACCAACACGCCCACACTGGTGGTGTCGTACGGCGGGCCGTTCGGCGAGAACTTCTTCTACGCCACGGAGAACGTTCACGACGACCCGAAGCTGAATGCCTTCGTGCCCGAAGCGAACCTCGACACCCGGGCCCGACGTCGTGGACCTGGCGCGGGCGGAAGCCCCGGACAGGCCGGGTGGTTCCTCCCGGAGGAATACGTTTTCCCGCGTCACGGGGAATTCGTGAAGAAGATGCTCGAGGGCGACGGCCGCATGGGCGTCGGAAGCCACGGCCAGATCCAGGGCGTGGGCTTCCACTGGGAGATGTGGGCGATGGGCTCAGGTGGCGCCTCGAACCACGACATCCTCAGGGCCGCCACGAGGCTGGGGGCGGAAGCGATCGGCCTCGGAAAGCACCTGGGCAGCATCGAGGTGGGCAAGTTCGCAGACATCGTGATCCTCGGAAGTAATCCGCTCGACGATCTGCGGAACACCGTGGACATCGAACACGTCATGAAGGACGGACGCATCTACGACGCAGAGACCCTGGACGAGATCTACCCGGAGGCGCGCCCGCTCGACCGCGAGCGTCCGACCGAGTCGCCGCCCGTCCCGAATTCCGGCATCGGTCCGGACGGGTCCCGGCGCTGACCGGTACGTGACGGAGGGCGGCGGCTTCGCGGCGACGCGAGACCGCCCCCTCCTTCACACCGGGCGGAATCAACAGAAGACCCCGACCCGCGGAGCCTTCATGCCTGCAGAGACCAACAGCCTGCGCGGAAACCTCCTCGTCTCGTCGGGGGGGCTGTTCGACCCAAACTTCCGGCACACCGTCGTTCTCCTGGGAGAACACAACGCGGAAGGAGCTCTCGGCGTGGTGCTCAACCGCGCGCTCGACGTCGAAGCGAAGGATGCCGTGCCCGATCTCGCGGATCTGGTTCCGCCCAGGGATCCGGTCTTCCAGGGTGGACCCGTTCAGCCGGAGGGCGTGGTGCTACTCGCCGACTTCGATTCCGAGGGCGCCGCCGACATGCCCGTCCTGCAGACCATCGGCTTCGTCATCGGCGAGATTGCCCCCGGGACCCGCGAGGCCATCGTCCGCGCCCGTGTCTTCGCCGGCTACGCCGGTTGGGGCCCCGGGCAGCTCGAAGCCGAGCTGGAGCAAGACAGCTGGATCGTGACGCCGGCGCTCCCGGACGACGTCTTCACCGACAACCCCGAACTGCTGTGGAGTCGCGTGCTTCAGCGGATGGGTCCCGAGTACCTCCGGCTCTCCAGGATGCCGTTCGATCCGTCGATGAACTGACCGGCTCAGCTCTTTCGCAGCACCCAGGTGGTCATCGCCCGCATGTTCTGGACGATCGTCGTCTTCAGCGGATCGAGCTGCTCGGCCCCGAGGGCCAAGACGACACCCTCCAGATACGCCTCGTCCACCAGGAAGCGATCGCTCCCGTCGGGCAGATGATGCCAGCGGTCGTGAAGACGCGTCACGCGGTCTTCGATGCCGATGGAAGAAGCGAGGCGCGCAAAGAACACCCCCCCGGACCCCAGCACCCGCCACATCTCGGCCATGGCGGCCTCGAACGCCTCCGAGCTCTCCGAGAAGTGGAGCACCGCGCTGCAGATCACGGCGCCGAAGAAGTGGTCCGCGAACGGGAGATCCGACAGGGGCGCTACGACGAAATGGTCGGGGGTGAGCTGCGGGGCGACCCGGCCGGCAAGCCCTCGGACCCGAGCGATCTGGCGCGGGTCGGAGTCGACGCCGTAGAGGTCCGCTCCGCACCTCATCAGGTACTCGGCGTTTCTCCCCGGGCCGCAGCCGGCGTCGAGGATACGCATGTCCGGGGTGATGCGGCCGCGCAGGAGCTGATCGAAGACGTAGATGTCGATCGGGCCGAAGGTGGCGAGGAGGGCCTCGGGCGTGCGCGGCTTCGGCTCCGACATCGATTTCTCCGGATGCGAGGGGGACGACCCAATGAGTCGTTCGGCGCCCCATGTCTTGCCTATACCTCGCGCTGCTATGTATACTGCCTCTATGTATCACGGGGATCACGAGACAATCCCACTACGGCTGACTGTATGGACATCGGCAAGGACCTCGTCGCCGCTTCGGCGACCCCCCTGGTTCTGGCGATCCTGAGCGAGGGCGAGAGCTATGGCTACGCGATCATCAAACGCGTGGAGGAGCTTTCGAGCGGTGAGCTCCAGTGGACGGACGGCATGCTCTACCCCGTCCTGCACCGCCTCGAGCGAAACGGACTCGTCAAGGCGAGCTGGGGTCGCTCCGAGACCGGGCGCCGCCGGAAATACTACCGGCTGACCGAGCAGGGCTCCGAAGAGCTCACCCTGCAGCGACGTCAGTGGCAGGTCGTGAGCGATACCTTGCGCGCGACCCCGTTCAGCTTCTTCCAACTCTGCCCGCAGGGGGCCTGATGGCGAACCACGGAGACAGGCAGGTGCTCGAGGACCGGATCGCCGAGTGGCGCTCGTGGGTGCTTCGCCGGGAAAGCATGAACGGTCGCGACGTGGACGAGCTCGAAGACCACCTCCGGAACCAGGTGGCGGATCTCGCCAAGGCCGGCCTCGACGACGAAGAGGCGTTTCTCATCGGCGTAAAACGCCTGGGCGAGCTCGACACCCTCTCCCGGGAGTTTGCGCGTGAACACTCCGAGCGGCTCTGGAAGCGCCTCGTGGTCGCGGAATCTCCCGAGGGCGCAGCAAGCTGGGCTCGGGAAGCCCTGGTCGCCCTCGGACTGGCCGTGGCGGCGGGCGTGGCGGTCAAGACACCGGAACTGTTCGGGCTGACGATCGCGGATGGCGGACCCGCGACGGAGTCCTTCTACCTGCGGAATTTCAGCCTTTTCGTACTGCCCCTCCTCGCCGGATTCTTCGCCTGGAAGAGGGCGATGGAGCCCGCGGCTCTCATTCGACTCGCGGTCCCGTTCGCGCTGGGGGCGCTCGCCGTGAACCTGATCCCGTTCGAGCAGGGAGGCAGCACCGAGATCCTCGCGGCGCTCCACCTCCCGATGGCGCTCTGGCTCGCAGTCGGCGTCGGCTACGCGGGCGGCGCGTGGCGCAGCCACGCGCAGCGCATGAACTACGTCCGCTTCTCCGGCGAGTGGTTCATCTATTATGCCCTGATCGCGTTCGGCGGCGGCGTGCTCATGGGGAGCACCGTGTTCATTTTCGGTGCCATCGGACTCGACGTGGAGTGGCTCCTCAACTCCTGGATCCTGCCGTGTGGCGTCGTGGGCGCCGTCATCATCGCCGGATGGCTGGTGGAGGCGAAGCAGAGCGTCATCGAGAACATGGCGCCCGTGCTCACCATGATCTTCACACCCCTCTTCACGCTCCTGCTGCTGGCGTTCCTCGGAACCATGATCTTCACCGGGAGCGGGATCAACGTGGAGCGCGAAGTATTGATCGGGTTCGACCTGCTGCTCGTGGTCGTCGTCGGGCTCCTGCTCTACTCGCTCTCGGCGCGGGACCCTCAGACCGGGCCCGGCTTCTTCGATGCGCTTCAATTCGTCCTGGTCGTGTGCGCGCTGCTGGTGGACGCCATGGCGCTCTGGGCCATTCTGGCGAGAATCTCGACCTTCGGCTTCAGCCCCAACCGGGTCGCGGCCCTGGGCGAGAACCTCATCCTGGTGGTCAACCTCGGATGGTCGGCGGTGCTCTACGCGAAGTTCCTCGGAGGCCGAGGGGGATTCGCCCCGCTGGAGCGGTGGCAGACGGCCTACCTGCCGGTGTACGCCGCGTGGGCCTGGGTCGTCGTCGCGGTCTTCCCCTTCGTCTTCGGGTACCGGTAGGACGGCGCGCATGCACAGATGGCGCAGGCGTCTCCGCGGGGCTCTCGGCATGGGTCTGCTCTGGTCCGTCGCATGGCTGGCCGCGGGGCTGGTCATGCTGGTCATCGTGGGGTTCGGCGCGGCCGACGTCCCCTTCCCCCTCTTCTGGGCACTCCTGGGCTTCCTGGGCGGGGTCGCGTTTTCCGCGATCCTGGGCGTCGCGGAGGGCCGCCGAAGATTCGACGAGATGTCCCTGCCCCGCTTCGCGGCGTGGGGAGGCGCGGGCGGCCTCGTGCTCGCCGCCGGCCTGTCCGCCGTGGTCGGCCCCGCCATGTTCCCGCTGCTCGGGGTGATCTTCGCTCTCGCGGGCGGCGGGTGCGCCTCCGGAACACTGGCGCTCGCGCGCATGGCCGAGGAGCCGGCGGCTCCGGCGACCGGGCCCGACGCCGCCACCGGCCGAGCTCCGGGGCCGTGATGCAACCGTTGGGCACGGCACCGATTCCGGGCGAATCGGCAGAGCTCGGCCTGTACCGACGAGGCGGGGATTACTTCATCCGTATCGTCGGGGGTCAGGACCTGATGAACACGCGAGCCCATGCCTCCGAGGACGCGCTGGGCACGCTCGCCTGCGAAGGTCTGGAACGGACGGCGTCGGCTCGTGTGCTCATCGGAGGGCTCGGCATGGGATTCACGCTCGCCGCCGCACTGCAGGGGCTGGCAAGCGACGCCGAGGTGGTCGTGGCGGAGGTCGTGCCCGGTGTGGTGGAGTGGAACCATGGCGTCCTGGGCTCGTTCTCCGGGCGACCGCTCGACGACCCCCGCGTCCGACTCCACACAGTGGACGTGACCCGTCTCGTCAAGGCCGAGCGGGGAGGCTTCGACGCGATCGTCCTCGACGTCGACAACGGTCCCGATGGCCTCACACGAGCCTCGAACGCATGGCTCTATTCCGCCGCCGGACTCGCGGTCATCTTCCGGGCCCTTCGCCCCGGCGGCACGCTCGCGATTTGGTCGGCGGGGCCGGATCGGGTCTTTGCGACCCGGCTCCGCTCGGCCGGATTCGACGTCGCAGAGACCATCGTGCGGGCGCATGCCGGCAAGGGCTCCCGGCACGTGATCTGGACCGCCCGACGCAGAGAGGAATCGAGGTAGAGCGAAGCCGAACGGTGCCGTCGATGGCCCCTGCCGCCGCACCGTGGCGACGCTCATCTCCCTCGCTCTTCCCGCAGCTTCCTCAGCCGCACTGGGTCGGGCGGGGCGGGCACTGAGGCTGCGCGTTTCGGCTGCGGCCCAGCAGTCCCCCGATCCTCCGGTTGGCCTCGGCGCTCAGGGCGCCCCTCGCCTCGTCCTCCACTCTCTGGCGCATGAGGCCCAGGGTGGCACGCACGATCACGGAGCCCGGGGCATCGGCCTGCACGTCCTGCAGCAGGTCCGCAGACTCCACGCAGGCGCCGTAGTCGAGCAGGCAGAGCGCCTCGGAGAATCTGAGCATCGACTGCATGTCGTCGATCCGGTTCGCCTCCTGCTGCGCCCGGCGCTTCGACTGTTCGTCCTCCGTCAGAACCGCGTATAGGCTCTGCACCACCGGGTCGGAGAGGCGCTGGTGGAGGTCGAAGAGCGACTCCTGCTGACCCGTGACCTCCGCGGCGGTGACGATCTCCGTGGTCTCCACGCTGGCGACCCGGCTGTCGAGCCTCATCTCCGGATTCACCGTGAGGAACGCGCCCGTGACCACCCACTCCGCGCCGATCATGGGACCCAGCGTCTGATCCGGCTCCGGGTCGACGTACCCGGAGGACTGCAAATCCATCTCCTTGGTCTGCTCCTCGAGGCGCGCCCGCTCGCATGGCCGGATGCGGTCGATCACCGAGAGTTCGGAAATCGTCATGCTCGAGAACGCACGCCCGGGATGTTGGTACCTCTCGTCGCCCGTGTGGTTGTGATAGGGCATGACGGCGACCACACGGCGGTCGTCTTCCTGGGCGGCGACCCTGCCCGGGTTGCCTCCCAACGGAAGCGCCAGTACGGCGAGGGAGGCCAGCACAAGGGCCCTCGAAGCGGGAGCGCGCGGCGGCATGGGCAGGATCGGCATGGCTCTGGCTCACGATTCGTGACTCGCCGCCGAACCTCGTCGGCGGTCCGGCCCTCTCCCGAGCAATGAATCGACGAGGACACGGCGATGTAAAGCACGGCCGCGCAGTGATGGTGCGCGTGGGCGGACCGGCCTATTGTGCCAGCCATGAAACGCACCCGCATCTCTCACGGTCTCGCCATCCACGGCGGCGTCGGCATCCTCTCCCGGTCCGACATGACCCCCGAGCTCGAGGCCGACTATCGGGCCGCGCTCGCGGAATCCCTGGTCGCCGGACGTCGCGCACTCGACACGGGCGGAAGCGCCCTCGACGCCGTGGTGGCGGCGGTCCGGGTCATGGAGGACGCCCCTATCTTCAACGCCGGCCTCGGATCGAACTTCGACGAACGCGGCGTGGTCACCATGGACGCCTCGATCATGCACGGCCCGACCCTCGACGCCGGCGCCGTCGCCGGCGTCACGAACGTGCGCTCGCCCGTGGAGCTGGCGCGTCTGGTCATGGAGCGATCCGAGCACCTCATGCTGATCGGTGAAGGCGCCGAGGCCTTCGCCCGGGCGCAGGGCATTCCCGTGACCGACAACACGTTCTTCCACACGGAGCGCCGGCGCGAGGAGCTGCGCAGGGCGAAGGAGCGGAGCCGCGGTCGTCCGACGGTTCAGGGAGACGGCGCGCCCGCGGGCTTCAGCCAGGCGTCCGGCCCCCGCCCGGCGACGGGTCGGGAGATCGGCGGCGCCGACGATCCCGCGGACCGGGCCGGTACTGTCGGTGCGGTCGCGCTCGACGCCTCCGGCCGCCTCGCGGCGGCGACGTCGACGGGTGGCATGGCCAACAAGACGTGGGGGCGGGTCGGCGACTCCCCCATCATCGGCGCCGGAACCTACGCCTCGTCCCATTGCGCAGTTTCCTGCACGGGCTGGGGCGAGTACTTCATCCGCAACGCCGTCGCCTACGACGTCCACGCACGCATGACGCATGCCGGCGTCGACCTCACCGAGGCGGTGCGCGCCGTCCTGTACGACGTGCTCGAGGCGCAGGCGCCGCGCTCCGGAGGCATGTGCGCGCTGGGTGCCGACGGTTCCGTGGAGCTCGGCTTCAACACGCCGGGCATGTACCGCGGATGGATCGGAGCCGACGGCGAACCGCACGTCGCGATCTGGGGCGACGAATAGCGCCCTTGGCCGAGCTCGGACGTCAGGTCGCCGCCGGGCCGGCGATCGCCCGGCCTCACCCGCCGAGCCCGAAGCCGAGCGGCCCCAGATACCCGCTGACCCCGAGATTGACGGAGGAGAACCGCTCGTCGCGTTCCGTGTTCGGGACCTCTACCGGTTCGACCTCCACTTCCACCGAGAACGTCCGGTACCCGCGCCTGACGAGCTGCGCTTCGTGCACACGAGAAAGCCCCACGAGCCGGGCTCGTGGGGCCATTCGAATCGATCCAGAGGCGCCGCCCGGATTCGAACCGGGGATAAAGGATTTGCAGTCCTCTGCCTTACCACTTGGCCACGGCGCCGTGACGAAGAACCTAACCCGTCCGTGCCCGCCGACAATAGCTCCAGGGGGCCCGCCGCGGGACGCGAGGTCGTGGCCCGTCAGGTGTCCACGGCGCGCGGTGGTTCCAGTTCATTAAGAGCTGCTCCGGAGCCGACGGACGACTCGGGCACCCGCTTGGCAGCCACCACGGTACCCGTCGCGAGGGCAGCCCCGAGCGCCCCGTAGAAGAGAGAGTCCACCACCAGGATGGGAACAAGCACGGGCATCAGGGGCAGTCCCGCCGACACCATCAGCAGGACGGTGCCGAGCAACGGCAGGCCGGCGCCCACGAGCGCCCCCCACCCGGCCGCCCTGGTCGGCGTCAGGTCATCGAGCGAGCGGCGCCCGTGCAGGACGGTGAGCATCACGGCGAAGCCGCTCCCCAGGACAAAGCCGGAGCTTCCGAACCAGAGGCCGCCCACAAGGAGCGAACCGAAGAGCGGACCTCCGAGGAGCGTGCTCAGGCCGCCGACCAGCGCGCCGAACAGAGCGCCCGCCACCCCCCACAGGGCACCGGTGCCCAGCACACCCCTGACCTTCCGCATCCAGGGTCGCACATTCCTCCAAAGCCTGGCGTGCCAACCCGCGCGGCTGGGCCGCAACCACTGGCACAGGTTCCGGCACAGTCCGACAAGCACAAATCCCGGCAAAGCGGTGAGGCCTTGCCGGGATTCGTGTTACGTCAGAGCGGGAAACCGGACTCGAACCGGCGACCCCAACCTTGGCAAGGTTGTGCTCTACCAACTGAGCTATTCCCGCATGTTGTGACGCGCCAACGAAAGTAGGAAGATGCCCGGGGTCGGTCAATGCCGCGCCACAGGGGGGACCGAGTTCCTCGGAATCGCGTAAACCCCTATGTTCTCTGGCCGATCGCCGCCCCGGCCCCCCGGGTGCGACATCTGTTTCCACGGCGTGCCGGCCCTCCGAATCCCTGAAAACCGCAATGCGATCCAGCCTGAACGCCGCGCTCCTCGCGGCCGTGCTCGCCAGCGCCGCAATGGCTTCCGCGACCGCGGCGCAGGTACTCGACGACACGATGGTGCCCCGGGGTCGCGTGCGGCTCCAGACGAACGGCATCTTCGACGCCTGGGACCGCCGCTTCGGGCGCCTGCCAGACGGTACGGAGCGGATGGAGAAGCTGGGCGAGGACCTCACGGACTCGACGTCGCTCTCCCTCTTTCCGGGGATGCCCACCCTGCGCAACACGATGCGCGGCATCACGGGCATCTCGGACTACGAACCGGTCCTCGGCTCCACGGACGGGCGAATCACCCAGGACGTCTCACGCATCGAAGTCGGTGCCCACGTGGGCGTGCTCGACTGGCTCACGGTGGGCCTGGTCGTGCCGTGGATCCGTACCCGGACCGCGATCGACGTCGTCTTCTTCCCGGACTCCGTCAACGGCAATCTGGGGGTGAACCCGACGATCACGAACGCCGCGGCCGTGAACACATTCCTGGCAAGCGCCGGCAACGCCGGCACGCTCGCTGCGCAGTACGCCACCACCGCGTGCGCTGCCGGGCCAAGCGCCTCGTGCTCGGCGGCCCAGGACCTCTCGGCTCGAGCGACAGGGTTCCACGGGGCGATGGAGACCGCCTACTCCGCCACGCCGTTTTTTCCCCGCGTGGGCAGTGTCGCGGCCAGTGCCCTGGCCGCGGAGGCGGCCGCGCTGAGCGCCGCCCTCGGTGCCGCGGGGCTCGGCGGGCTCGCGCCCCTCGCGCTGGGCACCGCGGTACTGACCTCGGAAGGGTTCCCCCTCCTGCCCTCGCAGCCAGGAAGCGGCATCGGCGCTTCCCCCCTCCGGACCCGGCCGGGAATCTACGGGGCGGGTGACATCGAACTCTCGGCCAGGGTTCGGCTGCTGGACAATCTGACACCGGGCTGGACGCCGCCGGTGCGGTACGGAGGCCAGGAGCGCATTCCGCACCCGGGGTTGGGGTATCGCGTCACCGCGAGCTTCATGGCCCGCCTCCCGACAGGGGTCCCGATCGACCCGGACATCCTCCTCGACGTGGGACGCGCGGACGCCCAGCTGGACCTCGAGGGAGGCGTGACCGCCACGCTGCGATTCGGGCGCCGCGTGGGACTCACGGCAGGCGGGCGCTACGCTACGCAGGGGTCCGCCACCGTCACCCGCCGGGTCGCCGGACCCGAGCAGCTGATGGCGCCCCTCTGGACTCGTCGGGAGCTCACGTGGAAGCCGGGCTCTTACGTTTCCGCGGGCATCGCCCCCACCCTCTACCTCGCGGACGCGCTGGTGCTCCACGGCGAGTACCGCTTCTTCCGCAAGGGCCGAGACGACTTCGAACTCGTCTCTCCGGACGGCGTGCTCGACCCCGTGGTCATGGAGATCGAGAGCGGCGTGAAACTGCACCAGGTGGGTGCGGGGCTCCGCTACGATTCGGTGGTGCCGTGGCTGGGCGGGGGAAGCGGCCTTCCGATGGAAGTCCACCTGCGCCTGCTGCACACCTTCGACGGCAGTGGCGGCCACGCGCCGCAGGTCACGAAGGTGGAGGGCGGGCTCCGGCTCTTCCGGCGTTTCTGGGGACCGACCCGCGAGGTGCGGTAGCGCCCGCTACGCCCCGGCGGCCCCGAGCAGCTCCCGCGCGTGCTCGCGCGACGTCGTCGACTCGGGGTCACCCCCGAGCATCCTCGCGATCTCCTCGACCCGGGCCTCGCCGTCCAGAAGCCGGGTTGCGGTGGTCGTGCGTCCCGCGTGCTCGCCCTTCTCAACCAGCAGATGAGACGCCGCGCGCGACGCGACCTGGGGAAGGTGGGTCACCACGAACACCTGATGCCGCTCCCCCACTTCCGCGAGCTTGCGCGCCACCGACGTGGCGATCACGCCTCCCACGCCGGCGTCGATCTCGTCGAAGATCAGCACGGGCACGCGGTCGACGGTGGCGAGAATGGATTTGAGCGCCAGCATGATGCGTGAGAGCTCGCCTCCGCTCGCGATCTTCGCCAGCGGCATCGGATCGAATCCCCGGTTCGGCGCCACGAGGAAGGTGACGCTCTCCGCACCACCCGCCGACACGGCGTCGTGCGAGGAGAGCCG
>JAURER010000044.1 GCA_030827315.1 Gemmatimonadota bacterium | reverse complement strand
CGTCCGCCTTCTCGAGCTCCTCGATGAGACGCTCGTACAGGGGACGGCTCACCGCGTTGAGGCGGTCGGGGCGGTTCAGCGTCAGCTCGACGACGTACCCGTCCCGGCGCGACAGCACCTCCGGCCCGGCGGCCCCGGTCACCCGTCACCTCCCCGGCGCCAGGGCGCGCGAAGGGCCTCGCCGGCCAGAACCCCGAGGAAGGCGTCGTCGCGTATTGCGAACGTTCCGTTCACGAGCAGGTGAACCACCCCTTCGGAGAGAAGCCGCGGCTCCTCCATGGTGGCGTGGTCGCGGTAACGGTCGAGGTCGAGCACCACCACGTCCGCCTTGCGGCCGAGGTCGATGTAGCCGCGGTCGTCGAGGCCGAAGAAATCGGCGGCGAGCCCGCTGAAGCTCCGGATCGCGAACGGGACCGTGACATCGTCCCCGTCGAGGGCCATGAGCCGCATCTTGCGGGGGAACGCGCCCGAGGCGCGCGGGTGCGAGACCTCCTGCCCGGGGGCGGGGGTCCGTCCGTCGGTGCACGTCATCATCCACGGCATGCGTGCGAGGAAGCGGGTGTTGTCGTCGTCGTAGAGCTCGAGGTTCATGACCGACGCGTTGCCGTTCTCCGCGACGATGCGGTGTACCGTCTCGGGCACCGTCAGCCCCCACTCCTCGGCCAGGGCCTCGACGGTGCGCCCGTTCAGCCTCGGGTCCTCGTCCACGATCATGATCTTGCCCGGCCCGCCGCGCATGGCGAGCGACTCCATGACCTGCACGCGGAGGATCTCTGCGGTGTCGGGGTCCTGGAATCGCGAGAGGATCGCGTCGGTGCCCCCCGGGCTCGCCCATCGCGGCAGGGCGTACGCGAGCAGGCTCGACTGCGTGGCGGTGTAGGGGTGCTGCGCCGCCCAGACTTCGACGCCCCGTGCGCGGGCTTCGTCGATCATCCGGGCACCGACGTCGGCGCGGCCGTAGTTCGTGGCGCCCTGGGGATTGAAATGCGAGAAGATCACGCGCAGCCCGGACTCTTCTCCGATCCGGATGCCCTCCGCCACGGACGCGTCGTACCCGATGCCCTGGTACGTCGCCCCCAGATCACGATCGTGCGTGTCGTAGATCGCGCCGTCCCACTCGGCCGCAGCGCGGGCGAGCTCGATCACTTCCTCCGTGGTCGAGTAGTAGCCCGGTGTGTAGAAGAGACCCGTCGACAGGCCGAACGCGCCCTCTTCCATCCCCTGTCGCACCATCTCCTTCATGCGGTCCAGTTCATCGGCCGTGGGCGCGCGCGCATCCATGTCGAGCACCTCGCGCCGAATGGCGTTGTGCCCGACGAAGTAGAGCGCGTTGACGCCGATGCCCCGGCTTTCCCATGAGTCGAGGACGTTCGCGACCTGCCATGAGCCGGCGCCGTCGAGGCCTAGCGCGACGGTCGTGATCCCCTGGGTGAGGAAGCCCTGCGCGTCCATCCCCCACGGCTCGTCCAGTTCCGCGTGCGAGTGCGCGTCGATGAAGCCGGGCGCGACCGCGAGGCCGGTGACGTCGATCGTCTCCACCGCGGACGTGCCGCCGAGATCCCCGATCGCGACGATCCGGTCGCCGGTGATGGCGACGTCGGCCACGAAGGGCTCGCCGCCCGACCCGTCGTACACGGTCCCCCCGACGAGGAGCACGTCGTAGTTCGGACCTCTGCAGGAGGCGAGCATGACGACCATGAGGCACAGCGCTCCGGCCAGGCGAGCTGCCGATCCGGTCGAGGACCTTCGGCCGCACCTCGTCATGGGGTGGCCTCCGCCGGCACGATCGGCAGGATCGCGTGAGACGGCCGTTCTGGATCCATCCAGATCGTGTTGGTCGCGGCGCGACTCGACGTCGCGAGCCCCTCGGGCTCGCCGGTGTTGAAATTCAGGTCGAAGTGCGGGTAGTTGCTGCTCGAGACGTCGAGGCGGATTCGGTGGCCGGCCCGGAACAGGTTGCTCGTGGGGAAGGCCTCGATGGTCACCTCGTACGTCTCGCCGGGCGTCATCATCGAGGGCGCCTCCCAGGAGTCGCGGTAGCGGCAGCGTATGATCCCGTCCGTGAGGTTCATCGCGAAGCCCTCGGGATAGTCGTCGTTGGGTGGGTACACGTCCACGAGCTTCGCGGTGAAGTCGGTGTCCGGGCAGTCCGACGAGATCCAGAGCTTGACGACGAGGGGGCCGGTAACCTCCACGTCCGACGAGAGCGGTTCGGTCTGAAAGACGAGAACGTCGGGGCGCTCGGCGAGGGGTCGGAAGGGCTCCTTCGAGCCGAAGAAGTCCTCCCGCTCGCGCTGGTCGTACGCGCCTCCCTCCATGATGGGCGCGCCGGACGTGATCGTTCCGCCGATGCTCGGCACCGGATCCTTCGGGTCGTAGAGGTAGGACCTCCGCCCCCCCTCCGCGATCGGCGCGTCCGTGGACAGCGTTCCGTCCGGGTGCAGGTAGTGCGGGGTGTCGACCACACCGGGAATCGGCCAGTCGGTCGCCTCCTTCCATCTGCCGCCGTGGTCCATGCGGCCTTCCGGATTCCTGCGCCCGCTCCCGCCACCCATCAGGAAGTAGCGGACCGCGGGCTCCGCATCCACTCCGTTGTCGACGCCACGCAGCCAGTGATCGAACCAGCGTACGCGCAGCTCCCAGTAGTCGGTCGCGAGCTGTCCGTCGAGCGTCGCCTCCGTACCGAAGTCGACGTCGCCGGCCCAGGTCAGCGAGCGGTCGCCGTGGGTCCACGGGCCGAGGATGAGGCGAACGGGACCACGCTTGAGCTTCTTCAGCCCGATGTAGTTGTCCGTCGCGGTGCGGGGGTACGGATCGTACCAGGAAGACATGTGGACCATGGGCGCATCCGGCCACTGCTCCCAGAAGCCCTCCGCCCAGATCCCTGGCTGCTTCCAGTACGAGTCGAAGTTCCCCTTCGTCCACTGCTCGAACAGGTACGCCTCGTACTCCGGGGCGAGGCTCACGGGGGAATGGCCGGGGCTCCAGGGCATCTGGCGGAACCACTGGTGCACGTCCACCGCTCGGAGGGCTGCCTCGAGCTCCGGGTCGGACGTGACCTCCGGGCTCACGAGGGCGTTGCGGTAGGCCCAGGTGGCCTGCTTGAGCTCGAAGGCGCCGCCCTGCCGGACGCCGCCCTGGTACGAGTTCGAGAAGCCGCCCGAGTCGAGGAACATCGCCGCGACGCCGGGGGCCCCGGCCGAGGCGAGCGCGCCTTGCGTGTGGGCCGCATACGAGAGCCCCATCGTGCCGATGCGCCCGTCGCACCACGGCTGGTCGAGCATCCACGCGCACGCGTCGTGGCCGTCGTTCGCATCGTCGAGGTACTTGACGTAGGCGCCCTCCGAGTCGTAGCGGCCCCGTACATCCTGGTAGACCACGGCGTACCCCCGGCGCACGAAGATCTCCGCGACCTCCGCCCGGCTCTTCGCCCGGTCCGGCTCCGCGAGCGATCGCTCGGACCGACTCGGCACGTTCCGTCCGTAGGGCGTCCGTTCGAAGATGACCGGCCACGGACCTTCGAGGGCGCGGCCCTCCCGCGACGGCAGGTACACGTCGGTGGCGAGCCGCACCCCGTCGCGCATGGGAGCCATCACGCCGTCGAGGAGCGTGACTCCGTACGGACCGTCGAGCGGCATTCCGTCGGGGCCGAAGCGCGGGGAGGAGCACGCGGGGAGCGACGCGCTCGCGGCCGCGAGCCCCATCACCCTCGCGAACGTGCGCCGCGAGAGAGGGTGACCGTCCTTCACGAGCTCGAACAGCATGTTCAATCCTCCTCGGCCGCGGGGGCCTCTTCCACCAGATCCGTGGTCAGGCGTCGCACCAGCGTGGGCGCCAGGAGACTCGCCGCGGCGAGTCCCCAAAGCGTAAGCGCGATCGGCGAGTCGAAGAGGACGCCGATCTCACCGCCCGACAGCGCCATCGCCCGCCGGAGATTCTTCTCCATGAGGGGCCCCAGCACCAGCCCCAGGACTACCGGCGCGAGCGGGAAATCGAACTTCCTCATGAGGTATCCGAACACGCCGAACATCGTCATCAGCACGAGGTCGAAGGCGCTTCCGTTCACCGCGTACACGGCCACGAAAGCCAGTGCGGCCACTGAGGGAATCAGGACCCAGCGGGGGACCCTGAGCGCCTTGATGAAGACGCCGACGAGCGGGAGGTTCAGCAGGAGCAGGAAGGCGTTGCCGACGTACATCGATGCCGCGAGGCCCCAGAAGAGGTCGGGCTCCTCCTGGAGCAGGAGCGGCCCGGGCGTCACGCCGAGGCCGAGCAGGGCGCCGAGCAGGACGGCGGTCGTGCCGCTGCCCGGAACGCCGAGCGTCAGGAGCGGGATCATCGCTCCGTTTGCGGCCGCATTGTTCGCGGCCTCGGGCGCCGCGACGCCCCGGATGTCGCCTCGCCCGAATCGACTCGTGCGTCCGGCGAACCGCTCCTCCGTGCTGTAGGAGAGAAACGACGCGATGGTGCCGCCCGCACCCGGGAGCACGCCGACGAGGAAGCCGAGGACGCTGCCGCGGAGCATGGTCCATCCACACGAGGTGAACTCCTTCATGGTCACCGCGACCCTTCCGTACGACGCCGCCACGGATCGCCCGCCCTCGGTGTCCTCGAGGAGTTGGAAGACCTCGCTCACGGCGAAGAGGCCGATGGTGACCACCACGAAGTCCATGCCGTCCAGGAGCTGGATCTGACCGAACGTGTACCGTGGGATCGCGCTGTTCGGGTCGAGCCCGACCGCCGCGAGCCAGAGCCCGAAGCCCGTCGAAGCCAGTGCCCTCAGAAGGCTGCCTCCGGCAAAGCTCGACAGAGCCGAGAAGGCGAAGATCATGAGCGCGAAGTATTCGGCCGGCCCGAAGCGTATCGCCCACCCCGCGAGGACGGGGGCGAAGAGCACGAGGCCGAAGATCGACAGCGTGCCGCCGACGAAGGACGCGATGGCCGACATCGCGAGCGCGGGGCCGCCGCGCCCGTCCTTGGTCATGGCGTAGCCGTCGATCGCCGTCACCACCGAAGACGCGGTACCCGGCACGTTGAGCAGAATCGTGCTGATCGAGTTTCCGTACTGCGAGCCGTAGTAGATCCCGACCAGCAGGATCAGCGCCGACGCCGCACCCATGCCCGACGCGAAGGTCACGGGAATCAGGATGGCGATCGCGTTGATGGGTCCGATGCCGGGGAGCATCCCCACGAACGTTCCGATGCCGACGCCCGCGAACGCCAGCCCGACGTTGATCGGCTGCAGCGCGATCCCGAATCCGTCGATGAGGTGGCTCAGCGAATCCACAGGTCACCTACCGGCAGGGGAAGGGCCAGGATGCGGACGAAGAGCAGCCAGAGCGTGCCGGCCAGCGCCATTCCCGCGGCCAGGCTGCCCCCCACGGGACCGCGATACAGCATCGCGAGCGCCGCGACCACGAGCGTCGTCGCGAGGAAGAAGCCGATCCACGGGAGGATCGCCGCGTACCCGAGAAACGCGAGGGCCGCCGCCCCCATGCGCAACGCCACCGGCCGGGGCGGAAGCGCGACCTCGGACCGGGGCCGGGCGATCGTGCGGACGCCGGCGACGAGCAACATGACGGCGACCAGGAAGGGGAGAGCCTTCGGCCCGACCGGGTCGGTCATGAACGCGACGTCGAATGTCGTCGCCTCGAGCCCGGTCAATGTGCCCGCCACGACGAGTACGGAGCCCGCGATCCTGTCCGTCGTCACGGGATCAGTCCGATCTCGCGCGACATCGCGCGGAAGTCCGCCACCTGGCTCATGACGAACGCCTCGAATTCCGGGCCGACCATGAAGAACGGCTGGAGTCGGTTGATCCTGCGCGCTTCTTCCCACGCTTCGGATGCTTCCACCTGGCGGAGCACGTCGACCCAGCCGTCGTACGCCTCGTCGCCGATCCCCCCCGGCACGTAAAAGCCTCGCCACGTGACCCACGTCAGGTCGATGCCCGACTCCCGCGCGGTGGGAACGTCGGCGAAGAGGCCCCGCATCCGTTCCGGCGACAGTGAGACCAGCACGCGAAGTCGCCCGGCCTCGACCTGACCCTCCACCTCCGACGCCTCCCCCGAGAAGAGCTGGACGAAGCCGCCCAGGAGCGCGGTCATCGCCTCGCCGCCGCCGTCGAAGGGCACGTAGCGGATGCGACGGGGATCGATGCCGGCGCGGTGCGCGAGGAGGAGCACCTTCATGTGGTCCTGTCCCGCGACTGCCGAGCCTCCGCTCACCACGAGCGACGCGGGGTCGGCACGCCATGCGGCCAGCAGGTCGTCCAGCGTCTGCCAAGGCGCATCGGCGGCGACGGCGAGGACCCCGTATTCGGCGCCCAAGGCGCCGACCCAGCGTACGTCGGTTTCGGTGAGGCTTCCGTACTGCCCCTGCGCGAGCCGAAGCACCGTCGACGGACTCGCCGCCACCAGGAGGCCCGTGTCGTCGGAGCGCTGCGCGACCGTTCGGGCATAGGCGACGCCGCCCCCGGCCCCCGGCAGGTTGGTCGTGCGCACGAGCCCGGGCGCGAGCTCGAGCTGCTGCAGCACCTGGCCTACCGCGCGGCACGTCAGGTCCCAGCCACCCCCTGCGTTCGCCGGGGCCAGACATTCCCATCCGCGGATGTCGGCCGCGGGCTCGCACCCGAGCACGAGCGAGAGCCCGGCGACCGCGAGCAGCGACCGGGGGTGGGGGGCGCGACTCACGGCTCCAGCTCCGCGATGTGCACGAGCCCGTCACCCTGATGGACGAGCGGATTCACCGCGTACCCCATGACCATGCCGGCCACCTTCGATCTCACTTCACGCCCACCGCGACCCGCGGGCCCGCTGATGATTCCGAGCAGGGCGCCCTGGTCGATCCGTTCGCCCAGGGTGACGGTCAGGCGGAAGATTCCCCCCTTCGGGGCGCGAACCCACGAGGTGGTCCGGGACTCGGCGGGGTTCGAGGCCGGAGGCGCCCCGAGCTCGTCCGTCATGCCGAGGGCATGCATGGCGCGCAGCGCGCCCGCGACGCCTGCCTCGACCGCGTCCGGACTGAACCGGCGGGGCTCGCCGCCCTCGAACAGGAGCACCCGCTTCCCCTCCTTCAGGGCGGTTTCGCGAAGCGTGCCTTTGATCGTACTGCTGTGTACCACCAGCGGTGGAGCGAAGGCGTAGGCCAGCCTGCGCGTTTCAGGGTCGTCGAGGTTGCCGCGGATCTGAGGGAGATTCGTGCGGTCGTCGGACCCGGCGTGGAAGTCGATGCCGACGTCTGAGACCCTGAGCACCTGGTCTACGAAGAGTCGCGCGAGCCTGCTCGCGAGCGGGCCACGCGCGGAGCCGGGAAAGGAGCGGTTGAGGTCGCGGCGGTCCGGGAGGTACCTCGACTCGGCCACGAAGCCGAAGACGTTGACCACGGGCACCGCGATCAGGGTGCCGGCGAGCCGCCGCTCGTCGACGTGCCCGAGCACGCGCCGGATGATCTCCACGCCCACGATCTCGTCACCGTGGATCGCTCCACTCAGCCATAGGGTCGGTCCCTGCCGGGTCCCGTGCAGCACCTCGATCGGAAGCGTGAGCTCGGTTCCCGACGGGAGCCTGCCCGCGGGGAGGCTCACCTGCCTTCGGGTTCCAGACCGTACCGGAAGCCCGGCGAACACGAAGTCCATCGAGCTCATTCCGAGGCGTCGTCCGCGTGGTTCTCGATGAACTCGATAATCTCGCCCGCCACGTCGACACCGGTCGCGGCTTCGATGCCTTCCAGTCCAGGCGACGAGTTGACCTCGAGGACGAGGGGCCCGCGATCCGAACGGAGGAGGTCCACTCCGGCCACGTTGAGCCCGAGCGCCTTGGCCGCCTTCACCGCGGTGCGGCGCTCCTTTGTCGTCAGCTTGGCCGGCTCGGCGGTCCCGCCCCGGTGCAGGTTCGAACGGAAGTCCCCCGGCGCGGCGTGGCGCACCATCGCCGCCACCACGCGGCCGCCCACCACGATGCAGCGCACGTCGCTCCCCCCGGCCTCCTCGATGAACTCCTGAACGAGAATGTTCGCCTCGAGCTGGCGAAAGGCCTCGATCACGGACTCGGCCGCCTTCTGCGTCTCGGCGAGCACGACCCCGCTCCCCTGGGTGCCCTCGTGCAGCTTGATGACCAGCGGCGCGCCACCGACCAGCTCGATGACGCTCGTGGTGTCCTTCACGGATCGGGCGAACGCGGTCACGGGGAGGCTGATGCCGGCCCGTGAGAGGATCTGGTGCGCGCACAGCTTGTCGCGTGATGTCACGATGGCGTTAGATCCGGCGAGCGAGTACACACCCATGGTTTCGAACTGCCGGACCACCGCCGTGCCGTAGAACGTTACCGATGCGCCGATGCGGGGAATCACCGCGTCGACGTTCACGGAGTGCCCCCTGTAGAGGATCGAGCCCTTCCTTCCCTTGATGCCCATGGAGCACCGGAGGAAGTCGATCACGGAGACGTGATGACCCCGCGCCTCCGCCGCCTCGCGCAGCCGACTCGTCGAATAGAGCGACGCCTTGCGCGAGAGGATCCCGATCCTCATCCCTCGTTCTCCCCGGACCCTGTGGTCCTCTGTGACTCTGAAACATCGGGCCCGGGCCGTCCGGCCCGGTACGACCCGCTCGGATCCACGACCGCTCGTCCACGCAGTGCCTGCCGCCCGAGGAGCATCCGAAACCCCATCTCGTCTCGCCGGGTGAGCGTGAGCTCGATGTCCCATGACGCTCCACCGATCCCGATCCGTGTCTCGATGACCGGGCGGAGCTCGCGATGCCCACCGGAGTTGCGCACCCAGCGCTCATCCACCATCTGCGCCTCCGCGTACACGACGTTCCGAACCGAGCGCTGGTTAGGGTGCACGCCGAAGCGCAGCCACTCCCGTCCGTCCCGCTCGAACCTTGTAAGGTCGACGGCGTGCAGCGACGACGTTCGAGCACCCGTGTCGAGCTTGACCTTGATGGTCTCGATCCCGAGGTCTGGCAGCGTGGCCCATTCCCGCCAGCCCAGGGTGTCCGGAGGAGGTCTTCTGCTCCGCCCGGTCGCACGTCGGTTCACGCGGCGATCGGATGAGGCGACTGCCGACCCGGGGTCATGCGCCGTCCATGAAGGGCGTGGTACCATTGAGGGGCGGGGAAGCTAGCCGCTCGGGGGGCGGTCGGGTAGACGGCGCCCGGTCTTCATGGCTCCGGCGGTGCACTTCATCTTTCGGACGTCTGCCTCCTGTCCTCACAGTGCGGGATTCGACCGATGAGCAGCCCCATCCCCGTGCCCCTCCAGGCTTTTCGATCCGGCGTGGCCATCCGAGTCGTGTTCGCGGCGTGGATCGCGGGGGTCGTCCCCGCGGCGGCCGTTTCGGCACAGGAGACCATCACATCGGATCGCCCGGGGATCGGAAGCGGTTCGGGCGTCGTCGGGCCCGGCGTCGTTCAGGTCGAGACCGGCCTGGCCCTCGGGGGCGGTCGGTCCTACACCGACCTGTCTGTGGGCCAGGCGCTGGTCCGCCTGGGCGTGTCGGCCTTCGAGCTCGAGTTCTTCGGCAACTCGTACGTGATCGGGGTGCAGGACGAGAGCGGTGTCGCGGAGCGCGACGGACTGCAGCCTCCGGGGCTCGGCGCCAAGGTGGCAGTGGTGCGAACTCCGGCGGTCTCCCTTTCCCTGCAGGGTCTCGCGTTCCTGCCCGGCGGCTCCGGGGCTCAGGGCAGCGAAGACGGGGCCTTCGGCCTCAACGCGCTGGCCGACGTTCCCGTGAGCGACCGCGTGGCCGTCAACGGCAACGTCGGCATCCGCGCGGCCACAGGCGGGAAGCCCGCCTGGAGCGCGAGCGTGACCCCGTCGTACGCGTTCGGGGGCGGCGTGAGCGGCTACGTGGGCTGGGCCGGCTCGTTCACGTCGGGCAGCGAGGTGAACTTCGCAGAAGCGGGCCTGGCCTTCCTCGCGAACCCGAACCTGCAGCTCGACGTGAACGGAGGCCGGGCCGTCGGCGACGGTCTCTGGTTCATGGGCGTCGGCGCCGCGTTTCGCCGGGGCGCCGGACCGGGCTGATTCCGGCGCGTCGGTCGGGGGCGCGCCCGGATGACGTGGCGTACCACAGCTTCTAGCTTCAGACCATAGCCCGTAAGACAATGCACCGTACCCCGAGATCGATGCCCGTCACGAAACCCGCGACCGCCAGATCCATCCGGGATGAGATCGGTCAGTCCCGCCCCTTCCCGTCGAAGAGTCAGGAGGCCTACGTCGCGCTCATTCGCACGGCGGATGACTCCAAGCGATACATGGGCCGGGCGCTCGAACCGGCTGGCCTGACGGTGCAGCAGTACAACGTCCTGCGCATCCTGCGGGGGGCGGGCGACGAAGGAGTGCCGACGCTGACCGTGGCCGAGCGCATGATCGAGCGGACCCCGGGCGTGACCCGCCTCATCGACCGAATGGAGCGCAAGGGGTGGGTGACGCGTCGCCGCTGCACCGAGGATCGTCGCCGGGTCTGGTGCAACATCACGCCCTCGGGCCTCGAGTTGCTGACCCGGCTCGACGGGCGCGTCGCGGAGGTCGATCGCGTGTTCGGCGCCGCGCTGACGCCCCAAGAGATCGAAGACTTCGTGGAGTATCTTGACCGTCTCCGCGCGGTCTTGAACGACTGACGGACGGGACGTCGCTCGCCGGCCCGCGCACGCCGCCGTTGACGCCGCATACGCCCGACCGGTATTCGTCGCGCAACCCACTGCTGACCGGAGGACCCACGGCCATGCGTCGAAGCTACTTCTTCCTGCTTGCCGCCCTGCTTTCGGGGTGCGCCGCTCCTTCGGCCGCGCCGTCGGCCGGACCATCGCCGACATCGGACCCGATGGAGGACGTCGGCTTCGACGTCGTCATCGAGGGCGGCCGCATCGTCGACGGTACGGGCAACGCGTGGTACCCAGGAGACGTGGCCATCCGCGGCGAGCGGATCGTCGCGATCACGCGACCCGGTGAGCTGAATGACGCGGCCGCGCGGGTGCGCATCGACGCGTCGAACAAGGTGGTGTCGCCCGGTTTCATCGACATCCAGAGCCACTCGCGCTTCAACTTCCTGGGTTCAGGCGACGGCCGCGTGGTGTCGAAGGTCACCATGGGGGTGACGACGGAGATCATGGGCGAATCCACCACGAACGGTCCTTCCAGTCCGCAGATGATGGAGGACGCGGGCGCAGGCGCGGGCGTCACGCAGTTCGAGACCTTCGGACAGTGGATGGACGCGATGGAGGCCCACGGCGCCAGCGTGAACTTCGGCTCCTTCGTGGGGGCCTCCACCATCCGGGTGCTGGGGAAGGGGATGGCCATGGGGGAGGCTGGCAGCGCCGAGCGGCGGCTCATGCAGGAGGCGGTGCGGCAGTCCATGCGAGACGGTGCCTTCGGCGTGGCCTCCGCGCTCGTGTACCCGCCCGGTAACTTCGCTTCGACCGACGAACTCATCTCGGTGAACGGCGCCGCGGCTCCGTTCGGCGGCGTTTATATCACGCACATGCGGTCCGAGGCGGACTACTTCCTCGAGGCGATCGACGAGGCGATCGCCATCGGGGTCGGCGCCGGCGTGCCCGTCGAGATCTACCACCTCAAGGCGGGCGGTCAGCGGAACTGGCACAAGGCCGCCCTCGCGGTCGCGAAGATCGATTCCGCCCGCGCGGCGGGCGTGGACGTGCAGGCCAACATGTACCCCTACACCGCGGGAGGAACGGGTCTCGACGCGTGCTTCCCCCCTTGGGCGTCGGCTGACGGCGCGCTCTTCGAGAATCTGGCCGACCCGGTGATGCGCGCCCGCATCCGAGCGGAGATGGAGGTGCAGACGGAGCCCTGGGAGCCGTTCTGCTCACTGGCCACGCCCGAGGGAACCATGCCGCTCGGACTCGAGCTGCCGGAACACCGCAAGTACCGCGGATGGTGGCTCTCCGACATCGCCCGCGACATGGGAAAGGACTGGATCGATGCGGCCATGGATCTGGTGCTTCACGAGCGGCAGCGCGTGTCGACGATGTACTTCCTCATGAGCGAGGAGAACGTCGCCATGCAGATCGCGCAGCCCTGGATCAAATTCGGGACCGACGCCGGGGGCATCGACCCGGACAGGGTCGACGGCCTCGCGCACCCTCGGGCGTACGGGACGTTCACCCGGGTCCTGGGCAAGTACGTCCGGGAGGAGGGCGTCACGACGCTCGAGGACGCGGTACGCAAGATGTCGTCTGCCGTGGCCACGCGGCTCCGGATTCGTGAGCGCGGCTTCCTCATGGAGGGGTACTTCGCGGACGTGCTCGTATTCGACCCCGGGACCGTGGCTGACCATGCGACCTACGAGGAGCCCCATCAGCTCTCGACCGGTATCGAGCACGTGCTGGTGAACGGTGTTGCCGTGGTCACCGACGGGCGACATACGGGTGCGATGCCCGGGAAGCCAGTGCGCGGGCCGGGGTGGACGGGGTGGGAGCGGTGAGGGCGCACGGGGGAGCGTGCAAGGCCGCCGCGCTCGGTACCGCCGCTGTCCTCGTCGCGGCCGGCCTTTCCTCCTGCGGGGGGCATGCCGGGCCACCTCCCGTCTCCGAGCGGCCGCGCGCGCTCGAGGAGCCCGCGACCGACACCGACGGGCTGGTGCGCGTGCTGGTCTACCACGACATGGAAGGGCTGACCGGCCAGTCGGATCCGACCACCTTTCGCTTCTCCCACCCCGATCGCTACGCCGTTGGACGCACCTACCTCACCGGGGACGTGAACGCGGTCGTGGGCGGGCTCTTCGACGGCGGAGCCGACGAGGTGCATGTCGTGGACGGGCACGGTAGCGGGAGTCCCGAGCCGGATCTCCTCCTCGACGAGCTCGATCCGCGCGTGACGCTCGTTCGCCGCGACCGCCCGTTCGACGCCTACGTGGACCTGGTCGAGCCCGGCGTCTACGATGCGGTGGCCGTGGTGGGTATGCACGCCAAGACGGGGAGCGGTGGATTCGCGTCTCACACCTTCACACTGGGGATCGACATGATCCTCAACGGAATGGCGGTGACCGAGACCGAGATCGTGGGCTATTCGTGGGGCCGTGTCGGGGTGCCGGTCATCTTCGCCTCGGGGGACGATCGCCTCGAGGCCGACCTGGCCGGTCCCATGCCCTGGGTCGAGTTCGTACGGGTCAAGACCGCGACTTCGGCGTCGAGCGCGGATCCGCGGCCTGTGGAGGAGGCCCGTTTCGACCTCGCCGCGGGTGCCCGCCGTGGCTTGGAGGAATTCCGGCGAGCGCGGGCCATGCGGCTTTCCGAGCCGGTGAACGCCACGCTCCATGCCGTCCCGCCCGCTGACCTATCGATGCTTGCCGCGGTACCGGGCGTCGACTACGCCGACCAGCGGGTCACGTTCGAGGCCAACGACTTTCGCGCGGCCTACGACGGGCTCGTCGGTCTCGTGACGGTCGCGCGGGGTGGGTACACCTCGGTCATGGCGGAGACTGCCCGCTCGCTGGTCGGCCCGGAATTCGGCGCCACGTATTCCGACGCCCTCTTTGGCCGTTGGCTGGACTTCGAATCCGGCCGCTGGGCGGCGCCCGAGCCGGTCCCCGATGCACCACGCACCTACCACGGCTTCCGCTGAGCGCCCGGGTTTCGCACGGCAGGCGTGGAGGGGACCGAACTCGTTCCAATCGAGGGGTTCGGGCAACGTCGAAGGGAAGGGAATCTGCCACCTGTGGCGGGTGGCCATCCGGGTCGAGCCACGCGCTGGCGCGCCCATGGCGCGTTGCGGGCATGATGGTTTATTTTTTAGGTGCTCGGTGCTCACCGCGCTCCGCGGTGGAGTCCGAGGTAACCTTTTTGGAGACTTGCTCTCCACTGGAATGAGCGCGGCGCGGGGCCGATGACGGCCCCGGCCGACCGACACACCCGTCCGTTCCTGCGTGGCGCACACCGCGCCACCCCCCGGTGACCTCCCCTCATCGGGTTCGCGATGACGTACTCCGCACCGGAGGTGCGTCGCTTCACGCCCCATCGCCTCGAAGGAGGTTCTCATGGGCAAGTTCTTTGTTCGTGCTGCACTCTACGGCGCTCTCTCGGTGGCCCTGATCGTGGGCCTCGCGGGCGCTGCGGAAGCGCAGCAGTTGAGCACAGTGCGCGGGTCGGTCACGGACGCCGTGACCTCGCGTCCTCTGCCCAACGCGCAGGTGTCCGTCGTGGGTACCGGGCGTGGCGGACTGGCCAATTCGGGCGGCCAGTTCCTCATCCTCAACGTTCCGACCGGGACGCACACCGTACGCGTGGAGCTCATCGGGTATGGATCTGCCGAGCAGCAGATCACGGTCACCTCGGGTGCGCCCGCTCAGGTGGACTTCCGGCTGTCTCAGCAGGCGCTTGCCCTCGACGCCATCGTCGTGACGGGCACCGCCGGCGAGACGCAGCGTCGGGCCATCGGCAACTCCGTCACGTCCCTCGACGCGGCTTCGGTCACGGAGGTGGTACCGGTGCCGTCGCTTCAGGAGATGCTGCAGGGGCGCGCGCCTGGCCTCACGCTGCTCTCCAACGGCGGGGGCGCGGGTGATGGATCGCAGATCCGCCTTCGCGGTGCTGGCTCGCTTGAGGGTCGCTTCGAGCCCGTCGTCTACGTAGACGGTGTCCGGATCGAGAGCGACGGCGCCCAGGGCGGCATGTGCGGGTCGGTCACGCACTGCACCAGCGCGCTCGACTTCCTAAACCCGAACGACATCGAGTCCATCGAGATCATCAAGGGCCCCGCGGCGTCGACGCTCTATGGTGCCGAAGCCGCGGCGGGCGTGATCCAGATCATTACGAAGCGCGGTAGCCCGGGAACGGGCATCCAGTGGTCCGCCGGCTTCGACGCCGGCGTCTCCGAGTGGAGCCTCGCCCGTCCGGTCACCTACTGGCAGTGCACCGCGTCGAACACGACGTCGAGCTCGTACCCCGGGTGTAACGGTCAGACACCGGGCACCGTGCTGTCCTTCCGCCCGATGGACGAGCATCCCAACGCGATGCGCGGAAACCCTCTCAACACGACGCTCTATCCGGACGTGACTCAGACGGACCCCAGCGGTGCGGGCCAGACGAGCTTCAACATCTCCGCCCGAGGCGGCGGCCAGGCGTTCAGCTATTTCGTGAGCGCCGAGCAGTCAGACGAGCAGGGCATCTTCCCGAACAACTTCTCGAAGCGCACCGGCGGTCGCGCGAACTTCTCGTTCACGCCGTCGGACGACTTCGACTTCAACGTCAACGTGGGATATGCGCGCACGCACGTGCGGGCTCCTCTGTCGAACAACTCTTCGAACTCGATTCTGCGTAACGCGTACCGTGGACGTGCCACGGCGGCCTATCAGTACGAGGTCGGGTATCGCAACTTCGGTCCGACGTTGGCCAACGAGTGGGATCTCCAGACCCGCGGAGAACGCTACACGGTTGGCAGCACCGTCAACTTCCGTCCCACGGAGTGGTTCTCGAACCGGCTGGTACTCGGGCTGGACTTCCAGGACCGCAAGGTCGCCGACTTCACGGGAATCGACCAGACGGGTCGGGCGCCATGGGGTACGACGCGTGCCACAGGGTATTCCAACATTGAGCTGCGGCCACTCCACAACTGGACGCTCGATTACTCGGGCACCGTAACCACGGACATCGGCGAGAACTACACGTCCTCGCTCAGCGCGGGTATGCAGCTGCTGAACCGGAAGTCCGAGCTGTACGGTGTCACGGGCGAGGGTCTCGTGGCGAATTCGCTCAACCTGGTGAGCTCTGCGGCGGTCAACCGCGGCAGCCAGGGCTTCAGCGAGCAGACCTCGCTCGGCTTCTACGTGCAGGAGCAGGTGGGCTGGCGCAACAGGCTCTTCGCTACCGCGGCCGTCCGCATCGATGACAACTCCGCGTTCGGACGCGACTTCTCCCTGGTGGTATATCCGAAGGGCCAGTTGTCGTATGTCATCAGCGAAGAAAGTTTCTTCAATTTCGACATGGTCGACCAGCTGAAGCTGCGGGCGGCCTATGGTCAGGCCGGCAACCCGCCCGATCCGTTCGTGGCGGACCGTACGTACACCGCAGGTGCCACGTCGGTTGGCGATCAGATCGTCAACCTTGTCCGGCCGTCCTCGTACGGAAACCCTGACCTCAAGGCCGAGACCGGCTCCGAGTTGGAGCTCGGCTTCGAGTCTTCGCTCTACGACGGTCGCGTCGGGCTCGACTTCACGTATTACAACCAGACGACGCGCGACGCGCTCATCGCGGTGCCCGATCCGCGTTCGAGCGGATTCAGCGGCGAGCACTTCGTCAACGTCGGCGAGGTCAGCAGCACCGGCTTCGAGCTTCTGGTCACCGCGACGCCGATCTATGCCCGGACCTTCCAGTGGGACGCGATCGTGTCGCTCAGCAGCAACAAGGGCGAACTCGTGTCGTGGGGTGAAGCTCCTCTGACGGAGATCGACTTCGGCTCCTTCGCCACGGTACAGAGGCACACGCCGGGGTATCCGATGGGTGGCTTCTGGTCCACCGACGTGGAGCGTGACGCAAGCGGCAACCCCGTTCTCACAGCTTCCGGTGGCGTGACAGTCGCGTCGGACAAGGAATACGTCGGTCCGGCGAACCCGACCCGGGAAATCTCCCTGTCGAACACGTTCACCGTGCTCGACAACTTCCGGATCTACACGAACTTCGACTATAAGGGCGGCAACTATCAGTGGTGCGCCATCTGCTCCGTGCGGAGCCGCATCGACCTGAACACGCAGCTGGTCAACGATCCGAACTCCGACCCGGTCGAGGTCGCAGTCGCTCGCAGTCTCCAGACCAAGACATGGATCAAGCCCGCCGACTTCATCAAGCTGCGGGAGATCTCCATCAGCTACCGGGTGCCGTCTTCCGTCGCACAGATGATGCGATTCGATGACGTATCCGTGACGCTGGCAGGACGCAACTTGTGGATGTGGACCAAGTACAAGTTCGACCAGGAGGGGATCGGCTCACCGGACCCCGAGGTGAACTTCGACTCGCAGTCACGGTTCGGCCGGACGGACTATGCATCGATCCCGATGCTGCGCACGTTCGCGCTCGGACTCCGACTCAACTTCTGACGGGACTCCCAAGGGAAACGATATCATGATTACCAATCGATCTCTGCGGGGCGCCGCCGGACTGCTGGCGCTCCTCGCCACCGTCGGGGGAGCTGCTGCGTGCAACTCGATCGACGGCCTGCTGGAAGTAGACAATCCGGCACAGCTGGATGAGGGTCTGCTCAACAACCCGGCGCTCGTCCAGGTTATGCTCAACGGGACGATCGGCGACTTCCAGGCGATGTACTCCGATCCGTTCGTGTGGCGGGGCAGCATGTTCACCGACGAGCAGGTGACGGGAATCAATTGGGAGCAGACCGCCCGGTTGAACCTGCGCGTCGTGCAGTACGACGAGGGTGACACGGACCTCATGTTCTCTCAGATCAGCCGCGCGCGAGCGCAGGCGGACACGCTCATTGGACGCCTCGAGGGCGGGCTCTCGGAGAACCCGGCGAACGACAAAAGCCTCGCGACCGCCTATGCGTACTCGGGTTACAGCTACCTCGTCATGGCGGACGCGATGTGCGAGGCGACCGTCAACGTCGGTTCCAAGATCTACCAGCCGGTCGAACTCTACCAGCTGGCAGCAGACCGCTTCCTGGCGGGTCTGCCGATCGCTGGTGCCGCGGGTGAGACGAAACTCACCAACCTCATGAATGTGGGGCTGTCGCGGGCCTACCTGAACCTGGGTCAGAACGCTCAGGCGATGGCCGCAGCCAACCTCGTGCCCAGCGGCTTCTACTGGTGGGTCGAATACAACGAGAACGACACTCGATCCTACAATGTGCTCGAGGCACGCATCACCGGTGGGAACCACGCCCTGGGTGTTCACCCGACGTTCCTGGCGGGTGGTTCTGCGAACTTCGGCACGAAGGGCCTCACCGCACAGCTGACGGATCCGCGGGTGCAGCACGAGCCGAGCTGGGCGACGGGTCACAACGCGCTGACCCGGCTGTACAAGCCCAAGTCGGGCCTCATGTTCAGCAACTACAACGGTCAGACATTCGCGACCGGCGGAAAGCCCGCGACGTACGAGAGGGGTACCGACATCGCGATGGCGTCCTACATCGAGGCCATGCACAACTACTACGAGGCTGCCGGAGCAAGCGGGACCGGGCCCCTGGGCACGACGCTGGAATTCGTGAATGCGCGCCGCGCGGTGGGGAACCAGGCTCCTGTAGCGCTGGCCGGTGACGCGCTCATGGACGAGCTGCGTTTCCAGCGGGGCAAGGACCTCTTCATGGGAGGGTTCCGCCTCGGCGACCTGCGGCGCTGGCTCAGGCAGGGGGACGATCTGTTCCCGTCCGGCGCGCATGTGAACGAACTCTGGGGTGACTACGGGACGGCGACGTGCTTCCCGCTCCCCAAGGAGGAGTACGAGGGCAACCCGAACATCTCCCGCTAAGCCAGGGGAGGAGCGCCTGCAGTTTGTACGGGGTGCTTTGTGGGATTCGTGGGGGTGCGGCCGGCTCGGCCGCACCCCCACGCGGTTGGTGAATGGGTCAGAGGGTGTCGAGGAAGCGGAGAAGCGCCTCTTGCGTGAGTCGATCGAGGGATGCGAAGCGGTCGCGCGCAGCGCGCGCTTCGCCGTCGTGACCGAGGACAGCGTCCACGACACGCCCGTACCGTCCGTCATGCATGAATTGTCGGCGCGCGCGAAGGCCGATGAGCGGCTCAGTGCGGTACTCCCGCGTCGTCGCACCAGGCGCGCAGGTGCCCTCGAGTGCGGGACCCATGTCATGCAGGAGGAGATCGGAATAGAGCCCGATGCGGGCTCCGTCGATTGCCGCCACCGGGCTCGGCCCGGCTGCGAGGACCGGGACGTGACATCCAGCGCAGCCCAGGCCGGTGAAGAGGGCTTCACCACGGCGTACGAGGGGCTCCGACGCGGGTTCGAGCTCGGCCCGGCCGGGCGGTGCCAGGAAGCGCAGGAAGTCGGTGACGGCTTCCGCCGTGGCGCGATCGATCTCCGGTTCAGATGCCGGGTCGGCGCCGGGCGCTCCCACGGGCGGGAGATCTCCCGCCCTGGCTTCGTCGGATACGAGGTGCGTCGTCAACCCCATTTCGAGCCGGAACGCTCCGTCGACAAAGTCGGCGAGCGTCGCGACGTCGGACTTTCGACCGAAGCGGGCGGGCTTACCCGTCCCGTCGGCTCCCAGCCGGCCGGAGATCCCGTCGCCGTCCCGATCGTCCGGGTCCTCGAGGTTGCGCAGTCGCTCCACGGGAATGGCCTCGACGATGCCCAGGCCGAAGAGAAAGGGTACGGTGAACTGGGCGACGTGCGTGGCCTCAATGGGCACCGGCACGCGGGCGTTCTCGTTTCTGGGAACGGTCGTGGATCGGATCCGGAGGTTCTCCCCTCCGGCGAGGGACAGCAGGTCACAGCGGCCGTCGTCCGGGTCGATGCGGGTCGCCTTTGTAACGCTCGTCTCGCCGTTGCCGCCGTCGGCGGGGTCGGTGTGGCAGGCGTTGCAGGCGTTCTCGTTGAAGCGGGGGCCCAGGCCGTCGGCAACCTCGAATATCCGGGAGAATACGACGTGACCGGCCTCAAAGCGGGCGAGTTCTTCGGCCGTGAGGCCTGGCAGGGGGTCGCCAAAGGCGGCCGAAACGACCAGGATGCCCGGGGTCTCCTGGATCCCGCAGCCGGCCCCCCAGTACGCAACAGCAACCAGCACGGCCCCGATCGGGCCGAGCGACAGGAGAGTGCGTGACATGAGGCTAGCCCGGTATCTGAGAGCGTGGTTGCTGATGGCGGGACTTCCGATGACCGCATGCAGTCTGGGCACCGGGCTGGACGATATGCCCTCGTCGGCGCGTGTTCGCGTGGAGGGCAGCGCGCCGGAGGAACTCAGACTCATCACGTCCATCGATTTCATCGAGCAGATCAACCTCGAGACCGGAGCGCAGAGCGTCCTGCTCCTCGAGTCGGACACGGCGGTGATCGACCTCCCCTTCGATGCGACGCTCGACGTGCGCGAGACGGGGAGCGTCTACGTCGAACTCCTGTACAGGCCCAAGTCCACGGCCTCCGTGACCCTCCAGGTCGAGCTGGACACTGGCGAGCGGTTCGAACAAGCGGCGACGATGTCGGATGGAGCGCAACTCATCTACTACCGGGCCTGGTACGGGCCGTCGCGCTGAGTCCTGGCCGCCACGCGGTGGGTGTTCAGACGCCATGCG
>JAURER010000018.1 GCA_030827315.1 Gemmatimonadota bacterium | reverse complement strand
GCTCGACGACGGCCAGCTCGACACGTGCTACCGCGACGGAGGGTGGACGGTGCGGCAGCTGGTGCACCACCTGGCGGACTCGCACCTGAATTCCTACCTCCGCTTTCGCCTGGCGGTCACCGAGGAGCATCCCCGGATCTGCACCTACGACCAGGACGCCTGGGCCGAGCTGGAGGACGCCCGCACGGGCCCGGTCGAGCCGTCGCTCGGGGTTCTGGATGGCTTGCATGCCCGGTGGGTCCACTTCCTTCGTTCGCTGCCGCCGGAGGCCTTTGCCCGGACCGTCGACCATCCCGAACTGGGGGCGGTGACGGTGGACCGACTCCTCGAGGTCTACGGCTGGCACTGCGTTCACCACGAAGGGCACGTCATCGCGCTGCGCCGGCGCATGGGGTGGTGAGCCGCCCCGGAGGGTTGACCCGTCCGCCGCCTGGCGTAGCCTTCCCGACATGACTTCACTCCTCGACGAGTTCCGGGCCCGCGACCTGCTCCAGGACGCGACCGAGGGAGTGGCCGAGCATCTCGCCGGCGCTCCCCGCACGATCTACATCGGGTTCGACCCGACCGCCGCGAGCCTCCACCTCGGCAGCCTGGTGCCGATCATGGGGCTCGTGCACGCCCAGAGAGCCGGCCACACGCCGCTCGCGCTGGTCGGCGGGGGCACGGGGCTCATCGGGGATCCCTCGGGCAAGACCGCCGAACGCCAGCTGCTGACCCGGGAGATGGCCGCGGAGAACGCCGACGGGATCCGCCGCCAGCTCGAGCACTTTCTCGACTTCGAGGTCAAGACGAACCCCGCTCGCATGCGCAACAACCTCGACTGGCTGGGAAGTCTGAGCCTGGTCGACTTCCTTCGCGACATCGGCAAGCACTTCTCGGTCAACCAGCTCATGGCCAAGGAATCGGTGAAGCGACGCCTCGAAAACGAGGACAGCGGGATTTCTTACACGGAGTTCTCCTACGCGCTGCTCCAGTCGTACGACTTCCTGGAGCTCTACCGGCGCGAGGGGTGCACCGTCCAGATGGGTGGGAGCGATCAGTGGGGCAACATCACGGCCGGTATCGACCTCGTCCGGCGGGTGGAGGGAGGTCGGGCGTTCGGTGTCGTCTTTCCGCTCGTGACCAACGCCTCGGGAACGAAGTTCGGCAAGTCCGAGGCGGGCAACGTATGGCTCGATCCCGAGCTGACATCGCCGTTCCGATTCTACCAGTACTGGATCAACGTCCAGGACGAGGATGCGGTCCGATACCTCCGGTATTTCACCCTCCTGCCCGCGGCGCGTGTGACGGAACTGGCCGAGTCACTGGCCGCCGAGCCGCAACGGCGCGCGGCGCAGCGCGCGCTCGCCGAGGACGTGACGCGTCGGCTGCATGGCGAGACGGGCCTGGCCGCGGCGGAGCGAGCGACGCGGGCGCTGTTCAGCGGCGACATCGAGGGGCTGGCCGCGGACGAGATCGCCGACGTCTTCGCGGACGTGCCGTCGTCGGAGGTGCCGGCCACGGGTCTCGCAGGCGAGGGGCGGCCCCTGGTCGAGCTACTCGCCGAAACCGGGCTGGCTTCTTCCAAGGGTGACGCGCGACGCGCCATCGAAGGCGGAGGGGTGTACGTAAACAACGCGCGGGTCGACGACGCTGCCCGCGCCATCACCGTCGACGATGCCATCGAGGGGCGCTTCGTTCTCCTGAGGAAGGGAAAGAAGAGCTACCACCTGGTCGCGGTCGTGCGCTGAGCCACCTCCGCTCGGTCGGAGGCAGGGGGCAGAACGAAGGGGTCCGGGGCGTCAGCCCCGGACCCCTTTGCGTTTCTGGTCGGCAACGTTCAGAACGACACGAAGTACCCGAGGTTGAAGCCCCAGTCCATGCCCATCTGGGGGGCGTCGTAGTTGTGGTGCAGCGTATATACCATCTCGGCCGCAAACCGGTGCCCGGCGAGCGGGCTGCCTGCGGGCATGAGCATGTTCACTCCGAGCGGCATGTGCGCCCGCTGGCCCGACAGCTGGGAGGCCCAGTTCTGCGGGTCGCCGAAGGTGTAGAGGCGTGTGTCCCGACCCTCGATCGGGCGGAAGTTCTCCCACCGGACGCCGCCCGAAACGCTGAAGACCGAGTTGATCTTGTACGCCGCCCAGCCGTTGGCCTCGTACTGCTGGCCGAGGCGGTAGTCGAAATCGTTGAAGCCGAAGTCGGCACGGATCCGGAACTGCACGCCGAGAGAGCCGACCTCGTTCTGAACGGTGCCCGTGACGCCGCCGATCGCGGCGAAGGTCCCGGAGCCCGGACGCATGTCATAGGGGAGGGCGACCTCGGTACCGGTCTTGGCCCGGGTCGTGTCCGCGTACGTAGCCGCCTTTCCTGTCGGGATGATCGCGCCACCCTGCAGGATCATACGGTACGGTCCCTGCGCGTACGCCTGCAGGAGCGCACCCACTTCGACATCTCCGAGGGCCTCGATGCCATAGCGGAAGGGGGCGTTGTTCGCGAAGGTCTGCCGCTGGATCACCGCGTACTCGCCACGAGCCACGAGCGTCAGACGCTCCGAGACCCCGTACTCGAAGCGAACCCGGTGACGCAGGTCTCGACGCGTCTGCGGTGCGTCGTCGTAGAGGACGAGGACGTCGAGAAGAGACAGCGAATCCGTGTTGAAGTACACGCCCTGCCAGTTCGACTGCTGGTAGCGGTACGAGACCTGGAACTCGCCCTTCTCCATGGCCCGGGCGCCGAAGACTCCGATGGGCGCGAGGGCATCCGGACGATTCAGCGACCACGTCCACTCGCCCGGCTGCGCCACCGGACTTTGGGCGGCCAACGGTGCGGCGACCGAGAAGAGTGCTGCTGCAATCAGGCTCCTGCGAACCATGGAATCTCCTTCGACCATGCGGGGGCGCACCATGCGCTCCCCGTTAATGTCACGGCAATTCGAACACGAGGAATTGCGGAGCGTGCCGCCATTCCGCCTCTGGGGCGACCACGTAGCAAGATGTCCCCCGTCGCGCTAAAAATACAAGTATTAAAGTTTATAAACCGAAGCGTCGTGGGCAGGCACGGTCGCGGGGCGGGTGTGCCGCCGGCGCGCGGCGCCGATGCACGACTCGGATTTCGGCCCGCGTGGGGACCACTGAGTGCCCGGCCTCGGCGACCCGCGGCAGAAGCGTCGTGACGTCGGCGTTCGTTCAGGGTGACCCTGCTCGACCGCCTGGCTCACCGCTCCTCGCGACCACCACCCGTGATCCCTTGACCCTCGTCCGACCTTCAGGCAACGTCCCGCGGCAGTTTCGCACTGCAGGATCACACTCGCTCGGGAAACGGGAGAAGCAAAAGATGTCCAGGCCGGTGGTCGGTGTAGTCATGGGATCGAAGTCCGACTGGGATACGATGCAGCACACGGTAGCGACGCTGGATGCGCTCGGTATCGATTCCGAGGTCCGTGTCATGTCTGCCCACCGCACGCCCGACGTGGCGATCGAGTTCTCGCGGTCCGCTGAAGAGCGGGGTCTGGAGCTCATCATTGCGGCTGCCGGCGGCGCAGCGCACCTCGCCGGCGTGCTCGCTTCGAAGACCACACTCCCGATTCTCGCGGTGCCTGTGAAGGGCTGGTCGCTCGACGGCCTCGACTCGCTGCTCTCGACGGTCCAGATGCCCAGCGGTATTCCGGTCGCGACGTTCGCCATCGGCAAGCACGGTGCTGTCAACGCCGCCATCTGTGCCGGGCAGATTCTCGGCCTTAAGTATCCGCAGGTGCGCGCCGCCGTGAAGGCCGACCGTGACGACCGGCGGGACAAGGTGCTCGCGGAGTCAGACCCACGCAGCTGACCGACCGTGGGGCGGGCCCTGTCCGAGGGCGAGGGGCGTTGCCGTGTCTCCCTCCCTTTCTTGCGTCCGTCGGGCACGCTCCACCTGCATCGCACCCTCGAGTCCGGTCGAGCGTTCTGCCCGAGTCAGGGCCCTGAGCTGACCGCGGCATGCGCGTGGCGCTACCGCGGCGGTGCCGCAGCGCATATCCTTGGTCCCGTGCGCCGTCCCAGACCTCTGGGGCGGCGCTCGCTTTCCGTTCCCGACCCGCCCGTGACCGACGTCCGGTGGCGCCCCCAGGCACCGAGGTGCTCCCATGCTCCAGGAAATCCGAGAGAAGATTGAGGCCGAGATCGAGAATCTCATGCAGGAACTCAACGTCGAGCTTCCCGCCCGGATCAAGACCGCCATGGAGCACGGCGACCTCCGTGAGAACGCCGAGTTCAAGGCCGCGAAAGAGCGCCAGGGCTTCGTCGAGGCGCGCCTGAATCATCTCACGTCGAGAATGACGGAGCTGTCCAAGATCGACGTGAACGAAATGCCCTACGACCGGGTAGGCTTCGGCTCCAGGGTGAAGATCCGCGACCTCGGCATGGAAGAGGACTTCACCTTCACGATCACGGCCGGCGATTTCATCGACCTCGACGCGGGTCAGGTTTCACTCGCGTCGCCGATCGGGCGGGGCCTCCTCGGCGCCAGGGAAGGCGAAGAGGTGGGCATTCAGTTGCCCGTCGGGGAACGCCGGTACAGGGTACTCGAGCTTTCGACCCTTCCGCAGCAGCTGGAGGGCAAGGGGGGCTGAGGACCGGGAGACGCTCCCCGCTTGAATCCGAAGGGACCGTCGATCGAATTGATCGACGTCGACAAGAGCTACCGGGAAGGGGAGCGGACGCACGCCGTCCTGCGCGGCGCCTCGGCCGTGGTCCGCGCGGGAGAGCGCGTCGCCATCCTCGGACCCTCCGGCTCCGGGAAGTCCACGCTGCTCAACCTCGTGTCCGGAATCGACCTACCCGATTCGGGCACGATCCGCGTCGGCGGTAGAGACCTTGCGACCCTGTCGGAACGCGACCGGACGCTCTTTCGGCGTTCGCACGTCGGCTTCGTCTTCCAGTTCTTCAATCTCCTCCCAACGCTCACGGTGCTGGAGAACCTCCTCCTGCCACTCGAGCTGACGGGCTCGGAGCGTGGCCGTGAACGCGCGCTGGCGCTGCTCGCCTCGGTCGGACTGGAGGATCGTGCCGCCGCCTTCCCCGACCGCCTGTCCGGCGGAGAGCAGCAGCGGGTGGCGATCGCGCGTGCGCTCATTCACGGACCCGATCTGCTGCTCGCGGACGAGCCGACCGGCAACCTGGATCAGGACACCGGCGAGCGGGTCGTGGAACTCCTCGAGGCGCTCGTACGGGATGCGGGAGCGACGCTCATGGTGGTGACCCACTCGCGCGAGCTCGCCGGCCGCATGGACCGGATCCTGACAGTGGATCACGGGAAGCTCGTCGAGGTCTAGCGCGTGCGACTTCTTCCCCTGGCGAGCCTGCGCTACCTGACGCAGCACAGGCTGCAGCTCGTGCTCGCCGTGCTCGGCGTGGCGCTCGGCGTGGCCGTCGTGCTCTCCATCGACATCGCCATCAGGAGCGCGCAGACCGGCTTCCGGATTTCGGCGGAGACCGTGTCTGGCCGCGCCACCCACGTCGTGGTAAGCGACATCGGCACCCTCGACGAGGCTGTGCTTCTGAAGCTCCGGATCGACGAGGACGTGTCGGCGGCGGCCCCGGTGGTGGAGGGGTACGCGCAATCGCCCCTCGTACCGGGCCGCGCACTCCGAATCCTCGGGGTCGACCCCTTCTCCGAAGGACCGTTCCGCCCCTGGGTGGCTGGTGGTGACTCCGGACTCGACGTCGGGGGCATCATCGCCGTGCGCACCGGTGTCGTGCTCTCTTCGCCGGTCGCCGATCGCGCGGGGCTGGCCGTCGGTGACACGCTCCCCTTGCTCGTCGAAGGCGAGTCGTGGTTCCTCCCGGTGGTTGGCCTGATCGCCCCGGGCGATGACCTGGCCCGTGCGGGGCTGTCGGACGTCGTGCTGATGGACATCGCGGGAGGCCAGGAGGTTCTTCGCATGCCCGGTCTCCTCTCGCGAATCGAACTGCGGATCGAGGAGGGCGAGGCGTCCGACGTGACGCTCGAACGGGTCCGTTCTGCGATCCCCGCCGGGGTCGGAGTCGAGGCCGTCGGGACGCGGTCGGAGACGATGACGGGGATGATCGCCGCCTTCGACGTGAACCTGACGGCGCTCAGCCTGCTGGCGCTCATCTTCGGGATGTTCCTCATCTACAACTCGGTGACGTTTTCCGTCGTCCAGAGGCGGGGGATCCTCGGGCGCCTTCGGGCGCTTGGCGTGACCCGGGGAGAAGTGGTCGGCATGATCCTCCGGGAGGCCTTCTGGATCGGCACGGCGGGGGCGGTGCTCGGGGTCGCGGCGGGGCTCGTGCTCGCGCGGGGACTCGTAGGCATGGTCTCGCGCACCATCAACGACCTGTATTTCTCCGTGTCGGTGAGCAGCGTCGACATCGAACCCGCGCTCGTCGTGAAGGCGGCGGCGCTCGGACTGGGCGCGACACTCCTCGCGGCACTGCCGCCCGCCCTGGAGGCCGCCGGCGCCAACCCGCGCGTGGCCGCACTCCGCTCGGAGGTCGAGGATCGCGTCCGTCGGCTCGTTCCGCTCGCGGCCCTCGCGGGCGTCGGGCTGTGCCTGGCCGGGGGTTTGATCCTGCTCGCGCCGACGCGCTCCCTCCTGGTCAGCTTCACGGCGCTTTTCTTCGTCATCACCGGCATGGCCCTGGTCACCCCGGCCGGGACCCTCCTGGTCATGTCCATCCTCCGGCCGGTCCTGCGCGCGCTCGGTGGTACGCTCGGGGTAATGGCCGGCCGTGCCGTCGGCAGCTCCCTCAGCCGCACCGCGCCGGCCGTCGCCGCGCTCGTGGTCGCGGTCTCCGTGACGGTGGGCCTCGGCGTGATGATCCAAAGCTTTCGGGGCACGCTCACACGCTGGCTCGACGGAACGCTGCGGGCCGACGTGTACGTCTCGCTTCCCGGCCCGACGGCGTCGCGGGCTTCGGGTACCCTCTGGCCGGAGGTGGTCGACGCCTTCGTCGCCCATCCCGCCGTCACCGGCCACAGCACGTACCGGGGCTTCGACGTCGTGCGGGGTGGAGACGCCTTCCGGCTGGTCGCGCTCGACCTGGATCCCCGTGGCGAATCCGCATTCGACTTCCTCGATGGACGCCCCGAGGAGATCATGGCCGCGTTTCGGAACGGAGACGGGGTGATCGTCTCGGAGCCATACGCGTACCGGCGGGGGCTCGAGTCCGGTGACGACATCGTGGTCACCGGCCGTGACGGACCCTCGGCGGTGCCGATCGCCGGAGTCTTCTACGATTACGGGTCGGAGCAGGGGACCGTGATGATGGCGCGTGTCGCCTACGATCGACTCCTCGACGATCCAGGTATCACCTCGCTCGGACTCTTTCTCGACCCGGGCGCCGATTCGGAGGCCGTGGTGGAGGAACTTCTCGCCCTCGTTCCGCCCGGACGTGCCGTGATCGTCCGCACGAACGACACGCTTCGTTCGGCTTCCCTGGAAGTGTTCGACCGGACCTTCCGCGTGACCGCCGTCCTGAGGCTTCTCGCCTTCATCGTCGCGTTCGTCGGGGTGCTGAGCGCCCTCGCGGCGCTACAGCTGGAAAAGGCGAGGGAGCTGGCGCTCATGCGCGCCCAGGGGCTGACGCCGGGGCAGCTCTGGCGGCTTGTGCTCGCGCAGACGGGTCTCATCGGGCTCGCGTCGGGCGTCCTCGCGATCCCCATGGGTCTCGTTCTGTCGACGGTCATGATCTTCGTGGTGAACAAGCGCTCGTTCGGATGGACGCTGCACATGCAGGTGGGGCCCGACGTGCTGATTCAGGCCGTGGCGCTCGCCGTGGTGGGTGCGCTTCTCGCCGGGCTGTGGCCCGCCTGGCGGATGGCGCGTGCCGCGCCGGCCCTCGCGCTCAGGGGGGAGTGACGGTGCGGCCCATCGCAAAGGTGATCGGACGCCGTCACGGCCTCGGGGGACGATGGCCGTTCGTCGCGCTCCTCGCGGCGGCCTCCGCGTGCGGGGGCGTGGTGGAACAGGGGGCGGAAGAATCCGACGCGGAGAGGACGCTCTCGCTGGTCGAGACCCTGGGCGGACTCGACACGGCAGGATACGCGCGCGCGCTCGCCGTGCGCGACTTCGTCTTCCCCGAGGACCACGGTCCGCACGAGGCGTTCCGAACCGAGTGGTGGTACGTCACGGGGAATCTCGAGACGGACGACGGGCGCCCGTTCGGCTTCCAGTTCACCATCTTCCGGAGCGCGCTCGCGCCCACGCCGCCTGGTGGCCCCTCGTCGTGGGCCACCAACCAGGCGTACATGGGACACTTCGCGCTCACCGACGTCGACGGCGAAGACTTCCGGGCCGCGGAGATCTTCGCTCGGGGCGGCGGTGGCCTCGCCGGCGCGTCGGCCCGACCGTTCAGGGTGTGGCTGGAAGACTGGCGCCTGGAGTCGGTGGAATCCGGGGACGCGGAGCGCGCCCCTCTTCGAGCCGACCGGGGGGCGGGTCGGGATCCGGCGGCCGGCGTGTTTCCCCTCCGGCTCTCGGCCGACCAGGACGGCGTCGAGCTCGAGCTCGTGCTCGAAGCGGGGAAACTCCACGTGCGACAGGGTGACGCCGGGCTCAGCCGGAAGGGACCGGAGCCCGGAAACGCTTCCCATTACTACGCACACACGCGCATGCCCGCTTCGGGGCGGATCGTGAAGGATGGGGACACGGTCGCCGTCGCGGGCCTGGCGTGGCTCGACCGCGAGTGGTCGACATCCGCGCTGTCGGAAGGGCAGGTCGGCTGGGACTGGTTCGCGCTCCAGCTCGACGACGGATGGGAGGTGATGGTGTACCAGCTGCGGCGCTCGGACGGGACCGCCGACGTGTTCAGCGATGGCGTGCTCGTTGATCCGGAGGGCCGCCGCGTCGCGCTGTCATGGGGGACGGACGTGGAGGTCCAGCCCACCGGCACCTGGGCGTCACCGGTCGACGGATCGGTGTACCCCTCGGGGTGGCGCGTACGCGTGCCGCAGCGGGGCTGGGACCTGGCCGTCGAGCCGGCCGTCCTCGACCAGGAGCTGCGCGTCGCGTTTCGCTACTGGGAGGGCTCCGTGCGCGTGTCCGGGAAGGGTGAGGGGGGCGAGGCCGTGACGGGACGAGGGTACGTGGAACTGACCGGATACGCGGGCGCGGGCCGCTGAGGTCGGGCCGCTGAGGTCGGGCCGCTGAGGTCGGGCCGGGCGTTTCGGCGCCGCGGCCGGACGGGGGGCGAGCGCGGCACGGTGCCCGTCCCGGTGTCCGCGACTCAGGGGAGAACCGTCAGCGTGCGCTCGATGGTCTCGCGACGGGGCTCCAGCCAGGCGGGCAGCGTGAGCCGGCCACCGAGGGCGTCCTCGTCTTCGTCGATGGCGAAGCCCGGACCGTCGGTCGCGATCTCGACGAGGAGTCCGTCCGGCGCCCGAAAGTAGATGCTCTGGAAGTACGAGCGGTCCATGACTGGACTCACGTCGAGGTCCAGCGTGAGGAGGTGTTCCCTCCATGCGCGCTGCTGGTCGGCGTCGTCGGCCCGAAACGCGACGTGGTGGGTGAGGCCCGCCCCGGGCCGGGCGAAGAAGTCGCTCCCCTCCCACCCGAAGAGGGTCATGGCGGAGTGGGGCGCCACCTCGCCCTCCTCGTAGTGCGCCCAGAAGTAGTGCTTCGTAGCGGCGTCGTCCTGATTGTACGTCTTCTTGACGAGGGACAGGCCCAGGGCCCCTTCGTAGAAGTCACCGGCCCGCGCGAGGTCGTCCGTGATCCCGCTGATGTGGTGGATCCCCTGCAGGCGCATGTCCGGCGTGATCCGGGGGACCGGCTCCGGGTGCGTCGACGCCTCGATGACAGCCGTGTCGCGGCCTTCGAGAAGGCGTTCCACGGGCGGCACCAGCAGTTCCCTGCCCAGCGCTTCGGCGGGCTCGTCGATCGCGTAGCCGGGGCCCGCGGTCGCGATCTCCAGGATCTGCCCGTCGGGGTCGGAGAAGTAGAGGCTGCGGAAGTAGCCGCGGTCGAGCGGACCCGTGACCCTCACGCCCGCATCCGTCAGGCGGCGCTTCCAGCGGAGCTGGGCCTCCGGGGTGGCCACGCCGAGGGCGAGATGGTGCACGCTTCCGACGCCCCACTGGCCCGGCCGCGCGTTCTTCCACTCGAAGAAGGTCAGGATGGTGCCCGGCCGGCCGCGCTCGTCGCCGAAGTACAGGTGGTAGGCTCCGGGATCGTCGAAGTTGACTGTCTTCTTCACCAGCCCGAGGCCCAGAAGGTCGCCGTAGAACGCGAGCGTCCGCCGGGCGTCGGTGGACACCATGGTGATGTGGTGGAATCCTCGAGTGCGAAGCGGGGGCGTCATGAGTCGTTCTCCTGAGTCCGGCAGGGCCGGCGCACCTTCCAGGGCACGGGCAGGGCAGTGTCGGTCAGCGAGTGTGGCGCGATCGCACGACGCCGGGGGAGGGGACTACAGCCCCGAGCGCATGTAGCGGCCGATCGCCTCGACTCCACGCTCCACGTCGGCTTCCGTGTTGTAGAAGTGCGGCGAGAAGCGGATTCCGGGGCGGTCTTCGCCGCCGCGGGAGGCCGCGACCACGCCGTCCTCCTCGAGCGCGGCGAGCACGCGCCGGGTGTCGAGCTCGCCCGGACGGAAGGTCACGACGGCGCCGCGGCGCTCCGCGTGCGGCGAGGTCCAGAGATGTACGCCCTCGATGGCCGAGAGCTCCTCGAAGAGCATGGTCGTGAGTTCACGGCTGCGTGCCTCGATCTCCGCCTGCCCGATGGCCGAGAGGAATTCGATCTGCGAGCCGAACGCGCGCACGGCCGGCGTGTCGCGCTGGCCCATTCCCTCGTGGGTTCGCGACAGCCCCCGGCCTCCGGGGTACGCACTGTACATCGAGGGCCAGAAGCGGTCGTGGATGCGCCGGTTCACGAAGAGAACGCCCGTCTCCTTCGGCCCGCAGGGCCACTTGTGCGCGCTTCCCGAAAAGAAGTCCGGCTGCCAGTCGGAGAGATCGACGTCCATCAGCCCGAACGATTGCGCTCCGTCGATGAGGGACACGATGCCGTGCTCCCGGGCCAGCGCGCAGAGCTCGCGCGCGGGGAAGACGTCGCCGACCGTGTTCGTGTGCTGCATGAAGGCGAGCACGCGCGTGTTCGGCGTGATGGCCCGCCGGAAGGCTTCGAGGTAGTACTCGTGACCCGGGTGCGGATTGACCTGCGCCACCTCGCGCACGCTGTAGCCGAAGCGCTCGCCCTTCGCCTTCCACGCCTGGTTGTTGCTCGGATGGTTGTCCGAAAAGATCAGCACCTCGTCCCCGGGGCCGAGCTCGAGGCCGTTCGAGACCCAGTTGTTCGCCTCGCTGGTGTTGCGCGTGATCAGGATCTCCTCCGGCGTGACCCTGAGGTGCGCGGCGAGTGCGTCGCGGGTGCGCTCCTTGAACGAGAGGAGCTCGCTCCGGAAGCCCGGGAACGGCTCGGTGTCGAGCCGCTCCGTGAACCGGGACACCTCGTCGAGCACCGCGCGCGGAGCGGGGCAGAGGTTGGCGGCGTTGAGCACGGCCACGTCCGGGGGCATGAGGAACTGAGCGCGGATCGAGGCCCAGTCGGCCGTGCCCGAGCCGGGCAGGGAAAGGCGCAGGGAGCCGGGCGCGGCCTCCGCGACCGCGGGGTGTCCGAGGAGGGCGGCGGAGCCTCCGAGCGCGAAGAGTCGGGCGAAGGTGCGACGGTCGAGGGTACTCATGCAGGCTCCGGAAGACGGGTGCGCTTCACCCTACCGGAGAGTCGGAGCCGGCGCCAGTCGGAGCGACACCCTCGAGGTCGCGGGGCGTCCGCCCGTCAGGGCGACGGTTCGGGCGATACCGCACGCACCACGTCCCGCAGGCGGCGGAAGCCCTCGACCAGGCGGGGGCCCGGCCGGCCGAGGTACGGCTCGCCGATGCAGAAGACGTTCTTGTTCCGCACGAATTCCAGCTCCTGCCAACGGTCGTTCCGGAGCACGACGTCGGGACGGTACTTCGACGGGGACACGCCGCACCACGACAGGACCACCGCGTCCGGCGCGAGCTCGGCGACCTCGTCGTCGCTCATGGGTCGGCTCTTGAGCTCCTCGTGCGCCAGGAGTGCCCGCCCCCCTGCCGCGCGCACGACGTCGGAGGCCCACGAGCGGCGCCCCGGCGTGATCACGGGCTTCGGCCACCACTGGATCATGATCGAGGGCCGGCCGGCGGCGTCGGCGGGAGCTGCCTCGGACCCCGCGTCGATCTCCGATCGCATCTCCCCCACCCGTCGCCTGGCGCGATCGGGGACGCCGAGTCTTTCCCCGATGTCGAGGATGTCCCGGTACACGTCCTCCAGCGATACGGGCTCCGGGGCGATGTACGGAAGCCCGGCCGCCTCCAGGCGCTCCACGACCTTCTCGTGACCGGGAACGGTGAGCGTCGCGAGCACCAGGTCGGGCTCGAGCGCCGCAACGCGGTCGACGTCGATCTCGAGGTCCGGACCGACCTTCGGGAGCCGCTCGACCACGACCTCGGGGAAGTCCGAGTGGTCGTCCACCCCGACGAGCAGCTCGGAGCACCCGAGGGCGCAGACGATCTCGGTGTTGGAGCAGGCGAGGGACACGATTCTCATGTCCGCACGTACCCGGGCGACCGCACTCGGTTCGAACGCCGCGCGCGGTGGCGTCGGGGATCGTGACGACCTCGGTGACGACCGCACCGACGCCTCGGGTCACGGGATGAACCGATCCGTACTCCCTGGTGCTGGCGGCGTTGTTCGGCTCGGCGACCGCCGTCGCGATGGGCGTGGACTTCCCGGAGTCCTCGCGGCGGTGCGCCCGTCTTTCCGGTTGACCGCCTGGCACCTGGTGGCGCCAGAGGGGTCCCTGTGCGTGAAGCATCGTCCACATTTCGATCGGCATGACGGGAGGGTTCTTTCGTGGTGAAAGTCGCGTCCACCATGCTCGCACTCGGCACCGAAGCTCCGGATTTCTCGCTCCCGGAGCCCGCGACGGGCCGGACGATATCCCTCGACGACTTCCGGGAGGCGCCCGCGGTCGTCGTGATGGTGCTCTCCAATCACTGTCCCTTCGTGCAGCACATCGCCGCCGGGCTGGCCGACTTCGCGCGCGACTACAAGGCCCGCGGCATCGCCGTCGTCGCGATCAACGCCAACGACGTCTCGAAGTATCCGGACGACCATCCCGACAGGATGGTCGAGGAGGTCCGGCTCCGCGGATACACCTTCCCGTACCTGTTCGACGAGACCCAGGAGGTCGTGAAGGCGTACCGGGCGGCCTGCACGCCCGACTTCTTCCTCTTCGATGCCGAACGCCGACTCGTGTACCGCGGCCAGTTCGACTCGAGCCGCCCGTCGCTCGACGCCCCGGTCACGGGCGCCGACCTGCGTGCGGCGTGCGATGCCCTGCTTCGGGGCCGGACGCCGGACGCCGAGCAGATGCCCAGCGTCGGCTGCAACATCAAGTGGAAGCCGGGCAACGCACCCGAGTGGTACACGTCATGACCGTCAGGCGTGCTCTCCCTCTGGCGTTGCTGGGCGCGTGGACGCTGGCCGCATGCGCTCCCGGAGTACCGGACCCCGCCGACGCCTCGCACGCGCCGGGTTCGCGCAGCTTCGAGCGGGCGCTCGCGCTCGAGGACTCCGGCGCGACGTCGGCCAACGTGAGCATCGGAGACGTGAACGCGGACGGCCACCCGGACCTGGTGCTGGTGAAGGGACGGCACTGGCCCCTCGTGGACCTCGTCCTTCTCGGAGACGGGAGAGGCTCCTTCGAGCCGGCGTACCCCGTCGGCGACACGCCGGACCGTTCGTACTCCGGCGTGCTGGTCGACATCGACGGGGACGGCGACCTCGACGTCGTGGTCAGTAACGACGACCCCGACCCCAAGGTCGTGCACCTTAACGACGGGCGGGGTCGCTTCTCGGTCGGGTCGACCTTCGGCGAGGCCGAGTGGTCCACGCGGCACATCCGCATCGCCGACCTGAACGGCGACGCTCTGCCCGACGTCGTGCTCGCCAATCGGGATGGGCGCGGAGCCGCCGTCAGCCAGCTCTGTTTTGGTGTCGGGGGCGGCGCCTTCGCCGCCGAGTGCATCGGGTTCGCCGAGGGATCCGCCACGACCATCTCACCGGCGGACTTCGACGGCGACGGGGTGCTGGACCTCGCCGTGCCCCACCGGGACGGCGGCCAGAGCTACATCTACCTCAACGACGGAGCCGGCGGCTTCGGGCAGCGGCGCCCATTCGGCCCGCCCGATGCGGAGATCCGCAGCGCGGAGGCCGCCGACTTCGACGGAGACGGCATCCTCGACCTGGCGGTTATCGACGAGCGGAGCGGACCGGCCCTCCTGCGCGGCCGCCCCGACGGCACGTACGCGTCGGGAGAGCCGATCGGCTCCGCCGCGGTGAGACCCTATGCGATCACGGTCGCCGATCTGGATCGCGACAACCGGCCGGACATCGTCGTCGGGTACGTGGAATCGCGCCCGATCGCGTACTTCAACGACGGGCCGGGCGTGTTCACGCCTGTGCCGTTCGGAGACGACGAGGGCGTGGCGTACGGCTTCGCTGTCGGCGATCTCGACGGGGACGGGCTTCTCGACATCGCGATGGCCCGGTCCGAGGCCAGAAACATGCTGTACTTCGGCTCGCCCGCCCGGGGCCCCGGGGCGTGAGAAAAAAAAAGACGCCACCGGACCTTTCTCCGGTGGCGTCTCACTGTCGCAGCCCAGCGCGAAGCCGGGTACGGCGCGAACAGCGTTGTGATGCGGTCCGGCTTTAGAAGCCGATCCGGCGATCGCTTGCCCGTGCCAGGCTGGACAGGGTACTCGGACTAGACAAGGATCACCTCCTGTTTCGGGTGGAAAGTAGGGCGCCTACGCCAGCGGGCTCGAGGCCCGCGGTCCCCGATCGGTGCCTTCTGTGGCGGCTGATCCGGGCCCAGTTCGAACGTTGCCGTTTCGAACGTGGGCATGATAAGAGATCGGGTGGGGGCGATGCAACCCCAGCGTACGAACCGTGGTAGGGGGAGGACACGACGCCACGAGATGTGGTATGGACGGAGGCGTCGGGGACCGCGTCGGGCCGTCCCGCCAAACCGACGCGCCGTGCGGGTGGCAGCGCGCGCGGGGCAGGGCCGCCCGGGCGGGCTTCAGGCGTCGTCCCAGGCCCGCAGCATGAGCCACGTCGCGAACGCGACCGCGATCGTGATCCAGAGGATCCCCCACGTCGTGGTGGTCCCAACCCCGGTGAGCTCGGCGAGCATGTGGGCGTCCGACTCCAGCTCCGGGCGGTCGAGCACGTCGCTCTTGATGTCGAGGATCGCGTAGAGCGCGCTGGTAAGCCCGAGGGCGAGAAGGAGCCTCCGGTTCCAGCTTCCGCCGATCCGCTGCGAGGCGGCCACCATCGCTACGCCGAAGAAGATCCCGAACACCAGACCAAACGTGTTCCGGATGAAGAACACGGTCAGCAGGATGACCGTGACGCCGATGAAGCCGTTGACCCAGTCCGCACGAACCCGGCGGTTCCGGGCCGCCGTGAACATCAGGCCGCCCCACAGGAGGCTGCCCAGGTATCCCGCCGACAGCGCCAGCAGGGCGTTGCCGCCGCGAAAATACGTGGCGCCGCCCTGGTACGGGCTCAGCGTGATGCGCTCCAGCGTGCCGCCCGTCGACACGACGGCGAGCGCATGACTCGCCTCGTGCAGGAGGACCACGAAGATCTTGAGCGGATACACCACCGGCGTATCCCAGAGGAACCACAGCCCTGCGAAGAAGAGGCCGAAGCCGAGCAGGAAACGGATCTTTCTCTTCATGGTGCGGGAGGGCAGGGGAGGGCGTTCGTTTTCGACCGTGAGATGGCGCTCATGGACCTGCGGTTGCCGCGGGTCATCGATTCCCTCGTCGGCATCAGCGTTCGGCGCCCGTGAAGCTGGCGGGGTGGCGCGCCTCGAGGAGCGACCGGTGCTCGGCCAGCTCGGAGCGGGCGAGGTTCGCACCCTGCGCCGGGTCGGACAGCGCAGCGAGCGAGGCCTCCGCGACCTGCGCCGGAGAGGCGCCGTAGCGGAAGCCGAGCGTCGTGGAGAGTCGGTACACGATGTCGTCCCACCGGCGTGCGACTTCGGCCCGTTCGCCGTCGGCAAGCTGGATGCCTCGGCGGCCGGCCTCGGCCAGAGTGAGGGCGCGACGGTCGTCGTCGGTCGCGCCCTCCTGCGCGAGCCACGCGTCGAGGACCACGGGCGGGTCAGCGATCTGCGTCGCGAGGCGGCGGACCATCGCCGAACGGGCCTCCTCGAAGGGTACGACGCGGCGGTCCTCCAGGCGCAGGATGTGGTAGCCGTACTGCGTCTCGGTGACGGGGCTGATCTCGCTCGGCTCGAGGGCGAGGGCGGCGGCCCAGAACTCGGGTACCCACGACCCTTCTCGCCCTGGCGTGAGCAGGCCCTGCCGGCCTTCTGCGCCGGGCTCCTCGGACAGGGCGGCGGCGGTTTCCGCGAAGTCCGCTCCCGCCCGGAGCGCGTCCATGGCGCGCCGGGCCTTGGCCTCCGCCTCCGCGCGGTGGTCCGCGGAGCGCCAACGCTCGCTGAAGAAGAGGATGTGCCGGACCACGAGCTCCCACCGAGGATCCGTCAGGTAGCGCGCTTCCAGCACGTCGTCACCGATACCGTTCGCCTCCAGGGCGAGCTCGGCGGCCAGGATCTCGATCCGGCGGTCGTCCACCCATTCCTGCACCAGGAGCGCACCGAGGGCGCTGGTCGACGAATCCGCCACGCTCAGGCCGAAGGCCGCGAGATCGGCCAGCGTCCGGCGGCGCGCGTCACTCAGACCCAGCAGGTCCGATTCCGTCCAGGCGAGCGGCCCGACGGTGAGTGCCGGCGGCGGCTCGCTCCCGCAGGAGGCGAGGGCCACAAGAAGGGGACCCACGAGCCAGGCCGCCCTGGTTCGCACCTGCCCGGCCCCGTGTCGTCCGATGATGTTCGCTAGACGCATATGCTGGTGCATCGGGCAAAGGTGGCGTCGGAGATGCCGGCCGCCAACAGGCGCCTGGCGCTCGTCGGGCAGGCGTCGCTCCGTGGCGTGTCCGACGCCGGACGGAACCGGGCGAGACGAGGGGGGGTTGGACCGCCGGGCTCCGCGGCTGCACCTTCACCGAGTCTCCCCAACCACCCGAGCGATGACGCTGACCCTCCTGCAGATCGAACCTCCCGGCGGTCTCGCCGAGGCGCTGTCCGGCAGCCCGCTTCTCGCGCTGGGTGCGATGTTCGTGGCCGGCCTGCTCACGAGCCTCACCCCGTGCGTCTACCCGATGATCCCGATCACCAGCGCGGTCATCGCCGGAACCGCGCGCGAGGACCAGCCGAAGTCGCGCACGGTCGGTCTCACCCTCACGTACGCGGTCGGTCTGGCCGCGCTCTACGCCACGCTGGGTGCGATCGCCGGGCTGACAGGCCAGCTCTTCGGCACCGTCAGTGCGAACCCCTGGGCGCTCTTCGCGATCGGCAACCTTCTGCTCCTCTTCGCCCTGACGATGCTCGACGTGCTTCCGGTTCCGGTGCCGCGCCGCCTGCTCGAGCGAGCGAGCTCGAGCGAGGGCGGCTCGTACGGCGCCGTCTTCCTCATGGGCGCCATGTCGGGGGTGGTGGCCGCGCCGTGCGGGGCGCCGGCGTTCGCCGTCGTGCTCACGTGGGTCGCCGCGACCCAGGCCGGCCTCATGGGTTTCGCCTACCTCTTCGTGTTCTCACTCGGCATGACGGCGCTTCTCGTTGCCGTGGGGCTCTTCTCCGGTACGCTGGCGCTGCTTCCGCGCTCGGGAAGGTGGATGGTCTGGGTGAAGCGCATCGCCGCGGTGATCATGATCGCGATGGCGGAGTACTACTTCGTGACGGCTGGCTACAACCTCTGACCAGGTTCGGGAGTGCGATGAATCAAGGGACGTATCTTCACGCCGCGAGAGCGGCCGCCCTCGCGCTGGCTTTCATGGTCCTGCTCCCCTTCGGTGCGCAGGCTCAGTCGGGCGGTGTCTCGCTGGCACTCGGCACGCCGGGCCCGAACGCGGAGCTCGAAGACCTCGACGGGAACGCGGTGCGACTCCTCGACTTCGTCGAGCCGGGAAAGCCGGCGGTCATCGAGTTCTGGGCGACGTGGTGCGAACAGTGCGAGGCGCTCCAGCCCCAGTTGGACCGCCTCCAGGCCACGTGGGGTGATCGCGTGAGCGTGATCGCCGTCGCGGTGGGCGTGTCGCAGAGCGTGCGACGCGTCCGGCGGCATCTGGAGGAGCACGATCCCGGGTATCCGTATCTGTTCGACGCGCGGGGTGCCGCGGTGCGCGCCTACAACGCCACCACCACCTCGATCGTCGTCATGCTCGATGCCAAGGGGAAGGTCGCCTATACAGGCGTCGGCACCGATCAGGACCTGGTCTCGGCGGTGCGGGCGCTGGCGGGAGGCTGAGCCTCCGGGCCCACCGAGCTCCCCCCACGCAGGCCGCCTGCCTGCCGGGCGCCGGATCCGCACTGGCGGAGACGCGAAAGGGCCCGGCGGATTCTCCCGCCGGGCCCTTCGCCGTGTCTAGGTCTCCGTTTCCACCGGAAGTCGAAGACTGCGGGGCTCAGCCGCCCTCGTCCGGCTCCGGCGTCACCCGATCGACCGCGGCCGCCAGCTCCTCGTACGCCATCGGATCGTTCTGGTTGAACGCCGCGATGACGTGCGCGATGCGACCGTCCGGTCCGACCACGATCACGGCCCGGCTGTCGACCATGTTGTTGTCCCGGAGTCCACCACCGAAGGCGGTGTACGTGGCACCGTTGTTCTCGGCGTCACTCAGGAACAGGTACGGGAAGTCCTCGTCCTTGAGCCAGGACGCGCCCTCCTCGGGCGCGTCGTTGGAGATGCCCATGACGACGACGTTGCGTCCTTCGTTGAAGAGGCTTGCGTACTGATCACGGTACGCTCTCATCTGGACTGTTCAGCCACGCGTTCGGACGCGGAAGAAGAACGCGAGGACGACCGTTTCGCCGCGGTAGTCGCTCAGGCGTACGGGCTGATCCAGCACTCCGTACCTCGTCGCTCCGGGGAGCTCGAAGTCCGGGGCCATCTCGCCCACGGCCAAAAGGCCGCCGTCCTGAGCACCGGCGTCGACCGGCGCGCCCGTCACGATCGCTCCCGCGAGAAGCGCGACGCACATGACTCTGCGCATCGTGTCGTTCTCCTGGGGTTCGGAAGGGTCAGCATAGTCGCGCAATATCGGGAGCCCGTAGCCTCACGGCTACCCCGGCCCGGCCGGGGGGACGCGTCGGACGGCTTGGGGTCACTTAAATTGATGCTGATCTCTCGAGCCGGGGCACCTGCGCCCCGCTCCCCGTCGCCGGAGTACACCGATGCCACGCACTCGATCGCTCTTCTGCCTCCCCGTCCTGATCGCGGCCACGGGCATCGGCTTCCTAGCCTCGTCCGCCGCTGCGCAGGACCAGGAGCCCCTCCTCGCGCAGGCTCGGTCCGTCTTCAGCCAGCCGGCCATGCGGCTGCGCTTCCTCACACGCATCAACGCCGACGCGGGCCTCGAGGAGGCCCGGACCCGGGTCACCGCGAGTCAGGTGCGCCTTCGTCTCGAGGGTGACCTCGACGGGGGCTTCAGTTACCTCGTCCAGACGAACTTCGCCGCGCCCAGCGTCCTCCTGGACGCACGTGTGGGGTGGACGCACAGCCCCCGCTTCTACGCCTGGGCGGGACGTTTCAAGCCGTTCTACAGCGAGGAGTTCATTCTCTACGCCCGGGACCTGGATTTCGCATTCCGTTCGCGCGTCATCAACGACATCGGGCCCAACCGCCAGACGGGGATCCAGTTGGGGGGGCAGATCACGGACGCGCTCTCCTGGTCATCCGGCGTGTTCACCGGGCGTCGCATCGCAGAGGGCGACGGCGAGCCCCTCGTCGGGATCGCCCGCGTGAAGGTGGCAGGGATTGAGGTCGGCGAGGGCACGCTCCAGGTGGCGGTCCAGGGCGCGCTCGGCCAGGACGAGGCCATCCAGCCGTTCCTCACCGGTGGTGGAGCCGGGTACCGGGGCCAGGGGAAGCTGCTGGGCCTCGACGCGCGCCTGGAGATGGGCCCGCTCATGCTCGACGGCGAGATCCACCGGGGCGCGTGGCAGCCGGACGTGGGGGCCGACTTCAATGCGCTGGGGCACTACCTGACGGCCGGGTGGATGACGACGGTACGGACGCAGCTGCTGGCGCGCTGGGATCGCTATCGTGACCCCAGTCAGGGCGAAGCCAACGACTACGTCGTGCTTGGATTCAACGCCTGGCCCACGAGCGTGGCCACCCTTCAGGCGAACTGGATGGTCCCGCTCCAGGACGAGCTCGCGCACCGATTGCTCTTCACCTTCCAGCTCGGCAACTGAGCTCTGGCTGGGCGCGCCACGCTCGTTGGGCGCCGAGGCCTACGCGCGCCAGCTCACGAGGGAGACGCCCGACCTCCCCTCAGGTCTGCCGTGACGCCGCGCTCGCGTGCAGGTCCTGCCCGGACCCTCACGGCACGAAGACGGTAACCGGCATCGTCATGAGCGCGGCGTACAGATCGATCGCGTACCAGAGGTTCGCGATCCGGAGGTTCTCGTCCGGGGCGTGTTGGTTGTTGTCGTGGTTCGCGACCGGCACCACCACCGCGGGCTTGCCCGCGACGTCGGTGAACAGGTTCAGGGGCAGGGTCCCTCCCATTCCGGGTGCCACGACCAGGCTGCCTTCGCCGAACGCGCGGTCGGCTGCCCGGTGGGCTGCGGCGAGGACGCTCTGCGCGTATGGGTCGGCCATCGAGGTCCGCGCCGCGACCGACCCTCCCCGGCCACCGGTCACCTTCGCGATGCGCGGGTAGCGGAGGCGCGTCTCCAAGTCGGGATCCTCCTCGACCACGTGGAAGCCCTGACGCTCGATGTGGCGCACGATCAGCTCCCGGAGCTGCTCGGAGGTGTTGCCTTTCACCATGCGGATCCCGAGCGCCGCGACGGCTTCATTGGGGATCACGTTCTGGGCCAGGGACCCGGTGTTTCCGCTCGTGATGCCCCGAACGTTGAGGGCCGGCACGAGCAGTCGCTCGGGCAGGCTCTCGGGCTCACCTTCCGTGCGAACGAGCCCGAGCTCGCGCTTGAGCTCGTCGTCCCAGTCGGGCATCGCATCGAGCGCAGAGCGCTCCTCGGCGCCGATCGGCTCGAAGGTGTCGTACCACCCGTCGACCAGGACGTTGCCGGCATCGTCCTTCATGGACGCGAGGAGGTGCGCCAGGATGTTTCCCGTGTCGGGCGCCCAGTTTCCGTAATGCCCGGAGTGCAGGTTCCGCGTGGCGCCGTAGACCGTGACCTCCATGCCGAACGAACCGCGCACGCCGAACGTGACCTGCGGTCGACCGCTCGCGTGCGCGGGGCCGTCGAAGAAGAGCCACACGTCGATGTCGTCGAGAACGTCGGCCGACATCTCCATGTACTGCTGCAGATTTCGCGAACCCGCCTCCTCCTCGCCGTCGAACATGAAAACGAGGTTCGACGTCGGGGTCACCCCGGATTCACGAAACGAGCGCAGGACCGGGAGGATCGCGGCGATCGGTGCCTTGTCGTCTCCAGCCGAGCGGGCGTACAGACGCCATTCGGGATCCACCGCGGCGCCGTCGGTCGGAAGGTCGATCGGCGTACCACCCGCTTCCATCGCCCTCGTGTACAGCGTCGGGTCGAAGGGGTCGTGGGTCCAGTTGGACGGATCGACGGGCTGACCGTCGTAGTGGACGTAGATACCGAGGGTGCGCGAGGCGCCCGGCACCTCCAGGACACCGAGCACGAGAGGAGACGCGCCCTCGATCTCCACGAGCTCCGTGTCGACGCCCACGGCGCGCATCTCGTCGCGGATGTAGAGCGCTGCCTCACGGATCTCCGGCGTGAACGCGCGGTTCGGATAGCTGAGGAGCTCGGCGAAGTCACGGACCAGTTCCGGTTCGTGGGCCTCTCGGTACGCCCGCGCGACCTCGGGACCGGACTGGGCGGAGAGGGCGGACGCCGAAGCCAGCATGGCGATGCTCGCCGTGGCGAGGAGTCGGGCGGACGGTCTCATGGGGCTCTTCGGTGGAAGTGGGTGCGGGTCGACGTGGGCGGATCAGGTGGGGCCGCTCGTGGGCGGGATTTCGGGGGCGACGGCCTCCGGGCCGTCTCCGGTAACGGTCGCGGTCTTCTTCTTCTTCTTCGCTGCGGCCCGTTTCTTCGGCGCGCCCTTGCGGCTCGCGGTCTTCCTTCCGGCTCCTGCCTCCGGGGCCGCCGCCTTCCTGGCAACGGCCTTTTTGCGGGCGGCGGCCTTTCGCTTCTTCGCGGCCAGCTCCCGGCGGGCGTCTTCCCGGCCTCGTTCGAATTCGTCACGTGCCGCCGCCGCGCCGGCCTTCACGCCTTGTGCCACGATCTTCGCGTCCCGGGCGACCCTCCGTGCCTTGGTCGCGACCGTGCGGGCCTTTTCCCGGGCAGCCTTGCTGCGCGCGGGAGCCTCGCGGCGGGCAGTCTTCGCCGCTGCGGTGGCCGCCCCTGCCACGTCTTTCGCGACCGCCTTCGCCTTTCGAGCGGCCTTCCTCGCCTCGCGCTTCGCCGCGCTGCCGGCCACGGACGCCACGACCTTCGTCGCGGCCATCGAGGCCTCCGCCTTCACCTGCTTCGCGGTCGCCTTGCGGCGCGCCTGGGATGCCCGCTTGCGGGCCTCGGCTTCCCGTTCGCGAGCCGCCTTCGTCCTGGACTTTTCAGCCTCGAGACGCGTCATCGCCCTGGTCCTGTCGGCTTCGGCCTTCTTGAGCCTGGCCTCGACTTTTCTGAGTTGGCCCTTCGTCTTTTCCTGAGCTTCCTTCGCCTTCCTGAGACTCGCTTCGAGCTTCTGCTGGGCGTCCCTCGACTTCTTCAGCCGCGACTCCGCCTTCTCGTGGGCGGCCTTCGACTTTCCGAGCTCGCGTTTGAGCTGGCGTGGGGTCATCTCTTTACTGGCCATCCGAGCCTCCGGGACGAACGTGGGCACTCGCACGTGAAAGGTACTGGAGAGGGGCCCGGCCGCGCATCTGCTGTCGGCGGCGTCCAGCAGCGATGTGGCGCCACGAAACGCCCCGCGCCATCTTGTCGTTCTACGGCCGGCGAGCGACTTCCGCCGAGCGTCGGAGGCCACCCAGGGGTCCCGCAGAATGTCCCATGAATGATCGCACACTTCTCGTCATCGAAGACGCGCGCGACCAGGCGCTCCTGATTCGGGTGGCCGCGCGGCGCGCCGCACCGGGACTCGACGTGCGGGTGGCCGGGGACGGTCGCGAGGGGATCGCATACCTCGCGGGAACGCCTCCCTTCCAGGATCGGCGCTCGCACCCGATCCCGGATCTGATCGTCCTCGATCTGCTGATGCCCGAGGTGGATGGCTTCGCCGTGCTCGAGTGGATGCGGAGTCAGCGTCCTCCGGTCACCGTCCCGGTCGTCGTTCTGACGTCGTCCGAGGGAAGTGATCACGAGGCACGATCGCTCCAGCTCGGAGCGAAGACCTTCCATCGAAAGCCCGATGATTTCGCTGCGCTGGCCAGCGTCGTTCGCTCTATCGTCGATCAATGGGTCGGCTCGCCCCTCAATCCGGCGGAACCGCCGGCCGGGTGAGTTCCGCGGGGACGAACTCCCGGACGTTCACGTAGACCACGACCGCCCAGGCGGCAAGCGCCAGCGCGATCACCGCCAGACCGGTCCGCAGATCGATCCGGGCGTTCCGGATCCAGCCGAGCACTCCGCCTCCTATTCCCCGAGGTGAGTTCGGTGCCGCGCACGGAGGAGCCCTGCCGGACAACCGTGCCCGCGCCTCACAGCTTGATGACGAGGGAGACCGTGAAAAAGGTGTCGGCCTTGCCGTTCAGCACGGTCACGTCGCCGATCGCCGCGCCACCCGCGCTCCTGAGAGGAACGGAGATCAGCGCCGGATCGTTGTCGAAGAGGACTCGGTATGACGCCTTCAGCGCGAGACCCCGGCTCATTGAGACCTGGATGGAGGCAATGCCGTCGAGACGAAGATCCTCGGTGTTCTGGAGGTTCTCGTCGGCGACGAGCATCGACTCGAAGTCCGTGTTCTCCGTCAGGGCGCGATTGAACTCGACCGTCGCACGGAGACCACCGAACGCCTCGTCCCGGCCGGGTGTGGGCTCCACGTCTTTCTGGATCGTGTACGTCCCACCGATGTCCGTCTTGAACAGCGTCCGGTCGTTGTCCACCCAGGCGTCACCGAAGCCGGCGACCAGCGAGACACGATGGTTGAAGCCGGCGAACGTATTGCGCTCCCATCCCGCGCCGCCGAAGAGGAAGTAGTTCGAGCCGATGTTCCGGTCATAGCGCCCGAGAGCGAAGTAGTTTTCGGCCGCTTTCACTTCGCGGTCCGTCTCGGTGATCACGTAGTCACCGGGTGCCGAAGACGCTCCGATCGCGGAGCGGTCCGTGACCGTGGACGACGCCCGTATGCCACCGATCTCGAACTTGAACTCGTTCACCGGCCCCGTGCCCTCCAGCGTCGACTTCAGGCCGAGCGTGCTGGACGTCGCATTACCGGCGGCGGTCACGAACGACAGTTCCGTCGAGTTTGCCCAGGCGAAGTCGGCGGGCTCCTCCTGAGCGGTCACCGCCGTGGTCGAGAGCGCGGCGAGCAGGGTGACTGCCACGGCCCGGGATAAGAAGGTTCTGGTCACGTCGGACTCCTGACTGAATCAGCCTTCGCCGCGCTTGCGGGTTCCGCGAGCGTCGCGGTTCAAGGTCGTACGCCGAAGACCCATCGCGGGTCCGTGAGCCTCGCGTCGTCGGGTTGGTCGGGGCACCGGCGGAACGCCGTCTCTCCCGTGGACCAGGCGCGCGCCGACCGGTTCGACCCCTGGCCCCGGTGGGCCGGTCTCGTGTCGCCTACCAGCGAGCGCGGCCGCGGGCTATCTTAGCCCGCTGCGGGGCCATAGCTCAGCTGGGAGAGCGCCTGGTTTGCAACCAGGAGGTCATCGGTTCGATCCCGATTGGCTCCACTCGTTCGATCCCGATCGGCTCCATCACGGAGGCCGAGCGACCGAAGGCCGGAGTCCGTCCGCCGTGGTCCTCGGCCGGGACTGGAACGACGGCATCGCCACGGGCCCCACCGCTCGCGCCGCACTCGACGCGCGGCGCACGATGTGCCTGCCCGGCCGCTTCACCGGACGTGTTCGAGGCGCCCCTGGCGCGCGGACGAAGTCGTTTGCCTGGCGGCCCCGGATGGCTTCCCGGCGGTGAGGATGTGGTACCGTCACTTCACCCCGGTCACCAACGCCGAAGTCGTCGGAATCTCGCCCGCACCGGCGATCGGGGCGGGCCGGGATGCTGGGCCCGGCCCGCCTCCCCGGATCGTACCGGGTGCGTACCTCAGCGCCCCGAGCGCCGGGGTACCTCCAGAGCCTCGCCCGGATCGGGCCGCACGCCTTCCGCGTCCAGCTCGGCGTTGAGTGCAGGGACGCGTGTTGCGATGAGCACGTTGAGGCGCTCGACGAGTGGGGGTAGTGCCTCCCACGCTGTGTCCACCTGCCAAAGCTGATCGTCGGTCGGGAGCGTGGAGGAGCCCTGGATGCCGGCTGCTACGCCCGTCCATCCGCGCGCCTCCTGGAGTCCGGCCTGAATCGCCTCGAGCTCTTCTCGGATCGCGTCGAACTCCGACGTGAGCGACTCGGGTGCCCCCTCGTGTCCGTCGAGCAGGTCCTCGGTGTCGTCGAGCAGGCCGGACAGGTGGCGCGCGCGCGTGACCGCGTCGTTGAGCGGTTTCGCGAGCGCGTGCAGTGCCATCAGCACGTCCTGGCGGGCGCGACGATCGGCCATCGTCATCGGACGGCGCGGGTCCGCCTCGATGCGCGCCTCGGCACTCCAGCGTTCGTCACCCAGCGCCAGGGTCACGGTGTACGTGCCCGGCATCACCACCGGTCCCTCGGGAGCGCCGCCGAAGCGACCGCCACCACCGGAGCCGGGCTCGACTTCGTACGGCGCCTCGTGCCGCCAGTCCCACAGGATCTCGTGAATACCGGGTTCCCCCGGGCCCTCGAGGGTACGGACTACGCCGCCCGCCGCGTCCGTGATGGCCAGCTCGACACCGTCGTCCACGGCATCGCGGAGCCAGTACCGGACACGCGTCGCGCGCGGGGGATTCGGCGCGGAGTAGGTTGCGCCGTAGAAGGGCCAGTCGCCCTTTTGCGCCCACATCGTCGTCTGCTTCATGGGGAAGACGTGTCCCGCCCCGGCCATGACGTCGCGCGACAGGTGCTCGAGCGGTGAGATGTCGTCCATGATCCACGCGCTTCGGCCATGGGTGCCCAGAATGAGGTCGTTTTCCCGGGGGTGGATCGCGATGTCGTCGACGGGCACGGTTGGCAGGTTGCCCTTGAGACGGGCCCAGCTCGCCCCGCGATCGATGGAGACGTAGACCCCGATCTCGTTGCCCACGAAGAGGAGATTCGCCGCGCGGTGATGCTCGGTGATGACGTTGACCGACCACCCGTGCGGCAGCCCGGCGTCGATCCTGCTCCAGCTCCGCCCGTTGTTCTCCGTAACGTAGACGTACGCGGAGTAGTCGCCGTTACGGTGTCCGTCGAATGTCGCGTAGACGCGCTCCGCCACGTGGGCCGACGGTGCGAGCCGGCTCACGTACGTCCGCTCGGGCAGTCCGGGGATGTTGCCGGCGACGTTGGTCCACGTCGTTCCCCCGTCGGTCGTGACCTGCACGTTCCCGTCGTCGGTGCCGACCCAGATCACGTCCGGGCTGAAGTGCGATTCGGCGACGGTCGTGAGATTCCCGTAGTTCGACGTGCCGTCGTGGATCGACATCATTGGCTCGGTGCCGGGCACGCCCATGATCTCGAGTTCGTCTCGGTCGATCTGCTTCGTGAGGTCGAATCCGCCGACCTCCTCCCACGAGATGCCCCGGTCGCGGGAGCGCATCAGATAGTTGCCGCCCAGGAAGATCGTGGCTGGGTCGTGCCGTGAGACGAGGAGCGGCGAGTTCCAGTTGAAGCGGTACTCCTTGGCGCTGTCGCCGTTCTCGCGCGGCCCCGTGATGGGGCGCATGGGCGTCTTCTCGCCGGTGATCAGGTCGTACCGGTTCATGTTTCCATTTTGGGATTCCGAGAAGACGATCGTGGAGTCCGTGGGATCGACCACGGTCCAGAAGCCGTCGCCATAGGCGGTCTCGTACCAGTCCTGATTGCGTATGCCGTGGAAGGAACGCGTGTTCGACGGCCCGCACCACGCATCGTTGTCCTGGAGGCCCCCGCAAACGTAGTAGGGGTCGCGCATGTCATATGCGATCGTATAGAACTGACCCAGGGCCAGATTGTCGAACATCCGCCAGTGCGCCGTGCCGTCCCACGACGCGGACACGCCACCGTCGCTTCCGAGAATGAGGTGATTCGGATCTTCCGGATTGATCCAGAGCGCGTGATGGTCGACGTGAATCTGCGTGGCTCCGTCGCTGCGGAAGGTGCGACCGGCGTCGTCGGACACCATCAGCGCGCTGCCGAGCACGTAGACCCGGTCGGGGTTGCTCGGATCGATGCGCACCTGGGAGTAATACATGGGGCGCGGATTCGTGTCCGACATCTTCTCCCAGCTGTCTCCCCGGTCGGTGGACCGGAACAGGCCGCTCCGGCTGGTGCCCCCGCCGCCGAAGCCCTGACCTGACGAGCGAGCGTCCGCCTCGACGAGCGCGTACACGACGTTGCCGTCTCCGCGGAAGACGTCCAGGCCGATTCGGCCCTTGTTCCCGGTCGGAAGGCCGTCGGTCAGCTCGGTCCAGCTCTCGCCGCCGTCCACCGTCCGGTAGAGGCCGCTGCCGGGTCCTCCTCCGTTGAAGCCGAACCCCGTCCGGCGCCGCTGGTACATCGCCGCGAAGATGGTCTTGGGGTCCGAGGGGTCCATGGCGAGGTCGATGGCCCCCGTGTTGTCGTCGACGTAGAGGACGCGAGCCCAGCTGGCGCCTCCGTCGGTGGTGCGGTAGACGCCCCGCTCCGGGTTCGCCGCCCACAGGTCTCCCACCGCGGCGACGTAGACGACGTCCGGATTGCGGGGGTGAATCAGAATCCTGCCGATGTGCTTCGTCGCCTCCAGCCCCATGTGCGTCCAGCTGTTCCCGCCGTCCGTCGATCTGTAGACGCCGTTGCCCCAGGGGGAAGACTGCCGGTTCTGCGGCTCGCCGGTGCCGACCCAGACGAGGTTCGGGTTCTCCTGGTGCACGGTGACATCGCCGATGGAGCTCGTCGGCTGGTCGTCGAAGAGCGGTGTCCAGGACGTGCCGTGATTCTCGGTCTTCCACAGGCCGCCGCTCCCGGTGCCGAGGAAGAAGACCTGCGGCGTGGCCTCGACGACGGCCAGGTCGGAAATCCGCCCGCCCATGAGCGCCGGCCCGATCTCCCGGTACTCCAGGCGGCTCAGCGCGGATTCCAGGTCGGGCGCCTGCCGCGCCCAGCCGGCCACCGGCGTGACCAGCAGGGAAACGAGTGCGGCGGCAGCGTGTACTTTACGCTTCATGGCATGTCACGGGTCATGGGGTGTGGCGGGGCTTCCGCCGGTGATAGACGTTGGCGGGTATTGTGCCTCTCCCTCTCCGCACCGCAAGGTCGGGGGTCGACCGCGCCGGGAGGGCGCCCGCACCACGATACTCATCCGGGCTGCGTGTGAGTAGATTCTCCGCGGATCCGGGGTCTGGCCTACAGGAGTTTCGAACGATTCCCAGGGGACTTTCCACCGCGCAGGCCGCGCTCGTACCGGTGGGTTTCGCAGCGGCGCTCGCCTCCATCACGACGGTCTTTCCGCAGATCAGTCGCGAGCCGGTCATCGTCCAGAGCTTCTTCGGTGCCGCGGCCGTTCTGGTGGCGGGCGCACTCGCCCTCTTCTTCAGCGCCCGTCGATCGGGCCGCGCGCTGACGATCCAGACCGAGATCAAGACGCCGCACTGGCTTCAGATGTGCGCTCAGGGCAGCCTCATGCTGTATTGGGGATGGCACGTGAGCCCGGTGTACGGCAACCTGGTGCTGCTCCTCGGGCAGCTGCTCTTCGCCTTCGGTTTCGACGCACTCCTGCAATGGTTCGGGCGCGACGACTACCGCATCGGATTCGGTCCGTTTCCGATCCTGTTCAGCATCAATTTCTTCATGTGGTTCCGGCCGGACTGGTACTACTGGCAGTTCGTGATCGTGGCGCTCGGGTTCGCGGCGAAGGCATTCATTCACTGGGAGCGTGACGGACGGCGCCGGCACATCTTCAATCCTTCGTCGTTCCCGCTCGCCGTCGTCTCACTGGCGCTCATCCTGACCGGCACCACGAACGCGACGTACGGGCTCGAGATCGCGCAGACGCTGTTCAATCCGCCGCACATCTACATCGCGGTCTTTCTCGTGACGCTGCCGGCGCAGATCCTGTTCGGCGTCGCGACGATGACCATCGGGGCGGTGACCACGGCCTATGTGTGGAGCCTCCTGTATTTCGGAGTCACCGGCGAGTTCTTCTTCCGCGACGCGTTCATCCCCATCGCGGTCTTCCTGGGCATGCACCTCCTGTTCACCGATCCGGCGACGTCGCCCCGGACGGAGCAGGGGAAGGTGATGTTCGGCGTCCTGTACGCGTCGTTCACGATCGCGCTGGCCGCGATCCTCGAGGCGACGGGCGCGCCCTCGTTCTACGACAAGCTGCTGCCCATCCCGATCCTGAACCTGATGGTCCGCAGGATCGACGCGTGGGCGGCGCTGCCGTTCCTGCGCGGTCTGGAGCCTGCCCGCATTCTCGGGGCGGTCGGCTTCTCGCCGCCCCGTCTGGCCACGGCGGGACTCTGGGCCGTGATGTTCGCCGGGCTCGGCTCGGTCGGGGGGCTCGACGACCACAATCCGGGCCAGTATCTCCCGTTCTGGCAGCAGGCCTGTGAGGCGGGGAGCGAGCGCGCCTGCCGCAACGTGGTGCAGATGGAAGGGGTGCACTGCGCGCGCGGGTCGGGCTGGGCCTGCAACGAGCGCGGCATCACGCTCGCGTCGAAGCTGGGGGAGGCGCAGGCCGCTCGCGCCGAGTTCGGCCGTGCCTGCGATCTCGGTTTCGGCTCCGGGTGCGAGAACCTGCTCCGCCTCGCGACCGGGAGCGCCGATTTCGCCCAGGCTCCGCCACCCATCGAGGATCTTCCCGTGGTGATTCGCGGAAGCAAGGGCGAGGTCACGGAACGAGATCCCGCCGCCCTCTACGCGCTCGCGTGCAGCCGCGGCTGGGGCGACATGTGCGGCACCCCGCCGGGGAGGCTCGACCCCTAGGCCGCCGGGCTGCCGCGGAGTCTCCGCAGACGGGGATCTGCCCCCCTCTGGCGCGCCGGCCCGACGCGCCGCAGTCTCCTGCGACTTCAACACGTCTCGTGGAGATGCAGCCCCAATGAACAAGAGCCTCCTCGCGGCCGTCGCCCTCGTGGTGGTGGCGGCTCCGGCCCAGGCGCAACAGTCGCGCGATCCGAACTCGATGGGCGGTGGCGACTGCGCCGACAACGTCTACAACTGCGCGCAGACACCGAATCCCCTTCCGGCCGCGAGCACGGTGTGGATCGAGGAGATGACGTGGATGGACGTCCGCGACGCGCTGGCGGCGGGCAGGACGACCGCGCTCATCACCACGGGCGGCGTCGAGCCCAACGGACCGTGGCTGGCTACGGGCAAGCACAACTTCGTGCTTCGCGCCAACTGCACCGCCGTGGCGCACGAGCTCGGCAATGCCCTGTGCGCCCCCATCATCAAGCTCGTGCCGGAGGGCGACATCGACCCGCCCACCGGACACATGGTGAGCCCGGGCACGATCTCGATGAGGCAGGACACGTTCGAGGCGATGCTCACCGACGTCGCCCACAGCCTTAAGATGCACGGTTTCCGCAACATCATCTTCTTCGGGGACTCGGGCGGGAACCAGACCGGAATGCGGAACGTCGCCGCCACGCTCAACGCGATGTGGGACGACGTGGTCGTCGCGCACATCCCCGAGTACTACGACTACGCCTCGGTTTCGGCCTACATGGCCAGCCGTGGCTTCGCGGACGCGGAGAGTGACGGACTGCACGACGATCCCGTCATCACCATGAACATGTTCGCCGACGATCCGTTCTCGATCCGCTTCGCCGAGCGCGTCGCCGCGGGTGCGGCGAGCATCAACGGTGTCGACGTATCCGACCGCGTGCGCAATCTCGAGACCGCTCGGCAGGTCGTGGAGTACCGCGCGGCGCAGACGGCGTTCTACATCCGGCGCGCCATCGCCGACGGCGGCACCGTGCCGCCGCAGCCGCGGGAGGCCCGGCGCGGGGGTGGCGGCGGACCGCCGGCCGGCTTCCAGCGCCCGCAGCCGGATCCTCGCGACATGGGCGGCGGCCGCTGCGCGGACAACGTCTACAACTGCGCCGACACGCCGAACCCGCTCCCGCCGGTGGAGACGCTCTGGATCGAGGAGATGACGTGGATGGACGTCCGCGACGCTCTGGCGGCAGGCAAGACCACCGCGATCATCGCGACGGGCGGCGTCGAGCCCAACGGCCCGTGGCTCGTGACGGGCAAGCATAACTACGTGCTCCGCGCCAACTGCCCGCGCATCGCGGCCGCCCTGGGCAACGCGCTCTGCGCGCCCGTGCTCGAACTCGTTCCCGAGGGCCGCATCGATCCTCCGAGCGGACACATGACGAGTCCCGGAACGATCAGCCTCCGGCAGGAAACGTTCGAAGCGGTGCTCACGGACCTGGCGGAAAGCCTGCACCAGCACGGCTTCGAGAACATCGTCTTCATCGGGGACAGTGGTGGCAACCAGAGCGGCATGGAGAACGTGGCCGCGGCGCTCACGGCCAAGTGGGCGGGCAAGGGCCGGGCCCACTTCATCGGGGAGTACTACCGGCGGCCGGAGGGGTCTCGGAACGTCCTGCGTGAGCTCGGCGTGACGAGCGATGATCAGCCGAGCGACGGACTGCACGACGACCCGAACATCACCATGAACATGATGCTCGACGACGTCCGCTCCGTGCGGTGGGCCGAGCGCGTGGCGACGCGTCAGGCGACGATCAACGGGGTCGACATCTCGAACCTGCCGCAGGTTCTCGGCTGGGCCGAGGAGATCGCCGATGCCCGGTCGGTGCGCACCGCGGGGATCATCCGGGATCGGATCGCCGGTCGCTAGCGTGGGAACCCGTCCCCTCGCCCCGGGGGATCCCGACCGCGTGCGCGGTCGCTCCCCCGGGGCTGGCGGACGGGTCGGCGTGGTCCCGTCCAGCGTCGTCGACGAGATGGATCGACTCGTCGACGTTCTCGACCCGCTTCTCTGACCCGGCGTTGCATGGCCCTCTACCCGCTCGTTCTCGAACCGATCTACAAGGAGAAGGTGTGGGGAGGGCGTGCGCTCGAACGACTGGGCCGCGTGCTACCGGGTGGCGCGGACACGCGCATCGGAGAGTCGTGGGAACTCGCGGACCTCGACGCCACCAGCCCGTCGGGCGGAGGGGGTGGGGGTGCGCACTCGCGGATCCGCAACGGGCCCCTCCGGGAGCGAACGCTCCGGGAGGTCGTGCGCGACTTCGGCAGGCTCGTGACGGGCGACGTGGCGCCGACCCCGTCGGGCGGATTCCCACTCCTGCTCAAGTATCTCGACGCTAGGGAGAATCTCTCGGTGCAGGTGCACCCGTCGCCGGCGTACGTCGAGACGCATCCGGACGCGCACCTCAAGTCCGAGGCGTGGTACGTCGTGGAGGCAGAGCCCGACTCGGTGATCTACAAGGGCGTACGGGCCGGCACCACGCCCGCGGCGTTCGCGGCCGCGGTCGGTAACGGCAGCGTGGTGGATCTGCTGATTCCCGTGCCTGCGCGAGCCGGGGAATGCCATTACCTCCCGAGCGGCACGTGCCACGCCCTCGGCGCCGGCGTCGTCGTGGCCGAGGTGCAGACGCCGTCCGACACCACGTTCCGGGTCTACGACTGGGGGCGTACCGACCGGGAACTGCACGTCGGTCAGGCCTTGGAATGCATGGACTTCGGCCCCGTCGACGCGTCGGCGTTCGAGCCCGGTACCCGTCTCGAGGAGGCCGGCCAGCGCGGCACGCAACTCGTCGCGTGCGAGCACTTCGGGATCCGTCGATGGGACCTCTCCGAGGGGGATGGGCTCCCCCGCACGGGCGACGCGCTCGAGATCCTCATGATCGTGCGCGGCCGCGGCGTGATCCGGTGGGGGGGCGCCGGACACGAGCTCGCCGTCCACGCCGGGGACACCGTGCTCCTGCCCGCCGTGCTCGGCGCGGCTTCGATCGCCGCACACGCCGACATGGAGCTCCTCGAGGTCGACCTGCCCCGAGCGTAGGTCGCTGGGGGACATCGTGTCCCGGCCGGGGGCATGCGGGCACGGACGGCGCGGCCGATCGCGCGGCCTTCGGGGGGCGTCGACGGGAGCGCGGTGGCATGTTCGTTGCGACCTGCTCGTGCGTGGGGTCCCGTCGGAGGGACCGCGCCGCAGAAGGTTGTCATGCGTATCCCCTCGTCCCTTCCCGCCTCGAGAAAGTCAGTCCCGCGCGAGTTCGTTGCGCTCGTCCTCGTCTCCTTCGCCGCCGTCGGTCCGGCGTGCGGTGCCCGGGAGGACGTTCTCCTCAGGCCGGGCGTGCAGCCCGCGGAGGCTCGCGTCGACGTGGAGTCCGGACTCGTGTCCGTGGAGCGGGACGGTCTGGTGGTCTCCGCGGAGGGCGTCTTGCTGCCGGAGCCCGGCGGCGACCGGCCGCTCCCGACCTCCTGGATCACGGTGGAGAATCACCGCAGCGACCGGGTCGTGGTGACGCCGGCTGACGTTCGGCTGATCGGTTCGTTCGGGAACCAGCAGGCGCCCATGCCGATCTCCGTGGACGGATCACACGACCGGGAGCTTCGCTACGCCCTCGTCGATCCGAGCATCCACACGTATGTCGCCCTGCACTTCGGCTGGGCGACGACGAGGAACGCGGTCTCGACTTCGAGATCACCTTCCGTCAGATCATCGAGCCCCGTCGATGACCACCTCGGCCCGTGGGGCCAGGCCGACGATGCCCACGACCGGCGCATGGTCCGAACCGTAACGGTCGTCCGCCACGACCACCCGGGCGTGCTGTCCTGCGTCCAGTCGAAAGAGGAGGTGATCGAGGGTACGCCCGACGCCGAGCACCGAGAAGGTCGCGCCGGCGGGTCGCGGCGAGTCCGGGAAGTGCCGAGCCATGACCGCGAGCGCGGGCTCGACGAATTCCGGAGCCCACGTATTCAGGTCGGCGCCCAGGACGACCGGCCCGCTCCCGAGCGCGTCGACGAGCGCCTGGGCCTGACGTCCCCGGGCGGGGCCGAAGGAGTCGAAGACCCGGCTCCATCGGGCGCGGTTCTCGAGGTGCGCCGTGGCCACGCGAAGCTCCCAGGGGCTCCCGTCCCGCTGCATGCCGGCCATGGTCGCCACGAGCGCCACGCGGCGCTGGCGCTCGCGCGGCAACTCCACCACGCGGACGTTTCGGAGGGGATGGGACGACAGGATCGCCACGCCGCGATCCTCGACGGGCGCGTCCGGGGAAGGTCGGCCGTTGGGCTCCGCCGGTGCGTAGGCCATGTGCAGTCCGAGCGCTCGTGCCACTTCCACGATGTCGGATCGACGCCCGGACGGGGGCGCGTGGTGAAGCGCCTGTCCGTCGTGGCCCGGCCCCGGTGGCAGGGCGTCCGTACCCGAGCGATGGGCCTCCTGGAGGAGAACGGCGAACGCTCCCGGCGGCCGTCCACCGGAGAACGCTCCTGCATGGATCCCGCCGACCAGAGCGGGAATGTCGCCACCCCCGGCGTGCACGTTCCACGTGACCACGAGAACCGAGTCCGTCGCACGCACGACCCCGAGGGGTTCGAAGCGTGCGGCCCGGCTCTCTGCACCGGGGCTTCCCCAGCCGGCGGTCGGACGGGCCTGCGGAGGCCGAGGACCCCATGAGCAGGCGGTCACCGTCGCGGCTCCGACGACGAGGGCGAAGCACACCCATGGCCCGCGCTGGCTGCGACCGCGACCTTGCAGGTGAGATCCGTGGCGGCGGGCCCCTGTCCGTGAGTCCAATGACGTCCGACGGTGTGAGAGAATCCAGTGCTGCTACACCGGAGACCCCCGCGCGGTCCGGACAGGAACGCGCGCGGCGCCGCGTTCGCGTCGCCTGGGGATTCGCCGCGGTCCTCCTCGTCGGCCTGGGCGCTCTGGTGCACCGTCTGGCCGACGCGGTCCGGGGCTCGTCCATCGACGCGGTTCCGCTCGAGCAGCCCCTGCCCGCGCCCGGTCAGGCCGCCTGGGCGGCCCGTGTGGGGACGCTCGCCGAGATCCCTTTCAGCGAGGGAAATTCCGTCGAGATCATCGCGGACGGTGACGTCTATCCGCGCATGCTCGACGACCTGGCTTCGGCGCGCGCGTCGATCACCTTCCTGATCTACTTCTGCGACCCCGGCACGCTGTCCGCCAGCTTCACCGAAGCCCTGCTCGCGGCCGCCCGACGAGGGGTCCACGTCCGGTTCCTCGGCGACGGCTACGGGTGCCGGAAGTACGTGCGTGCGCTCCGGCCCGTCCTGGCGCGGGTGGGGGGCGCGGCGGCGGAGTTTCGGCCGATCCGCTGGTATTCGCTCCATCGCGCGCAACACCGCAACCACGCGCGCTCGGTGGTCATCGACGGTCGCGTCGCGTACACGGGCGGCTTCGGCCTCGCGGACCGCTGGATCGGTTCGGGCGAACTCGGCGTGTGGCGCGAGATGAGCGTGCGCTTCACCGGGCCGGCGGTCGCCGGGATCCAGGCGGCGTTCGTGTCGTCGTGGGCCGAGGCGACGGGCGATCTGGTTCCGGACGAGGACCTGCTTCCTTCCGGTGCATCGGAGGGATCCGGTCCCATGGAGGCGGGCGTGCTCGCATCGCGACCGGGGCTCGGAACAACCACCGCGCAGCGCTTTCTGGCCCTCACGATCGCCGGCGCGCGCGAGAGCCTCTACGTGACGAACGCGTATTTCGTACCGTCCGCGCCGCTGCGCCTGCTGCTCGTCGAGGCCGCGCGGCGCGGGGTGGACGTGCGGATTCTGCTGCCGGGCCCGCGCACCGATCATGCGAGCACCAAGTGGGCCGGCCAGATGTACTTCGACGAGCTGCTCGAGGGCGGGGTACGGATCTGGGAGTACCAGCCCTCCATGCTCCACGCCAAGGCCCTCGTCGCGGACGGGGTGTGGGCCACCGTGGGCAGCCTGAACTTCGACCGCCGTTCATTGCGATTGAACGAGGAGTGGTCGCTGGTCGTGCATGACCCGGGATTCGGCCAGGCGATGGATTCCATCTTCCTCGCGGACCTCGAATACGCCCGTGAGCTCACGCTCGACGTTCACCGTACGCGCCCCTTCCGCGAGCGGCTGCGGGAGCTCGTGGTGTCGCTCGTGGCTCCGCTCCTGTGACGACGCCTCCCAGGACTCGATTGTCCTGACGCCGCCGGGCGCGTGCCGGTTGCCGGAGCCCGTCCTCAGGCGCAGCGTCTGCGCCGTCGGTCGGGTCAGTGGGAGGCCAGCGAGAAGCGGTAGCTGCGGTCCCTGTCGTCCTGCGTCTCCACCTGCAGCTCGGCGCCGTGCCCGCGCACGAGCTCGGATCCCGTGATCAGTGCGAGACCGGCCGCGTGCCAGGACGCCAGGTCGGAGCCGCTGGCCCCGCGGGCCTCGTCAAGGATGGATCTGAGCTCCGCGTCGGGGACACCCGACCCCGGCCCGCGTACCTCGAAGTCGACGCCTCCGCCCCCCGGTCCGTGCGTACCGTTGCCCTGTCGCCCGGCTCGCTCCAGGCGATGGACTCGCTGATGAGGGCGGAGATGGGACGACGCAGTGGACCCGGGCGAGTTCAGGGAAGACCTGTACTTCCGCCTCAACGTCTTCGCCATCGCCGTACCTCTGCTTCGGGAGCGCCGCGAGGACATCGCGCTTCTGACGGGTCACTTCCTCGCCCGCTCCGAGGAGGAGCACGACCTGAAGCCACCTCGACTCTCTGCCGAGACGCTCGCCCGCATGATGACGTACGAGTGGCCGGGCAACGTTCGGGAGCTCGAGAACTGCGTGGAGCGCTCCGTGATCACGTACGCCGGGCGAGACCACTTCCCCTTCGAGCTTCCCGGTCCGGGAGACGGAGGAGCGGCTCGAGCGCGAGTACCTGCTGTCGACGCTCGAGGCCAACCGGTGGCAGCAGTCCCTCACCGCGGAGCTGCTGGGCATCAACCGCAGGACCAGCCACCGGAAGCTCGGGAAGTACCGGGAAGAGGGCCACCTGTCACACACCGAGTGACCGCCGATGGGCGGGGTCGCGGCTCGGCCCCGTGGGCGTGCCGCCGCGCGACGTTAGATTCGCGGCCATGATTTCCGTTTCCAACCTCGAGAAGTCGTTCGGCGACCGCACGCTGTTCGCCAGCGCCTCGTTCCAGCTCAACCCCGGGGAGCGCTACGGCCTCGTGGGTGCGAACGGGTCCGGCAAGACCACGCTCCTCGGCGTCCTCACGGGCGCCGCCGAGCCGAGCGCGGGCGAGGTCTCCGTCCCGAAATCCGCGCGCCTCGGTGTTCTGCGGCAGGATCACTTTCTCTACGAGCGCGAGGAGATCCTTGCCGTCGCGCTCATGGGCAACCCCGAGCTCTGGCAGGCAATGCGGGAGAAGGAGGAGCTTCTGGCCCTCGGGGAAGAGGGCTTCGACGTCGACCGTTTCGCCGAACTCGAGGAGACGGTCCAGCGTCTCGACGGCTATACCGCCGAGGCCCGGGCGGCCTCGATTCTCGAAGGACTCGGGCTGCCGGCCGCCGTCCACCATAACCCGCTCTCCACGCTGTCCGGCGGGTTCAAGCTTCGGGTGCTGCTCGCGCAGGTGCTGGCTTCGGCGCCCGACGTGCTGCTGCTCGACGAGCCGACCAACCATCTCGACATTCTCTCGATCCGCTGGCTCGAGAAGTTCCTGGCCGGCTTCGGGGGCCCGGTCGTCGTGATCTCGCACGATCACCGCTTCCTCGACAACGTCTGCACGCGGATCCTGGACGTCGACTACGGCACCGTCACGCTCTACCGAGGCAATTACTCCCACTTCCTCGAGGCGAAGGTCGCGGAGCGCGAGCGGCGCGAGAAGGAGATCGAGGGGCGCACGAAGGAGATCGCCCACCACCAGCAGTTCGTGGACCGGTTCAAGGCCAAGGCGAGCAAGGCGCGGCAGGCGCAGAGCAAGCTGCGCATGATCGAGAAGAAGGCGAGCGAGCTCAAGGAGCTCCCCGGCAGTTCGCGCCGATACCCGAGATTTCGCTTCGAGCCCCGGCGCCCCAGTGGAAAGGACGTCCTGCGCATCGAGGGCATTCGCAAGTCGTTCGGCGACCGGGAGGTCCTGCACGGGGTCGATCTTTCGGTACGCCGGGGAGACCGGCTGGCCATCATGGGGCCCAACGGTATCGGGAAGTCGACGCTGCTCAAGATCGTGATGGGTGAGCTCCCGCCCGACGCCGGCGAGGTCGAATGGGGCTACGAGACCCACCCGGGCTACTTCGCCCAGGACAACAAGGACCAGTTCCGCGAGGGCAGGGAAACCACCGAAGACTGGCTGTGGGGCTTCTGCGCCGGGCGGGACCGCGGCTTCGTCCGAGGTCAGATGGGTCTCATGCTCTTCTCCGGCGACGACGGCAAGAAGAAGGTCAGCGCCCTGTCCGGTGGTGAGGCCGCGAGGCTCGTGTTCGCCCGGCTCGCGCTCGAGAAGCCCAACGTCCTGGTGCTCGACGAGCCCACGAACCACCTGGATCTCGAGTCGATCGAGGCGCTGGTGCAGGAGCTGCAGAGCTACGACGGGACGCTCATATTCGTCTCCCACGACCGCTGGTTCGTCAGCCGCCTGGCGACGCGCGTGGTGGAGATCACCCCCGAAGGTGTGACGGACTACCTTGGCACGTACGAGGAGTACGTGCACGATTCGGGGGATGACCACCTGGACGCCGACACCGTGGTTCTGCGCGCCCGCCGCGAGAAGCGCGAGAAGAAGAAGAGTCAGGTCGAGTCCCCGACTCCTCCCGCCCCCATGGATCGGGCCCGCCTCGACCGCGAGGCACGTGGTCTGGAGCGGCGACGGGACGAGCTCACATCACTCGTCGAATCGGGTGAGCGTCGCGTGGCCGAGATCGACGAGGCGTTCTGCGCCGATGGCTTTTTCGAGCGGACCCCCCCGGACGAGGTCACGCGCCTCGAGGGCGAGCGCGCGGAGGTGCAGGCCGCGGTCGCGCGGGCGATGGAGGAGTGGGCCGAGGTGGAGAGTCGCCTCGAGGAGCTCTACGCCGAGCGCGCCTGATCCCGCGCGCCGGTGTCAGTTGCCGGCCGCGCGCCGGGCCTCGGGCCCCCCGGGCGTGGACGCCCTTCTCCTGATAAGATCCGGAGCATGAGCGAGCGCGCGAAGGGCCAGGCGACGAGCGAATCGTACGCGTACAAGTACGCCCGACTCTCTTCGGATGCGGCAAAGGAGGTACGCGCCGCCGTGCTCGGCTCTGCGGTGGCGAACGGGTACACCACCGTGGCCCAGGCCGACAGGCTGGCGGGACTTCTGCGCCTCGGACCAGGGATGAGGCTCCTCGATCTGGGGTCGGGCCGGGGGTGGCCCGGCGCGAGGATCGCCGAGCGCACCGGGTGCGACCTCGTGAGCACGGACCTGCCCCTGCTCGCGCTCCGGGACGCCCGGGTCGAGGTGGTGCGGTCGGAGGGCGCCGCTGCGGTCGTGTGCGCGGACGGGCGCCTGCTCCCCTTCCGGGACGCCTGCTTCGACGCGGCCAGCCACGCGGATGTGCTCTGCTGACTGCAGGACAAGCTCTCCGTGTTGAGAGAATGTGCGAGGGTCCTGCGGCCTGGCGGGCTTCTCGCGGCGGTGGCCATCGAGTGTCCACCGGGTCTGAGCGCGGCCGACGCGGAGCTGGCCGCCGTGCTGGGACCGGCCGACGTGCACGCCGATGGGGCCCTCGTGGAGATGGCGGCCACCGTGGGACTGGAACCGCTTCACGTCGTGGACTGGACCCACGGGCTCCGGGCCGTCGCGGAACGGACGATCACCGCGCTCGAGGGTGCTTCCGAGGCGATCAGGCTGACGGAGGGCGACGCGGTCTACGAGGAGGAGCTGAGCAAGAAGGCCCGGATGGTGGAGGGGATCGACCGGGGTGTGCTGGTTCGGACGCTCGTGATCGCACGCAGGGGCAGAGGTGCGCTGCCGGGAGCGCGACGAGGGTTGGCTTCGTAGCCGACCTTCACCCCCGGGGTGGATCCGTTCCCGAACGCCCGGCCGCCGGAATCAGCTCCCTTCCGCACCCACGTTCTTGAGCTGGACCACGATCACCTCGACGGGCTCGGGCCCTTCGTTCACGTCGCCGTGCATCTCGCCCGGAGGATCCGCTTCGAGCCAGTACGCACTCCCCGTTTCCCAGGTCATGTCGTACGTCCGTCCCTGGTCCGTGGTCACGGTGAGCGTGCCTCCCTTCAGCGCGATGAGGGCCCGCGGGTGGTCATGCCGATGCATCGTCAGCGGCTGGTTGGGCAGGATGATGCTCTTCCATACCTCGACGTGCTCGTTTTCGAACTGGGGGACGCGACGGGTGACTTCCTCCAGGACGGCGGCCCCGTCGGCGTCCGTCGTTTCGTCCTCGGTGACACCGCCCTCGGGAGTCGGGCCGCATGCGGAGGCGAGGAGCGCCAGCGTGACGAGCGTGGAGAGGGATCGGAGCATCGGGAGGACCTCGGACGTGGGAGGGGGCTGAGGATCGACGACTGGATTCTGGGGATGCGAGACGATTCTCGCCATGCGGCGGCTGCCTCCGGCGGGGGCTTCGAAGGCGTTCAGCGCGACCTTGCCCGGGGTCGAAGCCGGCGCCCGGGACGGCGCGGGGCTCGCCGCCAGATCTTCCGGGAGCGGCGCGCCTTGACCCCCTCGAGTGTGTTCTGCGCGAGGACCCGCGCGGCGCGCATCGCGGCGGAGGGCGCGCGGGCCCGACACGTCGACCGGAGGGTTGCAAGATGATCCCCATGAGACCACGCCTGGTTCTTCTGGCCTTGGCCCTGGTCGGCTGCAGCGGACCGTCCGGCACCTCCGGGGAAGCTGCGGTCGCGTCTGGCTCGAGCGCACCCGGCACGAGGTCCCGTCCGATGGCCATCCCGGCAAGAAGGCGAGGGACAGGAAATCCAACCGCCTGACCGGGCGTGAACGGGGCTTTCGACCTCCGGGATCCGAGATCGGCCGGGTTTCCGGAGGGCTGGGCCGACGTGCCCAGGCCCTCCAGCAGGCCGGCGCAGGCCCCGATGCCGCCGCCCATGACCGGTCCCACCAAGTCCGCCTCAGGCGGCCCGCTTGAGTCCTCCCGGAGAAACCGACCGCGCTCGAGAACTCGAAATAGTTCCGCGTCGCCTCCGTTGCGCGCCAGGGACACACCTGCTGTCAGGAGCGTGATCCCCGCGCCCGCGCGACCCCGCATGCGGGGACTGCGGCTGCGGGCCGCGGGCCGAATCATCCGGGAACTCGGGGTGGCTTGCCGGGCCGCCGATTGCGGCGCACCGTGCAGGCGGCTGGACGGAGACGGGAGGCTCGGCGTCGGGCATCTCCACCCCGACCGGCCTCGGCAGAACTCGACCAGCGAGGCAGGGCGCATGGACAGACGGACGCTACTGAGGAGGGCGGGGCTGGGTGTGCTGGGGCTCGGCGTCGCCGGCTGCGCGCCGCGTGGCGGAGCCATCGGGGTCGCGCGTCCCCGTCGGGATCTCGCACCCGTGTTCGCCTCGTGGGACCGCGTGATCCGCACCACCGTGGGGCACAGGCCCCACAGACCCTCGGGCTTCGTTCTCCGCCCCGAGCGCCTCGACGACACGCTGCTCGTCCACAACTACGGACACGGCGGCTCGGGCATGTCGCTGTCCTGGGGTACCGCGCAGATGGCGGCGGAACTCGCGCTCGCCCGTGAAACGCGGGTGGCTGCGGTCATCGGGTGCGGCGTCGCGGGGCTCACCACGGCCCGGCAGCTTCAGCGCCGCGGATTCGACGTGACCATTTACGCCGCCGAGGTCCCGCCCAACACCACGTCGAACATGTCGCTGGCGGGCTGGACACCCACCTCGGGGCTCGTCGAGGACGACCGGCGCACGCCCGCCTGGGACGCCGACTTTCGCCGGGCCGCGCGCATCGCGTACACGGAACTCCAGCTCCTCGTCGGGCGTGGGTACGGCGTGTCCTGGCTGGACGGCTACGCACTCCGGGGCACGCGTCCCGACGACGCGGAGGGTGAGGGTGCGTCGCTGCTGCCCGACGATCTGCAGGCCGGCGCCACGATCCTGGGGCCCGGGGAGCATCCGTTCCCCACGCCGTGGGCCGTGCTGCGTCCCTCCCTTCGCATCGAACCGTCGATCTACCTCGACCGGCTCGTTGCCGACGTTCGGGACGCCGGCGGCTCCATCGTCATCCGCAGGTTCGGGTCGAAGGCCGAGCTCGCCGCGCTCGACCAGCCGGTCGTAGTCAACTGCACGGGGCTCGGCGCGCGTGACCTCGTGGACGACCCGGAGCTCATCCCGCTGAAGGGGCAGCTGACGCTGCTCATGCCTCAGCCGGAGGTGGACTACTCGACCTTCGGCGCGGCCTCGCCGACCGCCGGCGGCTTCGTTCACATGTCTCCCCGCGCCGACGGAATCGCGCTGGGTGGCACGAGCGTCGCGGGGGACTGGTCGCTCGAGCCGGACGAAGAGGCGCGGCGGAGAATCGTGGAGGCGCACATCGACCTTTTCGGCCGGATGGGGTGAGCCCTCGTCGAGACGCCCCGTTTCGGGTGCGAAGCTCCTCGCGCGTTTTCGGCCCGGTCCCTATCTTGCCGCGATCGCAGGGGCCACACGCGCAGGAGTGATCGATGGACCAGTCCGAAGCCCTCGGTGTGCTGGAGCAGAAATACTCGAGGCGAACCTTCATCAAGGGCGTGATCGCGACCGGCGCGACCGTCTCGTCGACCGGTTATCTCTTCCGGGGAACGCCGCTCCTGGGCGCCGCCGCGTTCCAGACGGCGACGGAGCGTCTGCTCTCGCTGAACGTCAACGGGCAGGTGCGTCGAGTCGACGTGCTGCCGCACGAGACGCTCGCGATGACGCTGCGCTACAAGCTCGGGCTCACGGGCACCAAGCTCGGCTGCGACCGAGCGGAGTGCGGCGCCTGCACGGTTCTCGTCGACGGGGTCGCTCAGTACGGCTGTTCGATGCTGACCCACCAGGTACGGGGCCGGGCAGTGACCACCATCGAGGGGCTCGAGGATCCGGACACCGGTGAGCTGAGCACCGTGCAGAAGGCGGTCATGGACGAGGGCGGGTTCCAGTGCGCATTCTGCGCGCCCGGCTTCATCATGAGCATGACCGCGATGCTGCAGGACAACCCGAATCCGACCCGGGAAGAGGCGGCACACGCGCTATCGGGCAACCTCTGCCGGTGCGCCGACTACGACAAGATCCTCAACTGCGCGATGCGGGCGGCCGAGCTCGCACGCAGCGTGTAAGGGGAGGGAATCATGGCCGAGAAGCTGGTTGGAACCGATATCGCGCCCCCGGATCTCCACGCGAAGATCACGGGCCGCGCGAGGTACGCCGAGGACTTCCGCGCGCCGGGCATGGTGTTCGCGAAGCTCCTCCTGAGCCCCATGCCGCACGCCCGCGTGCGTCGGGTCGACGCCAGACGCGCGCTGGCCATGCCCGGGGTCATCGACATCCTGCGTGCCGACGAGGTGCCGTCGCGGGACGGCCCTCGCGAGGCGTGCCTCACGGACTACCCGCGCTACGAGGGAGAGCCGATCCTCGCCGTGGCCGCGGTCGACGAGGAGACCGCCGCCGCCGCCATCGAGGCGATCGAGATCGACTTCGAGCCGCTCCCCTTCGTGATCGATCCGCTCGACAGCCTCCGTCCGGGTGGGCCGAACGCCTACGTGGAGGGCAATCAGTTCTCCGGGCAGGACGGCTGGAGCGAGTTTCGCTGGACAGCCGAGGATTTCGCGGTCATCGACGCGGGCGGCATGCCCGACCCGAGCTGTCCGGTCGAGTGGACCAAGGGCGACCCCGACGCGGCGTTCGCCGAGTCGGCCCTCGTTCTCGAGGAGACGATCGTCCACCAGTCGCTCACCCACCATCCCATGGAGCCGCGCTCCAACATGGCGTACTGGGAGGGTGACCGGCTCTTCGCGTTCGTGTCCACGCAGAGCACGCAGCAGACCAAGTTCGCGCTCGCGTCGGCGCTCGACATGGATCCCGAGAATATCACCTTCGTCGCCGAGTTCTGCGGCGGCGGATTCGGATCGAAGATCTCGGGCACGACGGTCATGCAGGTTCCGGCGATCTTCTCTAAGAAGATCGGCCGCCCGGTCATGCTCCGCGTCACGCGCTACGAGGAGAACTACATCGGCCGAGCCCGGCCGGGGTTCCAGTCGTGGCTGAAGATGGGCTTCCTCCCGAACGGGAAGTGCAACGCGATCGACCTGATCATCGTCCAGGAGAGTGGGCCGTACGGCGCGAGCGACTACGCCACCGCCGGCATGATCGCGGACCTGACGTACACGCCGCAGAACATGCGCTTCCGGGCCGTGGACATGTTCACGAACACGCCGCCCAAGGCCGCGCAGCGCGGTCCGGGCGGTGCGCAGATCATCTCGATGATGGAGCCCATCCTCGAGAAGGCCGCCCGCGAGCTCGGCGTCGACCGACTCGAGATGCACCGGCTCAATGCCCCGCGCGGCGACGTGAAGTTCGGTCCGCGCGATTCGACGCTGACCAGCGTGCACGCGATCGAAGCGCTCGAGCGGGGCGCCGAGATGTTCGACTGGCCGGCGAAGGTCGCCCTCTCGGGTCGACGCGACGGGTCCAGGGTGACCGGCGTCGGCATCGGACTGTCCCCGTACACCGCGGGATCGCGTGACCGGGACGGGCTGATGATCATCCGGCCGGACGGCAAGCTCTACGTCCACCAGGGAATCGGGAATCTCGGCACGCACTCCATTGCCGACACCGCCCGTCCCGCGGCGGAGCTGCTGGGGCTGTCGTGGGACGATGTGGTGATCGTGTGGGGCGACTCGAGCAAGGGGATGCCCCGCTCGACGGTCCAGGCCGGAAGCCAGACCACGCACGCCCACACCCGCGCCAACCACGCGGCCGGCATGGACGCGCTCCAAAAGGTTCGCGAGGTCGCGGCGGCCACGATGGGCGGTGCGCCGTCGGCGTACCGCGTCGACGGCGGCCGGGTTTCGGGGCCGGGTGGTACCATGACGCTCGGGCGTGTCGCGGAGCGCGCCATCCAGATGGGCGGCCGCTATGACGGGCACGTCCTGCCGGAGGACATCCACGAGCAGACGATCCCCGCGGCGCAGATGCTCGCGGGCCAGGGGCTCATGGGCGTCGCCCGGGACAACTACGGAGGCGAGGGCAACGTCTACTCCTGGGTCGCGGGCTTCGCGCTCGTCGAGCTGGACGAGGAGACCGGCGTCGTCGCGCTCAAGGAATACGTCGGAATCACCGACTGCGGCACGGTCATCCATCCGCGCAGCCTCGGGGCCCAGGTCCTGGGCGGCAGCATCCAGGGGATGGGGATGGCGATGACGCAGCGCTGGGTCTTCGACCCGAAGTGGGGTGTGCCGTTCGCGAACCGGCTCTATACGGCGCGCCCGCCGGGCATGCTCGACGTGCCCCCGGACCTGAAGTGGGACGCCGTGGGAATCGCCGATCCGACCACGCCGGTCGGAGCCAAGGGGATCGGCGAGCCGCCGGTCGGCGCCGGCGCTGCGGCGCTCACCTGCGCCGTCGCGGACGCGATGGGCGGGCGGTGCCTGTGCCGTACCCCTCTGACGCCGGACATCATCCTCGCGGAGCTCGAAGGGCGGACCGGAGTCGGACGCCTCGAGCAGCACGTGGGCTAGGGAGAACCGAGAATGGCGAAGATCAGGGACATGATTCCGGCGTTCGAGCTCCTCCAGCCGACGAGCGTCGAAGCCGCGCTGAATCTGCTGGACGAGCACCGTGGGGAGGCGTGGGTCCTCGCCGGGGGACTCGACTCGTTCGACTGGTTCAAGGACCGGGTGAAGCGACCGTCGGTGGTGGTCGATCTCGGTGGCATCGCGGAAATGCACGGCATCCGCGAGGTGACCAACGGACTCGAGATCGGCGCCATGACGACGCTCACGGAGGTGGTGCGACACGCGCGCATCCGGTCCGAGTGGTCCGTCGTGGCCGACGCGGCCGAACATGTGGCCACGCCCCAGATCCGGAACCAGGGGACGCTCGGCGGCAATGTGTCGCAGGACACGCGCTGCTGGTACTACCGGAGTGGCTGGCCGTGCTATCGGGCGGGAGGCAATACCTGCTACGCGGCGGCGCCGCAGGCCATGAACCGCGAGCACTGCATCATGGGCCGCAGCCGGTGCGTCGCGGTGAACCCGTCCGACACCGCGCCCGCGCTGATCGCGGTGGACGCCAAGATGATCGTGGAGAGCTCGAAGGGTCCGAAGGTCTACGATGCGGAGGATTTCTTCATCGGACCCGCCATCGACATCACCCGCATGACGGTCATGAAGGAGCGTGACCTTCTCACGCGCATCCACATTCCGTCGACGTGGGCGAACGCCGAATTCTACTACGAGAAGGTGCGGGACCGGGGCGCCTGGGACTTCCAGCTGGTGAGCGTCGCGGCGGCGTTCCAGAAGGAGGGCGACCGTATCACCGCGGCGCGGATCGCGGTCAACGGCGTCGCCCCGTACCCCGTGCGCGTGGAGGCCGCCGAGCGGATCGTGGTGGGGACGACGGGTGACGAAGCGACGGCGGCCGCGGCAGGCGAAGCGGCCATCGAGGGCGCCCGCGCGCTCCGCCACAACGACTACAAGATCGCGATGATGCGCAACCTGGTCCGTCGGGCCGTAAGGAGCGTCGCCTGATGGAATTCTGGCGCAGGGCAGCGAATCCGTGGGGACAGGACGTCCTGATCGGGGTCTCCTGGGATCTCATGTGGGCGGCCGTGGTCGGTGCCGTCATCTTTCTTGCGGGGCACGCCATCTGGCTGCGGACGAGGCCGGCGGAGAGCCACGGGACACCGGCCGCCGCACCGCCCGGGATTCCGGAGCGGATCGAACGCCATTCCCTGGCGGCGCGCATCTTTCACTGGACCATGTCGGCCTCGATGCTGGTCCTGCTCGTCACCGCCTTCGCTCCGGTCATGGGGTGGCAGTTCCCGTGGGTCACCATCCACTGGATCGCGGGCGTCGTGCTCATCGCCACGGTCGTCTACCACGTGATCCACGCGATCGGGTGGCAGGACTTCTGGTCGATGTTCCAGCTCGGCGTGGGGGAGGGGATCGCGACCCTCCGGCACGTCCTTTCGCCGAAGGCGCCCGCCCCTCCGAAGGCGGGCAAGTACCCGTTCGATCACCGCATGTACCATCACGTTATCGTGGTGGTCTCCCTGGCCGCGATCGTGACGGGTGCCCTTATGATGGTGCGGATCGACACGCCCTTCTGGACGCGCAATCCCTACCTGTTCAGCGACTCCGTGTGGGGCGCGATGTACGTGGTGCACGGCCTCGCCGGCGTGTCGCTGATTCTGCTGGTAGCCGCGCACATCTACTTCGCGCTCCGTCCGGAAAAGCACTGGATGACGTGGTCGATGATCCGCGGCTGGATCGATCGCGAGCATTATCTCGAGCACTTCGATCCGGCCAAGTGGGACGTCACCGAGGCGGGCGGAGGCGTGTCGGGCGCGGGCGGTGCCGGTGCCCTGGCCGATGCCTCGCCGAGCGCGCGCCGCGACGACTGACGGTCCGCTGGAGCACGACGGGAGGCCGGGCGCTTCGCGCCCGGCCTCCCCGCCTTTTTAGGGCCGCGCAGGCCCGCGCCGACAACCTGAACCCATCCGACGGAGCAACCGTGTCCACGCCAGTCGACGACGTGAAGGCGCGCATTGACGCGATCGAAGAGAGCTACGAGTTCTTCCTGGCGTACGCGGCCCAGGGCCTGACGACCGACCAGGGGGCCAAGAGCGGTGGTCAGCTGCGGGACTTCCTGGTGAAGACGGAGCACGCGCTCGACGGTCTGGCCGACGCGATCGAGTCTGCCGTCGCGGGGCGTGATCCGGCTGCCGCGTGGGCGGATCTGGTAGGGGTCGTTCGCGGCGACGCGCGGGCGGCGCTCGCGGCGGTACGTCTGGTCGCGGCGCGCCAGGGCGTGAGCTCGCAGCTTGTGGACAACCTGAACGCGAGCGTCCATGTGCGCGCGCTGCTCACGGATCTCTTCCTCGTGGACGACCTGCTCGGGCGCTGAGCTCTCTCCCGCAGATCCACGGTGACGTTTCTCGCGTTCCTGCTCGCTTCGCTGCTCGCGACCTCGGGCGTGGTGAAGGTGCGCTCCGGTCATCGGGTCGGCCTGGGGATTCTGCCCGGCACGGTTCTCGAGCTCGTGGGGGCGCTCGCCCTCGCGGCGATGGCCGCCTCCGCGGAGCCTCTCCCCGGTTGGACGGTCGCGGGGGCGCTCGTGCTCTTTCTCGTGTCGTCCGCGCACCACGTGAGCCAGGTGCGCGTGATCCGGCGCCGCCGGAAGGAGAACGAGGGGGGCAGACTCGCCGCCTATGTCCGCTATATTTCAGCGTCTGACGAAACCCGTTGAAGTGGAACGGAGCGTGCTCGAAGCATTGGGGAATCTCGGCGAGTTCATCGGCGCCATCGGCGTCGTCGTCTCGCTCGTCTATCTGGGAAGACAGCTGGTGCAGAACACGCAGTCCGTTCGCGCGGCGTCCTTCAATTCGATGGTGCAGAACAGCATCAGGCTTTCGGAGCACGCGTTTCGCGACAGCGAGTTCGCGGAGTTCCTCGCCCGCGCGCAGGCGCACCCCGAGACGCTCGACACGGGGGAAAGGATCCGCTGGGATTCCTACATGACGGCTGTCTACCGGCACTTCGGCAACCTGCAGTACTCGCACCGGGTCGGCACGCTGGACTCCCAGATGTGGACGGCCTACCAGTCGACACTCAAGGACCATCTCCGGACGCCGTCGTGGGCGAAGTGGTTCCAGGAGCACCGTCACCTCTTCAGCGCCGCTCTGGGAAAGCAGGTCGACGAGGTAATCGCCGAGCTCGAGAGAGAGGCCTCGGAGCGCATTTCCCCTTGATCCTGAAGGGAGCGCACATCTAGGTTGTGCGCGCCTGGGGGAAACATCCGTTTCGTCCCCCGGCAACCGCTCGAAGGGGGGAGGGAGCGTCGGATGAAGATGCGCTTCCGAATTCGTACGCAGGGAGGCCAGGAGCTCTCGTTCGGGTCGCGCGAGATGTTCGAGGACTTCGTGCGCGCCGGTGATCTGTCGCCCGACGACCTCGTCTATGACGGCGAGACCGCGTCGTGGTCGCCCGCGCGGACGCACCCGATCGTGCTCGAGATCGAGTACGCGAACGAGCACGCCCGGACCGGCGCAGACACCCCGCCAGCCCCATCGCCGGAGCCCTCGGCCGACGATGCCTTCGGTCTGAGTCTGGCCCCGCCGTCGAAACCCTCGGGGGCGAAGTCGCCCGCGGGCACGGATGCAGTCAGCGAATCCGGCGACGCGACGGGCGGGCTGCCGGCAGACACTTTTGGACTCGCGCTCGTGCCGCAGCAACAGCTTTCTCCGGAAGAGGCAACGCGCGCCTTCGTCGAGAAGCTGACCGCCGAACGTGAAACGGAACGGGAGTTCGGGCGGGCCGAAAGCTTCGGGGGCGTTCGCATGGAGATGCCGGGGGCGCGGGCGGACCTGGTTGCCGAACCGGCCGTGCGCGCCTCCGCAGTTCGAGACATGCCGTTCGAGCGGTTTCCCATGTCGCAGCCCCCGGTGCGGGCGGGGCGTCGGGGCGCACGGAAGATGGCCGGCATCGTCGTGGTCGTCGCCGGCGTCGCGGGCGGCGTCGCGGGCGGCGTGGCACTCGCTGGACGTGCGGTGGACGAAGGGCCGGCTGCGCCGCCCTCGGATGCGTCCCGCGAGGCGATTCCCGTGGAGCCCCGGCCAGGCGCACCACCTGCAGCGCGCGAGCCGGCCATACCGAGCACCGAGGCGGCCGTGCGGGAGCGCGCACAGGAGCGGTTCCTCAGCGCCACACGGGCCGAGCTGCGCGATCTTCCGCCCATCCCGGACGCGTGGCCCCGGGCCGACTACCTCACGCTCCCGTCGGCGCATCCGGAGGTGGCGGGCGTCTTCCAGGCGTATCTGGACGTCGTTCGGGCGTTGCGCGCCGAGGACGAGGGCCGGTACCGTGCCGCGTACGAGGCGGCCCTCGAAGACGCGGGTATGGGCGGCGACGATGCGGTCGCGCGGCTCGAATTCGCCATGCTCGACTTCGCCGGGACGGCGGAGGAGCGTTCCGCTCATTACGGGCGGGTGGAGAGGCTCGCTTCCGCGGCGATCGGGAGCCACCAGGCGCTTCTGGACGTGGAAGGACTGCTCGTTCCGGGCGCGCCTACCGACGCGGCGAACCCCTCCGCCATCGGGGCCGGGGTTGCCGGACGGGACGCGGATTCCCAGTTCCTCCTCGAGGACGTGGCCGCGTTGCTCGGCGAGGCCCTGGACGGTGGCGGCGCGGGAGCCAGGACGCCCGAAAACGTCCGGGCCTGGATCTGGGACGGCCTCCTCGACGCCGTGACCCGATGACGTCCTCGGGCGCCATGGAAGTTCCTGTGTCGCCGCCGTAGGTTGAGGGCGCCACGAAGGACTTTCTCGAGCCATCGCATGACACTCACCACAGCGACGTCTCCCCAGCGCGCCCCGGTGTGGGCCAAGGTCGTCGATCACACCCGCTGCATCGGGTGTCACGCCTGCACCACCGCGTGCAAGTCCGAGAACGAGGTGCCTCTCTCGGTGACGCGGACCTACGTGAAATACGTCGACACGGGATACTTCCCCCAGGTTCGTCGTTCCTTTCAGGTGACGCGCTGCAACCAGTGCCTCGATCCGCCGTGCGTCGCCGCCTGTCCGACGGCCGCGATGCACCAGCGCCCCGACGGAATCGTCGACTTCGACAAATCGATCTGCATCGGGTGCAAGGCGTGCATCGCTGCGTGCCCCTACGACGCGATCTTCATCAATCCCGAAGACAAATCCGCGGAGAAGTGCAACTTCTGCGCGCACCGCATCGACGTCGGCCTCGAGCCCGCCTGCGTCGTGGTGTGCCCCACGCAGGCACTGCTCGTGGGCGATATGAACGATCCGCTCTCCGCGGTGAGCGAGATCATCTACCGCGATGCGGTCACCGTCCGTCGACCCGAAAAGGAGACGCGCCCCAAGCTCTTCTACAAGGGGGCCGATCAGGTAACGCTCGACCCGCTGGCGGCACGCCGCCCGGACGGTGGACTCTTCCTCTGGAGCGAGCAGGGCGACGTGTCGCACCAGGTGCACGCCGGTCACCCCGGGCCCTGGAATAGCTCCGCCGCCGCCGTGGTGAGTTACGACACGCTCCACCGCGCCCCGTGGGACTGGCGCGTGAGCGCCTACACCTTCACGAAGTCGATCGCCGCGGGTGCGTACCTCGTACCGCTGCTCCTGGGCGCCCTCGGGCTCCTCCCGTTCACGACGGACCTGTGGGGGCTGCAGGCGCCGATCGTGGCAATGATCGGGCTGATGCTGACGGGTGCCCTGCTCGTCTGGGATCTCGAGCACCCCGAGCGCTTCTGGATGGTCCTGCTCAAGCCGCAGTGGCGAAGCTGGCTCGTTCGGGGCGGCTTCATCATCACGGGGTACGGCGGCGTGCTGGCGGCGCACCTCGCGGCGACCTTCCTCGGGCGGGCCGATCTGACACCCCTGCTCGGATGGGTGGGCGGCCCGCTGGCCGCCGGTGCCGCCGTGTACACGGCGTACCTCTTCGCCCAGGCACGTGCGAGGGATCTCTGGCAGAGCCCGCTCCTTCCGGCGCACCTGTTCATTCAGGCCATCATGGCCGGGGCGGCCGTGCTGCTCCTCCTCACGGCCTCGTCCGGGGTGCCGGGACCGGTCACGGCCACGTTCCGGCTCGCACTCGCCCTGCATCTTCTGCTCGTGCTGGGCGAGGCGTCGATGGGGCATCCCACGGCACACGCCGCGCTCGCGGCGAGGGCGATGACGAAGGGCGCGTATGCGCACTTCTTCTGGGTCTCGGTCCCGCTCGGCGTCCTCGCGCTGTTCTTCGCGGTGTCGACGCCGGGGATCGCGGCGTTCGCGGCACTCGTCTCTCTCTTCCTCTACGAGCACGCCTTCGTTCAGGCGGGCCAATCGGTGCCACTCGCATGACCCTCGACGAACTCAACCGACGCGTTTCGGCCGCACGGACCGAGGTGGAGGCCCGCGGCGAGACGTTTTACCCCGGTGCGAGCCGCATCCATCTGGCCGCGTTTCCCCCAAAGGAGCGATGGAACGACTGGGTCGAGCTGGACTCGAAGTCGTGGCCCGAGAGGGTGGAAAAGCGGTACATGCTCGTGCCCACGACCTGCTTCAACTGTGAGTCGGCGTGCGGGCTCCTGGCGTACGTGGACCGCGATACGCTCCAGGTCCGCAAGTTCGAGGGAAATCCGGAGCATCCCGGCTCGCGCGGGCGCAACTGCGGCAAGGGCCCGGCCACCATCAACCAGATCACCGACCCGGACCGGATTCTCTACCCGCTCAAGCGCGCCGGAAAGCGGGGCGAAGGCAAGTGGGAGAGGGTCTCCTGGGACGAGGCGCTCGACGACCTCGCCGCGCGCATCCGCACGGCCATGGAGGAGGAGCGTCACGATCAGGTGATGTACCATGTGGGGCGCCCTGGTGAGGATGGCTATACCGAGCGCATGCTCGCCGCCTGGGCGGTCGACGGGCACAATTCGCACACCAACGTCTGCTCGAGCGGTGCGCGGGCCGGATACCACTACTGGATGGGGATCGACCGGCCGAGCCCGGACCACGAGAACGCCGACGTCATCCTCCTGGTGAGCAGTCACCTCGAGACGGGGCACTACTTCAACCCCCACGCGCAGCGCATCATCGAGGGTAAGAAGCGGGGCGCGAAACTGATCGTGCTCGACACCCGGCTGTCCAACACGTCGACCCACGCCGACTTCTGGCTCGCGCCCTATCCCGGCTCGGAGGCGGCCATTTTCCTGGCCATCGCGAACTGGATGATCGCTGAAGGCAGGTACGACCGCGACTATGTGCGGCGCTGGTGGAACTGGCAGGAGTTCATGGCCGAGGTCCACGGCGAGGCGAGCGCCACCTTCGAGCGCTTCGAGGAAGTCCTGCGCGACCTCTATGCCAGCTACACCTTCGACTTCGCCGCCGCGGAGTCCGGTGTCGATGCGGGCAAGCTCCGGGAAGTCGCGGAGGTGGTCGCCTCGGCCGGAACCCGGTTCGCCACGCACAACTGGCGCAGTGCGGGATCGGGCAACCTGGGCGGATGGCAGGTGGCACGGACGCTTACGCTGCTCAACGCCCTCCTGGGGTCCCTGGCCACGGAGGGGGGACTCTTCCCGAACTCGTGGAACAAGTTCGTGCCGAAGCCTCCGCGGCTTCCGCATCAGCATCCACGGAAGTGGAACGACGTGCTCTGGCCCGACGGATACCCGCTCGCGCTCATGGAGATGTCATTCCTGATGCCGCATCTCATGCGGGATCAGGACGCCTTCGTTGACGTCTACTTCACGCGCGTCTACAACCCGGTGTGGACGAATCCCGACGGCTTCAGCTGGATCGAGATGCTGACGGACGAGAACCGCATCGGACGGCACGTCGCCATGACGCCCACGTGGAACGAGACGGCGTATTTCGCGGACTACGTACTTCCCATGGGCCATTCTTCGGAGCGCCACGACCTCACGTCCTACGAGCAGTACGACGGGCAGTGGATCGGCTTTCGCCAGCCGGTGCTCCGTGCGGCCCGAACGCGGCTCGGTGAGGCAGTGCACGACACACGCCTGGTGAATCCGGGCGAGGTGTGGGAGGAAAACGAGTTCTGGATCGAGCTCACCTGGCGCATCGATCCCGACGGTTCGCTCGGCATCCGGCAGTTCTTCGAGTCGGTCGAGAATCCAGGCGAGAAGATGACGGTCGACGAGTACTACGGGTGGATCTTCGAGAATTCGGTGCCGGGGCTCCCCCAGGCGGCCGCCGCGGAAGGGCTGACGCCGCTCGACTACATGCGGCGCTACGGAGCCTTCGAGGTCGCGCGCAAGATCGGAAAGGTTTACGAACAGCCAGTTCCCGACGTGGAGCTCGACGACATCCGTATCGACGCGGATGGGCGGGTGTTCACGCGCGCGCCCCTGCCGCCCAGTCCCAAGGCGCCGGGTGGCACGAAGATCGACCCTGATGCCGAGGGCCGTCGCCGGGTCGGCGTGCGCGTGGACGGGGAGATCGTGCGCGGCTGGCCGACGCCCACGGGCAAGCTGGAATTCTGGTCACGCACGCTCCATGACTGGGGGTGGCCGGAGCTCGCGATGCCGACGTACATCAAGAGCCACGTCCACCGGCAGAACCTGGACTCCGATCAGATGCCTCTGATCACGACGTTCCGCGTGCCGGTGCAGATCCACACGCGCAGCGCGAACGCGAAGTGGCTCGACGAGATCGCGCACACGAACCCGCTCTGGATCCATCCGGCCGACGCGGCCCGGCTCGGGATCGCGAAGACGGGAGACCTCGTGCGCGTCGAGACAGATCTGGGGCACTTCGTCCTCAAGGCGTGGATCACCGAGGGGATCCGCCCCGGCGTGCTCGCGTGCAGCCATCACATGGGCCGTTGGAAGCCAGAGGGCCATCAGGGTCAGCGGCTCGGCATGATGACGGTCGCGCTGGACCGCGACGGGACGCAGTGGGGACTGCGACGCAAGAAGGGGGGCGGGCCGTTCGAGTCGAGCGATCCGGACACGCTTCGAGTGTGGTGGACGGACGTGGGCGTGCACCAGAACCTGACGCACGGGGTCCACCCCGATCCCGTCTCGGGGATGCACTGCTGGCATCAGGCGGTGCGGGTGAAGCCCGCCCAGCCGGGTGATGAGTTCGGCGACGTATTCGTGGACACCGGCAAATCCCGCGCCGTTTACGAGAAGTGGCTCCAGCAGACCCGCGGGGCGACCGCACACTCGCCCGACGGGACGCGTCGCCCGTGGTGGATGCTCCGTCCGGTGCGCCCGGAACGGGAGGCGTACCGGCTGCCCGAGCGCGAACCCGTCGGTGCCTGACCCCACGCCGGTCGAACTCCTCCGGGGGCTCGCCGTGATGGCGGAGCCTCCGGACGCGTCGGGTGCGGCGGTGGCCGAGGCCCTCGGGCTCCCGGGCGCGCCGACCGCGGCCGAGTACTCGGACGTCTTCCTCTTCCAGCTCTATCCCTACGCGTCGGTGCACCTCGGTCCCGAAGGCATGATGGGTGGTGACGCGCGTGAACGCATCGCGGGCTTCTGGCGGGCCCTGGGACTCACGCCACCGGCCGAGCCGGATCATCTCGCGGCGCTTCTCGGACTCTACGCCTCGCTCGCCGAGCGGGAGCGTGTCGTCGACGACCCCGCGGAGCGAACGCTGCTGCGGCAGGGCCGGGCGGCGCTCATGGACGAGCACCTCACGCCGTGGGTGTTCGGCTTCCTGGATCGGGTCGAGGAGCTGGCGAGCGGGGCGTACGCGGGGTGGGCGGGCCTCCTGACGAAGACGCTGCTGTCCGAGCTCTCGGCGAGGGACGACGCGCGGGCCGTGTCGGCGCATCTTCGTGACGCGCCGCCGCTCCCCGACCCGCGTCGCGAAGGTGGCGAGGACTTCCTCGCCGGCCTCCTCGCGCCCGTCCGGTGCGGTGCCATCCTGACCCGGGCGGATCTTGCGGCCGTCGCCAGGGACCTCGGGCTCGGGCTCCGGGCGGGGGAGCGACGGTACGCCCTCGAGTCGCTCCTCGCCCAGGACGCGGCCCGGGTACTACGGGCCCTGTCCAGGGAGGTGGGAAGGCAGGGGCGCGGCCATCACCTTCGCGCGGCGACACTTGGCCCGTCGGCCTCCGCGCTCGCCCGGCGGGCCGCCGAGGCGTCGCGGCTGCTCTCGTCGCTCGCCGACGAGGCGGCGCGTACCGTCGAGTCACTCGAGACCGAGGAATCGGAAGGCGGGGAGCACGCTCGCCAGGAGGCCGGGGCGCAGTGAAGACCGCTCCCCCGAGCCGCATGTCCCGGGCGGACGTGCTGGCGGGCGTCAGTGTCGCGCTGGTCCTCATCCCGCAGTCGATGGCCTATGCGGAGCTGGCAGGTCTCCCTCCCGTGCACGGCCTGTACGCGTCGGCCTTTCCGGTGATCGCCGCCTTCTTCTTCGCGTCGTCGCCCTACATGCAGACCGGCCCGGTCGCCCTCACGTCACTTCTGACGCTCAGCGCGCTGATGCCGCTCGCTGCGGCCGGAACCGCGGAGTACGCGGCCCTCGCCGCCCTCCTGGCGCTCGTCGTCGGTGTGGCCAGAATGCTGGTCGGGATGCTGAAGGCCGGTTGGCTGGTCTACCTCATGTCCCACTCGATGATGGCCGGCTTCCTGTCTGCGGCGGCTCTCCTCATCCTCTCGTCGCAGCTACCGGGTGCCTTCGGCGTCGCGTCGCCCGAGACGGGAGTGCTCGGGCGGGCCTGGTTCGCGGTCGCCCACCCCGAGGCGTGGGATCCGGCTGCCGTCGGGCTGACGGCCTTCACGGTCGCGGTGGTGATCGGCGCCGCCAAGCTTCACCCGCTGGTTCCCGGCGTGCTGATCGCGGCGGCCGTCGGGCTCGTCTTTTCCGTGGTCACCGGCTACGAGGGCGCCACCGTCGGTGCGATCCCGGCGGGGCTTCCCCCGGTTTCCTTCGACCTGCCGTGGTCACGGCTTCCCTCTCTGATCGTGCCCGGCCTGGTGATTTCGGTCATCGGCTTCGCCGAGGGCGTCTCGATCGCGCGCGTGTTCGCTTCCGAGCAGCGGCAGCACTGGGATGCCGATCGCGAATTTCTGTCCAAGGGACTGGCGACCGCCGTGGCCGGACTCTGCTCCGGCTTCCCGATCGGCGGCTCTCTGTCGCGCACGAGCGTCAATCGGCTCGCCGGCGCGGAAAGCCGCTGGAGCGGGCTCGTCACCGGGGTCGCGGTGCTCTGCTTCCTTCCCTTCGCTCCCGTGCTCAGCCCCCTTCCCAGGGCCGTCCTCTCGGGCATCGTGATCGCGGCGGTCTGGAAGCTGATCCGGCCTCGGCAGCTGCTCGGCCTGTGGCGCGTGTCCCGGCCGCAGGCGCTCGTGGCGTGGGGGACGTGGGGCGCGACCCTTCTTCTGGCGCCCAAGGTGGATCACGCGGTCATCGTCGGGATCGCGCTGGCCTCCGGGGTTCACCTCTGGAGAGAACTCACCCCCCATGTCACGGCGGAGCGAGTCGAGGACACCCTCGTACTCGAGCCCAGTGGGGTCCTCTGGTTCGGCTCGGCGCCTGCGCTCGAGGACAAGCTCTTCGCCCGGCTGGCCGCCGAGCCCGACGTGGACCGCGTGGTCGTTCGCTGCGGGGGTCTGGGGCGCATCGACATCACAGGGGCCTACACGCTCGCGGAGATGCTCGAGCAGGCCCGCCGCGCCGGGATCGACATGGTGCTCGAGGATGTGCCCGGGCACGCGAAGCGACTGCTGTCGGCCGTGGGGATCGACACCCGCGGTCCGCCGGAGGCAAAGCCGGGAGAGGGGGCGTCCGGCCGGGGCGGAACCGGAAGCGTCGCGGGCCCGTAGTGTGCGGTGCGCGCGGGCTCTAACTTCGGCCCGAGCGAGGGCCGGAGTCGCGGCTCGAGAGAAGTCCGTCAATCGGGGGGTAGACCATGCTCGGCCTCATCGCCGCCGGCATCGCCGGAGCCGCAGGGATATACAGTCACGTGAAGGCACGCGGCTTCGTCGCGCGACGCCTCCGGTACACGTCCATCGTGGAGAGGCCGCTCCTGGGCGTCTGGGCGGGTGTCGGCGCCGTGGTCGTCGCGGCTCCCGTGGTCGCGGTCCTGCCCATCGTCGGAGCCGGGACTGCACTCGCGCTCGGGGCGGGTGTCGGCACGGGGGTCGCGCTCGGGGTGCAGGACACCCGGGGGCCGACGAAATTCCTCGAGGATTGAGACGACGCGGTTGCGGCATCGGTGACACCCGTCGGAAGGGGCGGCTACCCTCCCGGGCGTTCGAGCGCTCGCGTGAGCTGCTCGCGGTCGGCGTCCGAAAGGTGGCCGTCGGCCAAGGAGTTCACGAGAAGGTTGAAGATCTCGTCGAGTTAAGGGAGGACCCGGAGGTCCGGGTTCGCATCGATCCAGGCGCGAAACCCCGTCGCCTCAGTGTCCGAGACTTCGCCGTCTTGGATGATGGCTCGCGCGAAGGCCATCATCTGCTGCAGCGCGCGGCTACGTCGCATCCCCGAATCGTCGCCGAATACCAAGTGAACTTCCTTCCCCTTGACGCCGGGCGTCAGTGAATCGGGCGGGCACGGCTCTGCGTGACCGCGGCGTAGACGAGGGAGCGCAGCGCCGCGTGATCGTCCCGGCCGGCGGCCGGAATCACCTGCGTGAAGTAGACCACTACGAGATTCTCCACGGGATCGACCCAGTAGCTGGAGTGGTACGCGCCGCCCCAGCCGAACTCGCCGACCGAGCCGTGGACACCTGCGGCGCCGGGATCCATGCGCACGCTGAATCCCAGTCCGAAGCCCATGCCTGCGGATCCCGCCTGCGCGTAGAGCTGCCCGACGTGGTTTCGCGTCATGAGGTCGACGGTCGTCGGCGAAAGGATGCGCGCGCCGTCGAGTTCGCCTCCGTTCAGCATCATCTGCAGGAAGCGGCTGTAGTCCCGTGCCGTGGAGAGCAGGCCGGCACCGCCCGAAAAGCTCCGACGTGGGCCTTCGACGTACTGGCCCTGGGCGTGCATGCCCGCCCCGTCCTGAGCCCGCGTCAGCGTCCATCCCCGGCCCGTCCGCTGGGCGCCGTACACGGTCGCGAGGCGGGCGAGCTTGGCGGGGGGCAGGTAGAAGTGCGTGTCGCGCATGTCGAGCGGCTCGAAGATGCGCTCCCGCAGGAAGTCGTCGAGCTCCCTTCCCGAGACTGCCTCGACGACCGCGCCGAGGATGTCGGTGTTGTAGCCGTACACGTAGGCCTCGCCGGGCTGCGCCTGGAACGGGAGCGCTGGCATCCGGTCGATCGTCGCGCGGATCGGCTCGTCCCTGTGGGCGAAATACCACCCGGTCATGCTCGCCTCGGCCCAGCGGTCCCCGCCGGGGCCGGAACCATAACCGATCCCCGCGGTGTGCGTGAGAAGATCCCGGAGGGTGATCGGGCGTCTCGCGGCGACCACGTCGTAGCCGCCTTCCGGTCGCGGGACGGCGACTGTCGTTCGCTCGAAAGAGGGCAGATACCTCGAGACCGGAGACGCGATCTGGAGTGCCCCCTCCTCCTCGAGCATCATGATCGCAACGCTCACGATCGCCTTGGTCTGCGAGGCGATTCGGAAGATCGCGTCGGTCTGCATCTGCGCCCGGGATTCGATGTCACGATGTCCCACGGCCTTTGAGTACACCACCTTGCCGTCTCGCAGCACCATGGTCACGGCGCCGGGGATGTATCTCGTGGCGACGAGGCCCTGCATCACCGAGTCCACACGCTCGAGCCGCTCCGCCGACATCCCGACGGACTCCGGTGCGGCCGCCGGCAGCTCTTGCGCGCTGGCCGGCGTGACCGTCGGCGCGAGGGAGAGTGCCGCACAGAACAGCGCACCCGCCGCCGTCAATGGACGCAGTCGGCCGGCAGGCCGGTGCCGATGGTCGCTGTCGGGATGGCGAAGGCTCACGAGACGGCTCCTTGCGAGAGATCGCGCAATTGGCGCAGGATCGCCTGGCTGCGCCAGTGGGGTGCGCGCCTCGCGGTGCTCTCCCTTGAGCCCGGCGGGCTCACGCAGCACTCTACTCGAGTCCGACGAACCCCCGTCGCCCAGACCCGCGCCCAGCCGACCATGAACGATGCCCACGAGCGTTCCCGCCCCTCGTCCTCCGAGCGACCTCTCGATCGCCGTCACCTTCTC
>JAURER010000071.1 GCA_030827315.1 Gemmatimonadota bacterium | reverse complement strand
TGGTTCGGCATCCGACCCACCGACCTCGTGACGGGGGGATGGGTCGCGACGCTGCTCGCCGCGGTCTGGATCGGGCAGAAGGTGGCGCGGGAGATTGTCTACGGCGCCATGCGCTTCCGAAACGCCCGTGCCGTGGAAGCCGTGCCCCCGGCGGACAGCGGCGCGCCCTCTGCCGAAGCCGGACCGAGCGAATAGATTTCTGCGCCGGCCGCACCGCCGGCTGCCAGGCGCCAGGCCAACGGGTCGGCGCTACACCCGAAACGAACGGAAACGAATCCGATGGCCCGCTTCGAAGGCATAGACTTCTACAACCTCGACGCTCTCTTCTCCGAAGAGGAGCGCATGGTGCGCGACACGATCCGCGAGTGGGTCGAAGACCGCCTCATGCCGATCATCGGCGAGGCCTACATCAACCGGAAGTTCCCCACCGAGCTCATCCCCGAGCTCGGCGAGCTTGGTGTCCTGGGCGCCAACCTCCCCGAGGAGTACGGCTGCGCGGGCCTGAACAACGTGGCCTACGGGCTGATCATGCAGGAGCTCGAGCGCGGCGATTCCGGCATCCGTTCGTTCGTCTCCGTGCAGGGCGCGCTCGTCATGTACCCGATCTTCGCCTTCGGAAGCGAGGAGCACCGTCGTGAGTGGCTGCCCCGCCTCGCCACCGGCGACGCCATCGGCTGCTTCGGCCTTACCGAGCCCGACTACGGATCGAACCCCGGCGGCATGATCACCCGCGCGGAAAAGACGGCCGACGGCTGGAAGCTCAATGGAGCGAAGATGTGGATCACGAACGGCTCCATGGCCGACGTGGCAGTCATCTGGGCGCAGACCGGCGAGCTGGGTGACGTGAAGGGGATCCGCGGCTTCGTGGTTCCGACGGACACGCCCGGATTCAGTGCCAAGGACCAGAAGGGCAAGCTGTCGCTGCTCGCTTCGGACACGAGCGAGCTCGTGCTCGAGGACGTGATGCTGCCGGAGTCGGCGCTGATGCCCGACAGCACCGGCGGCCTCAAGCATCCGCTCATGTGCCTCACGCAGGCCCGCTACGGAATCGCGTGGGGTGCGGTGGGCGCCGCCATGGCGTGCTTCGACGAGGCGCGCTCCTATGCGAAGGAGCGCGTGATGTTCGGTCAGCCGATCGGGCAGAAGCAGATCCAGCAGGTTCGGCTGGCCGACATGCTGACCAAGATCACCCAGGGGCAGCTCGTCACGTACCACCTCGGCCGCATGAAGGACCAGGGGACGATGACGGCCCAGCAGGTCTCGCTGGCCAAGCGCGCGAACTGCGACATGGCGACGGACATCGCGCGCGAGGCCCGGCGCCTCCTGGGCGGCAACGGGATCCTCGTGGAATATCACTCGATGCGGCACATGGCCAACCTCGAGTCGGTGTACACGTACGAGGGCACGCACGACATCCACAGCCTGATCCTCGGACAGGCGGTGACGGGGCTGAACGCCTTCTAGCGACTGTCCCGGAAGGTCGCGGATCCGCTGTCACCGGCCATGGTGCGGGTGGTACGTAGTCCTACGTATGCACGGATGCGTCGGAACCCCCCTGTTTACGCCAGAGAATCGTATAAAGCTTGAATCAAGGCCTGCCTCCAGATAATTTGACCTTAAGGAATTATACCGACTAGGTCGTTGGGTCGCGACGTGACCCGTCAGGAGGGCCAATGCGTTTCAAGCTCAATCGCCTTGCCTTGATCCCTGCGGTCGCCGTCTTTCTGGCAGGGTGTGACGACAAGATCATCTACCGTGACAGGCCTCTTTACGAAGAGGTTCCGTCCGCGGCGCTCAGCTTCGTGGGCTATTCGAATTCCGAGACGCAGCTGACGGTGTGCGGCAACTGCCACGTCGAGAAGCAGAAGGGTTGGGCCGCAACCGGTCACGCGTCCGCCTGGGAAACGCTCCAGGGAAATTCCGAAGCCGAGACTTCGTGCGAAGGCTGCCACACGGTCGGTCAGTACGGCAACGTCGTGAACGCCGTCGCCGGCTACGAAGCGACGGGGGAAGAACGCTACTACGACGTGCAGTGCGAAGCCTGCCACGGCCCGGGCGTGGACCCGAACGTCGCGCTGTCGCACGTGGACAACCCGCTGGACAGCAACGTGCCGCTCGCTCCGCTGAACGTGGGCGCCGGCGCGACGCTGACCGGTGGCTGCGGGGAGTGCCACAACGGCGAACACTACGGCTTCGTGGACGAGTGGGCTCAGTCCCGCCACGGTGACGCCTCAGCCCGCAAGAGCTATCGGGACCGGGATGGGTGCAGCGCGTGTCATGGTGGTGAGGGCGCCCTGGTCGCCTGGGGCGTGGATACGGAATACCTGGAGAAGGGCGGGACGGACAACCAGATCGGCATCACGTGCGCGGTCTGCCACGATCCGCACAACGGCACGAACGAGCACCAGCTCCGTTGGCCCGTCGACAATCGCGACGTCGACACCAACCTGTGCATGAAGTGCCACCAGCGGCGTGCGGTGCCGGACCTCGATCGTCCGTCGCGCGGCCCGCACTCACCGCAGGGGCCCCTCCTGCTGGGTCAGGACGTGGGCTGGATTCCGCCGAACTTCGCCTACGACACGATCTACGCCGAGGGTGGCGCGATCCGGGGTACGCACGGCAGCGAGGCGAACCAGGAACTGTGCGCGACCTGTCACCTCAACTCCTACGAGGTGACCGACCCTGCCACGGGCGACCACGTGTTCAACGTCACGGGCCATCTGTTCAAGCCCATCCCGTGCGTGGATGCCGAGGGTGTGCCTACGGGCGACGACGACTGCGCGATGACGACGTCGGCGCGCTCGTTCGCCTCGTGCACGACGTCCGGGTGTCACGGAAGCGAAGACGCGGCCCTGTCGGCCCTCTCCGTGGCCAAGACGCGGATCGTCAACCTGGTGGCTCAGCTCGATGCGCTGCTTGATCAGGTGGATCCGGCGGCGTTCAACAACAACGACGGTATCCTTACCGTGGCGGAGGGAGCGAACTTCAACGCGGGTCTCGGCGACATCTCGAGCTCCGCGGTGCACAACCCCTTCCTGATGGAGGCGCTGCTCACGGGCAGCATCAAAGCGGTCCTGGACACGTACGGGCCGTTCCCGGCGCCGGTGGCGCCGGACCTTCTCGTTCCGGTTCTCTGGCAGAACAGCCGGGGCGGAAACTAGAGGGATGACGGGGCAGCAGGTTCACGGAGCGTGAGGAAGATGGCTGCCCGGCGCCACTGCGCCGGGTGGCCTCTTTCGTTCTCGGATGTGTGCTCAGCGAGTGCGGGAGACGTGGGTCGGCTGGTCCTGCGCGAAACTGCGCCTCCGGATCTTCGTGATGCGGCGTCCGGAGCGATGTCCTCCCAGCGATGGCGGGCTTGCCAAGACGAGGGCGGTCGTCGGCGATCGCGACCGGTGACGATGAACCGAAACGATTCGGCCTCCGGGTCCATCGATTGGAGTCTCTCTTGAAGCGAAACCGGAGCAGGCTCGACCTGATCCTGGTTGCGCTCGCCCTGCTCTCTTCGTCCGCGAGCTGCGTCGACGAGAGCGTCGTGTACCGCGAGCGGGACCTGTTCGAAAATCCCCTTCCGGCTGCCCTGGAGTTCGTGGGGTACACGTCTCGGACGGACACGCTTCCGGTCTGCGGAAACTGCCACATCGAGTCTCACGTCCAGTGGAAGTCCACCGCGCATGCCCATGCCTGGGAGACGCTCCAGGAGAGCGGCTCGGCGGAGGCGTCATGCGAGGGATGCCACACGGTCAACGAACGCGGAAACAGCGTCGACGAACCGGCGGGGTTCACCGCCACGGGGGAAGCCCGGTATCACGACGTCCAGTGTGAGTCGTGCCACGGTCCAGGCCTGCGGCACGTCAGCAACCCGAACAAGCAGACGGTCCCCCTGGCGTTCCTGAATGCGAATGTCACGACCGGGTGCGGAGAGTGTCACCAGGGTACCCACCACCCCTTCGTGGACGAGTGGGCGGAGTCGGGACACGGGTCCTACGTGGCCTCCGCCGCAGGTCTTCCTGAATGTGAAGCCTGCCATACGGCCGAGGGTGCTTTGCGCGCCTGGGGCGTCACCGCCAGCTACGTCGAGAAGGGAGACGTCGATGGGCCGGGTCAGCACCTCGCGATCACCTGCGCTGTCTGTCACGATCCCCACGGCTCCGAGCACGGGAACCAGCTCCGTTTCCCGATCGACTATCCGAGCGAGGACGTGAACCTCTGCATGAAGTGTCACCAGAGGCGGGGGGAGCCAGAACCCGACGTGACCGCGGGCCCCCATGCTCCAACCGGAGCCACGCTTCTCGGGACGGCGGGCTGGTTCCCGCCAGGGCTGAAACGTCCGATCATCGCCACGCACGGTTCCGTGGAGGCCAACCCGCGGCTCTGCGCGGGGTGCCACGTGAACGCCTATGAGGTGTCGGACGCGGTCACCGGTGACTTCGTCGCCCGCGCCGTGGGGCACCGCTTCGCGGCCACCCCCTGCGTCGACGTTCAGGGCGCGCCGGTGGCGGGGCCGTGCACGGACGACGAAAAGTCCTACGCCGCGTGCGTGGACTGTCACTCCGACGACGTCGCCCGGGGCCTGGTCCAGGGCTCGAAGGCGCGCCTCTTGCCGCTCCAGGCCGAGCTGGAAGATCTCCTCGGGCGCGTTCCGGACTCCGAGTTCGACGCGGACGACGACCGGTACACGGTGGCCGAGGGCTCGAAGTACAATCTTCAGCTGTCCCGGGGCGGAGGAGCGGCCGTGCACAACGCGCTCCTGGTCGAGGCGCTGCTCTCGGCGAGCATCGACGAGATGCGTGAACATTACGGGCTGCCGTGAGGGCGGATGAGGCCGGCGCACGGTCCGGGATGAGGTGCCTCGCGGTCTTCGCGGTGGCACTGGCCAGTGCCGCCGTGCCGTGCCGGGTGGCCGCGCAGAGCTTCGGCGTGAGGGGCTGGGCCGGAACCTCCGTGCAGGCTGTCGAGATGCGGCCGGTGGCCCCCGTAGCGGACGGATGTGCGGTGGGAACGCCGTGCTTTCTGCCCCTGGCCGAAGAGCTTGCGGTGGCCGGGACGCAGGACGTGAGCCTGACCGCCTGGGGGTTGGGCGTGCGGGGGCTTTCGGCGACCCTGCATCTTCGGGCGCGGGCCGGTCTCGGGAGTGACTTCGCATGGCCCCGGGCGGACGATCATTTCGACGCTCTTCTGGGCTACGCACAGTGGGTGCACGGCGGCTGGCTGGTTCGCCTGGGGCGTCAGGAGCTTCGCTCCGGGCTCGGATTTTCGGCCTTCGACGGTGGCGCGGTGACGTGGCGCCAGCGTGCCTGGGAGGCGGAAGGATTCGCAGGCCGCAGTCTCGCACGCGGCCTCCGCAGGCCCGCCAACGAGGCCCTGGCGGGCATCGAGGATTTCCTGCCGGACGAGAGCGCCTATCTCTTCGGAGGGGCGGTGCGCGGCCGTTTCACGCTCGGAACGGCGTCGCTGCGGTATCAGAGGGAGATCCTCGCCGACCGCTCCGGACTCGCTTCGGAGCGCGCCTCGTTCGACGGATCGGCCGTGCTGCCTCGGGTCCGACTCACGGCCGGCCTGGACTGGGACTTCGGTCGCCGGATTTTCGGCAAGGGGCACCTGACGGCCTCGGCGCCCATGGCGGACGGGCGGTGGATCGTCTCGGCGTCGGCTAAGCGGTACGTGCCCTACTTCTCCATGTCGACGATCTGGGGGTTCTTCGAGCCGGTGTCGTATCACGAGGTCTTGGCGCGGGCGGGGTGGTCCGCGACGTCCGACGTGGGGCTCTGGGTGTCCGGCGGCTGGCGGCAGTACGGGGACACCCGGACGACCGTCGTCGTGGAGGCCATGCGCGACACGGGCTGGCGGCTCGAAGCCGGCGGGGCCTGGACGGTGGCGCCCACGTGGACGCTCAACGGCGCGTATCACCTCGAGTGGGGCCCCGGCGGATTCCTCAACTCCGTGGACGCGACCATGCGGTGGCGCGCGAGCGAGCGCGTGGGGGTGTCGCTCACGGGCACCTCGTTCCAGCAGGTCGAGCAGTATCGCCTGGGTGACGGGCGGGCGTATGGCGGCGGGTTGTCGATGGACGCCGACGTGACCTCGCGACTCTCCCTTCTCGCTGGCGGATCCATGCTCCGGCACGATCGCAGGGGGGACGGGGTGGCCAGTCCGTGGAATCAGGCGCGGGCCTGGACCACGCTGCGCCTCGCCATCGGCGGCGAGGCTGGCCGGACCGGCGGGATGCGCCGATGAGGCCGCTGCGCTCGCCCTTCCGGTTCGCCGGCGCGGTCGCCGTGGTCCTCGGCCTGGCCTTCGTGTCGGCGCTTTCCGCGCGGCAGGACCCGCCCTTTCCCCACGAGCGTCATGTCGGCCTCTTCCCCGTGTGCACCGGGTGCCACCAGGGAATGGATGGCGATCCCGCTCCCGTGGCGTTTCCCGATCCGTCGGGGTGTGCCGGGTGCCACGACGGAGTCGACCGCGCCCGGGTGAGCTGGGACGGCCGTGTGGAGCGGCCGAGCAACGTGCGCTTCGACCACGGTGCGCACGCGGCCGGGCTGGCGCGGTCGGGCGATCCGCTCCCCGAGTGTGCGGCCTGCCACTCGGACCCGGCCGGCCCGCGCATGAGCGTCGACGGCGGCCCGCAGCTCGCGACGTGCTGGGGGTGTCACGCCCACCAGAGGGACGAGCACTTCACGCCCGGCCCCGACGCGGAGTGCACCGTCTGTCACGTGCCCATGGCGAATTCCGGATTCCCGCTGGAGCGGCTCCTGGCCCTCGAGCCGCCACCCGATCACGGCGTGTCCGACTTCGTCTCGGAAGCCCATGGGGACATGGCCGCCGCCGACGCGACCCGCTGTGCCACGTGCCACGTTCAGGATCGGTGCGCCTCGTGCCATGTCGACGTCTCACGCGAGCCCATCCCCTCCGTGGCCCCGGCCCCGCCGGGCATGCAGCTCCCGGAGTGGGAGAGCGAGTACCCGAAGCCCGGCACGCACGACGTGCGTGCATTCCAGGGCGGTCACGCGCCCGAGGGCGGCGACGTGTCCCAGTGCTCGACCTGTCACACCCAGGACAGCTGCATGTCCTGCCACCTTCAGCCCGTACCGGACGCGATCGTCGACCTTCCGGCCCGAGCCGACGTGGTCGCTCCGGGCGTCGAGTTCGACATGGCGCCACCCGAGACGCACGGCGCCCCGTTCTTCCTCTCCGCCATGCACATGAACCTCGCGGCGGTCGACCCCGGGAGCTGTGCGACCTGCCACACCGAGACCTTCTGTGTGGCCTGCCACGACGGTCCCTCGGACGGCGGGTATCATCCCGCCAGCTTCGTCTCCCGGCATCAGGCCGACGCGTGGGGCCGCTCGCAGGAGTGTGCCACCTGTCACGAGACTGCGGCGTTCTGCAGGGAGTGCCACGAGCAGAGTGGCTTCGCGAGCCAGGGGAGGCTGGGCGCCGGATACCACGACGCCGAGCCGATCTGGCTCCTCAGGCACGGAGCGACGGCCCGCCAGAGCCTCGAGAGCTGCGCCTCCTGCCATCGGCAGAGCGACTGCGTTCAGTGCCATGGCACGCTCGGAGCGTTTCGCGTCAACCCGCACGCGGCGGATTTCGACGCCGAGCGCGCGTGGGCGCAGAGTCCCCGAACCTGCATCGCATGCCACACGTCGAACCCCGTCGGGAGTGGAGCGTGAATGCCCTTCGACCACGCGCGTCGGGCGCCTCAGGGGGGCGACGCCGGTGCTTCGATCCCACGGAGGCATCGCCGTGACCGGACCCTTCCGGGCCGACGTAGTTCGGCGCGACCACTTCCGCTTCGACCTCACCTTCGAGGACGACAGCTGGGCGCCCATCGTCGTGGACGAGCCCGAGCCCCTGGGTACCGGTACGGGGCCCAACGCGGCCCGGCTCCTGGCCGGCGCGGTGGGCAACTGCCTCGCGGCCAGCCTGCTCCTGTGCATGGAGAAGGCACGCGTGGACATCGTCGACCTCAGGGCGCGGGTGGAAGGCACCAAGGAGCGGAACGACAACGGGCGGTTTCGCATCGCGCGGCTGGACGTGACGCTCACGCCCACCGTCGAGGGGGAGCCCGCGGCCCGATACGACCGCTGCCTCGGGCTCTTCGAGGAGTTCTGCATCGTGACGCAGAGCGTACGCGACGGGATCGAGGTGGACGTCCGCGTGGAGCCCGACTTCGTGCCTGCACCCGGCGACCCCTCACAGCCACGGGCCGAAGCCGCCGGATGATGCGGTGGGCGGCGGATGCGAAGCCGCCGCGGCAGGCTCTGCGCCTTCCCGCTGGAGGTTGACCCGCGGGGCCGGCTGGGTACTTTTCACGGCTCCCCTGAGCGGTGTGCGCAGGGGCGCTACGCCTCGCTAGCTCAACTGGCTAGAGCAACTGACTCTTAATCAGTAGGTTCGGGGTTCGAGTCCCTGGCGGGGCACTGAGCGGCTCAAGGCTTTCCGGCCTTGGGCCGCTCTTGCGTCTTCACCTCCTGGCGTGTGTATTGAGCGGCACGTTCTCGACATGCCACCGCGGTTCCGCAAAGAATTCCTGGATGAGGATCCGGGTTCGAAGAACCTGTCCCGACTCACAAAGGTGCAGGGCTTGGGGAGGGGAATGGTTTCCACTGCGAGCTGTGCCGAAGGTCAGCTACCG
>JAURER010000099.1 GCA_030827315.1 Gemmatimonadota bacterium | reverse complement strand
TGCGACGGCCTCCCGAGAAAGGTGTACTTGACCTCGTTGATATTGAGGCAGCAGCTGCCGAACCCCGCCGACGCCCGCGAAGTCTGCGTCACGCCGTGACTGCGGACGAGGAGGTCCGCGCCGTCGAAGACGCCGGCCTCGTGCATGATGACCTTCGCCGGCGGACCGACCTCCTCGGCTGGTGTTCCGTAGATGCGGATACGGCCCGGAATGCGCTCGTCGGCCATGTGTTCCGCGAGGGCGAACGCCGACGCGAAGACGATCGGGGTCTGCGCGTTGTGCTGATCCCCGTGGAAGGGACCGTCGGCGTCGCGAAGCGCATCGTATTCGCCGATGAGGCCGAGCATGAGGCCGTCCGGGCCGGCCGGCGACGTCCACGTGCCCACGAACGCCGTCTCGAGACCCGCGACGCCGACCTCGACCGCCCAACCCCGGTTCCGGAGGACGGCGGTGAGCGTGTCGACCGCGAGGTACTCCTCCCAGCCGACCTCGGGGTTGTGGCCGATAAAGTCGCTGAGCGCCTTCATCTCCGACTCCCAGAGCTCGGTCGCACGGCGAACGACCGCGTCGCGGGCGGGCTCGTCGCGCGCGGCGAGACCCTCGGCCCTCGACGTGGGCTCCAGGCGGGCCTGAAGCTCCTCGATCTGCCGGATGATGTCGCGGGCCGCGGCCCGCTCCGTCTCGGTCGTCTGGGCGATCGCGGGAACGGCGAGGGCGGCGAGCGCCGCCATCGCCGCGAGGGACGGGACAGTGAGAGCGGGGCGAAAGGCCGACATGGAGCGACTCCGTGCGATGCGATGTCAGGACGGTGACGAACGGGGCGAAGCCGGCTCATTGTATCCCGCGGAAGGGTCTCCGTCGACGGAAGCTGCCCGCCGTCTGGCCGGTCCGGGGACGATGACCCTCGCGAACGGCCGCCCTAACGCCCCTTCTGGAGCACCCGCCCCGGCCGCTGGCCGGTGAACGCGCCGGCCCGGATGGCCGCGACGCCGTTCACGAAGACGTACTCCATCCCCTCGGCGTAGCGGTGCGGATCGGTGTACTCGGCGACGTCCCGCACCTGCGACGGATCGAAGACGAGAACGTCCGCGACAGCACCCTCCCGGAGGACGCCGCGATCCGTCATCCCGAACACCATCGCGGGAAGCGATGTCATGCTGCGAATCGCCTCCTCCAGGGTCACGACCCCCTTCTCGTTGACGTACAGGCGGATCTTCCGAGCGAACGCTCCGTAGGTGCGGGGGTGTGGGACCCCTTCGCCCATGGGCACCAGGTCGCCGTCGGACGAGGTCATCGTCCAGGGCTGCACCATCAGCGTCTCGACGTCGCCGTCGTCCATGTTGTACGAGACGATGCTCGGACCGCCGTCCCGGATGAGATCGGCGGCGGTTTCGATCGGATCCTGGCCGCGCTCCCGGGCGATGTCGCTCAGCAGGCGTCCCTCGAGCGAGGGGTCGGAGCGGTGACGCCGGATCTGGATGCGATCGGCACCTCCTCGCCGCGCGAGTCCGTCGACCATCCCCTGGCGCACGAGGGCCATCGTGTCGGGGTCGGCCATCCGCGAGAGGAGCGCGTCGCGCCCGCCCGCCTGAGACCAGCGCGGCAGCAGCGCCGCCTCGAGCCCGGTGGCCGAAGCCGTGTACGGGTACTGGTCGGCGAACACCTGGACGCCCTCCGCCCGGGCGCGCTCGACCCGCTTCACGATGGCGGCGCCGTACCCCCAGACGAACGGCCCCAGCGCCTTCACGTGCGTCAGAACCACCGGGATCCCCGCCGCGCGCCCGACGTCGATGACCTCGTCCACCGCCGCGATGACGCCGACGCTGTAGGTCGACTCGTCGCGGTAGTGGCTCGTGTAGGTGCCCCCGTACGGTGCCACCGCCTTCGCGAGCTCCTCGATCTCGGAGGGAGGGGCGTAGCTGCCGGGCACGTAGAAGGTGCCCGAGGAGAGCCCCCACGCGCCTTCCTCCATGCCCATCACGACGATGTTGCGCATGCGGGTCAGCTCCGCCGCCGTGGCGTCGCGGTCGAAGGGACCGATCACCTCGCTGCGGATCGAGCCGTGTCCGATCAACTGTGCCACGTTCACGCCGAGCCCGTCCGCCAGGAGTTCGGCGCGCTGCCCCTCCATGTCCGTGGGACCTCCGCCGTCGGGGTTGGCGAAGATCGTGGT
>JAURER010000064.1 GCA_030827315.1 Gemmatimonadota bacterium | reverse complement strand
TGCAGCAGAATTCCGAGACGTTAGAGCGCGTTTAAGTACTCGATCCGAGACTCGAGCGACAACTTTGGCACGGAGAGGTCCACGAACACGGCTTCGATGCTGCATTCGGGAGCATTACCGGGAGTGGTCGCCTTTGTTTCGACGGAGTCTCCTTCGCCAGGCCAGGATGCCGTCGCGGAGCTTCGCTTGATTGAGCGAGCTCGGCTATCGTCTTTGGGAGCCGGAAGCCGAAATCGAGGTGCGGCACTATGGAGACGTCGAGGCAGTCCGTTACCCCGTGTGAAGGCGAGCCGTAGGCCGATCCGACTGACATGGAGTGGCTGCTGCTGCGGCGAGGTTGCGTGGCGCTACTCGCGGAGGGCATCCTGGCCGCGCAGCAGAGTTGCAAACCGCTGGAGCTCCCAAGCCGAGGTGTCGTGTGCCCGAGATGAAAAAGACAGCTCGACTCGCCTCAGAAGGCGCCACAATCGTCTTATCGATCCTGTTGGCGTTCTGGATTGACGCGACCTGGGCAGCGCAGTTGGATCGCGCCCGCGAGCGCGATGCAATCCAAGCCCTCTACGAGGAGGCCGTGGCGAATGCCGACCAAGTCGCCAACGTGATTGAGGCAGTCCGTCAGTACAGTGCAGAGGCTCTGGCCTTCTTCGAGTCGCGCGGCAACCCGAGCGCGGTCCCTGCGCAGGAAGTGGACGAACTAATCCGAAGTCTCACGATCCCCAACCGTGCATCGCTCCAGAACGGTTCGTTGAATTCCTTGCTGGCGTCGGGAGGCATCGTTCTGATCAGAGACCCTAAGCTCCAGGAGGCGTTGGCCAACTGGTCGGAGCAGGCTGCGCGGCTCGATGCGCGGTCCGACCTTCTCGTGCAACTCGAAGTCGAAATGTTGCGCGGTCTCGGGCGGCACGGTGACATACAGGCCTGGCTCATCGGTTCTCGGGCTGCCGCGTCCGTGGACTTCGGTGCACTTCACGAAGACTCGGAGCTGATGGCGGTTCTCTCGGCCATGCAACGCGAACGCACGATCTACGTCTCACTCCTTGGCCGGCTCTCGGCTCAGCTCAGCGATTTGATCGCCGCTCTCGAAGCGGCGCGGGCGTAGACTACCGGTCCGATTCGCGCTCCAGCCAGGAGTCGTTGCTGTCCACGCAGGTCTTGATCGAACGACGCGGCGCTGGCTGGCGGACTCTGGCTACGGTAGCAAGATTCCGCAGCATCGGACCGTGATCGGAGAGGCTAAATGAACTGGGAAGCCTTGGGAGCATTGAGCGAACTCCTCGGTGCTGCTGCCGTGGTCCTCACGCTGCTGTACCTCTCCCGCCAGATCGCGCATCAGAACCGGGCTCTGGAGACGACGATGCGTGACTCGGTCTTCCGCCAGTTGCAGGACTACAACTTCGTGGTGATGGGCGACGAACGCCTTGGGGGCCTGTTCCAAAGAGGGGTGGCAGAGGTGAATCCCGAAGGCTTCTCTGAGGACGATCGCGCTCGCTTCATTCACGCGATGTTCGGGTTTTTCAAGATTTACGAGAACATTTACTTCCATCGACTCGAAGGGTCCATCTCTGAAGAGGCCTGGCGTCAGAATCGGCTGATCCTATTTCTCTATGCCGAACAGCCGGGAGGGCGCGCCTACTGGGAAAGGCGCCGAGGAGCCTTCGATCCCCGCTTCCAGCGGATGCTCGACACCGCTCTGGGCGCGCGGGAGTCTAGCCTCCGGCCGCATGACCTTGCCGCGCCAGAAGCATAGTGCCGCGTTGCCACCCCGTACCGTCCGACAAGGAATTTCTGCCGGCCGAGCAGACTGCGGACTTCGGAAGCACTCGCCTCGCGGCGCGCGCCCCGGGTCGGCATCATGGTCGGGCGGCAGAATTCCGAGCCGCTCGTTAGGCTGAACCTGAAATCATCCGGTTGCCGCAGCATGAATACCCGTGATCGGATCGTCCGAAAGGCGCTCGATGTGGCAGACATCGAGGACGTGTCACGCGAACTCGCTGTCCGTGAACGAGCGGCGCGCCGTCACACAGTCTGGGCTCTCCTTGGTGTCTCTCCAGCGGCGGCTATCCCACTTGTCGCCACGACCACCGAGTTCGGAATGTGGGCCCTGCTCGCAGGCATGACCGCGGTCGCCCTGAGGGAGACGCTCAGGGCAGTCCGCGCACACCGTGACGTCGCCGAGCTCCGAGAACAGCTCCACTCCCTCACCTCCGATCGCACCTCAAGCAGTCCGGGCTAGAGCGTCCGGGGATCCGCCTGCCAAGCGATCGCTGCATTCGCGGGTCGCTTGGCAGGTACGCTTCGCTGGCGCTCGGGCGGGCCGAGCAGCAGAATTCCAAGCCGATGGGCGGACGGACCCTGAGGCAGAGGCGGGAAGCCGAGTAGATGACTGAGACCTTCAGAATCGCGGCAGTTCAGGCCGCCCCGGTCTTCATGGACCTTGGCGCCACCGTTTCCAAGGCGTGCCGGCTGATCGAGGATGCGGCGGCGGAAGGGGCGAGGCTCGTCGCGTTTCCGGAAGCCTTCATCCCGGGCTACCCGCTTTGGGTCTGGTTCATCCCGCCGGGCAAGACGCATGCCCTCCGAGCCCTCTACTCCCAACTGCACGCGAGCTCTGTCTCGATCCCAGGCCCTGAGGTAGATCGCCTGGCCGAGGCCGCGGGCGACCTCGGTGTGACAGTCACCATCGGGGTCAACGAGAGAAACTCCGAGGCCAGCGGCTCGACGCTCTACAACACGTTGCTCTACCTCGGGCCAGACGGGAGCGTTTTAGGGAAGCACAGAAAGTTGATCCCCACAGCGGGCGAACGGCTCGTCTGGGGACAGGCCGCAGAATGCGACCTCGAGGTCTTTGAGCTCCCATTTGGCCGGGTCGGCGGGCTGCTGTGCTGGGAGAACTACATGCCTCTTGCTCGCCATGCGCTGACAGCATGGGGGGAACAGATCCACGTGGCCCCGACCTGGGATCGCGGCGAACCCTGGATCTCCACGATGCGCCACGTGGCGAAGGAGGGGCGGTGCTTCGTTGTCAGCGCATGTCAAGCTCTGCACAAGAACGACATCCCAGACGGACTCGAGTTCAAACGCGAGTACCTGGCCGACATTGACGGGTGGGTCAATCCCGGCCTCAGCTTGATCGTGGATCCCGACGGCAAGATCGTTGCGGGACCGCTGGATGCGAAGGAAGGGATCCTCTTCGCCGACGTCCGGCCTGATCAACTCATCGGTCCGCGTTGGCAGCTGGACACCGCCGGCCACTACGCACGACCCGACATTTTCGAGTTGCGGGTCCGTCGAGAGCCACGACCCATGATCGTCGAGCGGCACCCCGAGGGCGAAGGCAATTCAGCAGGGTCCGTCTAACAGACGTTTGCTGCTGACCGGGTAGGCCGCTGGGTCCGGCAGCAGAACTCCGAGACGTCAGGCGAATTCCCGGAGACCGCACCCCTATTGCCGCGATGGGAGAGCACATGAACCAGTGGGGCGAGCGCTTGAAAGTCGCCGCTAATCCTACTGCGATGGCAGGCATCGTCTTTCCAGCCGTTGAGATCCACCAGAACACACAGGCGATCCGCGCCCAAACACGCGACGCGGTTACGACGAAGCAGATGGAGTACTACCGGTGGGTCGCGACGAGGGGTTGGCGGGAACTCTGGGCTTTGGTCCGGCTGGCTTTTGCGCCGGATTTTCGCGACGACATCGATCGGATCGTCGCCGAAGTTCAAAGTGAAGGCGAACCGTAGGCCGATCCGTCCAACATGGAATTGCTACTGTCGCGCAAAACTGGTGGATACGTTTCGCGGGCACCCGGGCGGGCCGCACCGCAGATTTCCAGACGTCAGGGAAGTTGATGCGGTGAAGATCCATCCGATGAATCACCCGGCTTGCGGAGATCGTAGGAGTCAGCAGACCGATCGCTGCGAAAGGAGTGTCCGCAATGACCGACTCACGATCCGACGACTACCTGTCGGACGCCGATGCATCGATCGTGCTGGACCGCGCGTCCGAGCTTTCCGTGCATCGCGACGGACAAGTCAATGTCGCCGAACTGCGGAGCATCGCACTCGAGGCCGGCATTCCTCCGGAAGTCTTCGATCGCGCTCTGGCAGACGTTCGCTCGGCACCCGTTGGTTGGTCTCAAAGGGAGTCCGGGGCGTCGAAGAAGGAGAGCTCGCTGGTCGCGTCGCTGAGGCGGCTGGCCCTGGTTTCACTCGGCGGGGCCTTGTCTGCGCTAACCTACGTGCTGCCGGGCGCGTTCGGGATCGACACACACGTTACGAGGGTGTTCAGTGTGATCTTGGCATCTATCGCGGCTGCTGGTCTTGTCGCGTTCAGATATCCCAGACGGGAAATCCTGAAGTTCGAGTACGACCTGGTGTCTTTGTGGTTTGGGCTTACACTCGCATGGATGGTCTTCGACCCAATCCGGGCCACAGATGTCCTGGTGACAACGGGTATCTTCGGAGGCCTGGCAGGAGGGCTGGGAGCGATTCTCATCGCACGATCGGACGCCGACCGCCCAACTGCCGCACTGCCAGACCCGATTCGCAGTCTACATGAGCAGAGACCAAGAATTTCAGACGGCGAGTCGCCGTGGGAGGATACGTGAACCGCAGGTTCTTTCCTGTGATCGCGCTGTTTCTGGCTCTCTACGGGAGCCACGGCTGTGGGTCTCCGACTGATTCTCCAGACCCCAACCCCGGGCCGGCCCCGGCGCAGCCACCCTTTGGTGGCACCATCTTCATCGACCCCGACATCATAGTGCCGTCGGATCCCACCACCTTCTCGGGCTTGTCGTACGCGGGCCAGGCTGCCCGCACGATGTTCGACCGTCGGGTGAACGGCTGGATCACCGTCGAGGCGTATCTCTTCGACGCGACCTTCGATGACGGCCTGAGTGCCGAAGTCCAGGTAAATCCGGAGTTCTCGAGTCGGACCGCGAGCGAAATCGAGGCAGAGAGGTACGCGCGTGAGATCGGCCGCCTGCCCACGGCCCTTCGCATGAACGTCGAGACCGTCTGGATCCACCGCGGCGTGAACCCGTTCGGGGGTGGGAACAACAACATCCTGATCCATACAGGTCAGGCCGACCTGTACGTGGCGGAGGGCATCCTCGAAGAAACGCTCGTGCACGAAGCTGCGCACACGTCGCTCGACGCCACGCACGCTGCGGCCCCGGGCTGGCTGGCCGCGCAGTCCTCTGATCCGACCTTCATCTCGACCTACGCACGCGATTTTCCGTCTCGAGAGGACATTGCCGAGAGCTTCGTTCCCTATCTCGCCATTCGGTACCGGGCGGATCGCATCTCTGAGGAGCTCCGGGCCACGATTCAGACAACCATGCCGAACCGCATCGCCTACTTCGATGCGTTGGCGCTGGAGATGCACCCAATCAGGTAATGGCAGCCACCCTGGACGACCATGCCCCATCTCAGTGAAGAAGCCCGCCTGGCACTTCTCAAGTCGCTCCGCACACGCTTCGAAGGAAATCCGGTCCGACACGATGGCATCAGCTGGTCAGAAGTCGAGGCAAGAGTCGTCTCCAAGCCGGAGAAGCTCTGGTCACTTTCGGAAATGGAGCGGACAGGCGGCGAGCCCGATGTCGTCGGTCGCGATGAGGAGAGCGGGGAGTATCTCTTCGTCGATTGCGCGAAGCAGAGTCCTTCAGGTCGCCGAAGCGTCTGCTATGATGAAGAAGCTCTGGAGACTCGACGAAAGCACAGGCCGCAGAGCAGTGCGCTCGCCATGGCTTCGTCCATGGGCATCTCGCTGCTGACCGAAAACGAATACCGCGCCCTGCAGGAGCTCGGAGAGTTCGACACGACGACTTCCAGCTGGCTCCGGACTCCTAGAGAGGTGCGCGACCGCGGTGGGGCCATCTTCGGCGACTTACGGTTTGGTCGCGTATTCGTGTATCACAGCGGAGCCGAATCGTACTATGCTGCGAGGGGGTTCCGCGGCAAGCTCAAGGTGTGACCACCCCGGCCGTGCCAGGGGTTTGAGCCAGCCCTTCGGGCTGAGCCTCGGTGAGCAGCCATCAAAAGGTCGATCATCGGTCGAGGTCGGTTGTGCCGCGGGCGCTCGCGTAGCACACTTCCGTCGCGCAGCCATGTGCTGCATCCCGCCTCAAACCCGGAAGGCACCGTGGACTGGACCTTCGTCGGCGCCATTGGAGAACTGCTGGGTGCGGCTGCCGTCGTCGTCTCACTCGTCTACCTGAGCCGGCAGGTTCATCAGAACACGACGGCGGTCCGTTCGGCCAACGCGGTCACGGTACAGGGGAACTTCCAGCGCCTGGCCCGGATGTTCTACACGGATCCGACGGTCGGGGACGTGGTGCTCCGGGCGATGGCGGGGCGGCAGGACCTCGCACCGGCTGAGCACTTCGCCGCCTACGCCTACTTTTTCGACTTCCTCAAGACCGCCGAGCTCGCGTACTATCAATTTCGGAACGGAGACCTCGACCCGGAGCTGTGGCAGGCTTCGTTTCATTTCTACCACGCCTACTTCACGACGCCCGGATTCAGGGCGTACTGGGAAGAACGTCGAGCTGCGTTCATTCCCGCCTTCCAGGACGCGATGGACGAGTGGCTCGCGCTCGAGAGTTCGATCAAGCGCCCCGACGTGCTCGTCGCGGCCGGGTCCTCCGAGGCCGGTACCCGCTGACAGAAACGTACCCCGGGTGGAGGGGCGGCAGGCGCCGCATCGCGCGATTCAGCCGCCGTCGTGCTGGCGCTGGGCGGGGCAGTCGGTCGGTAACGGCTCGGTCGCCGCGGAAGAGCCTCGAGCACGAGGCGGGTCCCGGCCGTCGCCGGAACCCGCCTCGCTCGCCTCGGGCGGCCGTGGGAGGCCGCGCGATTCAGATTACCTGGCGATCTCGATCTTCCGGCCCTTCGCCTCGAGCACCTTCGGGAGCTTCACGGTGAGCACACCGTTGTCGAAGGTGGCGACAATGTTCGCCGCATCGATGGTGCGCGGCAGGGTGAAGGAGCGGCTGAACGAGCCGAAATGACGCTCGTAGACATGGTAGCGGCGCTCCTCGTCACCCTCCTCTCGCGTCTCCGTCTTCTCGCCGCTGATGGAGAGCACATTGTTCTCCAGGTCGATGGAAATGTCGTCGCGGCGCAGACCGGGAAGCTCTGCGGTGAGCACGAGCTCATCGGTGCTTTCGGATACGGTCACGGGCGGAAGCCAACGGTCGCCGCGGGCAGTGAAGAGCGACTCGTCGAAGAGCCGTGAGAGGCGGTTGGAGACATCGTCGACATCGCCCCAGACGCTGGCAGCGGGACGACGGATTCCATATCGCAGGATGGCCATGGGTACCTCCGGTAGTTGGGTTGACGTTCTGCCCCCGGGAGGTGCAACCGCTGTGCCAGTCCGAATCGTTTCACATCTGCCAAAATGAACGACTGCAATGGGTTACGAGCCGAAGCCGGCTGTCACAAAGACCGTGACGCGCGGCCGTGTCTGCCGTTTCGACACGCGGGCCGCGTCAGCCCGGCGGGCGCGACTCCAGCGCCAGGTACGCAGCGCCGCGGACCGGGTCCAGCCTTCGCTCGTCGATCCCCCAACCGGCGTGCTCGAGCGCGTTCGCGACGCGCGTACGGAGGGGCCCCTGATCGGCCACGAGACCACCCCACAGGACAACGGCGGGCCGCTCTCCGCCGAGCAGCGCGGCACTTGCCCTGACGTGCGCCACGAGGGCGTCCACCGCCCGGGCCACGACGGCCTCGGCTCCCGCATCGCCGGCGTCCGCCGCAGCGACGACGACAGGAGCGAGGGCAGCCACGTCGCCCTTCTCCGCGCTGGCGACCCACGCGATCAGCTCCTCGGCCGTCGCCACGCCGCACGCGTCGACCAGGGCGGACGAAAGACGCGTCTCCTCCGCCCGACCGTCCGCCGCGTGGGTGACGAGCCGGAGACCAGCGATACCGAGCGCGAACCCGCTGCCCTCGTCGCCGATGTGCTGGCCCCACCCTCCCACCCGGTGCGTCACGCCGTCCGCGGAACGAACCCACGCGATCGATCCCGTCCCGGCGATGAGGAGCATTCCCGGACCCTGCGGAAACGCGTCGTGGAAGGCAGCCTCCACATCCGTGCCGACATGGACCTGGTCGGCCAGCCGCAGCCGGAGGATGGCCTTCGTCACACCCTCCCGTGCCTCCTTCGGCCCGGCTCCGGCGAGGCCGGCCCAGAGAACCGCTGCCGGGAGCTGGACACCTGCCACCTCCGCCGCATCGCGGACCGCACGCGAGACCGCACGCGCGGCGGCGGAAGGATCATGTGACGTGGCTACCGCACCGCCCGCGACGGCCCTCCCGAGCTCATGGCCCTCGCGATCCACGACCACGGCCCGCGTACTGGTGCCGCCTCCGTCCACGCCGATGAAGACGCTCACGCCGTCCTGCGTGGCTCGACGAGACCCATGAGCGAGCCGGCCACGAACGTCACCGTGGAGCCCACGAGCGCGTACCACGGCCAGGCCATCTGGTCGCGCAGGAGGGTCACGGTGCCGACCCCGATCGCGACGCCGACCATGACCGACAGCTGGCCGGGACGCTTCGTGAGCACGCCGAGGGCGAAGGCGCCGAGGAGGCCGCCGTAGACGAGGGAGGCGACCCCAAGCGCGACCTCGACCGCCGACGTCCCGCGGGACAGCGGGATGAAGAGGATCGCACCCCCGATGAGGAGGGCGGCCCATACCAGCGTGAACAGCTTGCCTGCCCTCAGAATGCGCGCCTCGTCGTCGCGGGCCCCGGCCAGCGGCGCCCAGTAGTCGTAGGCGGTCGCCGACGCGAGCGAGTTGATGGACGACGACAGCGAAGACATCGCGGCGGCGAAGACACCCGCGATGAGCAGTCCGGTTAGCCCCGGCGGGAGCTGCTGAACGATGAAGGTGGCGAAGATCTCGTCCGTCGAATCGAACGTCCGCCCACCGTAGAACGCCCACAGCCCCAGTCCGACCATCAGGAAGAGGATGAACTGGATGATCACGAGCACGCCACTTCCCACGAGCGCCTTCTGTGCGGAGCGCTGATCGCGGCAGGTGAGCAGCCGTTGCACGATGAGCTGGTCGGTGCCGTGCGACGCCATGGACAGGGTTCCGCCCCCGATGAGGCCTGCCCAGAAGGTGTAGGTCACCATCCGATCGAAGGAGAAGTCGAAAATCTGCATCTTCCCCGCCGTCGCGCCGCTGACGAGCACGTTGCTCCATCCGCTCGGCACGAGCACCTGCACCGCCACGATCGTCGCGACCGCGCCGAGGAGATAGAGGCCCATCTGCACCGCATCGACCCAGACGACCGCCTTGATTCCGCCGAAGTACGTATAGACCACCGTCAGGATGCCGATCACGACGATGGACACGGGGTACGGCCAACCCGTGATGAGCGCGAGGGGAATCGCCGTGGCAAACAGGCGCACCGAGTCGGCCAGGAGTCGGGTGACCATGAAGATCGCCGACGTGAAGCGGCGGGCGCCCACGCCGAAGCGGGTCTCGAGAAGCTGGTACGCGGTCGTGAGGTGCCCCGCGTAGTACGCGGGCAGGAGAATGGCCGCCACGACGATGCGTCCGGCCAGGTACCCCAGCGTGAGCTGCAGAAAGACGAAGCTCCCCGCGTAGGCAACGCCCGGAACGCTGAGGAAGGTCAGCGTGCTCGTCTCCGTGGCGACCACCGAAAGCATGACGGCACCCCACGGAAGCGACCGGCTTCCGAGGAAGTAGTCGGTTCCGCTCTGCTGACCACGGCCCAGCCATGCACCCCACGCGGTAACGCCTGCGAGGTAGGCGACGAGGACGAGGACGTCGAGGGAAGTGAAGGCACTCACGCGGGCGTCACCGCCCCCTCGGGGCGACCGTCCGGTCGGAGATGGCCCTTACGGCCGCATCGTGAACCGCCCGACGGAGCGGCACGTGCTTCTGGTTTTCTCTGGTGGGGTGCACGCGGTTGGTGAGGAAGACCACCCAGAGGTCGAGGTCGGGATCCATCCAGATGGAGGTGCCGGTGTACCCGGTGTGGCCGAACGCCTCG
>JAURER010000043.1 GCA_030827315.1 Gemmatimonadota bacterium | reverse complement strand
CTGGAACTGCAAGGCCGGCAAGTGCGGGTCGTGCTCGGCCGAGATCAACGGGTCACCGCGACTCATGTGCATGACCCGGGTCGAGGACGTGGCCGGCGACGGCCCGATCACCGTCGAGCCCATGCGCACCTTTCCCGTCATCAAGGACCTCGTCACGGACGTGTCCTGGAATTACGAGGTCAAGGCGTCCATCACGAAGATGACGCCGCGCTCGCCCGACGCCCCGGACGGCACGTGGCGGATGCAGCAGTACGACGTGGAGCGGCCGCAGGAATTCCGGAAGTGCATCGAGTGCTTCCTCTGCCAGGACGTCTGCCACGTGCTGCGCGACCACCAGATGCACGGACAGTTCGCCGGCCCGCGCCACTTCGTCTTCGCCGCTCAGCTGGAGATGAACCCCATCGACACGGGCAACCGTGTGGCCCAGCTTCGCGACGAGCTCGGGATCGGCTACTGCAACATCACCAAGTGCTGCACGAAGGTCTGCCCCGAGCACATCGCCATCACCGACAACGCCATCATCCCGCTCAAGGAGCGCGTGGCCGACGAGTCGTACGATCCGATCGGCAAACTCGTGCGCGGCATCTTCGGTCGCTCCGGGGGGGAATGACGCGAGGAGGCGTCGCCTGATGTTCGAGCTCAAGAAGCTGTCGCCGGGCGCGCTGGATGCGGCCCTCGAGAGGGCGACGCATTACCGGCTTCTCAACCACCCGTTCCTCGCCGAGAGCATCTGCCGGGACATCCTGGATGTCAGGCCTGACAGCGAGGAGGCCAAGGTCACCCTGCTCCTCACGCTCTGCGACCAGTTCGGCGTCGTCGGCGGCGCCACCATGAAGACGGCGCTCGCCGTGGTGCAGGGTCTCGCGGGCGAGTACGAGCGGCGCTACTACACCGGCATCGTCTACGAGCGCACGGCCTTCGCCGGGCTGCGCAGGGGCGGGCCCGGCGCGGGCCCGGTGGCGTATGACTGGTTCATGAAGGCCATGCAGCACTTCGAGTTGGCCGCCGAACTCCGCCCCGAGGGAAACGACGACGCCATCCTGCGCTGGAACACCTGCGCGCGCGTCGTCGATGCGCGCCCCGACGTACACGCGGGGCACCACGACGCGGGTCCCTCGATGCTGGAGTAGGAGCCTCGAACGCCCGGATGCCGCGGCGGCCGCGCGGTTGAACCCGAAGCGGGGCGCGGCTACTTTTCCCGGCTCCGAGCGATGCCCCCTGGGTCTTCGAGCGGATCAGAGAAGGGCCTGTAGCTCAGTTGGTTAGAGCGCACGCCTGATAAGCGTGAGGTCGGAAGTTCAAATCTTCCCAGGCCCACTGAAGAATCCTGAAGCTCCGCTTGATCCTACCGGATCAGGCGGAGCTTTGGCGTTGTGACTTCTGCGTCGCGAACCGGCCCAGATGGGCAACTTCGAGCCCCATGTTTACCGTCTTTCGGCGCTGATCAGCCCACGGGCTTTTCGAAGATCATGACGTGCTGTTGAGGGAGGAAGTCCTCCGTCACCACCCATTCCAAACCTGCGAGCTCAACCTCCGTGATGGCCTGCTCCTCGGTCATCTTGTGCAACTCCTTAATGGGGACGAGAGGATCCTCCCCACGGTACTCGACGAGAACAAGGCGTCCGCCCGGCCGGAGGGCTTGCTCGATTCCAGCCAACATCTCACGTGGGGCGGAGAACTCGTGGTACGCATCGACGATCAGAACGACGTCGACCTCTCCTTGGGGTAGTCGAGGGTCGTCGATTCTGCCGAGCACACCCTCGACGTTCGTGAGACCCTCTTCCGCAACACGCGACGCGAGGATGTCGAGCATCTCCGGCTGGATATCCACCCCAAGGACGCGCCCCCCGTCCAATCTCCGGGCCCAGGGAAGAGCGAAGTATCCGGTGCCGACGCCGATGTCCGCGACGGTCGTTCCCCCTAGCCCGGTAAGGAAGTCGAGGAGGAGGTCGGTACGCTCCTCCTGCTCGCGCGTCGGACGCTCCAGCCAGCCGGCGCCCAGATGGCCCATGACATGCGAAATCTCTCGCCCCCGGTAGTACCTGCCGATACCGTCGATGGTCGATGGACCGTCGACGTATCCGGTGGTCTCGAGCGAAGCGAGCGCGGCCGAGGACCGCGACTCGGCCATCGCCGCCGAGAGTACGCTCAATGCGTCGTGCGACTCCGAGGAGCCCGAGCTTGTACAACCGGTGAAGGCCGGCAGGGTGAGCGCCAAGAGGAAGGCCATTCGGCGACTCATCGAGCCGAATGGGCTCACGGGGGTAGAGGTGGGCATCATGGCAGGCAGGCGAATGGATCGGGCCGAACTCTACACGGTGAGGGTGAGGACGTGCCGATGTGAGTGACGTGCCCCCAGGCGCGGGACCACTTCCTAGGTTAGACCTGCAACCATCGGCGGTCCCTGGAGTTGGGGCATATCCAGGAACCAGGGCGATGGCCTGATCGCCTCGGGAGCGGGAGACTCACCGCCCTGCCCGGGCCGATAGCCGATGATGTCGTCCGCCGCGGTCCAGAGCACCAGCCACTGTGGATAGGAAATCTAACCGGCGTGGGGCGGTTTACGAAGGCAAGGTGGTGCGGCGTTTGGGGAGGGCGCAAGCGAGGGGTGGGGCGGTGCGGATCGGGCCGAGGCGGGTGTGACCGGGGTGGTCCGGGCCGAATGAGGTCGTGCGACCGGGGGATGCGCGGATGGGCGGGTGGTCCGCAGGCAGCGGCCGAGCCCCGGGCCGTGGGCGGTTCAGGCGCGTCTCACACGAGACAAGGGGGTCGGCAGCGAGCCAGAACGGGTTCTATCGTCACTGCGTGAGAGGCCGAGGCTGCATCGCAGGCGTTGAGGTACGTGAGCCGCCCGCCTCCCCGTCCCTTGCTGCCTCCCCCCAACGCCGCCATCCTCTCCCGCCATGTCCGGCCCGTCGCCCTCCCCGTCCCGCCGCCGAGCCCTCCGCCTCCTGGCGACGGGTGCAGTGCTGGCGGTGGCCGCGTGCGGCGGGGAGTCCACCGGACCCACCGAGGAGCCGGGTGTCGCGTCGGTGGAGGTCGCCCCCGACTCGGTCTCGCTGCAGGAGGGGGCCACCCTGCAATTCACCGCCACGGTCCGGGACACCGAGGGCAACGTGCTCGGCGGGGAGGCGGTGCTTTGGTCCGCCTCGCCTACCGGGCTCGTGACCGTGTCCTCTTCGGGGCTGGTGACCACCGTCGCGGCCGGGCGCGCGGAGGTGACGGCCACCGCGAAGGGGCACCACGGCTCGGCAGTGGTGGTGGTGACGGCGGTCCCCCGGGACTACGCCATCGTGGCGGCCCAGCTCACCCAGGGTGTGCAGACGGACGACGGGGCGCTCCCCATGGTGCTGCAGGGGAACGGCGCGGTGCTGAACGTGCTGGTGAGCGCGACGCCCGCCGGCAGCGCGCAGATGCCCATCGTCCTGCGGGTGACGGAGGCCGCAGGTGGGGCCCTGGTCTTCGCCGATACCGCCACGACCACCGGGGCCCTGGTCGCCGAGCCCTCCTGGGACGCGCCGAGCGCCCAGATCCTGGTGCCGTCCGCCGTCCTCCGGCCGGGGCTCGCCTGGCGCGTCTTCCGGGACCCGGAAGGCTCCTTCCCCGACGAGTCGGCGGAGGATGACGTCTTTCCCCGCGCGGCGCCGGCGGCGCTGGCCACCGTCGACGTGCCCACCTTCAAGCTCCGCTTCATTCCCATCGTGCTCACGTCCCACGGGGGAAGCCGCGGCGACGTCTCCGACGGCAACCTGGACGCCTACACGAGGGTGCTCCTGAGCGTGCACCCCCTGGGGCGCGTGGACATCGCGGTCCGCGCCCCCTTGACCACCACGGCGAGCTTCGGCACCGCGCCCCGGGGGGGCGAGTCCGCCTTCTGGACCCAGGTGCTCCAGGAGCTGGACATGGCCCGGGTGGCGGACCCCGAGGACGCGGATGCGTACTGGTACGGGGTCGTCCGGCCGCCCACGGGGTTCAATTACACCGAGTTCGGGGGCTACGGGTACATCCCCGGCAGCCTGGCCGGCGCGGGCCCGGGCACGCGCACCGCCCTCGGGGTCCAGGTGGGGTGGTTCAACGTAGAGAGCCAGTCCCGCGACCTGGTGGCCCACGAGCTCGGCCACAACTTCGGACGGCGCCACTCTCCGTGCGGGAACCCCTCGGGGGTGGACGCCAGCTACCCGGTGGCCGGCGGGCTCCTGGGCCGCGCGGGCACCGACGCGTTCTCGTGGTCGAGGGGCCTCACGACCTTCGCGCCCACCATCCCCGCGAGCACGGGCGACGCGATGGGGTACTGCCACCCGGTGTGGGCGAGTCCATACACGTACGACGGGGTCCTGCGCTTCCGCTCCGCCGTCGCCGCCGTCGCCGAAGCGGCCCAGGAGTACGTGCTCCTCGTGCGGGGCCGGGTCGACGGGGAGGGCGTCCACGTGGATCCGGCGTTCACCCTCCGGGCCCGCCCCTCGCCCCTCGCGCCCACGGGCTCGTACATGGTGGAGGGCGTGTCCGCCGAGGGCCGCGTGCTCTTCTCGCGGCGCTTCGAGCCCGCCGAGATCGACCACGCGCCGGACGAGCGCACCTTCGGCGTGGCGGTGCCGTTGCCGCCGGACGTGGAGCGAGCGCTCGCGAGCCTGCGGGTCCGGGGCCCCGCCGGAACGGCCACCGTCGAACGCGTACCCCTCGCGCCCCCGCCGGGAGCCGCGCCCGGCGCGCCCGACGTGGCCCGGGAGCCCGACGGCCTGGTGCGGATCACCTGCCACGCACCGTCCGCCCGGGGGGTCCTCGTCCAGGATGCCCGGGGCGCCGTCCTCGCGACATCACCGGGCGCCGCCGCGCGGGTGGCGGCGAGCCCGGGCGCCGCGCTCACGGTCTCGTGCAGCGACGGCGTGGGGACGGTGCGCTACGAGGTGGTGGCGCGGTAGGGAGCCTCCGCGGAGCCGCCGGCTCCGCCCGGCGCCCTCAGAAGCCCAGAGGTATCAGGCGTTCAGCTGGCTCGAGCATGCGGCCTGAGCCCCCGTCCTGCACATCCCCTGATCAGCACCTGAAGTGGAAGTCGTCGAGCTGCCGAATGAGGTCGTAATAAGTCGGCGGGGTGGTCGATGCGGGGTCCGCGGTATCGCCCTCGTCCAACGCGTCTTCCGGGCGCGCCACCCGCTCGGCGTCGCGACCGAGGACCTTCGCCTCGAGTGCGGCTTCGGATGCTTGGATGGCGTTACGGTCCGGGGTATCACCCAAATCGGCGGTGCGTCGGTGGCTCATATCGGCGATCCTGCCTGCTTGTCGGCTGTCGATCTCAGAGGGGAGGGCACCCCTGGGGTCAGCGGAACCGTACCGTACAGGCGGACCGTCAATCTTCCGTCAAGATCACGACCGATGGCGTCAGCGAACCGGTTTCGAGCTTCCTGAGGTGGCCGCGTCGCGGCTACGTGGGCTGGCGTCCCACGCGCTCGCGAATCAGAAGCACCGCCCGCTCTGGCTCGGGAAGAGTCTGCGAAAAGATCGTGGCCGAGGAGCCGTTCACCGAGACGAGGCGGAGATGCCGGCGACCACCTACCTCAATCACCTCATGGACGATCCAGTCCCCTGAAGAGGCAAACGCGCACCTCGAGTTTCGTGCTCCGGGCAGGCCCACAGTCCAGCTTTCCCGGGTTTGGGTGTCCAGAACGCGGATCTGGCTCGCGAAATGACCGAACTCCTCATCCTGCCAGCACAGGAATCGCCCGTCGTCCGACAAGGCGATCTCATAGTCGTTCCAGCTGTTCTCGGTGAGCGGTGTGGTGAAGCCGGAATCGAGGTCCTTGAGCCAGATCTCGAGGCTGCCGTTCTCTTCGTCTCCCCGGTTGCCCTCTGAGAAATAGAGCAGAGACCCCTGAAGGCTTCCGTCACCGAGGCGTCCAAGAGTCGCAGAGCGTATCGAGTCGCGTTCGAGGTCCACCAGGTAGTAAGACTCGAAATCGTCATGGAGCGGTGTGGCAAGCGCCTGACCGCCTGTGGCCGCAGCACGGAGCCAGGTTCTAGCCCATACCAGCGAATCGCCCATGCTGGTCATTCGAGCCCAATCCCCGTCTACCGGGTTGAAGATCAGGTTGGGCCCAACGAGCCAAACCACCTCGCCGCCAGGGGAGAGAGCTCGGCCGACGGCTCGGGCTCCCTCGGGGGGGGCGATTACGACACGCGACGGCTCGAGGTCCAACACCTCGGAGTGGTAGGGAGCCCACTGCGCCTGGAGAAGGGGCTCCGCTGGAGTTCCACCCGTCGCCACGACGATGGAATCGCTTCGGATTTCGACCAGTGTGGGACACCCGCCGGCATACTCTGCCAGTCGCTCCAACCGGTCAGAGCGGCTCAACCATGAGTACAGAAACCCGGCGGGACCCTCGCCGGAGGTGCAGAACAGGACCTCGAGGTCGGCTGCCCGCAACGCGGCAGGCTCGTTGGCGGGATCGGGCGCAGGAAGAAGGGTCGTAAGGCCGAGCGCGGCCGCGATGGCCGTCACCGCGAGGGCACCTGCGTATGTCGTCCGAGGGCTCTTCGGAGGCGTCGGACTTGCAGGGAGATTGTCAGGTCTACCCGGGGCCTGCTCCTGGATCTGGACAACTCGAGACGGGAGTGCCCTCGTCAGTGCAGGGGGTAGCGAGGCAAAGTCCCACGCTCCAACGCCGGTGATCACAAGGGTGAGTCCCGTGAGATCCGAGGTGGCCGACAGAATGGAGGCTAGAGCATGGAAGTCGTCAGAGCTCGTGCTCCCGATCTCTGAGACCAGAACCAAAGGCTGTTCCCAGAGCACCGCCTCAAGCAGGTCGGCAAGGCCCTGGACAACCTCTTCTGAATACCGAGTGTGTTGATGCGTGCCGAACCATGTCGAGACGGTTTCGACCCGTTCGGCATCTGCTCCTGCCGCACCAGGTAATTCAGAGAGACGCGAATACAGGCGTCGGGCGATGTCAGGGCCGGAGAGCTCCACGATCGCCAGGTTGTTCCCGACCTCGAGGATTCGCTGCGCGCCCGCTTGAAGGATCGCCAGCGTTCTTCGTGCCGACACCTCGGATACGAGGCCCGTCAGGAAAGGAGCGTCGCTTCTCGCTCGGAAAACCAGCCACTCAATGGCAATCTCGCCGGTTTGAGCCGTCGACCAATCGCGGTTCAGAGTCGCGAGGCCGCGGGGCGAGGGGGTCGACGCAGGCTCGTCTGAGGGCGTCAGAGCCAGGGTCTCGTCGACCCAATCCTCCAGTGAGTCTGCCGCCTTGGCCGACCGAAGACGAGGTCTGCGCAGTGGAGGCAGCTTCGGAAGCGGGTGTTGAAGGGCACCTCGAACCGGATCCTCCCTTAAAGCCGCCCGTACCTCCCAGGCATCGACGCGTACGGTCTCAGGATTGATCGTCAGGAGACTGGGCGACGAAGTGTCGAAGAAGTCTTTTCCCAGCGTCTTTCGCGCATCGGTGAGCGCCTGGCGCAGCCGCTGGCTCTTTGCATCGGGCGTGCCGGTCCTCCAAAGCAGGTCTGCGATCTCGAGCCGCGTCCACGGTTGATCGCTCCTCGGATCTCGGAGCGCCAGTATGAGGATGAGGTCGTGGAGGGTCGGGCTGAGGGGCACCGTGTCGCCCGCCGACGTGTGAACCGATAGTCGATTCAGGATTTCGACTTGGATCATATCACGCTCGCTGCACACCTTCAGACCCACGAGCCCTGACGGTCGCACCGAAGATCAACGTAGCGAGCGAGATCAGGATCAGCGAGTTGCCCGCAATGAGGATCCTGGCCCGCGCATCCGAACGCGCCTCAAGCGTCGTGGCGGGGCATGGAGAGAAGGGCTGGACCCTGCCCTCCGTCATCCAGTCGCCACGGGGCTGTCCAGCGGAATACCGACCTCGCTGGAATGACGCTCCGGAGGACGAGAACCATTCCCATGCCTGGGTGACCCCATGGACCGTCGGTCGGGGCACGCAGCCTGACACGCGGGACACCATGACCGGACCCATGGCACCATTCAGGAGTTTCCGCCGCATGGGATAATCCTCACGGGTGGGAGGCTTTATTCAACGCCGGCCGAGTTCGCGTTTGCGCTCGTGCGCCTAATAGAAGTCCGCCGCGTCAAGAAAGCGTCAGGATCCGTCTTGTCGTTTCTGACGCTCGGCGGGGCCGGGGTGGCGGCTCGTCCTCTGGCCGCCCGCCTGCAAGTTTTGTCCAATATCTTGTCAAACATCTTGACGAGCCTTCGAGAAGAGTGCTGAATGGCGGCGGGTAGAGAACGTAGGCCGCCGATTCCCGTGAAGGAGGTAGGTTGTGAAAGCCAAGATTCTCGGTTTCATCGTGGTGGGCATGACTGCAATGTCGGGCTGTGCCGGTGAGCCTGACGATGTCTCGGCGCGGATTGAAGCGCACCTCGACGCGTTCGAAGTCGCGTGGGCTGCATCAGATGCGGGTGCTCTGGGCGCGCTTTACGCTGAAAACGCCGTCCGAATCGCGAGTTCGAAGCAAACCCCGATGTATGGTCGGCAGGCGGTTGTCGATCACTACGCGGAGTCATTCGCTGCGTCCGAAATCCAGTCCTTAATCGAGTTGACGCTGGTGGAGTCTCGGTCCGTGGGTCCTGACCACGTCATGGCGGTAGGCGAGTGGCGCCTATCCGGCGCTTCCGAGGCGGACGTCAGGACTGGAACGTGGCTCAACCTCTACGATGTCTCGGGTCCTGCGCTTCAGGCCGTTTTCGACAATGCTTCATCCGCCATCCCCCTTGCGGATTTCGCCTCCGTGACGAGAGAGATGGACGAGATTTACACCGGAGAGAGCAGCGATAGGGTCGATCAGGCGATCGACCAGTACCTCGGATTTCTCCACGATGGGGACTTCGACGCGCTTGCCGCGAATTCTTTCGTCGAGGCCGGCATGCAGGTCATGGATGGTGGCATGCTCATGGGGCGCGAAGCTCTTGCCTCCGGCATGCAACCGATGGAACCCGGTACGACCCTGATCGCGCACGGGTACGGCTACCGCGCTGTCGTGGACGACCTCGCGCTGGCATGGGGCCCGTACGAAGTTCGAGATGCCGAAGGTCAAATCATCGCGTTCGGCCAGTGGGGCAACTTGTTTCGGGTTGTCGATGGGCGACTCGTGATCATCGTCGAGGCGGGAGGAATGTACTCCGGGTAGACGGCCGACTCGGTGAGGTGTCGGGGTACTCGCGATGGCTCATGAAACCCGCCCGGTCCAGGGGACCGGGCGGGTTTCGATTCGCCGAGGGCATGCGCGATCCAGCCTCACTCAGTCGGCAACAGCCGGTGGACTTCGTGTTCATGCTTCATGGCGGCGTGCTGCGTTACCACAATGCCTTCGTCCTCGGGCAGGAAGGCGCGCTGGACCACACCCTGCGGGTTGTCACGACGGCCACCCCTTTTCGCGGTCGTACACGAGCCCGGTTTCCCGCTCTACTGGCGGTAGAGACGCATGGTCTACGTTCCGGGATTCCCTGACTGCGTGGAAGGTCTGAGGTCCGCGAAGCGGTCCGCCATGAGCGAGATCTGCAAAGATCCCCGGTAGGCCGTTGATCGATTGACTGCGTTTTTCGTAGGTGATAGCCTGGTTGCGGACTCCGTTCGTGGCCCCGGAACGGCCGGCGATCGCCTTGACCCTGGGATGCTCACGCCGAATGTGTCCATGGTGATTCCCAGCCGTTGAGAAGACTCTGTCCGAGGCTCGCGAGGAGACTCCCCCCGATGCGTACGACATGCTGGCCGGCTCTTCTCTGGTTGGTTCTGGCGGGATGTGAAACCGCCGGTCCTTTCGAGCTCATCGACGCCGAGGACGTGTACCTCACGCTAGGCGTGTCGGGAGGCTTCGCCGGCGTATCCATGTCTTTCGTCGTGGACGGAGCCGAGGGCGAGGTGCGCGGCGGCCTCTGTGCCAACCTGTGCGACTGGGGCGAGGGCGACCTCATCCTGCCGGTTTCGGATGCCCAGGTCGAGGACCTCGCGGGCAGACTCGAGCGGGCGGGGGTCTTCCGGTTGGCAGGAGACTACGGTAGCGAGTGCTGCGACCAGTTCGCCTACGACCTCTCGTACCGCCGTGGCGGGAAATCGGCGAGCGTCCGGGGCGTCGCCTCGCGGATCCCCGCACCCCTGGCCGAGAGCATCCTGCACCTTTCCTCCCTGGGGTCCCGCCGCCTTCCCGCCCTCGTGGCGCCGGACACCGAGGAGGCGGACTGGCCCGGTTCGCCCTACACCCTGGGTGCCGTGGAAGCGTCGGGCCGGACGTTGACCGCGGAGGTCACCTACGGCGGAGGCTGTGCTCCGCATCGCATGGACCTGGTCGCCTGGGGAGGATGGCTCGAGTCGAATCCGGTGCAGGTGAACGCGCTCGTCACGCACGACGACGGCGGCGACAGGTGCAAGGCCCTCGTCACGCAGGAGCGGGCGTTCGATCTGTCCCCGCTCGCCCGGGCCTGGGTCGAGGCGTACGGGCCCGCGGAGGGGCCCATCCGGATCATGCTGCGGTTACGTGACCCCGTGAGCGGCAGCCCCTTGGGGCGCCTCATCGAGCTCGAGCTCTAGTCAAAAAAACCGCCCCCCCGGATCGACCGGGAGGGCGGGTACCCACCGACCATTCGCAGACGAGCGTTTGGTCAGTCTTTTCGGGTCGCCCGATGTCAGGCGTTTTTGACTTGAGTGAGCAGCTGCAGCATGACGTTGGCCAGGGCCACGCCCGCAATGAACACGGCTACGGCGTCCAGAAAGCTATTGGCGTACGAGCCGACGGCGGGGATCGCGTCGAGGTTGTCCGCCACTGCGGGCAACGTGGCCGCTACCACATAGTAAGCGATGCGGTGGGTGACCTCGTCCAGCGGTTTCATGAAGCCGGCTGCGAGGCCCGCGGCGACGAGGACGAGGCCGTAATAGCCCGTCAACTCAGGCATCGCCGTTGCGACCGCGGCGACGAGCACCGCTCCGTACATCAAGACCTTTCCCATCATGTTCGCACTCCTGTGGATAAGGTTTCCCCTCCCCCCCCGTACCGCAGAATCGACGCAAACGTCCGCAGTCTACGCGCTGGGGCGCAGATGTGCAAACCGAGTCGGCTTCCGGCGGGTGGGTATGCCCAAAGGCGAGGTTGTCTTAGCGCCGTACGCGCTCGCGGACCGCTTCCGCGATCTCTTCAGCCACAATCCGGTTTCCCTCGGCGCTTAGGTGGCCCCGCGGATGGGCCCACAGCGACCGGGGTCGCCCGTGCGCGCGGAACGCCGCGTCGAAGTCGATGACCTCGATCCCGAGTTCATTTGCCGCCTCGAGCAATTCCCGCTTGCCCGGCACGCCTTCACCGACCAGGGCGCGGTACCGTTGATACGCCGGCATGTAGCCGAGGTAGAGCGTGCCGCCCCAACCCTCGACGTCGAGCCTGGCCCGCTCGAGGACGTCGGGCAGCCGTCCGATCGCCGAGGTGCGAGACGGGAAAATCACGCCGAACCCCGAGAGCTGCCGCAGTCGGCTCAACGTGACGGCGTCCCTCGGACTGAAGCGCCCCGACGCCGAAGGCGTCGACCCGGGGCGGTCCGTGACGAGCGCCTCGATCCACTCCGCGTACGCGATGTCCGCCGCAGGGTACAGGGCCCGGAGCCCCTGGCGGTGGTCGGGGTCGAGATATGCGGTCAGCCAAGCCCGTTCGACCTCCCGCGACAGGTCGTACCGGTCATTGCCCTCGTAGTAGATCCACACGACCGCCGGAGCGCGGAAATCCGCGCCGTACTCGCGCATGGTGGCCAGCTCGAGCAGCCCGCCCGCGCCCATCCAGCCGAGGTTCACGGTCGTCCACTGCGGCGGGAGAAAGGCCGTGATCTGGCCTTCGGCTGAAATGCACAGTCCCTGCGTATAGGAGTCGCCCACGAGGAGGAGATCGGCGTGGCCGGCGTCCCACACGGAGTCGGGGTTGTTGAAGCCGAAGCGGTCCGACCGGTACACGACGTCTTCGACCGTCTCCGTACACATGGCGATCACCGAGGACGCCCGCGACGGGCTCACGGGGTAGAAGCTGGTCCCGGCCGCCACCAGTTCAGGACTCGAATTGACGACGATGTTGCCCGAGACGTTGGGGTAGGCGTCCAGTCCGGCTGCTCGGAGATCCATGACCCGATCCGCCAGCGAGCGCTCCGTTCCCGCGGGCTCGGATCGGGACTCCGACCCGCCGAGAATGAATCCGGCGACGACTTCTCCGGCGAGCGCCGCGCCGCCGAGCGAGCAGAGCAGGAGCGCGACCGCCACCCTGACGGCGGGCCTGGACCGGATGACGACGGCGAGTCCCACGACCACGAGGAACGGGACAACGTAGAACGTGACGATCTGATCGGTGCCGAGACCCGTGTGGAAGCGTGGGAGGGCCAGTGCCAGCAGTCCCAGGAAGGGCACGATCGCGAGGCCGAGGAGGATGGTCGCGAGTCGGGTGAGCGGGGCGGAGATCGTGGAGGAGTTCACGGATCGATCGAGCGTTGGGGGTCGGGATCGGGCGCCGCGAGGGCAGCCGGCGCCCCGCCCAAAGGACTGACGCCGTTGACGCCGTCCGCCGCGCGGGGTGGATTTATGAGCTTAAATCGTCTCGACCGCTCCGCCAACACGCAACGCCGGCCGGTGCGCGGGGCCCATGCGCCTGTCGTCGACCCGTGCGCGCGCGAACTCGCGTGGTGATCGCGGCAACAGGGGCCTATTGTGTCCACCGGCCACCTGCCGCCGTCCGCACTCCGCTCCCACGAAGCGCCGCCCCATGCCCGCACCTCAGCACGACATCTGCGTCATCGGCGCCGGGATCATCGGGTCCTGGACCGCGCTGCACCTGACGGAGGCGGGCGCGAGCACCACGCTGGTCGAGCAGTTCCCCCTTCCGCATACCAGGGGGAGCTCGCATGGACAGTCGCGTGCCTTTCGCTTTCTGGGTGATGACGAGCTCGACCGGCTGGAGTACTCGCTGCATCGATGGCAGGCGCTCGAGCGGGAGAAGGGCGAGCCGCTCTTCGTGCGGACCGGTCTGCTGAACTTCGGCCCGGAGGGCGACCCCTTTCTCGAGAAGCACATGGCGATCGTGCGTGACGGTGGCCGCCCGTGCGAATGGTTCACGCACGACGCCATTGCCGAACGATTTCCGTTGCTGCGCTATCCGGAGGAGTGGGGCGCGGCCTGGGATCCGGGCGGCGGGGTCCTCTTCGCACACCGTTGTGTCGCCGCCGTGCAGAGGAAATTTCTCGAGCTCGGCGGAAGGATCGTGACCGCTCAGGCCGAATCGGTGGAGCCCCTCCCGGCCGGTGGCGTGCGCGTCGGCCTTCGCTCCCATGCAGCAGCGGACCCGGAATCCGCGCGTTTCGACAAGGCGGTGGTCTCCGCGGGCCCATGGACCGCGAGGCTGCTGCCCCGGCTGGGGGCGCACCTGCACACGGTGCAGGTGCCGGTAACGTACTGGCGGGATCCGGCGGACACGCACAGCGCCGCCCACGGCTTCCCGATCCTGTTCAATGCCCGGTTGACGGGGATCTACGCGCTGCCGTCGTGCGAGTACCCGGGGCTGGTGAAGGTCCTCTTCCACGGTGGGCCCCCGACGGACCCGGACCGGGTCGATCCCGGCACGGTCGCACCGTACGTGGCCAGGGTCGCCGACTACGTCCGGACTCATCTGCCCGGCCTCGATCACGAAAGGCCGGCGATCGTGGAATCGTGCCTCTACACGATGACCTCCGACGGCCAGCCCATCGTCGATCGCCTGGGAGACGACATGGTCGTGGGCGCCGGATTTTCAGGCAGCGGCTTCAAGCACAGCCCCGCGACCGGACGGATGCTCGCCGCGCTCGTTCTGGAACGGGAGCGCGAACTCCAGGAAGGGTTCTCGACCGCGCGATTCGCGCTGAGTCGGTGGCCGGGCGGAAACTCGTGACGCAGGCCCTCGGCGGTCGGGCGGAGTAGCGTCAGATCTGACAGGTCAGGTGGCGCACAGGACGTCCCAGCCTCGGCTGCAACCCAGACTGCGCAGCGCCTCCGGACGGCGTTCGACGACCGGTCCCTTGCTCCCTCGGATGACGATCGGGAGCTCCGCCAGCGGAGGGGAACTTCGGGCCAGGCGGACGGTCGGGTTTGATGAATCCACCAGATTCTGACACGCGATCCGGACGTCGGCCTCGCACGCCCGCTCGAAGGCACCTCTGGCCGCGCGAGGGTTCCCGAGCTGCCGAGCGAGCGTGACCCCCGCCTCGTTGCACGCCCAGCTCGACCCCTGCGCGCAGAACACCTGCTCCATGAATGCCCGGTATTCACATGCCTCGCCATTGCCGGCGTCGCAGGTCTCGACCCAGAACGGGAGATACTGACCCGGGTGTTCGTCCCCGATTCCGCCCGCGGCGGAGACTCCGATGAAGGTGACCGCCCAGAGCGAGGCGGTCGCGAGTCGCGTCGTCTTGATACCCGTCCACGACACCAGGCGAGCGGGCTGAAGTCGACTCAAGAACCCGCCCTGGGCGATCCTGTCGATGAAACGGACCGACAGGTTGAGAATCGGTACCGGAAGGAGCTTGTCATAGAAGCCCGGAGCCCCCAGACCCTCCAGGACCGGCAACAGAAGAGTGCACCCCATGCCGTAGAGAATCCCGAAGACTACGCGACCGGACTCTGAACGGGGCGACGTCGAAGGATCCGTGAACAGGAGGTGCATCCCCAGGAATACGGCGATCGGGATGTAGGCGTCGTGAAAGAAGTAGACGCCTGTCAACCAGAAATAGATCAGACCGAAGGCATAGGCACTCAACACCGCAGACCACGTCATGGTCGCCACGCCGAACAGCAGTTGGCCCGGCAGCGCAGCGAGGAAAATGACGAGAAACATGTGGGGAGGATTGAACTGCGTCGTGGCGATCTCCGGTCCCCAGGTGATGCCGGTGGTTCCCGTGACGATCAACAGCAGAGAGGCGATGGCAAGCGGAAATGACGACGGGTTGAAGATGTGGGCTGACGCGCCACTTCTCTGCCAGCGGATCAATTCCTTCGCCAGAAACCCGACCGCGACCATCATGAACTGGAAGTGATACCAGTCCGGCTTGAACCAAAGGAAGAGATTGGTGGAGAAGATTACGGGCACGGGCCCGAAGCCGATGCGGTAGGTGTCGCGCCGAAACCACTGAATCAGGGCGTCGACACCGAAGGCGAAGAGGATCTGCGCCGCGATCATGGGCGCATAGCCATAAACCGACCGGACGTGGATTCCCCACCAGACGAGCACCGAGCCTTGGGCGCACATCTGCACCCAGTGCACCCGGCGGATGTCGCGCTGGATGCGCAGCGCCCGTCCGGCCGCGTTCGCGGTGACGAAGAGTACGACCGAGGCCAGCGCCAGCGCTGCGGCGGCCCCGAGGATCGCTCGCACGTACCCTGGCTCGCGAAGGACGAGTGGGCACAGGGCGATGGCGGAGAGGGCCGAGGCAAAGCCGACAGGTACGAGTGACGCGTAGGCTGTCTTGATCGGGTTCATGTGCTGAAAAATCGGAAGCGTGGAACCGTCGTGCGGCGGGGTACACGGAAGGGCCACCTAGGGATCCACCCCGTCTGCCGACTTGCTCTACGCCTCCGTCGCTGGCCCGACGGGGGGCGCAACGCGACAGCATGCGGGTCGCGTCGCGCCCGTCCCTCTCAGCGGTCGCGGTCCGGGCGTTGGCTCACGAGCCGGGCCGCGCGCTCGGCTTTCAGCTTCTCGAAGCTGTCCCTGTCGAGATGGGTCACCGCCATCCACGCGTGCGACATCTCGTCGGCGGTCCGATCGCCGATCCCGACCCACTGGTCCGGGTCCGGGTTGTAGCGATTGTTCTCGGTGTTGTCGTACCACGCGGTCAGGATGACCTTGTCGCCCACGTCGATCAGTGGGGCCACATCGTCTTCGTAGATGTGGCTGTGGTGCCACAGGGCGCTCCAGTTCGACACCATGCTGACCATCTCCTTGCGGCCGTCTTCCCGCAGGATCTCGATGGACATCGCCACGAGCCGGGTGTGGCCGTGCGGCTGCCAGCTGTCGAGCTTCACCGGAGTGTCCCACGTGTGGATGCCCTGCGTCATGAGCGTCCCGTGCGGCGGGATGTCGTACCCGCGCCCGCCCTGCAGGAAGTACAGGGTCAGCGTCTGATCGTGCTCCGCCTCGTACCCCTCGGGATGCAGCCAGATGCCGACTTCGACCTGGTCGCCCTCGATCTCGACGCCGTTCGGCCAGTAGTGGATGTCGAACACGACGTCGGAGTTGGCCGGAGCCTTTCGGCACGAGCCTTCGGGCACGATCTCGCCGACCTTTCCGAGCGCGTACTCCGAGAGGCGGCCGGCACGTTCCCCCGCCACCCGGAAGTCGGAGTTGGCGTGGTGGGCCACCGCGCGGCCGACGACCGACGGCTTGGTCTCGATGGCCTTGATGCAGCGGTCCGTGGCCAGACCGGTGGGAACGAGGGGACGCCACCAGCGGTCCTGGCCGACGGACGGGACGTCGTAGGGGTCCGAGCGCACGATGAGGTCGGGCGGGCCGAAGCGTTCCGCGAGGCCGAACTCCGCCGGATCGGGCCAGGTGACGGGCGCGGGCAGGTCGGCGGGGTCACCCTCCGGCGCACCGGCCTCCGCCCAGGCCACGATCGTCCGGATCTGCTCGTCGCTGAGTCTCCAGTCCTCCTTGAGGTCCTGGATGCCGACGTCTGCGTCGTACTGGTACGGCGGCATGTCGCGCGCCTCGACCATGCGGGCGATGCGGCGAGCGTAGCGCCGAACATCTTCGTACGTCATCAGGGACATGGGACCGATGGCGCCCGACTGGTGGCAGACCTGGCAGTTCTCCTGCAGGATCGGCGCGACGTCGCGGCTGAAGGTGACGTCGACATGGGTCCCGTCCGGCGACGGACCGGCGGACTGCCACGCGTGGACCGGCGTGGGTACCACGAGCAGCGAGAGGGCCGCGATCGCGGTGGCACCGATCGCTGCGACGCGGGCTTCGAGTCGAAGATCGAGGACCGTCATGGTCGTGCTCCTTCGGGGGGACTCCAGGCGACGGCAGCGGTCGGGCCGTGTTCCGGCGGCGCGCACGCTACTCCAGGGGTTCGGGGGTTACGCGTACGGCGATATATCCGTTCGACCAGCAGCACTGGTTGCCCGGCGTGCTGTCGTCATTCGAGAAGTTGTCGATCCGGATGCGAACGAGGTACAGGCCCGGCTGATCGAACGTCGCCGTGAAGCGTCCTCGATGCGCATCGGGTCCGTCGACCGGGATGAGCACCGACTGCCCGACCTCGACCGGGCCCGGACCATGGGGACGGCCCACTCGTACGGGCCGGACCCCATCCGGCGCCGCCGTGAGCGACTCGAACGCGATGCGCCCGCCGACGGGGCCCTGGTGCTTCCAGAGCGTCATGTTTACGAAGCCGAGCTCCCGCTCGCCGCGGTCGCGGGTCCAGAAGTCGACGCGCACGGCTTCGCCGACCGCCGTCGTGAGCGTGTCGGGGTGCCAGATCCCTTCGATGCCGAAGACGCTGGGCCCGCTCTCGGAGAACTGGATCGACGGCCGCATCGAGCCGGCGGCCATGGGGCCGGTGCTCAGCTCGTAAGCGCCCTTGATCAGCTGGCCGGGCGACTCGAGGCGTCCCGGGACCCTGGTCTCGTAGCCGTTGGTCCGCACGGTCCACCAGACGTCGCCCTCGAAGTCGGCGGGCACGATCACCCCGAAGGCACCACGCTCGCGGGGGCCGCCGAAGCCGCTGTAACCGACGACGGGGAACGTCGTGGGCTGGACCCCGTCGTACTCGGTCGGCTCGATGAAGTTGTTGGCGCCCAGCGGGATCTCGATCAGCTCCGAGTCGTTCCGGTTGAGGAAGCCGAAGGAGAGCGTGTAGCTACCGTCCGCGTTCGGGTAGAAGCCATCGAAATAGGGCGCCACGAAATTCCCGGTCGCGTTCGGCGGCGCCAGGGGAAATTCGCGACGCGTCCAGTCCTGGGCGTCCGCACCGCACAGGGGAAGCAATCCGGATACGGCCACGAGGCCGAGTGCCTTCCAAAGCAAGGCCGAACTCCTTCAGGGACAGGTACCATTCCTAACCTCGACATTCTTGCGCATCCTCGCCGGATCCGAAAGGCGGCAGGGCGCGCGCCCCAAACCCGCGCGTCGGTTGCTGAGGGCGGGGCCGAGGGCCAACATTGAGCGTTGCCGCGCACTTTGGGCCTTCACAGCGTCCGCCGTCCATGAACCGATCTTCGTTCGTCTCCTGTGCCTGCGCCGCGCTCGTCGCGGCGTCCGTACCCCCCGCGGCGGTGGGTCAGGTGGGCGACTTCGGTCAGGCCGACGCGCTGCGCCGGGAACACCCGGACCTCCACGAACTGGTGCTGCGCCTCGACGAGATCCACGCGGTCATGCTGGCCGAGGTGGCTCGGCGCTCGGCGTCGGAGCGCGCTGCGGGGCGGGTGCCGTCGGCCGCGGACTTCTCGGCCGAACTGCTCGACCGCCTCACGCGCGGCGTGCGCGGGGATCTGCCGGATCTGCCGCCAGGGGCGGGTCTGGAGGTTCTGGGCGCGCGTGGCGCCGAGGTGGTGCGCTGGGGCCAGGCGTTTCGGAGAGAGGTGCTCTCGGTGCTGTCCGATCCGGGCGTCGACGATGCGAGCGTGGCGCTGGCCCACGTGGTCGATCGCTACCGTGCGCGCCCGGAGCTGGCTCTCGCCGGCGCCCCGAAGTCCATGGACGTCCTCTACAGTCATCCCTACGCACAGGCGTTTCGCACCGCCTACGGAGACCTCGACGGCCTGTCGTGGGCCGGGGGCTGGCTCAGGCTCGCCGCGACCGAGCCGCTGACCGATATCGCGCCCGGCGCCGCGCGCGCGGCGGGCGTCGACACCGTCGCCACGAGGTACTTCGCGAAGCTGACCTTCGGAGCACCGCCTCAGGCCTTCCCGACCGAGCTTCCGCTCGCCCCAGCCATCGCGCCGGGACTGATCTGGCTGAGCCCGGAGTCGGCCATGATCTGGGACAACCTGAGCATGCTGCTCGAGGTGGTCGCCGACGTGGCGGCCTCGCCGGACAACGACGACCTCCCGGCGGCGGTCGGCGCCGTGCTGGACTTCTTCCTCGACCCGGAGACGGCGGTGACGGACCGGGACGCGTGGGAGATCATGGCGCTGCGGCACGGGATCTTTTTCCAGGGCGGCTTCCCGCTCGCCGTCATGATGCAGAGCGAGCGCAACGTCATGGGCCACGCCACGCACCTGGCCGGCGGGGGGATGCTCATGACGATGCCGGGGATGCCGCGCCGCTGACGCGCCCCGGACGCTGCGGCCACGCGTCCGGCGTGGAAGCTTTCTAGAGGTTCTTCGCCATCTCGGCCAGCCCGGCGCCCTGCTTGCCGAGCCGGTATCCTAGGAACAGGAACGCGGCGGCAACGAGGTGTGCCACGGCCCCGACCCACAGCGCCGGGCCGTAGAGGAAGACACCGCCGATGGCCAGCAACGCTCCGCCGGACACGAGTCCACGGCTCCATGTGCGGACCATCGCGCGCACCTCTTCGGGCGTGCGCCCCGCGATCGCTTCGACGGTCCGCTTCTGAGCCCAGGAGGCGTTCTTTCCGAGCTCGGCCCGGGCTCTCTGCTTTCGGAGCTGAGCGGGCTCCTTTCCGGGTCGGAAGCCCTTCACCGGGCGCCCGTGCCCACCTCCCTTCCTTGCCGCCATATGACGGTGGTTCCTCCCCTCGATTCGAGTCACGACCCGACTGCAGCATGATGCGGCGAAGCCGCGCACCCAGCACCGTACTCCGGCTCTGCGTCCGGGCCGGGTCAGGGAGAAGCCCCGCCCGAGACGATCACCTCGAGCGGGGCTGTTGCCCCAGCTGGCGCCGGTAGCCTCTTCCTTCGAATCACCCCGGGGCGGCTCGTGAGGGAGTCACCGCGGGGCTAACCCAGGACCGCCGGGTCGAAGGGTGCTCCGGGACTCAGGTGCGAACGCGATCCTTGAGACCCTTTCCGGCCTTGAAGGTCGGAACCGTCATCGCGGCGATCTTGATGGTCTCGCCCGTGCGCGGATTGCGGCCCGCGCGCGCCTTGCGGCGACGGGTACCGAACGTGCCGAAGCCAGTCACGGTGAACTCGCGACCGGCATCGAGCTCGATGGCGATGATTCCTTCGCGCGAATCCGTCGAGAAGATGCAGTCGATCACTTCACGCGCCTTGGCCTTCGTGAGGTCTGTCTTCGCCGCGAGCTTCGTGGCGAAATCGTCCTTGGTCATCGTTGGTCCTCTCCTTGGATGATTGGCTCCATGGCGGGTGCGGGTTGATCGATTATCAG